>HF995386.1:0-26055 GCA_000432335.1 Firmicutes bacterium CAG:646
AATTTGTTATCAAAAGACTTTTGAAAGTGCCGCAAACCCGCATAGACACTAGATTTTTACGATACTCCAACTTATTCAAACTCAATCGTTGCCGGCGGTTTCCCAGTACAATCATACAGTACCCGGTTAACCCCTTTCACTTCATTGACGATTCTGCTGGTTACTTTTCCCAGGACTTCCCATGGCAGGTCGGCGCTTTCTGCAGTCATGAAGTCGCTTGTAAGTACCGCCCGCAGGGCAATCGCATAATCGTAGGTTCTTTCATCGCCCATGCATCCTACAGAACGCATATTGGTAATGGCGGCAAAGTACTGTCCCAGGTCTTTGGAGATTCCGGCTTTTTCGATTTCTTCCCGATAAATAGCGTCTGCATCCTGTACGATGCGGACTTTTTCAGGTGTTACCTCGCCGATGATACGAACGCCCAGTCCCGGTCCGGGGAATGGCTGACGGAATACCAGATATTCCGGGATTCCCAGTTCCAGTCCGGCTTTTCTTACTTCATCCTTGAACAGATCCCGCAGAGGCTCGATGATTTCTTTAAAGTCTACATATTCGGGAAGTCCGCCTACGTTGTGGTGGGATTTGATCACGGTAGATTCGCCGCCAACGCCGCTTTCCACCACATCCGGGTAAATGGTTCCCTGTACCAGGAAGTCCACTTTGCCGATTTTTTTGGCTTCTTCCTCAAAGACACGGATAAATTCTTCGCCGATGATTTTTCTCTTCTGTTCCGGTTCTTCCACACCCTGTAATTTTTTGTAAAAACGTTCCTGAGCATTGACGCGGATAAAGTTTAAGTCATAGTTTCCTTCCGGACCGAAAACAGCTTCCACTTCATCGCCTTCATTTTTTCGGAGCAGACCGTGATCTACGAATACGCAGGTTAGCTGATTTCCGACTGCTTTAGAAAGCATAACGGCAGCTACAGAGGAATCTACACCGCCGGAGAGGGCGCACAATACTTTTCCGTTGCCTACTTTTTCACGGATCGCCAAGATGGATTCTTCTACGAAGGAGTCCATTTTCCAGTCGCCAGTGCATCCACAGACGTTGTATACAAAGTTTGCCAGCATTTTTTTGCCTTCCAGTGTGTGAAGAACTTCAGGATGGAACTGGGTTGCATACAGCTGTTTTTCAGCATTTTCCACTGCCGCTACCGGGCAGTCCGGCGTATGGGCAATGATCTCGAATCCGGGAGCAGCTTTTTCTATATAATCGTTGTGACTCATCCAACAGATGGTCTTTTCGGATACATTTTCAAATAATTTGGAATTTTGATTTACAGATACTTCGATTTTACCGTATTCTCGGACGGGAGCTTTGCAGACGGTTCCGCCAAGCTGATGCATCATAAGCTGTGAACCATAGCAGATTCCCAGAATCGGCACACCCAGTTCGTATATTTTTTTGTCATAGGAAGGGGCGTCTTCCAGATAAACACTGTTTGGTCCGCCAGTGAAAATGATTCCCTTTGGGTTCAGAGCTTTTATTTTTTCCAAATCTGTTTTATAGGAATAGATTTCACAGTATACGTTACATTCGCGAACGCGTCTTGCGATCAACTGATTATACTGTCCGCCAAAATCAAGTACGATTACGGTTTCTCTTTTCATTCATGTATCCTCCTGAAATATTTTTAGCATTTTTTTATTATAAAATATAGGTTCTCTTTTTGACAAGTAAAAATATGCGGGGGATTTTCTTGATTTCCCGGCAATTCCACGAATTTTCAGTGTTCCCATGTCGATGACAGACATTCCTTTTTCCAGTATTCCAAAAGTTTTTCTTTCTTGTTCATCTGGGGATCATCCAAAACCACGGTCAGCAGTTTTTGGAGTGTCTCGCCCAATCCTGGACCCGGCTGCATACCTTCCTGTATCAGGTCTTTTCCCGTTACGGCAAGGGTTTTCAGAGAAACGCACTGTTTTTTTCTGAGAATTTCCAGATAAATATTCTCTACCTGTGTAATCCGTTGCAGTTTTTCTTCCCGGAGATAGTTGCTTTGCGCCAGGCAGTCTGCCCGTTGTACCTTAAGGAGAAGAGGAAAAAGATCTTCACCCACCTGATGAATGGCGCGGCGCACTGCTTTTGGGGTGGGAAGTGTGCGGTAGTCATGCCAGAAGACCAGTTTCGTTACCTGCTGTATGGTGTCATTGTCAAATTTCAGGCGGCGGAGAATTTTTTTCGCGATCTCCTGTCCGACTTGTTGATGTCCGTAAAAATGATCTATTCCCTGCTCATCGGTGGAGTGGGTTTCAGCTTTTCCCATATCATGGAACAGCATGGTGAGTCTCAAAACTTTGTCAGGTTCCACCTGGGGGAGTGAGAGAAGCGTATGTTCTCCAACAGTTCCTATATGGTGAGGGTTATTCTGGGGTGTTGTCATGATGCAGTCAAATTCTGGCATGATGATGCGGGTGATACCTGTCTCATATACGGTTTGCCATAATTGCGGGCGGTGGGAGAGCAGCAGTTTTACAATTTCTGTCTGGATACGTTCAGCGCTGATCTTCACCAGAGTGGGAGCCAATTCTACAATCGCCTGACGAGTATTTTCCTCTATGGTAAATCCCAGCTGTGCGGCAAATCGTACCGCTCTCAGAATTCTTAAAGCGTCTTCTCCGAAGCGTTTCCAGGGATCGCCTACGCAGCGGATGATTTTTTTCTGCAGATCCATCATGCCTCCGAATTGGTCGATCAATCCTTGTTCCGGGCTGTAGGCCATGGCGTTGATAGTAAAATCCCGGCGCTTCAGGTCTTCTGTCAGGTTGGAGGTGAACTGGACTTCTTTTGGATGACGTCCGTCTTCATATTCTCCGTCGATGCGGTAGGTGGTGACTTCATAACCGGTGCTTCCCATCATAACGGTGACGGTACCATGCTGCAGTCCCGTGTCCACTGTCCGCTGAAATAGTTCTTTTACCTGATAAGGAGAAGCGGAGGTGGTGATATCCCAGTCGTCTGGTATCCGTCCAAGAATGCTGTCCCGGACGCAGCCCCCCACTGCAAAGGCTTCATAGCCGTGTTTTTGTAATATTTCAATAATCATATTGACCCCGGCGGGTGTTTTTAAGCGCACGTTTTCTCCTCCTTTTTTAACAGATAAGGAGCTGTCGCTTTAAACATGCTCCGGAAATATTCTGGACATGTACTTAATGCAACAGCTCCTGTTTTTTATTTTTTAGTAAGCTCTTCCCCAGTAAACCATTTTTTTTGCAGGTTTTCCGCAGCATACGCAGGTATCTGACAGATTTTCCTGTTCAAAAGGAATGCAGCGGGAAGTTGCAGCTGTTTCTTCTTTGATCTTATCTTCACATTCTTTGCAGCCGCACCACATTGCTTTTACAAATCCTGGTTTTTCGTTGATTGTCTGAACAAATTCGTCATAATTTGTAGCTACATAAGTATGAGAATCTCTGTGAGCTCTTGCTCTCTCCAGCATATCATTCTGCATAGAATCCAGAATTTCCTGAACTTTTACGGCAATCTCATCAAAGGAAACGACTACTTTTTCTCTGGTATCTCTTCTTACCACGACAGCCTGTCCTGCTTCGATGTCTTTAGGACCGCATTCGATACGCACAGGAATACCGCGCATTTCCTGTTCAGCGAATTTGAATCCCGGGCTCTTGTCTGTAGCATCTGTTTTTACACGGATACCGGCAGCTTTCAATACTGCATTCAGTTCTTCGGCTTTTTCTAGAACGCCTTCTTTTCTCTGCTGGATCGGTACGATCACTGCCTGGACAGGAGCGATTCTTGGAGGCAGCTGAAGTCCGCTGTTGTCTCCGTGTACCATGATGATAGCGCCGATCATACGGGTGGTCATTCCCCAGGATGTCTGATGTACGTACTGCAGTTTATTTTCTTTATCGGTGTACTGGATGCCGAAGGCTTTTGCAAATCCATCGCCGAAATTGTGGCTGGTACCGGACTGCAGCGCTTTTCCATCATGCATCAGAGATTCGATTGTATAAGTAGCCTCCGCTCCTGCAAATTTTTCTTTATCTGTTTTTCTTCCTTTGATGACGGGAATTGCCAGAACTTCTTCACAGAAATCTGCATACAGATTCAGCATCTGAATGGTTCTTTCCTCCGCTTCCTCTGCTGTAGCGTGAGCAGTATGTCCTTCTTGCCACAGGAATTCTCTGGAACGCAGGAATGGACGGGTTGTTTTTTCCCAGCGAACGACAGAACACCACTGATTATATACTTTCGGGAGATCTCTGTGGGACTGGATTTCTTTGGAATACAGATCACAGAATAAGGTTTCGGAAGTAGGTCTTACGCAGAGACGTTCCTGCAGTTCTTCCAGACCGCCATGGGTTACCCATGCAACTTCCGGAGCAAATCCTTCCACATGATCTTTTTCTTTTTGCAGAAGACTTTCTGGAATAAACATAGGAAGATATACATTTTCTACGCCAGTTTCCTTAAATCTCTGATCCAGTTCTTTCTGAATATTTTCCCAGATAGCATATCCGGCAGGTTTGATTACCATGCAGCCTTTGACACTGGTATAATCTACCAGATCGGCTTTTTTTACCACATCGGTATACCATTGTGCGAAATCTTCTTCCATGGAAGTGATGGCTTCCACGAGTTTTTTGTCCTTTGCCATTTTTATTTTCCTCCTGTTTTCGGCGGGGTCTGTTGTCTGTTTTTATAATATAAAGATGCCAGGGTCAAAAGGTCATAAACCACGTTGTGCTTGCACATAAGTGGTTTTATGCCTTTATGACCCGCCCCAAATTCGGATATCGTGGGGCAGAATTGTGGGAGTGCGTAGCACGAAACAATTCGTTAGGCATCTTTTGACTTCAACATCATATAAAAAAAGACAACACAGCCCTCTGTTTTCTAACAGGGACCAAGCGTTGCCCGGCGGTACCACCCTTATTAACAGTTTAGAAACTGTTCACTCTTTCTTCTTTTGTAACGCCAAAGTCGCGTCCTGCTCCTCACAGGCAGCTCCGGGGCCGGTTCCATTCATTTCGCACAGGAAGTTTCCACCATGTCTTCCCTCTCTGGTGATTGTCCTGAATGTACTATTCCCTTCATAGCCAGTTTTATGTTCTTGATTCTAGCGGATAACCGTAAATTTGTCAAGAAGTGATGTAAGGGTTGAATTTTAGAACTGGTTTTTATATACTGATTTTATGGAAAAAATCATAAGACAGATTTCTTTATACCTCAGAAGGGAGAGTTTCTATTTATGAAAAGAATCTCTTTAACACAATTACTGGCATCTCACAGAAATGTTTCCTACCAACAGCAATATGATTATATTTTAAGTCTGATTCAATCCGGCAGGATCAAACCGGTCTCGGCTTCTCCAATCAATGGGAAAAGTCCGGCTCTGCATCAGGAGTATTGGCTCCTGGAGAAGGAAAAAGATCAGACTTTTTTATTGGAGGAATTGCAGTATGATCTTCATCCGGCGATTTCTATAGGATATTATCAGAAACATCTGGAGCAATATGAACGGGATCGCGAATGGGTTTTGCTGCTGAATGAATATCTGAAAACAAAAAGGGAGAATCTACATTGGCAGATATCGCAAAATGAGCGAAGCTTTGAGATATGGAACAGGGAAAAATTTTTGCTGAAGGAAGAAGGAAAGAAGGTTTTAAAACGGTGCGGGCTGGATGTGGAAAAATTGAATTTTTATCAGACAGCGGAACCGTTGGCTTATTATTCTCATACAAGAAAAACGCCTCAGAATATGCTGATTTTAGAAAATAAAGATACGTTTTACAGTATGCGCCGCCATTTGCTGGAGGGGAAGAAGAGTATTCTGGGAGTTACTATAGGAACATTGATTTATGGCGCCGGGAAAGGGATTTTTAAGTCTTTTCAGGATTTTGAATTTTGTGTGGAACCTTATATGAAGGAAAAGAAGAATCAGATTTTCTACTTTGGCGATCTGGATTACGAGGGAATTGGAATTTACGAGAGACTGGTTGGGGTGTATGGACAGGCATGGAAAATTCATCCTTTTACCCCGGGCTATTTGTCTATGTTAAAAAAGGCAGAAATCGTCAGGAAACTTCCGGAAAGCAGCAATCAGCAAAATAAGCATTTGAACGGCAGTTTTTTCGCATATTTTGAAGAGGATGAAAACAGGAAGATGCAGGATATTTTGGAACAGGGAAAATATATTCCTCAGGAGATTTTAAATATTATGGATTTCCGGGAGGATGACGAGAAGAAACTTGATAAGAGGAAGGAAGAAGAATGCAATACGATTTTTTGAAGAATTTCCCTAAAAGGATGAAAAATGTGGGGCTGTATTCTTTGTTGGTTCAGAATAGTTTCCAGAAAACCACATGGAAACAGTATGGATTTATCAAGAGTCATGAGCAGATTAATATGATTTTTGCAGTGCTTTTGTATATTATGGAACAATCGTTGAAAGAAGAAAATTGTACGCTGGATGATATTGGAGCTTACATAGATACGCTGAATATGCAGTATTTGAGAAAGAATATTTCCTATGAAGAATGTAAAGAGCTGGGGGATTTTATTGTAAATACGATATTGTGCAATGAGGGACGTCCCATGTATTTTGAAGGGTTTGATTTTGAGCAGGGAGCCTATCAGAGGATGAATGTAAGCTATGTGGCCAATCGGGTGGTCTATATTGACGGAGAGATCAAGCGCACGTCTTATTATCTCACGGATGACGGCTACAGTCTTTTGCTGTCCACGTTGGAAGTGGAGAGTAATATGAAATTGACCATTCATGAAATGATCTTTCAGATGCATCTGGAAAAGCAGAGTTATGATAAAGCCGTGGACGAGATAAAAAATGTATTTAATCTGCTGCGGATTCAGCTTCAGAAGATTCAGGAAGCCATGAGCAGGATAAGGAGAAATGCCCTGAATTATTCGGTAAAGGATTACGAGGAAATCCTGGTGGAGAATCTGAATACCATCAGCGACACGAAAGAGAAGTTTCAGAATTACAGGGAAATGGTGAAAAAACGCGTCCATGAGCTGGAAGAAGAGAATATCAATGTGCAGAAACTGAGCAGAAAAGATGAGGAAAATCTGAACCATCTCCGGATTATTGAAACGTATCTGAACCGGACGATTGATGAGCATCAGAAGATCCTGAACCACCATTTTGATCTGAAAGCTTTGTATACCCATGAACTGGAACAGCTTTCCCAGATGGCTCTGATTCAGAGATTTCAGTTGCGCACTGATTTTTATGAAAAGGTTCTGGAAAATCCGGGAGCTTTGGAACAGATGGATTATTTCTTTCGACCACTGTTCAATCAGGATGGAGAAAAAATATACAATCTGAATAAGGCATTCCAGTACCAGAAAATGGCGCAGCGAAAGCAGGAAGAGGATGAAACGGAAGAGCTGGATTTTGATGAAGAAACCTGGCAGAGAGAGCAGGAAGAGAGAAAACGGGAGAAACTGAAAAAGTATGAAGGAAGTCTCAGCTGTATTCTGAAATGGGCAGGAGAAAAGGGAGAAGTTTCACTGGGAGAAATGAAAGAAATTTTTGACGCCGGGGAAGAGGAGGAAAAACTAAAATTCATCCCTACGGTAGAAATTTTCAAGGAAATCATGGTGGAATTGATGAAAACCCGGAGGATCGATCTTCCGGCGCTTCGGGAAGAGCGAAAGCAATTTATTCAGGAAGAATCTCTGGAATTTCGGCTGGGAGATATGGTTTTGAAACTGGCGGATGAGATTCCGGAAAATTTCGGAATAGAGCATATTGAGACGTATCGGCTGGAGAGAGAAGAACCGGTAGTTTTTGAGGGAGTATTCAGTGAAGACGGAAGTGTGAAGAGTATCCGGTGTTCGGATGTTTTGATACGGGTGAGAAAAAAGGTATAGGAGAGGAACAAAAGAATGGCATATGAGATAGAACAGATCAGAACCAGTCAGGAGATTTTTTATTATCTGCTGGAGCATCATGAATTGCGGGAGGAAGAGGAAAATACTCTATATCAATCGTATATACAGGAGGAGGAGATTCAGAATCTGGTAAAATCTCAGGGTGAGATCGCAGACTGTAATATTGAACGGTATGGAAATGTGATTTATCTGATTCCCCGGGAAGAGAATAATTTTCTGGGATTTTCCAAGGCGCAGCTGAAAAGTGTCTTATGTAAGTCTACAGGAACGGATAAAGATTACTATTTGTCTCAGTTTGTGATTCTGACCTTGCTGGTGGAGTTTTTTGACGGACAGGGCAGCAGCAGTAAAACCCGGGAATATATGCGTGTGGGAGAATTGCAGAACTGTATTTCGGAGAGACTGAAGGAAGGTGTGGAGCGGACAGCAGGAAAAGAGGACTGTCCCATTGCATTTTCTCAGATGTTGGAGGCTTATGAAGCGTTGAAATCCGATGAGAGAGGTTCCAGAAAGAAAACGACAAAAGAGGGATTTCTGCATAATATTCTTTTGTTTTTACAGGAACAGGGGCTGATCGAATATGTGGAACAGGATGAGATGATCAAAACCACGGGTAAACTGGATCATTTTATGGACTGGAATCTCCTGAATCAGAATAATTATCAGCGAGTTATGAAAGTATTGGGGGTAACGGAAGATGAGTAAGATCAACGCAGTTCGGTTTATCAATCTGAATTACAATAACAGCGCCATCCGTATCAGTGACGAGACGCTTTTTATGAATGGGGAAAGTACGTTGCTGTCTCTTAGAAATGGAGGGGGGAAATTTGTTTTGGTACAGATGATGACAGCCCCCTTCGTACATAAACGGTACAGAGATGCCAAGGATCGCCCTTTTTACAGCTATTTTACCACCAATAAGCCTTCGTTTATTCTGGTGGAATGGGCGCTGGAGCAGGGGGCAGGATACGTGCTCACGGGAATGATGGTAAGGAAGAATCAGGATGTGGAGGACGTTTCCGGAGAAGCTCTGGAGATGATCAATTTTATCAGCGAGTACAGCCAGCCCTGTCTGCAGGATATTCATCATTTGCCGGTAGTGGAAAAAGGGAAAAAGGAGATGATCCTGAAGAATTTTTCCGCCTGCAGACAACTGTTTGAATCCTATAAACAGGATCGTTCCATAGGATTTTTTTATTATGATATGAATAATTCCGCCCAGTCCCGGCAATATTTTGAAAAGCTGGCGGAGTATCAGATCCACTATAAAGAATGGGAAAATATCATAAAAAAAGTGAATCTGAAGGAGTCAGGGCTTTCAGATCTGTTTGCTGATTGCCGGGATGAAAAAGGTCTGGTGGAAAAATGGTTTCTGGATGCGGTGGAGAGTAAATTGAACCGTGGGAAAAACCGGATGCAGGAATTTCAGAGTATTCTGGAAAAATACGTGGGGCAGTATAAAGACAACCAGTCTAAGATGAAACGGCGGGACGCCATTGAAAAATTCAAGGAAGAATCTGTAAAAATTCAGGAAATCGGTGAAGAATATGAAGGAGCAGCAAAAGGAGAACGAAAACAGGAAAATCTGATCATTCATTTTATGCAGGAACTGGAGCGCTTATTAAAAGAGACGGAAGAAGAGGACTCTCAGGTTCAAAGAGAGATAGAGGAACTGGAAAGTTTCATTGCCCGACTTATCTATGAGCAGTTATCCGGGGAAATCTATGGGATGGAAGACCAGAAATATTTTCATATGAGTAACAAAGAAATGATTTCCATGGAACAGGAGGCTTTGGAAAGGGAAGCGGAACAGATACAGAGAAAGCTGTATCTTCTGGTGTGCGCAAAGCTGCAGGAGACTGTGGATCGGGATCAGAAAGATTTGGAAGTACTCCAACAAAAACTGGTGGCAGCCCGGCAGAGTGAGGAAGAACTGGAACCGGAGAGGCAGGAATTGGGCGGTATCCTGAAACGGTATTATGAAAGTAAAGTTTTGGAAAATCAGACGGCGCAGAAGGAAAATCAGACATCTATAGAACAGAAACGGGAAGAAAATACGGCAGAAAAAGAAAAGTTGTACAGGATCGGAGAAGATATGCTGCAGGCAGCCCGGCAGGTTACAGCCAGCGAGACGAGGGCGAGAAATTATGACCGTCTGGAACATATTTATAATGAGCGGTATCAAACATCCCTGCGAAGGAATATTCTGGGAGAATATGAACCGGGAACATTGGAAATCTTAGAGGAAGAATTTCAGAGGGAACTGGAGCAAAAGGTTAGGGAAAGAACGGAAAAAAAGAGAACCTTTGAAAAAAATAAGGAAAGACTGAGAGAACAGGAACGCTGTCTGGAGGATATAAGAGCAGAAGAAATACATAAAAAAGAAGAGATTTCTCAACAGGAAAAAAGAAGAGAGCGTTATCAACAGGAACTGGAAATCAGAAAAAATATCCTGCGTTATCTTGATCTGGAAGAAAAAGAACTTTTTTCCGAAGAAAAAATATTTGGCGCTTTTGACCGGAAATTGAAAGAACTGGATGGTATCAGGAAAAATCTGGAGAAAGAAGAGTATGAACTGGAGCAGGAATATACGAGACTGACCCAGGGAAAAGTGTTGGAACTGCCGGAAGAATTTGAAACGATTCTTCAGGAATTGGGAATCCATGCGGTATATGGTATGGAATGGCTGAAAAGAAACAGTCTGAGTCCCGAAGAAAAGGAAGATTTGGTGCGAAGACATCCGTTTTTGCCCTATGGTCTTTTGTTATCCAGACAGGAATTGAATAAGCTTGCGGATTATGGAAAAGAAATTTATACTTCTTTCCCTATTCCTCTTCTGGTGCGGGAGGAATTGGAAAAGGCGCAGCAGGACAGAGAAAATGGAATCGTACAGATGGACGGGATCCGTTTTTATGTGCTGTTCAATGAAAATCTGCTGGATGAGGAAAAACTGGCAATACTTGTTCAGGAAAAAGAAACCCATCTTTGCAAAGTGCGGGAGGGAATCCAGATACGAAAACAGGAGTACCGGGAGTATTTTGAGCGTCAGGAATTGGTTCGCCATCAGGAAGTAAATCAGGAGATATTTCAGAAAAATCAGGGAGAAATCCGGGAACTTCAGGAGCAGCTGAAACAACTGGGAGAACGTATTCAGGAAGAAACAAGAAGGCAGCGGGAAGGGAAAGAAGAACTGCAGTCTCTGGAAGAAGAAATTCGGAAAGAAGAGGAAAACGTTCGGGAATTTCAGCGGAGACAGGAGGATTTTACTCAACTGCGCCGGGATTATGCAGAATATGAGAATAATCTGAGAGAACGGGAGCAGTGGGAGAGAAAACGGGAACGGCTTCAGGAACAGAAAAAGATATCTGAGAGTCTCTATGAAAAACAGCAGGAAAAAATTCGTGAGCTGGAATGGGAGAGCGATCAGCTTCTCCGGGAACAGGATGATCTGCAGAAGGAACTGGAGAAATATTCCAGTTATGAATCGGGAAAATTTACGCAGGAAGAACAGGAAATCCGGCGGATGGAAAGTCGGTACAAAGCCATTACATCTGCGATGTCTTCTCAGATTCAGGATTTGGAGGAGCAGGAACAGAAGGCAGCCAGCCGCTGGCGTCATTCCCGAGAAGAACTGGACAGACAGAGTGAGAAATATCAGCTTTCTCATGAGGAGTGGCGAGAGACTGCTTATGATCGGCGGGCGGAAACCCATCAGGAAATCCAGTTGGAAGACAGAAAACAGAAAATAGAGAGAAAAAAATGGGAATGGAACGAGGAAGATAAGAAAGAGGCTGTACTTATTCAGCAGATCCGGGAACGGATGGAACGGCTAAAAAAGGAATGCGGACAGGAAAATCCCATGGAACGCAGTAAGATCCAGAGTGAAGACTTTGAGGCGAGAAAAAATCAGCTGACGTATCAGAAAAAGGAAAAAGAAAAACAGAGTGGAAAATTGCAGAAGAGAATGAGAATTTATAATGAAAATCTGACGGCTCTTTCGGAGTATCAGGATTTTAAGATACAGGAACCGATACAGTGGGAAGAAGATTTTTCCGGTATGGATGAAAAACAGCTGAGAAATTTCAAAGGGATTCTGGTGAGAGATTATAATCAGACGATAAAAGAAAAGCAGGAGAGAAGAGAACAATTATCCAGAACGCTGCATCAGATCACGAGAATGGAAATCTTTCAGGAAGATTTTTATCGGAAACCGCTGGAAGCCATGCTGGAATTGGTGGGGGATGCTTCCCGGGTATTGTCTCAGCTGCATACCACCCTCCAGTCTTATGAAAGCCTCATGGAAAAGCTGAAAACGGATATTTCTCTAGTAGAAAAAGAAAAAGAACGAATTGTAGAGCTGCTGGAGGATTATGTACATCAGGTACATCAGGAAATGGGAAAAATTGATCAAAATTCTACGATCACCATTCGGGAACGTCCGGTGAAAATGTTAAAAATACAGATACCGGGCTGGGAAGAAAATGAAAATCTCTACCATCTGCGTCTTCAGGATTTTATCGACGAAGTGACAAAGAAAGGTCTTCAGATTTTTGAAAAAAATGAGAATGCCAGAGAATATCTGGGAACCAGAATGACTACAAAGAACCTGTATGATACGGTGATTGGAATCGGAAATATACAGATCCGTCTGTTTAAAATCGAGGAACAGAGGGAGTATCCGATCACCTGGGCGGAAGTGGCAAGAAATTCCGGAGGAGAAGGATTTTTATCCGCTTTCGTGATTTTATCCAGTCTGCTTTGTTATATGCGAAAAGATGAATCTGATATATTTGCAGAGAAAAATGAGGGAAAAGTTCTTTTGATGGACAATCCCTTTGCTCAGACAAATGCTTCTCATCTCTTAAAACCATTGATGGATATGGCAAAGAAAACCAATACCCAGTTAATCTGTCTTACGGGTCTGGGCGGGGAATCCATTTACAATCGGTTTGATAACATTTATGTGCTGAATCTGATCGCCGCCAGCCTGAGAAATGGTATGCAGTATCTGAAGGCGGATCATAAACGGGGAGGTGAACCGGAGATCATGATTTCCTCCAGAGTACAGGTGGTGGAGCAGATGGAGTTGTTGTTTTAGGAAGGTGTGTGTCAGCGGGGATGAAAGGAGAAGGCTATGAAGTATTTGGCTCACAAAAATGGGGAAAGAGAACAGACGGTAAAAGAACATTTAACAGGGACAGCGCAGTTGGCAGGAACATTTGCTGCAAAGTTCGGGAAAGAGGATTGGGGATATTGCAGTGGAATGCTGCATGATATAGGAAAATATTCTGTAGAATTTCAAAAAAAGATTCAGGAAGAGTGTAATATTCAGGTAGATCATTCCACGGCAGGAGCAAGGGTGTGCAGGGAAAAAGGCGGGTTATATCCCAATCTGGAATACTGTATTGCAGGACATCATGCGGGGCTTCCGGACTATGGAAGCGTACAGGATCAGGCCAGTGAACCTACTTTGTGCGGAAGAAGAAAGAAGAAAATCAAGGATTATCATGCCTATCAAAATGAGATTGAAATTCCTCCTCTTACGAGTCTTCCATTTGACCCGATGAAAACGAAAAATCCGCATTTTGCTATGAGTGTTTTTATTCGAATGTTGTATTCCTGTTTGGTGGATGCGGATTTTTTGGATACAGAAAGGTTTATGCAGGAGGGAAAAGCAGAGAGGGATAGCGGAGAAACCATAGAAATCTTATTGGAAAAGTTAGAAGATTATATTTCTTCGTGGCTGCAAAATACAGAGCTTGATACGATCAATGGAAGAAGAACGGAAATATTAAAAGCATGCCTTGAGAGTGGAAGGCGGGAGCGGGGGTTATTTCGTCTTACGGTTCCTACCGGAGGAGGAAAAACAGTTGCTTCTTTGGCATTTGCGCTTCGCCATGCAGTGGAACACCATATGGACAGAGTGATTTATGTGATCCCCTATACCAGTATCATAGAACAGAACGCACAGGTATTTCGAGATATTTTGGGCGAACAGAATATATTGGAGAATCATTGTAATGTAGAGTATGAATCAGAAGAAGAATTGCGTTCTTATCAGTTGGCAGCAGAAAATTGGGATAAGCCGGTAGTGGTTACAACTAATGTACAGTTTTTTGAATCTTTATTCGGCAATAAATCTTCGAAATGCAGGAAATTACATAACATTGCCAATAGTGTGATTATTTTTGATGAGGCACAGATGCTGCCAAATGATTATTTGAAGCCGTGTATCGCGATGATAGAAGAACTTCTTAAAAATTATCATTCCAGTATTGTTTTATGTACTGCGACTCAGCCGGCATTACAGGATTTGTTTCAGAATGAGTGGCAGGCGGCAGAATTGTGTCCGAGAATGGAAGAACAGTTTACTTTTTTTAAACGAACAGTTTTTCAAAATATAGGAACGATAGAGCAGGAGGAACTGATTGAAAAATTAGGCGGAGAACATCAGGCGTTATGTATTGTGAATACGAAAAAAAGAGCACAGGCGCTATATGAACAACTTCAGGGCGAAGGAGTCTATCATCTTTCGACGAGTATGTATCCAAAGCACAGGAAAAGTGTACTGGAGATAATAAGAAAGAGGTTGCATGAGAAAAAGAAATGTATTGTGATTTCTACAAGCTTGGTGGAAGCCGGAGTGGATCTGGATTTTCAGTCTGTATATCGTCAGCTTTCAGGAGTGGATTCTATTATACAGGCAGCAGGACGATGCAATCGGCATGGAAATAGAAGGGCTGAAGAAAGCAAAGTATCCATATTTCAATTTCAGGAAAAAGAGTATACTCCGGGTCAGCGTCAGCAGATGGACGTGACGAGAGGTTTACTTGTGGATGAAAAAGAACTTTCTGATTTGGGGACGATTGATGAATATTTTAAAAGATTATATCGTTTTCGGGGAGACAGTCTGGATAAGAAGAATATTATGGGAGAGTTTCAGAACCGGGGGTATAATTTCGCTAAAGTGGGAAAAGAGTTTCGGCTAATTGAAGAAAATACAAAAACAATTTTCGTAGGTCGGGAAGAAGAAGCAAAAAAACTGATAGAGAAATTGCATCAGGAAGGATTTACGAAAAATGGAATGCGAAAGGCGGGACAGTATTGCATTAACGTCTATGGACAGGATTTTGATAAGTTGTATGGCGCTGGAATGGTGAGAGAGGTGTCGGAGAATCTCCAGGATTTTTATGAACTGGTAAATGAAAATCAGTATACGGAAGAACTGGGGCTGAAATTAGATTTGGAGTATGGGATCGGATGCTTTATGTAAAAATGGGATAAACAAATAACAGAGGCGGCGTAAACATAAAAGTTTACGTCGCCTCTGTACAAAAAAATCAATAAAACTATTAACATTTCAATCCACAGGTATTCCCGACTAAGGATTGAGTATACTATATTGCAATTTATGAAGCAATATTTTTTTATAATTTTCATTAATAGTTTCATTAATAGTTCGTTAAAAGTTTATTTGATGATTATGAATTTATTGTTGATATCAGAGATAATGTGTAGTATAGTAGTGCTAAAGAGATGGTCAGAATAAAATAGAAAAAAGGGAGAAATTGTATGATTTTATATCACGGAAGCCATGAAACGGTAGAATTTCCAGAAATCAGAAAAGCGAGATTTCATAAAGATTTTTATTTTGGATTTTATCGTGGCTTGCAGAAGTGGATATTCCCATTCCTATGATATTGTGGAAGGTCCTATGGCGGATGACACGATTTATAATTATATTCAGAATTTCATGGATGGGAGAATATCAAGAGCGGCTTTTTGGGAGTTGGTAAAATTCAAATACCCTACCCATCAGATCAGTTTCCATACGATTTCTGCGCTTGATACATTGACATTTATAGGAAGTGAGGTTGTACATGGGAACAAAAAATAATAATAACCTGTTTTTTACTTGTAGTCTCATTGAGTATATCGGAAGAACTGTAAAACAAAAAAGAGGAGATGTAGTAAAGGTTCTGGGAAAAAACAGAATTGAGCGAATTTATTCGTATGCAGATGTATTTCATTGTGAGCCGATAGAGAAGGTTGCCTGGGAGTTTATCGAGGACAGTTATTCTGATCAGGATATTGTGAAAGGGATCTGGGAGGTGTATCACTCCTGGATCAGCGACGCGATTTCGGATTATAATACGGATTTTTACTATCAGCCGCGGGATTATATAGCAGTTTGTTACGATGAAGGAAAAGTTTTGTAGTGGAAGGAGGGGCAGTTATGGGAATGGGAGTGAAAGTCCGGGTATGGGGGGACTATGCCTTGTTTTCCCGTCCGGAAATGAAAGTGGAAAGATGTTCTTATGACGTGATAACGCCGTCAGCAGCCCGGGGACTGTTGGAAGCAATTTACTGGCACCCTGGCCTGCGGTGGGTAATTGATCGAATTTATGTGAAAAATCCAATTCAATTTACCAGTGTCCGAAGAAACGAAGTGAAAAGTAAGGTTTTGGCGTCCAGTGTTTTGCAGGCATATAATGGCGGAGATAAGCCGTTGTATATGAATACGAAAGCAGAAATCGTGCAGAGAGCGTCTGTTTTGCTGACAAATGTGGAATATGTGATAGAAGCTCATTTTGAAATGACGGACAAAGCAAATGCTACAGATAATCCGGGAAAATTTAAAGATATTATTATGCGCCGTCTTCGGAGAGGAGAATGCTATCACATGCCTTACTTTGGGTGCAGGGAATTTCCGGCAAATTTTGCACTGTATGAAGAGGAAGAGGTGGAGACAGCCTATGATGAGGTGCCGGAAAAAGATCTGGGATTTATGTTGTATGATTTAGACTATACAGACAGAGAACATATTCAGCCGATGTTTTTTCGGGCGGTGATGCGTTATGGTGTTTTGGATCTTCGGAATTGTGAGGTGATGAGATGATCTTACAGGCTCTGGTGAAACATTATGAAAATCTGGAGAGAGAAGGAAAAGTATCAAAAAGAGGGTGGTGCAGCGCCAAGGTTTCTTATGGAATTGAATTGTCAAAAGATGGGCAGATAAAGACGATTATCTGGCTGAAAGAGGAGCATATGGCAGGGAAAAAACAGGTATGGCTGCCTAAGATTTTGACTGTACCGGAGATGGTAACCAGATCTTCCGGGGTATCCGCTAATTTTTTATGTGATAATTCTAAGTATTTGCTGGGCATTGATAAAGAGACAATCCAGGGAAATACAAATCCGAGAGTTTTGGAATGTTTTCAGGCGGCAAAAGAGAAGCATCTTGCTTTGCTGGAGGGAGTACCAGGAGAAATGGCTCAGGCTATCCGATTATTTTTTGAAATGTGGAATCCCGCCTGTGCTGAGGAAAATCAGGAAGTAAAAGAAAATTGGGAAGAGCTTACAGATGGTGGAAATTTGATTTTCTGTATGGGTGCAGATTTTGCCCAGGATGATGAAAATATCCGTGATATATGGGAACAAAATCAAAAGGAATCACAGGAAGAAGGGGCAGTAAAAGGAATTTGCCTTGCAACAGGAAGGGAAGACGAGATTTCAAGGATTCATAAAACCATCAAAGGGGTGCCGGGAGCGCAATCCAGTGGAGCAGCGCTGGTTTCTTTTAATGCGCCTGCTTTTGAATCTTATGGAAAAGAACAAAGTTATAATGCACCGGTGGGGAAATATGCAGAATTTGCTTATACGACAGCGTTAAATTATTTATTAGCACAAAGAGAATACACGTTGCAGGTGGGAGATACCAAGGTGTTGTTCTGGGCAGAAAGCGCCAGAAAAGAGTATCAGGAATCTTTCTTTTTCTGCGTAGATCCCCAAAAAGATAATCAACAGGTGGCAAAGGATCTTTTTAATAAGCTTAGTAATTATCAGATGGGAGAGTTACAGGAGATAAATCTGGATCCTGAACAGGAATGTTACCTTTTGGGATTGTCTCCCAATGCAGCCCGCTTGTCGGTACGCTTTTTTTATTATAATTCTTTTGGTGAAATTTTGGAGAATTTAAGAAAACATTATGAACGGATGGAAATGGTGAAACCTTCATGGGAAACCAGAGATTATCTGGGAATTACAGATATGTTGCAGGAAACGGTAAATCAAAAAGCAAAAGATAAAAAGCCGGTTTCTCATATGGCTGCTATGGCGCTGCAGACCATTCTTACAGGCGCTAGGTATCCATTTAGTCTGTATTCTGATACGTTGATCCGGATTCGGGCAGAACAGGGAAATGTTACCTGGGGAAGAGCATCTATTGTGAAAGCATATTTGATACATAATACGCAATGGAAAGAAGGAGTGAATTATATGGGCTTGAATGAAGAAAGTAATGACACAGAGTATGTATTGGGAAGATTATTTGCGGTATTGGAATCGATACAACTGGATGCTAATCCTGGGATTAAGGCAACGATTCGGGATCGATATTTTAATGCTGCATGTGCAACACCAGCGTCAGTATTTCCAATTTTGTTTAAACTGAAAAACAGTCATATAAAAAAACTGGAGAGAGAAAAAGAAAGTTCTAAGATTTATTATGAAAAACTTTTGGTGAGTATCATGGAAAAGCTTTCTCTGGAAAATTATCCGCAGCGCTTATCTTTGGAGGAGCAGGGAAAATTTATTTTGGGGTATTATCATCAAATGCAGAAAAAATATGAAAAAAGGGAGGAAAAGTAAATGAGTGAAGCAATTAAAAATCGGTATGAATTTGTGGTATTGTTTGATGTGGAGAATGGAAATCCTAATGGCGATCCGGATGCGGGAAACATGCCGCGTATCGACCCGGAAAGTGGTCTTGGGCTGGTGACGGATGTATGTTTGAAGAGAAAGATCAGAAATTATGTGGAGACAGTGAAAGAGGATCAGGATCGATTTAAAATCTATATTAAAGAAAATGTTCCCTTAAATCGCAGTGACAGAACAGCTTGCGAGAATGTGGGAGTAGAAGAGACGGATGAGAAAAAACTGACGGAAGCATTGAAAAAATTAAAGAAGAATGAGCCTGATGTGGATATGAAAATAAGAGATTATATGTGCGATCAATTTTTTGATATCAGAGCTTTTGGAGCGGTTATGACAACTTTCGTAAAAGCAGCGCTGAACTGTGGACAGGTCAGGGGACCAGTGCAAATCGGATTTGCCAGAAGTATTGATCCTGTGGTCAGCCAGGAAGTAACGATTACGAGAGTTGCCATTACTACAGAAAAAGACGCTGAAAATAAAAGTACAGAGATGGGAAGAAAAAGTATTGTTCCGTATGGTCTGTATCGGGCAGAGGGCTATATATCTGCCAATCTTGCCCGCAAAGTGACAGGATTTTCAGAGGAAGATCTGGAGCTGTTGTGGGATGCCATTATCAATATGTTTGAAAATGATCACTCTGCAGCAAGGGGAAAAATGGCGGTGCGCGAGCTGATAGTATTCAAGCACAGTAAAGAGCTTGGAGATTGCCCGGCATATAAATTGTTTGATGCAGTAAAAGTACATAGAAAAGAAGGAGTTATGTATCCGCGTAAATATGAGGATTATGTGGTTGCTGTTGATGAAACCGCAATTCCGGAGTCTGTACAGATGAAAAGGATGATTTGATGGGATATGCAGAAGATGAATATTTGATGATATCTGGAATCCAGCATTTTAAATTTTGCCGACGGCAGTGGGCTTTGATACATATAGAACAGCAGTGGGAAGAAAATGTGCATACAGTCATGGGGGAACTGATGCACAAAAGAGTTCATGATCCCTATATTACTGAAAAAAGGAAAGATGTTCTTGTGGTCAGAGCGCTTCCAATTTCTTCGAGAGCATTGGGAATTAGTGGAGAGTGCGACGTGGTAGAATTTCATAAATGTGAAGATGGAATAAAATTACATGGACATCGGGGACTGTATTCGATCTATCCAATAGAGTATAAAAAGGGAAAACCTAAGCTTACACAGGAAGATAAACTACAGTTGGCAGCTCAGGCAATGTGTTTGGAGGAAATGTTTTCAGCAGAGATATTAGAAGGGGCGATTTTTTATGGTGAAACTCGGAGACGGGAAAACGTGGAAATTGATGAAACCTTAAGAGATGAAGTACGGAAAATGTTTCAAGAAATGCATCAATATTATGAGAGAAAATATACGCCCAAAGTAAAGTACAGCAAGTCCTGTAATACCTGTTCATTAAAAGAAATTTGTCTTCCAAAATTAGGAAAGAATATTTCAGTAAAAGAGTATATGGATCAGATGCTGAAGGGGGAAGCGGAATGAAGAAATTAATGAATACGTTGTATGTAACTTCTGAAAACAGTTATCTGGCTCTTGACGGTGAAAATATTGTTGTCTATGAAGAAAAAGCTGAAGTAGGACGGCTGCCGTTACATAATCTGGAGGGAATCGTTTCTTTTGGCTATCGGGGAACCAGTCCGGCACTTATGGGAGCCTGTGCAGACAGAAATATATCGTTGTGTTATCTGACACCGCAAGGAAAATTTTTGGCCAGAGTAACTGGAAAAATGAAGGGAAATGTGATTTTAAGACAGCAGCAGTATCAAAGCAGCCAGGATGAAAAAATCAGTCTTTCTATTGCAAAAAATTGTATTTTGGGAAAGGTATATAATGCAAGATGGGTTCTGGAACGGGCAATACGAGATCATAGCATGCAGATTGATGTAATAAAGGTAAAATCTGCATCCGAAAAGCTGAAAAATTCTTTGGAATATATCCAGAACTGTCAAACAAAAGAGCAGCTTCGGGGGTATGAAGGGGAAGCTGCCAGTGTTTATTTTGGAGTGTTAGATGAACTGATACTACAGCAGAAAAAAGACTTTACTTTTCAGGGAAGAAACAAAAGACCACCTTTAGATAACATGAATGCAATGTTGTCATTTGTGTATACCTTATTGACGAACACAATTACATCAGCTTTAGAATGTGTAGGATTGGATCCATATGTGGGATATTTGCATACGGATCGTCCAGGCAGAGCGTCTTTGTCACTGGATTTAATTGAGGAACTGCGGTCAGTTTTGGCAGATCGTTTTGTATTATCGCTGGTAAATAAAAAAATTGTAGGTGGAAAAAATTTTAAGAAAAAGGAAAATGGCGCTGTTTTGATGGATGATGAACTTTGAAAATGTTTGTTAACAGAATGGCAGAAGAAAAAGAAGGAGACAATTACGCATCCATATTTGAAAGAAAAAGTAGAATGGGGAATGGTACCATATGTGCAGGCTATGCTTCTGGCGAGATATCTGAGAGGTGATTTGGATGGCTATCCTGCATTTTTGTGGAAATGAGGTGACAACAGTATGTTGGTATTGATTACCTATGATGTAAATACAGAGACTGTAGCTGGAAAGAAAAGATTGCGAAAGGTAGCAAAGCAGTGCGTAAATTATGGAAGAAGAGTGCAGAATTCTGTATTTGAGTGTATAGTGGATAATGCACAATGCCTGTCGTTGAAAGCTGTATTAACCGATATTATTGATAAAGAGGTAGATAGTTTGAGGTTTTATTACCTGGGAAATAAATATCAAACAAAGGTGGAACATATTGGAGTGGACCGGGGAATAAAACAGGATGATATTTTGATTCTTTAAAAGTGGTGCGAATGGGAAGTAGACAGGAAATACCTGGGGGATTCGCACCAGAAAAAGGATGAAATAACAGTGAGAAAAAGGTTGTATTTCTGAAAAACTGAGAAAAAATTACTTGTGAAATAGAGAAAGTGATAGAAGTGTATAAAAAAGAATAGGAAAAATTGGTTAAAATTGCTGTCGCTCCCCTCACGGGAGCGTGGATTGAAATTGAAAATCGTGTTGCTACGGCAAAAATGATGCGTCGCTCCCCTCACGGGAGCGTGGATTGAAATTGGTAAGCAACCTCCTATGCGTCTGGGATATTCTGGTCGCTCCCCTCACGGGAGCGTGGATTGAAATCCGATTTTGGCAAATATCGGGGAACAACCTGTGTGTCGCTCCCCTCACGGGAGCGTGGATTGAAATGCCAGAGGTTAGGACTTACGCAGGTGCAGTTTGCGTCGCTCCCCTCACGGGAGCGTGGATTGAAATTTTGAAATGGACTACCCTGAGGAGTATGAAAAGGTCACTTCCCTCGCGGGAGCGAAAATTGCAATCTTTAATCGGCCGATATTATTTTTTTGATTGTAATTGTTATTATTATTGGTTTATCTTTTAGGTGTTTCCAGATATATAATATTTATCTCAATGCAATTCCCGGATGTATGAAAATAATCAGATATAAACCGAATAGATTGAGTAAAAAGCTTGCTATTTGTTTTTCATTTTGCCCATCAATTTTTATAAGACTGACAAGTTTCATGGGGAATTAAGATCATCCAGAGAGGGAGAAGTAAAGTGGATGTCTCTGAATGAGATGAAACACGGCAGAATGGCAGAAAGTATGAAAGAAATGCTGCGGGTGTTTTTGGAAGAGGAAATTAGTGAATATTACGGTACAAAAGCAGATGAAAAATGGAAATTTGAGTTAAAATAAAAAGTGTATTTGCGGTGGATTTTAAGCAATAGAAAAGTTATAATCAAAGAAAAGATTGTTTTACAAGGGGGTAGCAATTTATGAAGAATTATTCAGAGGACGCAAATAAATTGTATCATATTCAGGTAGCGCCTGGAGAAGTGGGGCGGTATGTGATTATGCCGGGAGATCCTAAAAGGTGTGCAAAAATTGCAGCATATTTTGATGATCCGGTTCTGATTGCAGATAATCGGGAATATGTAACTTATACCGGAACGCTGGATGGAGTAAAGGTGAGTGTGACTTCTACCGGAATCGGTGGTCCATCGGCGGCTATTGCCATGGAGGAGTTGTATCGCTGTGGGGCAGATACTTTTGTGCGAATTGGTACCTGTGGAGGAATGCAACCAGAGGTGAAAAGTGGTGACGTGGTGGTTGCTACCGGAGCGATACGGATGGAAGGAACCAGCCGGGAGTTTGCGCCATTGGAATTTCCGGCGGTGGCAGATCTTACAGTGACGAATGCGTTGGTAAATGCGGCGAAACAAAAAGGTTGCCCTTTCCATACTGGCGTAGTGCAGTGTAAAGATTCTTTTTATGGACAGCACGAACCGGAGACAAAACCGGTAAGTTATGAATTGATGAATAAATGGGAGGCGTGGAAGCGGCTGGGTTGTCTGGCTTCTGAGATGGAGTCAGCGGCGTTGTTTGTAGTTGCCAGTTATCTTCACGTGAGAGTTGGTTCCTGCTTTCTGGTGGTGGCAAATCAGGAACGGGAAAAATTGGGGTTGAAAAATCCAGTGGTACATGACACGGATATGGCTATTCAGGTGGCAGTGGAAGCGATTCGCCAGATGATCCGGGAAGATCAAAATCAGGAGGAACAGGAATGAGAAAAGAAGATATTTTATGTCATGTGGACCATACACTTCTCACACCAACGGCGACTTGGGAGGAAATTCGGCAGATTTGTGACGAAGCGATAGCGTATCATACGGCATCCGTATGTATTCCGCCCAGTTATGTAAAACAGGCCAGTGAGTATGTTTCAGGAGGAACAGCGATCTGTACAGTGATTGGATTTCCCAATGGTTACATGACTACCAAAGGGAAGGAGCTGGAGACTGCAGACGCTTTGGAAAATGGAGCAGATGAGATCGATATGGTCATCAATCTGGGATGGCTGAAAGAAGGAAAATATGATGCAGTGGAAGAGGAAATCCGCTGTTTGAAAAAGGTCTGTGGAGAGAAGATTTTGAAAGTGATCATTGAAACGTGTTTGCTCACCGAACAGGAAAAGATCAAAATGTGCGAAATTGTTACCAGAGCAGGGGCGGATTATATTAAAACTTCTACAGGCTTTTCCAAGGCAGGAGCTAGTTTTGAAGATATCCGACTCTTTTCGGAGCATATCGGACCGGGAGTAAAAATGAAAGCGGCAGGGGGAATTTCCTCTCTGGAAGATGCAGAAAAATTCCTTTCTTTGGGAGCAGATCGTCTGGGAACCAGCCGGATTGTCAAATTGATTCGGCAGGAAGAGGCAACGGGATATTAAGTTTGGCGATCATTGTGAAGCTATCAAATAGTTACGATTGGTTATGAAAAGAAAGCGTGGCAGTATGGAGAAAAAACTTATTCAGGAAATGATACGTCGGGCAATCAGGCAGATGGAATTTTCGTATGCGCCTTATTCTGGTTTTAAAGTAGGGGCAGTTCTTCTGACGGAAGCGGGGAATTTTTATACCGGCTGCAATATAGAAAATGCTGCGTATACCCCGACGAATTGTGGAGAGAGGACAGCATTTTTTAAGGCGGTCAGCGAGGGCGAGCGAAAGTTCCGCGCAATCTGTATTGTAGGAGGAAAAGAGGGGAATCTTACGGATTATACGGCACCCTGCGGTGTTTGCAGACAGGTGATGATGGAATTTTGTGATCCGGAGACTTTCCAGATTATTCTTGCGGTCAGCGAGGAGAAATATCAGGTATTTACCTTAAAAGAGTTGATGCCTTTGGGATTTGGACCGGATAATCTGAAAGAAAAGATAAGGGGATGAAGGATATGACAGAGCAGGAATGGAAGCAAGTTCCCAAGGTGGAACTTCACTGTCATCTGGACGGATCTTTAAGCCGGAATTTTTTGGAAAAACAGCTGGGCAGAACGGTTCGGGAGGAGGAACTTTCGGTGGGTATGGATTGTTCCAGTTTAGTGGAATATCTGGAAAAATTTGATCTTCCCTGTTCCTGCCTCAGAACCCAGGAAGGGTTGGAGACCGCCGGATATGATATTTTACAGACGATGTCCATGGAAAATGTATGTTATGGGGAGATTCGTTTCGCCCCTCTCCTTTCGGTGACGGAGGAAATGGATACAAAGCAGGTAATCGCCGCATTGCTTCGTGGACTGGAAAGAGGAAAACAGCAGTTTGGTGTGGAATATAATGTGATTACTTGTGCTATGAGACACCATAGTGAGGAAGAAAATTTCAAAATGATTCAGACAGCCAGAGAATTTCTGGGAGCAGGTGTCTGTGCCGCAGATCTTGCCGGCGCAGAAGCTCAATATCCTATGACAGAATTTATGGAATTGTTTCGAAAAACGAAAAAATTAGGGATGCCTTTTACGATTCATGCAGGGGAATGCGGCAGCGTAAAGAATATTGCAGACGCTGTGGAGGCGGGAGCCGGACGGATTGGTCATGGAATTGCCATGAGAGGAAATCTCCAGGTACAGAAATTGGTGAAACATGCAGGTGTAGGAGTGGAAATGTGTCCGGTGAGTAACTTACAGACGAAAGCAGTAAAAAAGATTGAAGATTATCCCATCGGAGAATTTCTGAACGCAGGGCTGCTGGTTTCTGTCAATACGGATAATCGGACGGTGAGTAGAACTTCTCTTTCCAGGGAACTGGAATTGCTGCAGAAAAACTGGGGAATCCAGAAAGAGCAGATTTTTCTTTTGATGAAAAATGGTGTGCAGACAGCTTTTGCAGATGATGCGCTAAAAGATAAACTATATAAAAAGATAATCCATGGATTTCAAAAGGTGATTTAATGAGAATAGAAAGTGGAAAAGCAAGTAGTGAGGTGACGGAAAATGAAGGAATATAAGCGAATATTTGTGATTGTTCTGGATTCTCTGGGGATTGGAGCCATGCCGGATTCAGAAGCATTTGGCGATGTAGGAGTAGATACTCTAGGGCATATTCTGGATACGATGGGCACACTTGAGATTCCTAATCTGAAAAAGCTGGGGCTTTTAAATATTCATACCGGAGGAAAGATGAAGCCGGAGGAGCAGCCGATCGGATGTTATACACGTCTGGGGGAGGCAAGCAACGGGAAAGATACCATGACCGGGCATTGGGAAATGATGGGGCTGAAAACAGAAAAGCCTTTTCAGACATTTACAGAGACTGGTTTTCCGCCTGAACTGATTCGGGAACTGGAAAAACGCTGCGGGAAACGAGTCATTGGAAATAAAAGCGCCAGCGGAACAGAGATTATTGAGGAACTGGGCGAGGAAGAAATACAGACGGGAGCTATGATCGTTTATACGTCTGCGGATTCGGTGCTGCAAATCTGTGGAAATGAAGAAACTTTCGATCTGGAAAATCTGTATCGCTGCTGCAAAATTGCCCGGGAGCTTACGCTGAAGGACGAATGGCGAGTGGGACGGGTGATTGCCCGGCCGTATGTAGGCAAGAAAAAAGGGGAATTT
>HF995386.1:26130-47423 GCA_000432335.1 Firmicutes bacterium CAG:646
CGGTTCTGAATGCTTTGCAGGAAGCGGGGCTGGATGTGATCAGCATAGGAAAAATTCAGGATATTTTCAGCGGTGAGGGAATTACCAGAGCCTATCATTCCGAAAGTTCCGTACATGGCATGGAACAGACGATCCAGATCTGTCAGGAGGATTTTCAAGGACTTTGTTTTGTCAACCTGGTAGATTTTGACGCATTATGGGGGCATCGGAGAAATGTGGAAGGATATGCAAAAGAACTGGAAAAATTTGATGAAAAACTGGGTATTTTGCTGGAAAAATTGAAACAGGAAGACCTTCTTATTCTGACAGCAGACCACGGAAATGACCCCACATACAGCGGAACAGATCATACCCGGGAATATGTGCCATTTTTGGCGTATTCTCCGAAAATGCAGCAGGGTGGAAAACTGGAAGAGAGGGATACATTTGCAGTGATTGGGGCTACAGTAGCAGAAAATTTTGGAGTTTCTATGCCGGAAGGAACGATAGGGTGTTCTATTTTATCGGAATTGGAATAATACGGGAAAGGGCAGGATGCAGATGAATAAGGTGTATGAAAAATTAAAAACATGTCTGGAAAGCGTGAGAGAGAAAACAGATTTTCAGCCGGAGGTGGCTTTGATCCTGGGTTCCGGTCTGGGAGATTATGCAGACGAGATACAAGTTGTTCAGACGATTGATTACAGTGAAATTCAGGGATTTCCTACTTCTACGGTACCGGGACATAAAGGACGGTTTGTTTTTGGATATGTGGGCAAAGTGCCAGTGGTAATCATGCAGGGAAGAGTTCATTACTATGAGGGCTATCCCATGCAGGATGTGGTACTTCCCACCCGCCTGATGGGAATGCTGGGAGCGAAGAAACTGATTCTTACGAATGCTGCCGGAGGTGTCAATTTTGATTTCCAGCCGGGAGATTTTATGATGATTACAGATCATATTACAACTGCTATCCCCAGTCCGTTGATCGGAGAAAATATAGAAGAACTGGGTGTGAGATTTCCAGATATGAGCCAGGTATACAGCGAGCGGATGTGTGAAATTATTCGGAAAAAGGCGGAGGAAATGGGAATTACGCTGCGGCAGGGCGTTTATATCCAGCTGACTGGACCGGCTTATGAGACTCCGGCTGAGATTCGTATGTGCCGAACCTGGGGGGCAGATGCGGTAGGTATGAGTACTGCTTGTGAAGCGATGGCTGCCCGTCATATGGGAATGGAGGTCTGCGGGATTTCCTGTATCACCAATCTGGCATCAGGAATGCAGAAAAAGGAATTGAATCATCAGGAAGTTCAGGAAACGGCAGATCGGGTGGCTATACAGTTCAAAGAATTAATCACGCAGATTATCATCAACATCTGATGGGAGGCAGGCAAATGTCCAATCGAACGAAACAGGCGTTGGAGGCTTCGTTGAAAAAACTACTGCTTCAGAAACCACTGGATAAAATCACTATTCAGGATCTTACCACAGATTGTGGAATTAGCCGAATGGCATTTTATTATCATTTTAAAGATATTTATGATTTGGTGGAATGGGTATGCCGGGAAGATGCAGTTCGGGCTCTTCAGGGTAAAAAAACGTATGATACCTGGCAGGAAGGTCTGATGCAGATTTTTGAAGCAGTATTGGAGAATAAGCCTTTCGTGATGAATGCGTATCGCTCTATCAGCAGAGAACAGATTGAAAACTATCTGTTTAGTCTTACTTGTCATCTGATTCGGGATGTGGTGCAGGAACAGTCGGAGGGAAAGGATATTTCAGAAGAAGATAAAGAGTTTATTGCAGATTTTTACAAATATAGTTTTGTGGGAATTATGCTGGATTGGATTCGTCAGGGGATGAAGGAGGAGTACCATGGAATTGTCCAGAAAATCTGTACCACGATGCATGGAAATATAAAGAATTCCATTGATAATTTTACAAAAGAGACCGGATGATAAAAATTTTATCATCCGGTCTCTCTTGTAAATTGAAGAAAGCGTATAACCCACGTAAGATAAGCACATAGTAAAGATTAGAAAGGTGGTTATCTTATGTCGAAAAAAAGTAATTTTGTAAAAGTAGCCTCTTTGGCAGCTGTGGGAGCCGGAGCAGCAGTTATGTTAAGAAAGAAATCTCAGGAGAAAAAAGCAGAGGAAAAGAAAAATGTTTCTGCAGCTTCAGATTACAGAAATACAGAACGTGGAATACATGAAAAAAACAGCAAAGGGATTTATTATTCCAATGGAAACTATGAGGCGTTTGCCCGCCCGGAAAAACCGGAAGGAGTAGAAGAAAAGAATGCTTATATTGTGGGCAGTGGACTTGCTGCTCTGGCAGCAGCCTGTTTTTTGGTAAGGGACGGACAGATGCCTGGAAAAAATATTCATATTCTTGAGGCGATGGATATCGCAGGAGGCGCTTGTGATGGAATTTATGATGCCACGAGAGGTTATATTATGCGTGGCGGAAGAGAGATGGAAAATCATTTTGAATGTTTGTGGGATCTGTTTCGCAGTATCCCGTCTCTGGAAGTGGAAGGCGCTTCGGTGCTGGATGAATTTTACTGGCTGAATAAGCACGATCCTAATTATTCTTTATGTCGTGCCACAAAGAACAGAGGTGAGGATGCTCATACGGATGGAAAGTTCAACTTAAGCCAGAAAGGCTGCATGGAAATTATGAAGCTCTTTATGACGCCGGATGAAGATCTGTATGATAAAACGATTGAAGATGTTTTTGATGATGAAGTGTTCCAGTCTACTTTCTGGCTGTATTGGCGTACGATGTTTGCCTTTGAAAACTGGCACAGCGCTTTGGAGATGAAATTGTACTTCCAGAGATTTATTCATCATATTGCAGGGCTGCCGGATTTCAGCGCTTTAAAATTCACCAGATATAATCAATATGAATCCTTGATTCTTCCTATGCAGAAATATCTGGAAGCAGCGGGCGTAGACTTCCAGTTCCGTACAGAAGTGACGAATGTGGTATTTGAATTTAAAGATGGAAAGAAAATAGCGTCTGTGATTGAGTGTAAGGTGAATGGAAGTGAGAAGGGTATTTTACTGACGGAAAAGGATCTTGTATTTGTCACGAACGGAAGCTGCACTGAGGGAACAATCTATGGAGATCAGGATCATGCGCCCAATGGAGATGCGGAAGTTCGTACCAGCGGATGTTGGAATTTGTGGAAAAATATTGCGAAACAGGATCCGTCCTTTGGACATCCGGAAAAATTCTGTTCTGATATTTCTAAGACAAATTGGGAATCTGCTACGATCACGACGCTGGATGATAAGATTCTTCCCTATATTACCAATATCTGTAAACGGGATCCACAGAGTGGTAAAGTAGTGACGGGAGGTATTGTAAGCTGTCAGGATTCCAAATGGCTGATGAGCTGGACGATCAACCGACAGGGACAGTTCAAAGAGCAGGATAAGGATAAGGTTTGCGTATGGGTTTACGGTTTATTTACCGATGTACCAGGAGATTATGTAAAAAAACCTATGCGGGATTGTACGGGAAAAGAGATTACAGAAGAGTGGCTGTACCATCTGGGTGTGCCGGTAGAACGGATTCCTGAGCTTGCAAAAAACAGTGCGGTATGTGTACCTACAATGATGCCATATATTACAGCCTTCTTTATGCCGAGAGCAAAGGGAGATCGACCTGATGTAATTCCTGATGGCTGCATCAACTTTGCATTTTTAGGACAGTTTGCAGATACGCCAAGAGATACGGTATTTACTACGGAATATTCGGTTAGAACTGCTATGGAGGCAGTGTATGGTCTGCTGGGTGTGGACAGAGGTGTTCCAGAAGTATGGGGCAGCGTATATGATGTAAGAGAACTTCTGGAGAGCTCGGTACGGCTGATGGATGGAAAATCTCCATTAGAAATAGAGCTGCCAGGACCATTGAATGTATTAAAGAAACCGTTGATTCATTTTGTGAAAGGAACAGTCATAGAAAAGCTTTTGCGAGATCATAAGGTCTTAAAAGATGTATGACATAATAATGTAAAAGAACAGTTGATATTCTCTGGGGAAAAAGGTAAAATGTAGGATGTTTGTAACAGAGACCAGTTTTGTTATGAATATTTATCATAGGAAATCGGAGAATATCATATGAAACAAAATGTAAATTTACTGGAGGGCTCTATTGCCGGTGGTCTGGCAAAGCTTGCCCTCCCTATTATGGGAACGTCTCTGATCCAGATGGCATATAATTTGACAGATATGATATGGATCGGAAGAATCAACAGCGGAGCCGTGGCGGCGGTGGGAGCTGCGGGTATGTATATGTGGCTTTCCAATGGATTTTCCATTCTGGCAAGAATGGGAGGACAGGTGCTCATGGGACAGACGCTGGGTGCAGGAAAAAAAGAGGAAGCGAGAAATTATGCCTGCGCTGCATTACAGTTGGGGATTTTCTTTGGAATCCTTTACGGTCTGGTGGCAGTATTGGGAAACAGACCGTTGATTGGATTTTTTCACCTGAACAGTGAGGTTGTCATCAAACAGGCAAGGTGGTATCTGATCATCACCTGCGGAGGTATTGTATTTAACTTTCTAAATCAGATCTTTACCGGTCTTTTGACGGCGATGGGAAACAGTGTTGTCACTTTCCGATCTACCACCATCGGTCTGGCGGTGAATCTGGTTCTGGACCCAGTATTGATTTTCGGGGTGGGTCCGATTCCGGCTATGGGAGCCGCAGGCGCAGCGATCGCCACGGTATTTGCCCAGATGATTGTATTGTTGCTCTATGTGTGGAGTGTGCGGAAGGAACCGCTGATTTTTAAGGATTTGAGAATTTTTACTGTGACTGGATTTCCTTATTTTAAGGAGATTATAGCGGTGGGGCTTCCAACAGCCGTGCAGAGCCTTATTTTTACAGGAATTTCTATGCTGATTGCCCGGATCATTGCAGGATGGGGGGATGCGGCAGTAGCAGTGCAGAAGGTGGGAAGCCAGATTGAGTCTATTTCCTGGATGACTGCCGAAGGCTTTGGAAGCGCGGTAAATGCGTTTACCGCTCAGAATTACGGAGCAGGGCGGAAAGACCGAGTGAAAAAGGGGTACCATACAGCGTTGAAGATCGTTTTGGCGTGGGGATGTTTTACTACGTTTGTCCTGGTAGTATTTCCGGAAGTACTGTTTAAGATTTTTATCACCGAGCCAGATGTGATTCCTATGGGAGTGGATTACCTTCGGATTTTGGCAGTATCGCAGCTTTTTATGTGCACGGAAGCTACAGCGGCGGGTACCTTCCAGGGCTTGGGAAAAACCATGCCGCCGTCTCTTACAGGAATTGTGTTCAATGCCTTGCGGATTCCCATGGCGCTGGCATTGGGAGCGACGGTGCTGGGGCTGAACGGAATTTGGTGGAGTATCAGTATCTCTAGTATCTTGAAGGGAATTATCCTTCCGGTATGGTTGGGTGTGATTTTTTATCGGTGGAAAAGAAAATAAAAATAAGGCTGCTGCAGCAGCCTTATTTCATATGTTTCAGTTCGTGCAGGATAAAGATACTGGTCACCACAAAAGCTGCAAAGTCTGCCACAGGTCCGGAAAACAGGATTCCATCGATTCCCATAAAGATGGGGAGAATCAAAAGGAGAGGGATCAGGAAGATCACCTGACGAGTCATGGACAGAAGAAGTCCTTTCAGTGGTTTGCCAATGGCTGCAAAGAAGTTGGAGGAGATCAACTGCACACCGTTGATAATCACCATGAAAAGAAAAATACGCATAAAGCGCACAGCAAATTCATAGTAGGCAGCATTTCCGCTTCCAAACAGGGCAAGGATCTGTCGGGGGAAGAACTGGAAAGCGCAGAAGCCCAGAGTCGAAATAATGAGATTACATTTGATGGCAAGCCAGTAGGCTTTTTTAACTCTGCCATATTTCCCGGCTCCATAGTTAAAACCGATGATCGGCTGTGTTCCCTGAGAAATTCCGATGACTATTGCCAGTAAGATTGCATTTGTTTTCATGACAATTCCGCAGGCAGCCAGAGGAATTTCTTTTCCATATTCGGAAAGTCCTCCGTAATATGTCAGAGAATTGTTCATAACGATCTGTACCAGTGTGATTGCCACCTGGTTCAGACTGCTGCTCATCCCCAGAGAGGCGATGGCAAGACTGTCGCTTAGATTCAGATGAAAATGTTCCCGCTTCAGTTGAATGTTTTTGAACTTTTTCAGATACCGAATCGCCATCAAAAAGGAAAAGAACTGTCCGATTACAGTAGCAATAGCTGCGCCGGCAACCCCCATATCAAATACAAAGATAAAGATGGGGTCCAGAATGGTATTGATCACAGCGCCTATCAGCATACAGGTCATGGAGTATCTGGGACTTCCGTCAGAGCGGGCAAGGCTGCTCATACCATTTGTCACGATCAGAAGAGGCATACCGATGGCAGTGATACGGGTATAGCTTTCCGCATACGGCATTACGTCTGGGGTGGAGCCGAAAGCAGTGAGAAGAGGTGTGAGAAAAATCTCAATGAGAACCGTATAAACAATACCGAAAGTAATCATCATGCAGAACGCATTTCCTACGATGCGGGCTGTATTTTTTTGTTCGCTGGCGCCAAGATACAGGGAGAAGCGGGAAGCGCTTCCGATTCCTATAAGAAGGGCGATAGCAAGACAGATCGTGGTGAGGGGATAAGAAACATTAGTAGCGGCGTTCCCAAGATAACCGACACCCTGACCGATAAAGATCTGATCCACGATATTATACAAGGAACTGACCAGCATGGCGATGATGCTGGGAATGGCAAAATTTTTCAGCAGTCGGGATATTTTTTCATAACCCAGAGGATTTTCTTTTGTAACTGAGGGCATAAACAAACCTTCTTTCTATAAAATATTGAGTGAAAAGATGCCTGATGAATTGTTTCGTGCTTCGCACTTCCATAATTCTGGCATCTTTATAAAATGATAGCATAAAAATGTTTTTTAACGCAAGAGGCGAAATGAACTGTCTTGCGAAAACGTCTGTCTGCGTGCTATGATAAGGAAAACAAGCGGTTTATACGGGAGAGAAAAAATGATTACAAAAGAACTGCGATATTTTGATATAAGCCAGATCTGCCATTCGGGGCAGTGCTTTCGAATGGTGGAGAGAGAAGATGGTATCTGGCAGGTGGTTGCCAGCAATCGTTATCTGGAAATAAAGCAGGAGGGAACAGCGGTTATCTTTTCTTGCAGTGAAAAGGAGTATGAAACTTTTTGGAAGTTTTATTTTGATATGGAGACCGATTACGGAGCTTTTATAGAACGGATCAATCCCAGGGATCGGTATCTGATGCAGGCGGCGGAGTTTGGTCAGGGAATCCGTATTTTAAAGCAGAATCTGTGGGAGATGATCGTATCTTTTCTGATTTCTCAGCAAAATAACATTCCACGAATCCGCAAATGTATCCGAAATCTTTGTGAAACGTATGGAACTCCCATGGAATCTTTTCGGGGCGAGCTTTATTATTCTTTTCCCAAACCGGAGGATTTGGCAGAGCTTCCGGAAGATGAACTGAAAGCGTGTAATCTGGGATATCGGAGCAAATATGTGGTGCGTACTGCTAAAGCGATTGCCCGGGGAGAAGTTTCTCTGGAGGAGATACAGACCATGCCCTACAAAAAAGCGAGAGAAGAGCTTTTGAAATTATTTGGAGTGGGAGAGAAGGTAGCAGACTGTATTTGTCTGTTTGCCTTGCATCATCTGGAAGCATTTCCCATGGATACCCATATGATCCAGGCGTTGGAAACACATTATAAGAGAGGATTTCCCAACCGGAGATATCGGGGATATCAGGGAGTTATGCAGCAATATATTTTTTACTGGGAATTATTTGGAAAAAAATAAAAAAATTACAACACTTCTTTTTCCTCATACGTTATATAAGTAAGAGCGGCAGGAGAGGAGAAAAGCCATGACAGGAGAACTATATCATTTATATTATGAGGAAATGGTTCATTGGGCTGTTTCCATGACAAAAAATCTATCCTCAGCAGAAGATCTGGTTCAGGAAACTTTTTTACGAGCCATGAAAAATGAACAATTGTTCAAGGGGATGGAATTTTATCAATGCAGGTCCTGGCTTTACCGTACAGCAAGGAATCTGTATGTGGATTGGGTGAGGCATGCAACCCATGAAGTGATTACGGAGACTATGCCGGAACAGGGAGAGATTTCCCGGGATTTTCAGAATCTGGACTGTGAACAGATACTTTCTATACTTCCGGAAGAGGAAAGAATACTGTTTGTGATGCGGTATCTGGAGGGATATACTTCCACAGAGATAGGGAAAATCTTTCAGATGCCTCCGGCTACGGTACGTTCCCGTCTGGCTCTGGCAAGAAGGCATTTACGAAAAGTATGGGAGGAATAAAAAAATGCTTGAAAAGAAAAATTGTGTGATTAATTGTGATGTATGTGATACGAGAAATATGCAGCCGGATGTCTTTGACGGTTTTGAACAGGTTGTGATCAATGCGGATATCGTGGTGGTTAATGAAAAGAGCAAAAAACTTTTGAATAATTACGCGATTATTATGAATACGGATGATGTTCTGGAAACGGAAGAAGAAGTAAAACTTCATGCTCAGAATGGAAGTTATGAGCTGATTCCGGGAATGGGACTGGAGGAGAATCTTTTTCTGGTAGTGAACGGACGTCTGACGATTCACCCGGGTGCAGAAGGAGAGGTGCTTCGCTGCAAAAAGATTACCGTCAATGGAAGTGTAAAATATCCGGCAAGCATGGCGGGAGTACTGGGAAATATGACGGTAAACGGTCAGACTTATTGCTACCCAGACGGAAGTATTCTGTTGGAAGACGGTTTGCACATGGATAAATATTTTCCGCTGAGAGCCCGGGAAAATGGTTTTTATTATAGCTGGGAAGAAATCGTTATTGCAGATGAAGCAATCGATCTGGAAAAGCTGAAAAATAAAAATGTGCGTTTTCATGCGCCGGAATTGATCGTTGCAGAGAAAATGCTGGAGTCGGCAATCTCCATGTTTAACGATGATATGGAACTGAAGGTGATCCCGGAGGGCTTTGGCTATGTGGATCAGGATGTGAAACTGGATCGTAAATTACTGAAAAAATATGGAAACCGTTTATTTATTCATGGCGATCTCAGTCTGGATAAGGAAAGTACTCCTCTGTTAGATCAGGTGGAAGAATTAAAGGTGCAGGGTGACGTATATCTTTTAAAGGAACAGGAAGAAAAATTTCTGGAACTGGATGCAGAATATCAGGAACTTCATACAGCAAGAGGAAAATGTCTGGAAAATAAAATAAGAGTGGAGATTACTCCTTTGATGCTGCAGAACGAGCCGGAGGGCATTCTGGTAAGAAATGCGGTGGAGGTGACACTTTCACCGGAACTGACGCCGGAACAAATTGGGGAGTTCCTTCAATTTGAAAATTGTGCTAAAATTAAATGCAGCAGAGAGCAAAAGAGCTTTGTGCAGTTTGTAAGTAATAATGTGGCAGACATCAGCGCCGGAGAAGATGAAGACGAAGATATCAGAAGAGAGAGTGGAGCCTCCGTTCTGGAAAAGCTGATGAATACCAAAGTGATAAATGCAGATTATTATAGTCTGTAAGAAATAACCAAAGGTGCGAAGGGGAGAGTATATGACGAAAGAAGAATTGGCTCTGGAAGTGATTGACCGTTTAAAGAAAGAATATCCTGAGGCGGGTTGTACACTGGATTATGATCAGGCATGGAAACTTTTAGTGAGTGTTCGTCTGGCAGCCCAGTGTACCGATGCCAGGGTGAATGTAGTGGTGGAAGGTCTGTATGAGAAATATCCGAATGTGGATGCGCTGGCGGCGGCTGATGTGGATGATATTGAAAAAATTGTCCGTCCTTGTGGATTAGGGAGGAGCAAAGCCCGGGATATCAGCGCCTGCATGAAAATCTTGCGGGATGAATATCAGGGGAAGGTGCCGGATAATTTTGATGCGTTGCTGAAACTTCCCGGAGTGGGAAGAAAGAGCGCCAACCTGATCATGGGGGATGTGTTCGGAAAGCCGGCAATCGTTACAGACACCCATTGTATCCGTCTGACCAACAGAATTGGTCTGGTGGATGGTATAAAGGAACCGAAAAAAGTAGAAATGGCGCTGTGGAAGATCATTCCCCCGGAAGAGGGGAGTGATTTTTGCCATCGGCTGGTATTTCATGGAAGAGACGTGTGTACGGCGAGAACGAAGCCGTTTTGTGAGAAATGTTGTCTGCAGGATATTTGCGGAAAACATGGAGTAGAATAGACAGAGGTCAAAAGATAACTGATGAGGTGATGGATTATGAAAATTCAGAAACTGAGAATCAGAAATTTTAAAGCGATCAGAGATATGGTACTGGAGGATCTGGAAAATGCGTTGATCCTGGTGGGAAAGAACAGTACCGGAAAAACGGCTGTTCTGGATGCCGTCCGCTTTGTGGCGGGAAATTATCAAGTGAGCAGGGAAGATTTTCGGGAGGGGCACCCACCAGTTCTGGTGGAAGTAAAATTGGAAATTGAGGAAGAGGATCTCCGGTCTTTCCATCAGCAGGGGTTGGTGAGTAAATACAGAAGATACGATGCATGGTTGGAGGATTTTAAGAAAAAATTGCCGTCCTATCAGGAGGGCAGTCTGGCATTTACCTGTTCGGCAAACTGGCAGGGCGAGGTGCGGTATGCAGACGGAAAGAAAAAGAACAACAGCTATATTTCTCAGATTTTTCCGAAAATTTATTATATAGATACCCAGAGAGATTTGGGACAGTTCCAGAAAGACCTTCTTTTGTGGATAGAAGATGATATGGTGCGGAGAATGCGATCGGGCTGCTGTATGTTTGACCGGGCAAAAACCTGTACCCATTGTTTTGAATGTATCGGGCTGATCAATCAGAAATCTGCCGCCGAGCTGAATGCTTTTGAGGCATCAAGATTGTTGGATTACAAATTATATCAGCTGAACCTGGATGATTTTTCAAAGAAAATGAACAGAAATTTCCGCAGGAACGGAGGTCAGGAAGAAATTCGTTATTCTATGAACCGAAATGTGGAACAGATGTTGTCGGTGACTGCAGAGACGTATAATGAAGGACAGAACCTTACCCGCCCGGTCAGTCGGATGGCAAAAGGAATGCGCAGCGTATATATGCTTTCGCTGCTGGAAACGTATGCGGAGGGAAACAGCAGGAATCCGGGCATTATTTTAGTGGAAGAACCGGAGATTTTTCTGCATCCTCAGATGCAGAAGGTGGCGGGGGAGATTTTATATCGTCTGTCCAGAAAAAATCAGGTGATGTTTACCACCCATTCTGCCAATCTGCTGTCTGATTTTAATACCCGGCAGATTCGCCAGATGGTGTTGGATTCGGAGGGCTGTTCCCGCATTATGGAGAGAACGGATATCAGTCGGATTCTGGATGATCTGGGCTATACGGCGTCAGACCTTATGAATGTAGATTTTGTGTTTATTGTAGAGGGAAAGCAGGATAAGAGCCGTCTGCCTTTGCTCCTTCAAAAGTATTATGGTGAGACGTATGATTCTCAGGGGAATCTATCCCGGGTAGCGATCATTACCACTAATAGTTGTACCAATATTAAAACGTATGCGAATTTAAAATACATCAATCAGATTTATCTGAAGGATCGTTTTCTGATGATCCGGGACGGGGATGGAAAAGATGCGAAGGAGCTGCGTCATCAGCTTTGCCGTTATTATGAGGAGCGGAAGAAGGAAGATGTAGATACTTTACCCAGGATAACCCCGAGAAATGTGTTGATTTTAAAATATTATTCTTTTGAGAATTATTTTTTGAATCCTGTCTGGATGGTAAAAGTGGGAGTCCTGTCTTCGGAAGAAGAATTTTATACGATTTTTCTGGAAAAATGGAAGGAATATCTGTACAGGATCAGAAGTGGAAAGCATCTTCGGGCAGTTTTGGGAAAAGATCTGGAGACGGTGGAAGATGTGAAAGAACATATGGAAGAAATTAAGATTTACCTGAGAGGGCATAATCTGTTTGATATTTTTTATGGAAGATATAAGAGCCGGGAACAGGAGATCCTGAGGCAGTATGTGGAGCTGGCGCCCAGAGAGGAATTTCAAGATATTCTGGAGGCGATTGACCGTTTTATTTACTTTGAGAACAGGAAGAAAGAACATGAATGAGAGAAAAGACCCCAGAGGGGGATTACAGGATAGAATCGGAAAGCTTTTGAAAAAGCTTCAGATGGAGCAGGAGAGAAAACCCTTGCGTTTGGCGCTGTGGACGGGTTCTCTGTTTTATGTGCGTTTATTTGTAGAATCACAAAAAAGGGAAAGCTTGCAGCCTTATTTTCCTTATGCCGGTTTTCCTATGGAGTGGAGCCGGGGCGATGAGGTGATGGAACTTCAGCAGAGAGTTTGGCAGCTGGAGTATCAGGTGCAGTATTGTTCTTCTATCGTGGAGGAAGGGCATTTTATGGAAAAAGCCCGAACCAGTGAGAGGGGAGAATGGTCTGAAGAATTATGTAAATTCATCGATGAGATTGCGGAACAGGCAGATTGGAGCCAGGGGATGCCGGTTATTTTCGGGGCTGCTCTGGAAGAAATGATACGACAGATTTACGGTCTGGGAAACAGCGGATTGTTTTTGATGCCAGATCCGCTGATCGAGATGGTGATCGCTCTGAGCGGGGAGAAAAAAAGGGAAAATGTCTGGAATCCCTCCTGTCGGACGGGAGCTTTTCTGGCTGCTTCCCATCGTGCACACCCGGAATGGAAGATGGAAGGCTCCGAGCAGGAAAAAGATCTGTGTCTGCTGGCGCAGATGCTTCCATTTTTTTATGGTTTCGGTATTGGAGGCGTTTGCAGAGAAAATCCTCTGGAAGCAGAAAAAGGAAAGTATGACTTGATTATTTCCAATCCGCCAGTAGGGGAACTGGAAAGCGAAAATCAGGATCGTTTTTCAGTGTCTACCAGAAAGATTCAACTTCAGTACCTGCAGATGATCATGGAACATTTGAAACAGCAGGGGATGGCAATCGTGGTGGTAAATGAGGGGACATTGTTCAAATTCGATGCGGAGATGCGGGTTCGGCAGGAGTTGTTGGAAAACTATGCGCTGCAGGGGGTGATCTCTCTGCCGGCAGGAGCATTTTTGCCCTATACGGGAAGTAAGGCATCCATACTGATCTTTGAAAATACAGGGGAAGCGGTGGAAGCAAAGTCTCTGGTATGGTTTTATGAGCTGCATCATCTGGGATATTCGCTGGACAGAAGGCGGGAAGTTATAGAAACAAATGAGATTCCTTCGCTTTTGGAAAGCTGGAAGGAGAGAAAAAATCTCGAAAAAGAATGGGAGACGCAGCTTGCCCGGAGCAGTTGCAAGAATCAGTGGGAAAATCCGGTGCCGGAGGAGTGGAATCATGGCAGTTTTTGGTTTGCAGACGGTGAAACCATCCGGAAAAATGACTATAACTTGACGGCGGGAAGATATAAACCGTGGAAGGAAGAGGGAGAAGAGGTTCTGGAATCACCGCTGGAGCTTCTGGAACAGATTGCCAGCTTGGAAAAAGAAACTATGAACAGTATTCAGGAACTGATTGAGATGACGAAAAATTATGGATAAGAGATGGAATAGCTACAGTTTAGAGGAAGTAGCCCGTCTGGTGTCCGGGCGGACGCCGGAGCGGGAGCAGAAAGAATACTACGCTTCTCAGGGAACACCCTGGGTAAAAATTGAGAATCTGAATCAGGGTTTTATTACCCATACGGCAGAGTATTTGTCGGAAAAGGGTCGGGAAAAGGTAAATTTGGTACCGGAAAACAGCGTGCTTTTTTCCATTGTGGGAACGGTGGGAAAGGTTGGGATTGCCGCAAGAGAGCTTGCCACGAATCAGCAGATCGTATCCCTGATCTTTGATGAGACAAAAGTATTACCGCTGTTTGGTTATTATTGCCTTCGCTATCATGCCCGGGAAATCTGTAAATTATCCAATCAGACCACCATGGCGCTGATCAGCAGAAAAACACTGGGGCAGTACCGTATTATGGTTCCCGACCGTCTGGAGGAACAGCAGGAAATTGTACAGAAACTTCAGAAATTTGAAGAGTATGCAAAAAAGAAAGAAAAAATAAGAGAAAAAATCTCACGTTATGACAGCGTGCTCTTTCAGAAAATGTTCTGTGATGAGATTCTGTATCATGAAAAGCTTACGGTAAGAGAGTTCTTAAGAGAACCAGTATTTGGAGGCAGCAAAAGGCGGGAGGAACTGGGAGCGGAGCAGCCAGGGATTGACAGCGGAGAATTTGAAAAGCCATATCTGACAGAGAGAGAAGGAAAGAAAACCGGGGTGCAGGATTCCTTTGGAGAGAAAGCGCCGGAGGCGGATCAGGTGCAGGAGGGAGATATCCTTCTGAGAAATGGAAAGATGATCCTGGTTCGCGATCAGAAAACACCCCGCTATATCGATCGAAGTATTTTATGTATCCGAACAAGGGAAAACCAGCTGCTGCCGGAAGTTTTGTATGCTTATCTCAGTTTGCCGGGAATCAGAGAAAAACTATATACGCATCGAAAAGCAGGGGATACCAGAAAACGCCCGATTCGGGCGGGAGAATTGGGGAAAATGAAACTCCCCTATTTTACGTGGGAGAAACAAAAAGAATACGAGACTTTTCATAAAAAAATCCGGCAGATTCAACATTCGCTGGATCAGGAAATCCTTTGCGCCTGGAAAACATTTTCCGGGATATCTAGAATGTTAATGAATGGATATGAAGAAGCAGAGCCTTTGGAAGAAAAAATAGAGGCATCAGATGAGAAAAAAACTCAGGTAAATATCACGGAAGATGCAGGAAAAAATGGTCAAGAGCAGATCGAGACGGCGCACCTGATTCTTGCGGTGCTGGCAGGCTGGTGTCCGCGAAATGAAAGAGCAGGTGAATATTATCAGAGAAGACAGGAAATTTTTCGCAGAGCGCAGCCCTATTTTCAGCCTGCAGCGCTGAGTTTTGTGACTCGTAAGGGGCAGCAGGACTATCTTCTGGAACGGGATTTTCTGGCGTATCATTCGGAAAAGCTGTCCCAAGAATGGGACAGTCCGCTGGAATTATTGCGAAAGATATTGAAACAGGCAGAAATGGAAGAGATTACAGATGCACATCTGGCTTTTCATGGAGAAACAGGAATCTGTACGGAATCTGATTGGGAGACGGAAGTGGTGCTGACGATGGCAAAAGATGCCTGGAAATTATTGGCGGAATTTTCCGGTTATCACAGATGTGCATTTTTACTATAAGGCAGAACGAGGAGAAAACGGATGAACAGACAGAAAAGAAAAATTCGCATGGTGGGTATGGATCTGGACGGAACGCTTTTTAATAATGAAAAGATAATCACTGATCATACGAAAAAAATTCTCACAAAAGCTATTGAGCAGGGTGTGACTGTTCTGGCGGCTACCGGGCGTCCTCAGTCGGGGCTGCCGTCAGAACTGCTGAAAGTTCCGGGAATCCGATATGCCCTGACGGCTAATGGAGCACGGATTGTAGAACTTTCTTCCGGCAGGGTAATCTATGAACAACTGATTCCGTGGGAAACTTCGCTGAAAGTAATTCGCCGGATGCAGACCTGGGAGCATTGTGCGTGGGAAGTATACATTGATGGAAAGGTGTATGTGGAAGAGGGAGAATACCGATTTTTGTACCATAAGGATATGAGCCCTGCTTTGATTGAATATATGCATCGTTCCCGTATTTTCCGAAAAAATTTGCTAAAACAGATAGAACAGGAACAGATTGGGCTGGAAAAGATTCATATGGTATTTGAAGATACTGAAGAGCGAAACAAAAAAATGAAAGAACTTCAGGAAGAATTTCCTCAGTTAGACATTAGCTGCGCTACCACCTTTAATGTGGAGATGAATTCTTCCAGGGCAGGAAAGGGAAACGGTCTGCTGGAGCTGGGAAAAATTCTCGGCATTGAAAGGGAAGAGATTATGGCATGCGGCGATGCGGAAAATGACTGGGATATGTTAAAAAAGGTCGGATTTTCCGTGGTCATGGCTAATGGAGATGAAAAAACCAGAACGCTGGCAGACTTTGTGACCCGTTCCAATGAGGAGGACGGCGTGGCGTGGGCTTTGGAACAGTTTGTACTGGAGCCAGAGTATGAGATTCGGAAAGCAAAACGGACAGATTTGCCGGCAATTATGGAAATTATCCGTCAGGCACAGGCAGCTATGAAGCGAGATGGATTTGAACAGTGGGGAGAGGGCTATCCGGGAGAAGATGTACTCAGAAGAGATATTGAACAGGAAAATTGTTATGTACTTCTGGAACAGGGGAAGATTCTGGCAACAGGAAGCCTTTGTATGGGGAAAGAACCCAATTACCAGAAAATCGTTGAAGGCAGCTGGAATGCCGGGGAGCCTTATGGAACGATTCATCGTCTGGCGGTGGCAGAGCAGGGAAAAAGGCGTGGGCTGGCTGGAATTTTGTATGATCACATGGAAAAAATTTGCCGTCTGCAGAAGATGCGGGCGATGCGGATCGACACCCACAGAGATAATGAAAAGATGCAGTCCTGGATCAGAAAGATGGGATTTAAGCCCCGCGGAATCATATTTGTGGAAGATGGAACCCCGCGGGATGCCTTTGAAAAACCGCTGATAGGAAGAGGTGGCAGCGATGAAGAAGAGAGACGGGAGAAATAAAAGGAGATTATTGGGAATCGCAGGGCTCACCATTTTATTTTTACTGGTATTTTTGGCATTTTGGCGATTTCAGAAGCTGACGGGGGAATGGATGCGGTCGGTGGAAGAGATGCAGGAACTGCAGAAGTCTTATGAAGAACTTCTGCAGGAAAATCAGGAAAAAATTCAGGAATTGGAAAAACAGTTGGAAAGCTGTGAATAGGGAATGAAGGGCTGCGGCTCTTTTGGATGGGGCATGAGCGCTTTTTCCATCCAGATCATATCCTGCCATTGCCCTAATTTATAGCCGGAGCAGTGAAAATGTCCACATTCTTCATAGCCCATGGATTTGTGAAAAGCGATGCTGACAGGGTGAGGATAGGCGATACAGGCGCAGGCATTGACTATGTTCTGACGGCGAAGAATATCCTCCAGATGTGTATAGAGGATTCGCCCCACACCTTGATGCTGATACTGAGGGTCCAGATAAATACTGGTTTCTACAGACCAGCAGTAGGCTGCCTGAACTTTAAAAGGGGAAGCGTAGGCATATCCAATCACGATTCCATCTTTCACGGCTGCAAGCCAGGGATGAAGAAGGGTGATGCGGTGTATCTTTTCTATGAAAGCTTCTGGTGAGGGAACTTCCCAGTCGAAGGAAACGGCGGTATGCTCCACATAGGGACCGAAAATTTCCAAAAGACGGGGAGCATCATTTTCTGTAACCGGGCGGATGATAAGATCTGAGTGCATAGGGGTACCTCCTAAAAATTTATCTGATGTCATGGTAAACCGGAGGAAAAGAAAAGTCAAGAGTTATGGAATTGAGGAAAAATAGTACTGGTATAATTGCTGAAAATAAGTTATGATAGAAGAATCAAAAGATGTTGAGGTCGTATCCGGGCAACCGGACAAATCTATAGAAGACAAGGAGAAAGAAAATGAAACAGGATATGATCGTAATTCTGGATCTGGGAAGTACGGAAAACACGAAACTGGCAAGAGCAATCCGGGATATCGGAGTGTACAGTGAGATTTATCCTCATGATATCACACCGGAAGCTATGAAAGCCTTGCCGAATGTAAAAGGAATTATTTTAAACGGCGGTGAGAATCGTGTGGTGGATGGTGTTGAGATCGATGTAGATCCGGGGCTGTATGAGCTGGGCTTGCCGATGTTGGCAGCAGACCATGACAAAGCAAAATGTGAGAATCTTGCAGGATGGCCGGAATCAGAAGAAGAACTTCGTGAAGCTGTAAAACCATTCGTAGTTGATACCTGTAAGGCAGAAGCGAACTGGAATATGAAAAACTTTGTGGAAGATCAGATAGAACTGATCCGCAGGCAGGTAGGGGACAAAAAAGTTCTGCTGGCTCTCTCCGGCGGAGTGGACAGTTCTGTAGTAGCAGCGCTTCTGATCAAAGCAATCGGTAAACAGCTGGTATGCGTTCATGTAAACCATGGTCTCATGAGAAAAGGTGAGTCTGAGAGTGTTGTGGAAGTATTTAAAAATCAGATGGATGCAAACCTGATCTATGTGGATGCTTCTGAAAGATTTTTGGGTAAACTGGAGGGCGTTGCAGATCCGGAACAGAAGAGAAAGATCATCGGCGCTGAATTTATCCGTGTTTTTGAAGAAGAAGCAAGAAAGCTGGAAGGGATTGATTTCCTGGCGCAGGGAACCATTTATCCCGATATCGTGGAGAGTGGAACCAAAACAGCGAAGGTAGTAAAATCTCATCATAACGTGGGAGGTCTGCCGGAAGATCTGCAGTTCTCTTTGGTAGAGCCGCTGTACTACCTGTTTAAAGATGAGGTTCGCGCTTGTGGCGTAGAACTGGGACTGCCTCATGATATGGTATATCGTCAGCCATTCCCGGGACCGGGACTGGGTGTGCGTTGCCTGGGCGCTATTACAAGAGAGCGGTTGGAGGCAGTTCGGGAATCCGATGCTATTTTGCGGGAAGAATTTGCAAAGGCTGGACTGGATAAAAAAGTATGGCAGTATTTTACTATCGTGCCGGACTTTAAGTCAGTGGGTGTAAAAGACAATGCCAGATGCTTTGAATATCCGGTGATTATCCGCGCGGTCAATACGATTGATGCTATGACTGCATCGGTGGAACAGGTGGAATGGTCTGTATTGCTGAAAATCACAGATAGGATTCTGAAAGAAGTGAAAAATGTAAATAGAGTGTGTTATGATATGAGTCCGAAACCGTGTGCGACCATTGAGTGGGAATAATAAAAATTTCATATTCGTTATTTTAAATGACAGGCAGTCTAAGTGATTGCCTGTTGTTTTTCTATCATCTATGATATAAGAAATAGGGAGCAAAATTATTATGAAAAATCCTGTTCCGACAGGGGATGAAGAAACTAAATCTTAATCTGGGAGTGGTAATATAAAGTTTTGCTTGGGAGAATAAAATGCACAAAATATTTGGGAAAAGGAAAAATGTTTGCTGAAATGTAAAATAGGGCATTGGAACAAATTGTTGAATATATGTAGAAGGGGAACGATACTATTATGAAAATTTTGTATGGCACGACCAATAATGGAAAATTACAAGCAATGAAAACTGCGGTAAAACCGTTGGATATTCAACTTATTAGTTTAAAGGATGTAGAAGGAGAACTTCCGAGTATCAATGAAAGTGGCATCACACCATTAGATAATGCAGAGATTAAAGCGAGAGCATATTATGACGCCTTTCATATGCCGGTATTTTCTTGTGATAGTGGTTTATATTTTGATGAGTTAAAAAAAGAAGAACAGCCGGGAATTCACGTGCGAAGAGTAAATGGAAAAGAGTTATCTGATGATGAAATGATAGGATATTACGCTTCTGTAGCGGAGAAGTATGGAGGGAAAATAACCGGACGATATAGAAATGCTATTTATTTCATATTAGATGAGAAGCACCACTATTCCAGTATGGATATGTCTATTGCTACGGAACCATTTGTTTTGGTGACGAAACCACATTCAAAACGAGTGGAAGGATTTCCATTAGATTCGTTGTCTATTGATATTGGAAGTGGGAAATATTATTACGATTTGGAAGTAAAGGATGTCAGCACATCTGTTGCTGAAGGAGTTAGAAAGTTTTTTATGACGATATTATCAAAATAAAGTTTTATGGAAAATGGAATCGATGCTTATAATGCTTAGAGAGCGAGAAAGATAGAAATCGGCTGTTGGGAGATGGATAATCCCCGACAGCCGATTGAAATTTTATAGTCCCTGCATCTGTTTTACATGTTCTCACGCCTCTTCATCAAATTCCCGATCTTTAAAATACAGTTTTCTGTCAGCTTCTGTTATCGTGCGGATTACCTTGCAGGGGTTTCCTGCGGCAATGGACCAGTCGGGGATATCTTTGGTGACTACGCTGCCGGCTCCGATCACGGTATTGTTTCCGATGTGTACGCCAGGACAAATGACCGTATTCCCGCCGATCCATACATTATCGCCCAAAACGACCTCAATGCCGTACTCATACATGGTGTTGCGGGTATCGGGGTGTACGGGATGTCCAGCGGTATAGATAGCTACATTGGGTTATCTCCGATTTTTACTTTTGCCACGTCCAGAATGGTGCAGTTATAGTTGGCGAAGAAGTTTTTTCCTACCTCAATGTGATTTCCATAATCGCAGTAGAAGGGAGGATTGATAAAAGCTCCTTCAGATTTTCCCAGCAATTCCTTTACGATCGCGGAGATTTTATCAAAATCAGAGCGATCTACTGTATTTAATTCTTGTGTCAGCTTTCTTGCTCTTTTTTGTTGTTCCATAACATTGTCATCGGAAATGTAAGGCAGTCCTGCGTCACGTCTTTTAATATTATTCATAGTCGCTTCTCCTTTTTCGTTCTAGTCCCATTCATTTAATCCTCTGTCCTGTCGGGATTTTGCCTCTTCCAACGTGAGGGGAACAGGATCTTCTCTGAGATATTCCATGAGTTCATCGATTCCCTCACGGGTAACGTTATTTACCAGAAAGATTTTTTCACATCCGGCGTTGATCAGCCATTGCTTTACCATGGGCACATTGGCATAAGGGGAATCAATTTTTGTGATGATACCGATCAGAGGACGTAAGATAAAGGAGCGGGCTCCCGGACCGAATAAATTAAACGGTTCATCGGCAGCCTGTACCATGGCAATCACATCCGCTTCAAAGGAAAAGCAGGCAAGTCCTACGCTGAAACGTTTGGATTCCGCATATTCGCCGGGAGAATCGATGGTATCGTCCTGGGTATTGGTATATTGAGTTTTGATATAGTGCAGTTCTTCCCCCTTCAAAGCCTGTGTGAGGGAGGTTTTTCCGGCTTCACTGCGCCCCATTAAAAAAAGTTTCTTCATAATAGCATCCTGTCCTTATCAGTTTCGGTGGATTTCGCAAGTGGGAAAATTCAGTTCTTCATCAAAAAAGCGCACCACTTCTTTTACCGCAGTCTCCACCTGTGAAAGACCGCCGGTGAGAATCAGAGAACCGCAGAAACGATCCATAAACCCAATTTCCACATGGGCGCTTTTGACAGCAATATCGGCAGCTACGACAACCGCCTCCCAGGGAGTAAAGCGAATCAGCCCAATGGAT
>HF995386.1:47467-78749 GCA_000432335.1 Firmicutes bacterium CAG:646
TCATGAACGCCGATATGTAAGGCAAGATTCTGGTAAATACATGATTGGGAAGGGCTGATAATATGGGCGAGACAAACCTCTCTGCCGGGGACCCGCACCCGCGTCATACGCAGTCGTTTTCCTTTTAAATCTTCATAGTCGCAGTGGAAAATTCTTTCCAGCAGCTCTTCTTTTGTTATCTGCTCCATGATATAATTTCCTATCTTTTCGTGATATTGCAGACTACATATCCAAGAGAATCCCGAAAATAATCCACCACTTCGGTCATGGCGGACATTACGTCAGAGATGTCTCCGGTAATGATCAGTGTGCCAGTAAAACGGTCGGCAAATCCCAGATAAATATTTCCGCTTTTTACGGCGATATCGGAGGCGATTACGGCGGATTCCGGGGGAGTCATGTTCATAATCCCAATAGCGGAAGAACGATAGTCTACCTGAGGATTCAGCCCTAATTTCTGATAAATAATAGGAGCGGGACTTCCCATCACATGGGCGAAAGTGATCTCTTTTCCGGCGACAGTTTCCTGTACAATTCTTATTTGCTCTTCATGAGAATTTGTCATTCTGATAGTCCTCTTTTCTGGATATTCTAAATTTTTTTTCGTATAAAACCTCATTTTAAGAAAATCATACTATTAGAAAAAATTTCTGTCAAGTTAAGAATCTGCGATAAAAGGGCAAAAAAATACGGGGCAATGGGAAGATTTCAAGGATTTTTGTGATGATGTCACAGAAAAATTATTTTGATTCTGTTATGATAAAATCAGAAAACAAAGGAGGAGTCAAGAAATGGGATTTTTTGATTTGTTTAAAAAGACGGATATCAATGAGGGCGTTGTTGCATATAAGAATACGAAAAATGCAGTGCTTCTGGATGTGAGAAGCGCAGAAGAATATGCGCAGGGACATATTCCAGGCAGCAGAAATATAGATGTACAGAGTATTAAAAAGGCAAAAAGTGTGATCACGGATCTGCAAACGCCGTTGTTTGTATATTGCCATAGCGGAGCGCGAAGCAGCAGCGCCGTTTCTGTATTGAAAAGTATGGGGTATACCAATGTGAATAATATTGGGGGAATTATGGGATATGCAGGAAAGACAGTGAGGTGAAAAGGATGAAGGTGATTATTGTAGGCGGTGTGGCAGGCGGCGCGTCTGCCGCTGCGAGGATAAGAAGATTGGATGAAAATGCGGAAATTCTTGTGTTTGAGCGCTCCGGTTATGTATCTTACGCAAATTGTGGACTGCCGTATTATATTGGAGGTGTGATCACCGATCGGGAAAAACTGACGTTGCAAACACCGGAAAGCTTTTATAAAAGATTTCAGATTCAAGTGAAGGTACACCATGAAGTGACTGCGCTGCATCCGGAGCGAAAGACGGTGACTGTAAAAAATCTGGAGACAGGCGAAGAATTTGAAGAATCTTATGATAAATTGCTGCTTTCTCCGGGCGCAAAACCGTCCTTGCCGAAGCTTTCAGGAATTGCCAGTGAGAGAATCTTTTCGCTGAGAACGGTAGAAGATACGCTGAAGATTCAAAAATTTATAGAAGAACAAAAACCGGAGACGGCAGTGATCGCCGGCGGTGGATTTATTGGATTGGAAATGGCGGAAAATCTTCAGAAAATAGGCATTTCCGTAACAATGCTGCAAAGACCGAAACAGGTGCTGCCCCCTCTGGATGGGGATATGGCGTCTCAGCTTCACGGAGTACTGCGGAGCAAAGGGATTCAGCTGAAATTAGGAAGTTCCGTAGCAGGATTTCAGACAGAAGGCGATACGGTAGTGACATTTTTGGAAAATGAAAAGCCGCTGAAGTCCCAGATGGTCATTCTGGCAATCGGCGTTACTCCTGAGACAACCCTTGCCAGAGAAGCGGGATTGGAGCTGGGAATCAAGGGAAGTATTGTGGTAAATGAGCGAATGGAAACGTCGGAGCCGGATATTTATGCGGTGGGAGATGCAGTTCAGGTGAAACACCGAGTAACCGGACAACAGGCGGTCATTTCACTGGCAGGACCGGCAAATAAACAGGGAAGAATCGCAGGTGATAATATCTGCGGAGGAAACAGTGTGTATCGAGGTTCTCAGGGATCTTCAGTCATTAAATTGTTTGATATCACCGCCGCAGCTACGGGAATCAATGAGAAAGCTGCCCGGGAAGCCGGCATAGAATATGATAAAGTAGTACTTTCCCCGGTTTCTCATGCGTCTTATTATCCCGATGGAAAAGCCATGACCATGAAAGTGATTTTTGAGAAAAAATCTCTCAAAATACTGGGAGCTCAGATTGTAGGCTATGAGGGAGTGGATAAGCGCATCGATGTATTGGCAACTGCTATCTATGCAGGGCTGAAAGCAACAGATCTGAAGGATCTGGATCTTGCCTATGCGCCGCCGTATTCTTCAGCAAAAGATCCGGTGAATATGGCAGGATTTATGATTGAGAATCTGGCAGAAGGCAGGGTGAAACAGTTTCATTGGGACCAGGTGGAGGAGCTTCCACGGGATGGAAGCGTGATTCTTTTGGATACCCGTACTCCGGGAGAATATGAGAGAGGACATGCAGAAGGATTTGTGAATATTCCGGTGGATGAGCTGAGAGACTGGTTGCGTGAACTGGAAAAAGGAAAACCTGTGTATGTGATGTGTCAGAGTGGCCTGAGAAGTTATATTGCCAGCAGGATTCTTGTACAAAATGGTTGGGAATGTTATAATTTTTCTGGAGGATATCGGTTTTACCAGATGGTAACAGAAGATCGGATAGCAGGAGTGACGTGCTATTCCTGCGGAATCGAAAAATGAGAGAGAGGTGTAGGAAAATGAGATTAAAAGACAAAGTTGCGATTATCACGGGAGGCAGCAGAGGGATTGGATACGCCACTGCAAAGGCATTTTTGAAAGAAGGGGCAAAAGTAATCATCACGGCCAGTCGGGAACAGACAGCGAAAGAGGCAGAAGAAAAATTGAGAGCGCTTTATCCCGAGGGAAGTGTGGAAGGAATTTATCCTGATCTTGGCTGCTTTGATTGTGTAAGAGGAGCGTTTGCTGAGATTGCAGAAAAATATGGAAGAATTGATATTGTGGTAAATAATGCGGGAATGTCAGACAGTACGCCATTTTCCGATTACACAGAGGAGACCTTTGAGAAGGTTATGGAGTTAAATGTAAACGGCATATTTAACAGCTGCAAGGGTGCGGCAGAACAGATGGTAAAGCAGGGAAGCGGCGTGATTCTTAATACTTCTTCCATGGTAAGTATTTACGGTCAGCCCAGCGGGGTTGCCTATCCTACCTCAAAATTTGCAGTAAATGGAATGACTATTTCCCTTGCCCGGGAATTAGGCCCCAGGGGGATTCGGGTAAATGCGGTAGCGCCCGGTATTACCGAGACAGATATGATGCGGGCCGTTCCAAAAGAAATTATTGAGCCTATGATCGCGCAGATTCCTCTTCGGCGTTTAGGTCAGCCGGAAGATATTGCCAATGCATTTGTTTTCTTGGCTTCGGAAGAGGCTTCTTACATCACCGGAGTGGTGCTCAGCGTAGATGGAATGGCACGCACCTGAACCATTATTTGGAGTATTTATACATTTTTAGCGAATTTGTCGAGCACATCTTTGAAACTTCAGGCTCAAAGTGAGCGCAGATTGAGCGTAAAATGTATAAATACTCCAAATATGTCCTTCAAGCTACAGGCTGGCGGTTATTGCGTGATGTGGCGTGCCACATATACGCCGCTGGCGGAGGCGTGTGACAGGGAGTGGGTAACGCCGCTTCCGTCTCCGATAATATACAGTCCTTTGTATTTGCTTTCCAGATTTTCGTCAATGTCTACTTCCATATTGTAGAATTTTACCTCAACGCCGTAGAGCAGGGTGTCGTCATTGGCTGTTCCCGGAGCAATTTTATCCAGTGCGTAGATCATTTCCATAATTCCGTCCAGAATTCTCTTGGGAAGTACCAGACTGAGATCCCCGGGGGTGGCAGAAAGCGTTGGCGTTACCAGCCCTTCCTGGATTCTTTTTTCAGTGCTTCGTCTTCCGCGGACAAGATCGCCAAACCGTTGTACGATTACGCCGCCGCCCAGCATATTTGACAGGCGGGCAATACTTTCTCCGTATCCATTACTGTCCTTGAAAGGTTCTGAGAAGTGTTTTGCCACCAGAAGAGCAAAGTTTGTATTTTCTGTCTGTTTTTCTGGATCTTCATAGCTATGTCCATTGGCAGTAACGATGCCGTTGGTATTTTCATTTACCACGATACCATAAGGATTCATACAGAAGGTACGAACATTATCCTCAAATTTCTCCGTACGGTATACGATTTTACTTTCATATAATTCATCAGTAAGATGAGAAAAAATCACAGCAGGGAGTTCCACACGAACGCCGATATCCACCCGATTGGATTTGGTGGGGATATCCAGTTCCTTACATACGGATTCCATCCATTTGCTGCCGCTTCGTCCTACAGAAACGATACATTTTTCACAGTCAGCGGACAGATTCTTGCCTATGATTCGATAACCATTTTCTAATACTTCTATTTTTTCCACTGGTGTATCAAAGTGAAATTCTACTTTATTTTTCAGTTCATTATACAGATTTTCCAGAACTACATAGTTAATATCGGTTCCCAGATGGCGTACAGAAGCATTGAGCAGCTTCAGTTTATTCTGGATACACAGTTTCTTAAATTTGGTTCCGGCGGTGGAGTACAGTTTGGTTCCTTCTCCTCCGTGAGCGAGGTTGATCTCATCTACATATTTCATCAGGTCGATGGCCTGCTGTTTTCCAATATGTTCAAAGAGTGTTCCACCAAAGTCATTGGTGATATTATATTTTCCATCAGAAAAAGCGCCGGCTCCCCCAAAGCCACTCATAATTGCGCAGGTTTTACAGTTAATACAACTTTTTATCTTGTCTCCATCGATGGGACAGCGTCTCTTTTCTAGAGGATTTCCTGATTCGAAAACTCCGATTTTCAGAGAAGGATTCTGCCTGATCAGCTCATAGGCAGAAAAAATCCCTCCCGGTCCAGCCCCCACAATAATTACATCATATCGCATAGTTTTGCTCTCCCTTCCCGTAAAAAGAGCTGACGCAATAAACTTTTTGATAAATAGCTTATTGTGACAGCTCGCTGTTTTTTATCATCTGTTTTATTATAGCTGGTGAAAAGAAATACTGTCAAGGGGAGGTTTCCCTGTCGGAGTATTATTTCCTTACTGTTACTTTTCCTTCTTTGGGTGAAATCCATGCAGCCAGTCGGATTTCAGGTAAAAGAGCAGGAAAACAATGGAACTCAGGGTCCAGGTGATAGGGTACGCCCAAAAAATTAACTCGATAGATGGAATAATCCGGACAGCTACAGTGATGTAGGTGACTCGGATTATACACCAGCAGACCATCATAACAAACATGGGGATGATGGATTTTCCGGCTCCCCGCAAAAGACCGGCAATGCAGTGGGAAAAGGCTAACAGAAAATAGAACAGAGTGACCGTTCTTGCCTGTCGGACGCCAAATGCCACTACCTCCGGATCGCTGTTGAAGGCGGCGATCAGTACCGGAGCTGCGATGTAAATGATGATTCCAATAAGTTCTGCCATAATCAGGCTGCAGGTAATACCGAACCGCGCGCCTTTTTTTGCCCGGTCGTATTTTTTTGCTCCCAGATTCTGGCTGATAAAGGTAGTCAGGGACATGGAGAAGCAGGTGATAGGAAGAAAGCCAAAACCTTCTACCTTGGAATAAGAACCGCATCCTGCCACAGCCATTTTTCCAAAGCTGTTGATATTGGACTGAACCACCACATTAGCCAGAGAAATGATGGAATTCTGGACGCCGGCGGGAAGACCGTTGGAAATAATCTGTCGCAGCATATAGGGGTTCAGCTGGATTTTCCTTATGTATACCCGATATTCTTCAGGACTTTTTCTGGTTAGCCGATAAAAACATAAGAAGGCGCTGACAAACTGAGAAATAATGGTTGCCGTAGCGGCGGAACCTACGCCCATATGAAAAACGCCTACAAATAAAAGATCCAGTCCCACATTTACCATGGAGGAAAAGATCAGATAGTACAGAGGGTGTTTACTGTCTCCCACCGACTGCATGATTCCCACAAAATTATTGTAGAGGACGAAAGCCACGGAACCGAGAAAATAAATGCGGAAATATCGGATGGAGTTGGGAAGTACGTCTGCCGGAGTTTTCATGAGAAGAAGAATCCGGGGCGCAAGTATCAGTCCCAGTATCGTCAGGAGGATTCCTGAGATCAATCCGAAGCCAATCGTAGTGTGGATGGCTTTCTGAAGTTCATTTTTTTGCCGTGCGCCGTAATATCTGGCAATGACGACTCCTGCGCCGATGGAAATTCCATTAAAAAATCCTACCAAAAGGAAGATAAGACTTCCGGAAGAACTGACGGCGGCAAGGGCGTTACTTCCAAGAAAATTTCCCACGATAAGGGAGTCGGCGGTGTTATAGAGCTGCTGAAAGAGATTACCAAGAAAGAGAGGAAAGGCAAAAGCAGTCATGCGTTTCCAGATGGGTCCCTCTGTCAGCAATGTTTTTGAGGATGTGTTACTCATAAAAAGACCTCGCTTTTCTATTTACGATAGCCGGTTTTTAAAATCCTCATATCCGAAGGTTTTTACTAGCTGGCAGGTTCCGTCTTCTCTTTTCCGTACAATATCGGGAAGGCGGATTCCATTAAAGGTATTTGTTTTTACCAGAGTGTAGAGCGCCATATCTTCAAAGATCAGCTGGTCGCCCTCTTTCAGTGGCATATCAAAAGAATAATCCCCGATCACATCCCCAGCCAGACAGGTAGGTCCAGCGAGACGATAGGTATGGGATTTTTCATTGGGTTCACCGGAATCTTTCAGCGGAGGCCGGTAAGGCATTTCAATAACATCCGGCATATGGCAGGCTGCCGAGGTGTCCAGAATGGCAATATCCATGTGGTTATGAACGATTTCCATAACGCTTGTCACAAGGAATCCTGCATTCAGTACTACAGCTTCTCCCGGCTCCAGATAAATGGTGAGATCATAAGTATCACGCAGATGGCGGATAATGCGGATCAGCCGTTCCACATCGTAGTCTTCGCGGGTGATGTGGTGACCGCCTCCCAGGTTCAGCCATTTCATGCCGGATAAATATTTACCGAATTTTTCTTCCACCGCTTTTACGGTAGTTTCAAGATCATCGGAATTCTGTTCACAGAGCGTGTGAAAATGAAGACCGTCCAGAAGGGGAAGGATGGATTCGTCCATCTGATCCAGCGTAGTTCCCAGCCGGGAGCCGGGAGAGCAGGGGTCATAGATGGCATGTCCTTCCTGCGTAGAACATTCTGGATTGATCCGCAGTCCGATAGATTTTCTCATGGCCTTGGCGCGGGGACCAAATTTTTTCACCTGAGCAGGAGAGTTAAATACCAGATCGTCCACATAGGACAGAAGCTCGTCAAATTCATCTTCACGATAAGCAGGAGAGAAGACGTGCGTCTCCCCTCCAAACTGTTCATAACCCAGCCGCGCCTCATGAAGGCTGCTGGCGGTAGTTCCTGCGAGATATTTTCTCATAATAGGATAGCAGCAGAAAGAGGAAAATGCTTTCTGCGCCAGCAGGATTTTACATCCTGTTTCACTGGAAACATACTGAAGGATTTCCAGATTTTTTTTAATCAGACTTTCATCAATAAGAAAATATGGAGTTCGGAATTCGTTATGCATGTTCGGGTCTCCTGCTTAATCTACCAGCGCTGGATTGTCGTTGATCTGCCATGGCAGTCCCCATTTGTTCAGGGCTTCCATGTATGGGTCCGGATCAAATTCTTCTACGGTGTATACGCCTGGCTTGGTCCATTTTCCAGTGAGCATCATCATAGCGCCGATCATAGCCGGAACGCCGGTGGTGTAGGAGATTGCCTGAGAACCTACTTCACGGTAACATTCCTGATGGTCGCAGACATTGTAGATATAAGCAGTTTTTTCTTTGCCGTCTTTCTTTCCGGTGAAGATACAGCCGATATTCGTTTTTCCTACGGTTCTCGGTCCCAGGGTTGCAGGATCTGGAAGGAGAGCTTTTAAGAACTGGATCGGTACGATTTCTTTTCCCTCAAAGTTGATCGGTTCGGTGGAGAGCATACCTACATTTTCCAGACAGTTCATATGGGTCAGATAACTTTGACCAAAAGTCATGAAGAAACGGATGCGCTGTACGCCAGGGATGGTTTTTGCCAGAGATTCAATCTCTTCATGGTGCAGCAGGTACATATCTTTCTCGCCCACCTGATCAAAGTTATATTCCCGTTTGATGCTCATGGCCGGGATTTCTACCCAGTGGCCGTTCTCCCAGTAAGAACCGGGTGCGGAAACCTCACGGAGATTGATTTCCGGGTTAAAGTTGGTGGCGAAAGGATAGCCGTGATCGCCGCCGTTGCAGTCCAGAATATCGATGGTATCGATCTGATCGAAAAGATGTTTCTGAGCATATGCGCAGTAAGCCTGAGTAACGCCCGGGTCAAAACCGGAACCGAGAAGAGCAGTCAGACCTGCTTTTTCAAATTTTTCTTTGTATGCCCACTGCCAGGTATAATCAAAGTAAGCGGAAAATCCTTCCTCTTTGCAGCGTTTGTCGTAAACTTTTCTCCATTCCGGGTCGGAGATATCTTCCGGTTCATAGTTGGCGGTATCCATGTAGTTTACGCCGCATTCCAGACAGGCATCCATGATGGTAAGATCCTGATAGGGCAGGGCAATATTCATTACCAGATCCGGCTGTACTTTTTTGATCAGGGCAACCAGTTCTTCTACCTTGTCGGCATCCACCTGTTCCGTGGTGATCTTGGTAGCGGTTTTTCCCTCCAGTTTCTTTTTCAGATCATCACATTTGGATTTTGTTCTGCTGGCAATGCAGATTTCTGTAAACACTTCACTGTTCTGGCAGCATTTCTGGATAGCAACCTGGGCAACGCCGCCGCAGCCGATAACTAATACTTTACTCATAGCGGTACTCCTTTTCTATAGAAATATTATTTTATTTTTTAATTTTTTGAGAGGAGAGAGCCAGAAGCATCTCCCGGACGATTTTGCAGGCAACGGCAGTGGAAACGCCGCTGTTGTCATAGTGAGGGCTGAGTTCATTGACATCGCAGCCCACGATGTTTGCTTTGCTGCATACGAGGGTAGCAGCTTTGCGAAGGGCGTCGAAACTTACGCCGCCCGGTTCCGGTGTGCCGGTACCGGGAAATACACTGGGGTCCAGTACGTCCAGATCCAGAGTAAAATATACGGGTTTTCCCTTTAATTGTTCCAGAATCTGTTCCAGTCCGTCAAAATCAAAGAGATGGGTGGTTACATGTTCCTTACCCCAGGTAAATTCGGTCCGGTCTCCGGAGCGGATTCCAAACTGAAAGATTTTTCCATCTCCGATCAGATCCCAGCAGCGATGCAGAACGCAGGCGTGAGAAAATTTCACACCGAGATAGTCTTCCCGTAAATCTGCGTGGGCGTCAAAGTGAATGATGTGAACATCAGGAAAATTCTCATGGACAGCCCGGAAGGCTCCCAGAGTTACCAGATGTTCGCCGCCCAGCATAAAGGGCAGTTTTCCAGACGATAAAATCTCATGGGCGCAGTTTTGAATCTCATCCAGAACCATGGAAGTATCTCCAATGGGAAGTTCCAGATCTCCGCAGTCCATGATGGAGGTATCTTCCAGATCCAGATTCTGATAGGGACTGTAATTTTCCAGACCGTAGGATTCCCGACGGATGGCGCCGCTGCCAAACCGGGTTCCGGGACGGTAGGAAGTTGTAGAGTCGAAAGGCGCTCCAAACATTACGATCTCTGCTTCCTGAAAATCTTTTTCGCAGGACATATATACTTCAGTATTTTTATTCAACATCTTTTAACAGTTCCTCCACGTAAGCAGGTATATAGAACGCACCCTTGTGAAGGGTGGTGGTATAGTAACGGCAGGTGATTCCCCGCATATTCCAACGGGTCTCATCCAGATTTTTCAGAGGATGATATTTTTTGGAAGCAAATCCGAACAGCCAGTGGCCGGAAGGATAGGTGGGAATATGCGCCTGATACACTTTGCTGATGGGGAAGGATTCCACGATCCGCTTATGCGCTCTCTGGCAGGCGGCAGCGTCCTCGGTATAAAAAGGACTTTCATGCTGATTAATCATAATTCCGTCTTCCTTCAGAGCTTTGTAACAGTTGCCGTAAAATTCTCTGGTAAACAGTCCTTCACCGGGTCCAAATGGATCGGTAGAATCCACAATAATCAGGTCGTACAGATTTTCCTTGCTGCGGACAAAACGAAGACCGTCTTCATAATGAATGGTAAGACGGGGATCGTCAAAACGGCAGGCTGTTTTAGGAAGATATTTTTTGCATACTTCCACCACCAGCGGATCGATCTCTACCATGTCAATAGCTTCGATTTCCGGATACTGTACCAGTTCCCGGACAACGCCTCCGTCCCCAGCGCCGATTACCAGAACCCGCTTTACCTTGGGATGAACGGCCATAGGTACATGGGTGATCATTTCATGGTAAATAAATTCATCTTTTTCGGTAAGCATCATAAAGCCGTCCAGTGTGAGAAAACGACCAAATTCTGGAGAATCGAATACATCAATTCGCTGAAATTCACTTTTTCCGCTGTATAACTGCCGATCTACACGGATGGAGATCTTAACGTTTGGGGTATGTGCTTCTGAAAACCAAAAATCCATATTAGCATTCTCCTTTCAGAACATTCAATCTTGTGATATCGGGATCTTCAGGCCCCGTCATGCTGCATCCTTTTTCCTTGGCGTAGGTGATGTAGGAGAGGATATCTTCGGTAATCCGTTCGCCGGGCGCAAGGATGGGAATACCAGGCGGATAGCACATGACAAATTCACTGCATACTCTTCCGGCGGTATCCTTCAGCGGAAGGGATTCTTTATCGGAATAGAACGCATCCTGAGGGGAAGCGATCACCTGAGGTTCAATATACTCCTGTTTCATAAGCCCCGTCTGACCTTTGCCGAAACGGCGGCGGATTTCTGAAAGGGCGCTTACCAGCCGTTCAATATCCCGGAGCCGGTCTCCGATGGAGAGATACGCCAGTACATTGCCAAGATCCCCAAATTCAATCTGAATGTCATATTCATCCCGGAGCAGGTCGTAAACCTCGATACCTGCCAGACCCATGTGAAGCGTATTGACAGAAAGCTTGGTAATGTCAAAATCAAAGATACTGTCTCCATTTACCAGTTCTTTAGAAAATGCATAATAGCCGCCGATGGCGTTGATCTCCTGACGGGCATATTCTGCCATGCGGATGACCTGATGGAAGGTTTCTTGTCCGCGGAGAGCAAGATTTCTCCGGGAGATATCCAGACTGGACAGCAGAAGATAAGAACCGCTGGTGGTCTGGGTCAGATTGATGATCTGACGGACATGTCCGGGGGAAACGGCGGGACCGGTGAGTAAAATAGAACTCTGGGTAAGACTTCCTCCTGATTTGTGCATGGAAACGGCAGCCATATCTGCTCCGGCTTCCATAGCGGAGACGGGGAGCTCGTCGCTGAAGTAAAAATGAGTTCCGTGAGCTTCGTCTGCCAGACAGAGCATACCATGTTCATGCGCCAGCTTTACAATGGAGCGCAGATCGGAACAGATGCCGTAATATGTCGGATTATTTACGAGAACCGCTTTTGCGTCGGGATTTTCCCGGATCGCTTTTTCCACATCCGCTACCCGCATACCTAGCGGGATTCCCAGACGTTCGTCGCAGGCGGGATCCACATAGACCGGGATCGCTCCGCCTAAGACCATGGCTCCCATGACACTGCGGTGCATATTTCTGGGAAGAATGATCTTTTCTCCTCGTTTGGCGCAGGAGAGGATCATAGCCTGAACGGCGGAAGTTGTCCCTCCCACCATGAGAAAGGCGTGAGCGGCTTTAAAAGCCTGAGCAGCCAGAATCTCCGCATCCCGGATAACGGAGACCGGATGGCAAAGATTATCCAGCGGTTTCATAGAATTTACATCCATGCTTACACAGCGCTCCCCGAGAAGGTGTGCCAGTTCGGGATTTCCACGTCCGCGTTTATGACCGGGAACGTCAAAGGGAACTACCCGTTGCTTTTCAAATTTTTCCAGTGCTTCATAGATCGGAGCACGTTCCTGAGATAATGTCATTTAAGTGCCTCCTGATAGTTATAATAAATGTTGAAAGCGACAGCTCTAAACTCAGAAGATATTTCTGCCGCTGAAAATTTCAATCATTTCTCTTCGGAGATTGTTCATGATTTCCAGCCTTGTCCGGGGCGGAAGTTCATATACATCCGTATTAAAAAGATAATCCTGAAGATTAATATCCTTTACCATCATTTTAGTGTGGAAAAGGTTGGCTTCATACACGTTGATATCTACTGCATCGTAGTGAAGAAGTGTATCCGGGTTGATATAATCCTGAATGGAAGTGACCGGATGATCGATAAACAATTTTTTCCCGGAGGAATCTCTGGTAAATCCCCGCACTCGATAGTCCATAGTCACGATATCAGAATCAAAGGAACCGATCAGATAATCCAGCGTGGACAGGGGAGTGATCTCTCCGCAGGTTGCCACGTCAATATCCACCCGAAAAGTAGCCAGACAGGTTTCGGGATGATATTCAGGATACGTATGAACGGTTACATGGCTCTTGTCCAGATGCGCCAGCTGGGTTTCTCCGACCATCCGTTCCGGATCTTCGGCGATCAGAATGGTAACGGACGCTCCCTGAGGTTCATAGTCCTGACGGGCGATATTCAATACCCGGGCGCCGATCATATCAGTGAGATCGGTGAGCAGCTTGGTTAGACGCTCAGAATTATACTGTTCGTCAATATAAGCAATATAATCTTTCTGCTCCCGGGCTGTTTTGGCATAGCATACATCATAAATATTAAAACTGAGAGACTTTGTAAGATTGTTAAATCCATAAAGCCGTAGCTTGCTTTCCATACCCCATATTCTCCTGTTGAATAAGATTTTAAAAAAGGCGATGTACATCTGTACATCGCCTGAAACAGTCAGTATAAAAATATCCGTTTTTCTGATAAAGCCGTGTATGAGTGCACGAACAAGCTCTCTATCAGATATACAAACAGAGTTTTTCATCAGAGTCCGTATAGGCAAATACCTCACATCTGCTACTCTTATTGACCGTTTTACAAGTTGTGTACGTTCTGTGTACCGGTTATAAAGTAACCAACTTATAAAATTGAGCTTTTAACTCAATCAATAACGACAGCATATGCTGTCTATCGGCAGTTGACCCGGCTGTCCGTCTGGCCTTAATCCCGAAGGATGGTCATAAAATATTTGCATGGATACTCTGTTAAACTCATATCACACACTGTCTTAAAGTATACAGGGTATATGAGGGCTTGTCAAGGGAAACACGGCGATTTTACTGATCGTTTGTCAGATGGAATTTATCTAAAAGATAAAAGACTAAACTCAGTCCCATGGCAACTACGCTGGCAAGTACCATACCAGTGAGCTGAACATTTCCAATATTTAAAGAAATTCCAGAAAGTCCGATCACGAACACTACGGAAGTCAGGGTAAGGTTTCTGGATTTTCCATAGTCTACGCGGTTATCCACCAGGATACGCAGACCGGAGGTACCGATCATGCCGTAGAGCAGAATGGAGATTCCGCCGATTACAGGTCCCGGAATAGTGCTGATCAGGGCTGCCAGTTTGCCGCAGAAGGAAACCAGGATAGACAAAAGGGCAGCGCCGCCGATCACGCGCACACTATATACGCCGGTAATCGCCATTACGCCGATATTTTCGCCGTAGGTAGTCGTAGGTACGGAACCGATCATACCGGAGATCGCAGTGGAAAAGTTATCAGCAAAGATAGAACGGTGAAGTCCCGGATCTTTGATCAGGTCTTTTCCTATGATTTTACTGGTCACGATCTGATGTCCGATGTGTTCGGAAGTTATGACCAGAATAACCGGCAGGATGGTGAGGATCGCTTCGGCTTTGAATTTCGCCAGATGGAACTCAGGGATTGCAAACCAGGATGCCTGCATCACTTCGGTAAAATCCAGAATACCGCAGAAAGCTGCCGCAATATAGCCGGCGATGATAGCGATCAAAATAGGAATGACAGAGAGAAAACCACGGAACAGAACCTGTCCGAAAACTGCCACACCTAAAGTAACTAAAAATACAATGACATTTCTGCTATCCACGGTTTCCACATTGATCAGTCCTGCCGTACTGGCGGCAGATCCTGCCAGTTCCAGTCCGATGAGAGCCACAACGGGACCCATGGCAGCGGGAGGGAGTACAATGTCAATCCATTTGGTGCCAAATTTGTAAATAATCAGAGCCAGCAGACAGCCGCAGATACCTACTACGACGAAACCGCCCTGGGCGTATTCAAAACCGTATTTGGCGATCACTGCTCCGGCAGGCGCAAGAAATGCAAAGCTGGAACCAAGATAGGCGGGGGCTTTTCCTTTGGTGATCAGAATGAATAAGAAGGTTCCCACGCCGTTCATAAAAAGAACGATAGCGGGATTCAGACCGAACATAAAAGGAACCAGAACAGATGCGCCGAACATGGCGAACATATGCTGGATACTTAAGGGTATCAGGAGTTTTGCGGGGACTTTTTCATCCACTTGAATAATTCTCTTTTCCACTTTTAACCTCTCTTCCTCTTCTGCATCATGCAGAGTAACGTATTTCCTGCCTATTGTATCATGAAAAGGGCAGATATGCCAGAAAAACGTGAACTTCTTCTGGTTTCTGTTGGAACGGGATGATAAAATAGATGTTGGGATCAAAAGATGCTTGACGAATTGTTTCGTGCTGCGCACTCCCACAATTCTGCCCCAAATTCGGATATCGTGGGGCATACGCCCCACTTTATTCTACACTCCGTTGCGGTCGGTGCTAAACGCGTGCCACCGGCACGCAGCACCCTCATATTGGGGCGGGTCATAAAGTCACGAAACCACTTATGTGCAAGCACACCGTGGTTTATGACTTTTGACCTTGGCATCTAAAATAGAGAAAGTATAGAGAAAAGAACGCTATAATAATGGAGGAGGAATGGACATGAACGAGAAAATTCTGGTGGTGGATGATGAAAAAGATATTCGAAAGCTTTTGACAGATTTCTTTCAACTGCAGGGGTATCAGGTATATACAGCAAGGAATGGGCAGGAAGCTTTGGATAAGATCAGTGTAAATCCAGATATTATTTTGCTGGATATTAATATGCCTCAGATGGACGGGATGGAGGTTTGCAAAAAAATCAGAAATTATGTGACCTGTCCAATTTTATTTCTTACTGCCCGTATTCAGGAACAGGATCAGATCAATGGTCTTATGATCGGTGGGGATGATTACATTATGAAGCCCTTTGCAGTGAGAGAGCTGGGAGCCCGGGTGGCAGCGCATCTTCGGCGGGAGCAGCGGACGGCAGCGCGGGAGGATGTGAGATTTCAGCAGGATTTGGTTATCAACTATTCTTCCCGTCAGGTACTTTTTCAGGGTAAGCCTATTAATTTTACCAGAACGGAATTTGATTTAGTAGAATTTTTATCTCTCCACAAAGGACAGGTATTTTCCCGGGAGAGAATCTATGAGCTGGTATGGGGATATGATAGTCAGGGAGACAGCGATATTATTATGGAACATATTCGAAGAATTCGAATGAAGCTGCGAAAATATACGGAGACTTCTTATATAGAAACCGTTTGGGGAGTGGGGTATAAATGGATTGGATAGATGAGCAGTTGGAGAAACTGATGCGCAGGCTGGAGCGGACAGATCTGAAATGGTCGCTGATTCTTTATATAGGGATCGCCGTGGTGAGTGCGCTTTTGGCGGCAATATTGACGGCGCAGATCTGCAGCAGCTGGATGGAAGTTCTGATGATGCCCTACTCTCAGGAAGAGGTGATCAGAGGATTCGATCAGGAAGGAAATCAAGTGTTTTTCCGAGGGGAGACGGGCTACCATGAACTTCCCCGGAGCGTTACTGTGGGTGTAGCTATACTCCAGATTATAGGAAATTGCAGCATGGTGGTATATGCGTTGGCAGGAGTATTTTTGGTGGCGCGATTCTATTATAAAAAGAAGTTGAATCCTCCAATTCAAATTCTTCTGAGGGAAGCAGAAAAAATCGGGAACAATGAATTGGATCATCCCTGTTATTACGACAGCCCGGATGAGATGGGACGGGTCTGCAATGCAGTGGATCAGATGCGAATACAGCTGGCAGAGCGGCAGGGAAAAATATGGGAGCAGATGGAAGAACAGAGGAGGCTAAATGCTGCTTTTGCCCACGATATGCGTACCCCTCTCACAGTACTGCATGGTTATGTGGATTTACTTTCCATGTATCAGGATAGTGGTCAGATCTCGCAGGAAAAGCTTCAGGAGATTCTTGAGATGATGGACGGACAAGTATATCGTTTGGAAGAATACGCCAATACCATGAAGAAAATTCACGGATTGGACGAGCGGGAAGTTCAGAAAAAGAAAAGGACGCTTGGAGAAATTTTCGGACGATTGCAGGAGACCGTGGATATTTTGAATCATACGCAGGATATTTGTCTGGAAATGGACGCTATGGAAGAAAAAGAACAGCAGGTGGCGGCAGATATTTCCATGATTCTGGAAGTGGCAGATAATCTGATTTCCAACGCTTTGCGTTATGCAAAAAGCAGGATTCAGATTCGCCTTCTTTATGAAAAAGAGGCGGAACGTCTTGTGCTGTATGTGTGGGATGACGGGAGAGGATTTACAGGAGAAGAGCTGAAGATGGCTGTGCAGCCTTATTATGGAGAAGAAAAAGGCGAAGGGAACCATTTTGGAATTGGTCTGTCGATAGCGAAAACTCTTTGCGAAAAACAGGGGGGAAGTCTGAGCCTTTCCAACAGTATGCAGGGAGGCGCTATCGTGTGCAGTACATTTCAGTGTGAAAAATTTTAAAAATTATAGGAAAAAAATAGAGATTTGCCAGTTATACTGGATTCATAACAAGATGTTGAGGTTAAAAAAGGCATCATAACAGAAAGGGGAGAGTTATGAATACAGAAATTGTATTAAAGGATTTGGACAAATATTATGGGAAAAAGCAGGCATTGCGGCGGGTGAATCTCACAATTTCTCAGGGGATGTTCGGACTTTTGGGACCGAATGGAGCGGGAAAGACCACGTTGATGAAGATTCTTGCAACACTTTTGCCGAAGACGGGAGGGAAAGTAACGATTTGCGGTACGGATATTTCTCAGGAGAGAGAAATTCGCCGGATGGTAGGGTATCTTCCCCAGGATTTTTCCATGTATGGAAATATGACGGTATATGAAGCCATGGATTATCTTGGTGTTTTATCCGGGATGAAAAAAGCAGAGCGGAGAGAACGGATTCCTATGTTGCTGGAGAAAGTAAATCTTACGGAGAATCATGGGACGAAGGTGAAGGCGATGTCGGGAGGAATGCGAAGGAGACTGGGGATCGCGCAGGCGATCTTACATAATCCTCGGGTTTTGATCGTGGATGAGCCCACGGCAGGGCTGGATCCGGAAGAGAGGGTGCGTTTTCGGAACTTACTCTTTGAAATTGCGGAAGAGAGAATCGTTATCTTGTCCACTCATATTGTGGGAGATATCGAGGCTACCTGCGAAAATATTGCAGTGCTCAATCAGGGGGAATTATTGTTTCAGGGAACCGTTACAGATTTACTGGAACATGCGGAGGGGAAAATATTTACCGCAACAGTTTCCCGTATGGAGCTTCCTATGCTGAAAAAACAGTATGAAGTGACTAGTATGCTGATTCAGGGAAATGAGGCGCAGGTGCGGTTTGTGGCGGAAGAAAAGCCCTTTGCCAGCGCTAATCTCTGTGAGCCAAATGTAGAGGACGCCTATATGTTTCTTATGCAGGAAAAGCGAGGTGAAAAGTAATGTTTGGAACCTTGTTTTTCAAAGAATGCAGACAGATTTTAAAAAGTCTTACTTATTATATTTTGGTGGTGGGACTGGTATTTTTCTATGGAAGTCAGATGGGAACTATCACACAATTTCAAAAACCTGCAAAGGGAGAGGAAGGTTCCTACGGATTTAAGCCCAGTGAGGATAAACAGAAGGTGATGGAAGCAACATTGGCAATTCTGGCGACAGAATATGAGGAAAATGTTTATGTCACGTATCCGGTGGGATTTTATAAGAGTGTGGTTTTAAAGGAAGAGAAAAAAGAGCAGATTCAGAAAATTCTGGAGGATTGTACCGGACTTTCCGAAGGATATGGGACACAGATCGAGCCGGGTGAGGTTACGGAAAGTGCAGGAGGCATGGTGGTGAGTTATGAGACGCCGGACGGAAGGCTGAAGCCCCGGGAAGATCTGACGTATGAAGAATTTTTGAAACAGATGGAAAAGGCAGATGAGATTCTTGGCGGCGGAAGCAGTTATGCTCCGGAACAGGTGGGAGACAATGCGCACGACCCTCTTACTTATGAGGAAGCTTTGGCTAGTTATGAAGCCAGTCTGTATGAAGATAAAGTGAGCAGAGGATATGCCCGTCTGTTCTGTGACTATATGGGACTTATGCTGGCAATTCTTCCGGTATTTCTTGCAGTGGCGAGAAGCCTTAGGGATAAAAGAGCGCAGGCGGATCAGGTGATCTATGTGCGGCAGGCTTCTTCGACAGCAATCATGATGAGCCGGTATCTGGCAGCGGTGGTTATGATCAGCATACCAGTTTTACTGATCAGTATAATGCCTTTGACACAGTGTATTTACTATGGAAGTGTGCTGGGTGTATCGGTGGATATTTTTGCTTTTGTGAAATATTTTTGCGGATGGCTTCTTCCGTCGATTGCGGTGACTACGGCTATGGGATTTTTTATGACAGAGCTTACCAATGGTCCAATGGCGATTCTGGTTCAGGGCATCTGGTGGCTGCTCAGTATTTTTATGAGCGCTATGAATCTGGTTGGAGCAGTAGGATGGAATCTGATCCCACGATTTAATTCTGAGACAGGAACAGCTATCTGGCAGGAAGGTTTTTCTCAGATGGTAAAAAACAGAGTATTCTATATGATTCTGGCGATATTATTGGCAGCGGGCGCTACAGGGATTTATCACTTGAAGAGAAGGGGAGTGCTGGGAAATGGAAGGAAAATTTTTTCCAATCGTAAAAGAGTATCTTAAACATCACTATGCGGGTCATGTGTTGGCTGCCTTCTTATTTTGCGCAGCGGCGCCGCTGATCATGGGAATAGAGGCCTTGAATCCACAGCAGTCGGCGCAGGTACTGGAAATGTATTTTTCTATTGTGGGAATTGTACTTCTGGTTCCTCTTTTTATGCCGGATCAGAATAGGGATATCCGGGATGTGGTGGCATCACGGGAGACGCCTATGTTGTACATTCACAGTATACGGCTGGTGACAGAGCTTGTTTTGCTGGCAGTATTTCTATTGATTTTCCTTTTCTGGATGCGGTGGGGAGAATGCCAGATATCCATCTGGGAAAATTTTGTCGGGACATTTGCGAACTGCCTGTTCCTTGGAGGTTTGGGCATCTGCTTTTTTGGAATTTCCGATAATCTTCCAGTGGCCTATATGATTCCCATGTTCTATTATATAGCAAATTATGGCGGCAGAAAGCACCTGGGTTCTTTTTACCTCTTTTCTATGATGGCGGGGGGAAACGCACAGGAAAAGATATGGCTGGCAGCAGGGGGCGTACTGCTGATTTTCCTAGGTATCTGTTGGAGAGACAAAGCGCAGGTAAAAATTTTTAAAAAAGATTGACAGCACTTTTGGCAAAGCATAAAATAGTGCATAAACCATAGGATTTGGAGGCTGGCGCGAGAAGCGGCAGCCCCTTTTTACGGAGGAAAAAGAAAATGAGTATTTTTGCACTATTTACATTGGCGGTGGGCCTGTCCATGGATGCTTTTGCGGTAGCTGTCTGTAAAGGGCTTGCCATGAAGAAGATTACAGTGGGGAAAGCAGTAATCGTAGGATTGTGGTTCGGTGGTTTTCAGGGCTTGATGCCTCTGCTCGGATATTTTCTGGGAGTACAGTTTGAGGATAAGATCACTTCCGTGGATCATTGGATTGCTTTTGTACTGCTGGGACTGATCGGCCTTAATATGATCCGGGAAGCGTTAGCAAAAGATGAGGAAGAATGTCCATCCTGCAATGGGGAGGCAAATCTGTCAGTAAAAAGTATGTTTGTACTGGCGGTGGCAACCAGCATTGACGCACTGGCGGTGGGCGTAACTTTTGCATTTCTGAAGGTAAATATCTGGTTTGCTGTTGCCAGCATAGGAATCACCACCTTTTGCTTTTCGATGGCAGGCGTTAAAGTGGGAAATGTCTTTGGAACAAAATATAAATCAAAAGCAGAACTGGCAGGCGGAATCATATTGATTCTTTTGGGAACAAAAATTCTTTTAGAACACCTGGGAGTTTTTTGAAAACATTTTTTATAAGATTAGATTTAGAAGAGTCTTGTATATGCGAGAAAGGTACAGCATATACAAGATTTTTTTATGAGATATAGTCTGAAAATTTAATGCAATATTGAGAAATGTAAGAAAAAAGTAAAACCTTCTATACAGGGAAATGTTATAATGTAGGAAACAAATAAAGTGCGTTTGAACTGGAGGTGAGTAGTATGTTGAAGAATAACAAAGTTTCCCGATGGTTATCTGTCTTTCTGACTCTGGTGATGGTGTTAGCCTTAATGCCAGTGAAAGAGGTAAGGGCTGCGGAAGTCGAACAGGATGTGTTTGTCATTACTTCTTTTGAAAAACAGGATGAGTGGAAATTAGAAAAGAACACGTTTGCAGCAGGTACGAAAACAGAGGATATGAAGTTCCCTACAGAGTGGAAAGTGATGGGATATCATCAGGCAGATCCGGAGAAAATAGCAGAGGAAAAACTTCTGGAAAAGCTGGCCTGGGAGGGAACAGTAATTCAGAAAGAGCAAAGTACAGAAAAGAGTCTGTATTCGGAAAAAGCGCTGGCAGGTGAATATATGTTTCGTCTGCTACTTCCTCAAAATATGAAGGTAGAAGAGGGGGTGAATGTTCCCTCTCAGAAAGTAATCATTACAGAGGAAAGCACAAAACCAGAAGAACCGAAAGCAGAGGAACCGAAGCCAGAAGAGCCTAAGGTAGAAGAACCAAAAGCAGAAGAACCGGAACCAGAAGTTCCGAAGAATGATCCGGCGCCGCAGAAGGAACCGATTAGCTGGCAGTTGAAAGCCAGAATAGAAGAGCTGACCCGAGGAGATCAGAGGATTCTTCTGGGAAAACGCTACAGAGTTGCTTGTGAGGTGACCGGGGAAGGAGTAGATTCGTTGAATCCTCCTAAAGTAACCTATGAGGTTATTGAGGGTAAAGACGTGATGAAGGTTGATGCAGAAGGAATCGCAGAACCTCAAAGCGCAGGCAATTTTAAGCTTCGCGTGTCTTGTGAAACGCCGGAAAATGTAGTTTGCGATCCAGTAGTTCTTGAGGGTGTAGTAAAAGTACAGGATACGGACGCCACGATTCATTGGTTCAGAATCGGAAAATGGGAAGGCAAGATTACAGAAAATTCTAATGGAAGTGAAATTGTTGTGGAGGTTCCTTACGGGACAGATGTGACGAAACTGATTCCTGATTTTGAAATTGGCGAATATGCAACAGTAGACAAAGAAATGCTGACTGAGCAGGACTTTACCAATCCAGTAATCTACACTGTTACCTCTGAGGATGGAAAAAATGTAACTACTTATACGGTGAGAGTTCAGGTGGTATGTACACATCAGTGGCAGCCGGCGACCTGTACGAAGCCGGAGACTTGTCAGGTCTGCGGAAATACCAGAGGGGAAGCGAAAGGGCACAGTTGGAAAGAAGCCACTTGTACGGAGCCAAAAACCTGTACCGTGTGTAAAGTGACAGAGGGCAGTCCTCTGGGACATAGCTGGGGAGAATGGAAACTGGTGAAAAAACCTACGACAAAAGAGGGCGGTCTGGAAGAGAGGATCTGTTCCAGATGTCAGGAAAAAGAAACCAGAGAAGTTCCCCGCTTGAACATTATTGGAAAAGCAGAAAATAATTATATTACCGGCATAAAAGAGAAAGGCGTATATGGACTGGACGAAGTGATTACGATTCAGGCATACGGCGATGGCATGAAGAATGAAAAACCGATTGCCAACGATGTGCGGTATCTTCCGACCGGCTGGCAGATTTCTACTTATACGGGATGGGATAAAGAGCCTTACCAGGCATCCTTCCGTATCAAGACAGCAGGAAATTATCAGTTGCAGGTGCATTTCCAGAAACAGGTATTTGACGGAGAAAAATGGGTGAATCAAAAAGAGACGGATGTGAAAAAAGTAAACTTCACTATTTCAACAAATAAAGTTGTTCCGGTAAAGACTGGCGATGAGAGTCCGATATTGATGCTGGCAGTGCTGGTTCTTTTGTCAGCAACAGCTATGGCAATAGGGATGGGCTGGAGGCTGCGCAGAAAGATCAGATAAATGAGCGCCTGTTAATGAGTAAAACAGTGGCGTTAGCCACGATAAGCACGCAGTGCGGTTTTACGAATGGCGCAGGCTGAATTGTTATAAATTATCAGGTTGAAGCTTTTGTATACTCTTGCGAAAATAGTCTAAAAATGGTACACTTATCAGAAGTAAATTCATTACTGCCGGGGCAGCAGATTTCCCGGGAGAGATTATTTAATTAAAGCGGAGGATGCATAAATGAAGAAATTAACAGTAAAAAAAGGTTCAACCTGTATGGCTTGTCTGGAGTGTGTGAGAGCCTGTTCCATGAGTTTTTATAAAGTATTTGATCCAGACAAATCCTGTATTCAGATCGTAGAGAAAAAAGGCGCCGTAAAACCTATGGTTTGCGTACAGTGCGGAAAATGTGCAAAAGCGTGTGAAGCCGGAGCGATCAAGCAGAATGCGAAGGGTGTTTATATGATTGATAAAAAACTGTGTACCGGATGTGGAAAGTGCGTAGAAGCCTGTCCATTCGGTGTTATGGTAAAAGCAGAGGAATCTCCGGTATCCACAAAATGTATCGCTTGTGGAATCTGTGCAAAAGCCTGTCCGATGGACGTGCTGGAAGTTGTAGACAAATAAAAAATATCCGTAACTGTGAGGTACTGAACAGTTTGAAAATGGATAATAAAGCCGGAGCTGTCGCTTTAAACATGATTCAGAAATATTCTGGATGTGTACTTAATGCAACAGCTCCTTCTTTTGTAAAAAATATAAAGGAGAAATGTATATGGGATTTAAGAAGACAGACATAAAAACGATGGAAATGAAACCATTTGAAAAAATAGGTTCTGAGTGGATGCTGATCACCGGAGAAAAGGATGGAAAGGTGAATACTATGACGGCTTCCTGGGGCGGCGTGGGAGTACTGTGGGGAAAGAATGTGGCTACCGTTTACATCCGTCCTCAGCGTTATACCAAACAGTTTGTGGATGGAAGCGATACATTTACCTTATCTTTCTTTGGCGGAGAGCACATGAAAGAACTGGGATATCTGGGAAAAGTATCTGGAAAAGAAGAACCAGATAAGATTGAAAAATCAGGACTTCATGTGGAGATGATCGGAGGCCATCCCGGATTTGAGGAGGCGTCACTGGTATTGGTGTGCAGAAAACTTTACCATGATGAGATCAAACCGGAAAACTTTTACGGATCGGACGAGGATGTGAGATGGTATCCGGAAAAAGATTACCATACCATGTATATTGCAGAAATAGTAGAAGCGTTTCAGAAGTAATATGATGTTGGGGACAAAAGATGCCTGACGAATTGTTTCGTGCTGCGCACTTCCACCATTCTGCCCCAAATTGGGATATCGTGGGGCAGACGCCCCACTTTTATCCTCGTGTTTAAAGTGAAAGTTTTTTGAAGGAATCTTTATCGCTCCCACCGTCCGGAAGCGCCGCAGGGCAATACCAGTCCAGACTGGGTGACAGGAAGCCCGATTTCCTGAGATTCCACATGTCCATGGAAGGATTTCAGTTCCGTAGCGATCATATAAGTGAGCACTGCGGGGGCAAGTCCTGTAGTGTAGGAATTAACCAGGAAAAATAAAGGATTCTCGCTGAGCAGCTGACTGCAGAGTTTGATCAGTGGATGAATAGCATCCTCAATTTTCCAGATTTCCCCTTTTGGTCCGCGACCATAGGAAGGAGGGTCCATGATAATTCCGTCATAATGATTTCCACGGCGGATTTCTCTCTCTACGAATTTTACGCAGTCATCTACGATCCAACGGATGGGAGCATCTTTCAGACCGGAGGAGACAGCGTTTTCCTTAGCCCATGAGACCATACCCTTAGAAGCGTCCACGTGTGTAACGGAAGCGCCGGCTGCGGCTGCGGCTAATGTGGCGCCGCCAGTGTAGGCAAACAGATTCAGCACCTTGATGGGGCGTCCGGCGGTGCGGATCTTTTCACCAAACCAATCCCAGTTGGCTGCCTGTTCAGGAAATAATCCGGTATGTTTAAAACTGAAGGGCTTCAGATTAAAGGTGAGGTCTTTGTAATGAATAGACCACTGTTCCGGAAGATTGAAAAATTCCCATTCGCCGCCGCCCTTCTTGCTGCGGTGATAATGTCCATTCATTTTTTTCCAGCCTGGGTGCTTTTTTGGAGTATCCCAGATCACCTGTGGGTCAGGACGAACCAGAAGATAGTCCCCCCATCGTTCCAGTTTTTCTCCTTTTGATGTATCGATTACTTCATAATCTTTCCAACCATCTGCGATCCACATAGTAAAACTCATCCTTTCGTTTATAGTTTTCGGTTTTGATTTTTTATAAAGTTGTCGGGAGTCGAGTAATCCCGAGAATATCTTATGATTTACAGGATAACACATGTCTGACAGGAAATTCAAGAGTTTGCAGGCAGAAAAGAGCCGTCTGAAAGAAGAGGGGTGCTATTTTGCAAGTTAAAGAATAAAATATTGCATAAATAAAAGAATAAAACTGTCTTTATTAAGAAGAAACGCTGAAAATGCAAGAGGGGCTTGACATTTAGTCATATTATTCATAAAATGGAACGTAATGAATGGAAATCGCTGTGAGCGGTGAGAAAAAGTAAGATATGAGGAGGAACACCATGAAGGCGTATACGCAGTTAAGCAAAGAAAAATTATTGTCTCTGAAAGCAGATCTGGAAAAGCAGTTTGAAGATGTAAAGGGAAAAGGTTTGAAGCTGGATATGTCCCGGGGAAAACCATCTAAGGCACAGCTGGATCTGAGTAACGGAATGATGGACATTCTTACCAGTACGTCTGATCTGATCAGTTCAGAAGGTGTGGACTGCAGAAATTATGGTGTTTTAGACGGTATCAGCGATGCCAGAAAATTGCTGGCAGATATGTCTGAAGTGCCGGAAAGAAATATTCTTATCTATGGAAATTCCAGCTTGAATGTAATGTTTGATACGGTTGCCCGGGCGATGACGCAGGGAATTATGGGAAGTACACCATGGAGTAAGCTGGATAAAGTAAAATTTCTCTGTCCTGTACCGGGATACGATCGGCATTTTGCCATCACTGAGTTTTTTGGAATTGAGATGATCAATATACCGCTCTTAGAGACGGGACCGGATATGGATCTGGTGGAAAAGCTGGTGGCAGAAGATGAAGCGGTGAAGGGAATCTGGTGTGTGCCGAAATATGCAAATCCTACCGGAATTTCTTATTCAGATGATACGGTAAGAAGATTTGCGAAACTGAAACCGGCAGCGAAAGATTTTCGTATTTTCTGGGATAATGCCTATTCGATTCATCATCTCTATGACGATAAGAGAGATGTGATCCTGGAGCTTTTGAATGAGTGTGTAAAAGCAGGAAATCCCGATATGGTATTTAAGTTTATCTCTACCTCTAAGGTATCTTTCCCGGGGTCAGGTATTGCGGCGCTGGCAGCATCCGAAGCAAATCTGGAAGATGCAAAACGGTATATGAGTTATCAGACGATTGGTCATGATAAATTAAACCAGCTGCGTCATGTGCGGTTCTTCAAAGATATGCAGGGAATGTATAATCATATGAGAAAACATGCGGATATTCTTCGTCCGAAGTTTGAAAAGGTACTGGAAGTGCTGGATCGGGAACTGGGAGGACTGGGAATTGGAACATGGACCAGACCACTGGGAGGATATTTTATTTCCTTCGATTCTTTGGAGGGATGTGCAAAAGCTATCGTGGCGAAAGCGAAAGAGGCAGGTCTTGTGATGACAGGAGCCGGAGCTACGTATCCTTATGGAAAAGATCCTAAGGACAGTAACATCCGTATTGCGCCGTCGTTTCCGACTGTAGAGGAACTGGAAGTAGCTGCGCAGATTTTTGTACTCAGTGTAAAACTGGTAAGTATTGATAAATTATTGAGTAAGTAATAAATTTAGGGAGGCTGTCGCATAAATCTTAGATAAGTGTTTCGTGCGGCAGCCTTTTTGTGAATTTCAGGCGTTTTTGCCTTTCCAGCTCATAAAATCTTAATTTCAAGAGAAGAGATTCTAACTTTTTCTTAAATTCCTTTACCATGATTTTATTCAGTGATAAAATGGAGATGTTCAACAATCATACATCCAAAATACTTATGGGAAGTGTGATGTGAAAAAGAGAAAAGGCAAGGGACTTTCTGATGAGTGGAAATAAGAAGAAAATTGTAAAAATTACATTAGGAATATTGGCCGGGTATGTTTTGATCATGTTGATCGGCTATATGGGTGTGGTATTTTATTTTTCCAGCCATTTTCAAAAGGGAACGATCATCAATGGGATTGACTGCGGCAATAAAACGGTGGAGCAGGTAAAGAAAGAACTGCAAAAACAGGTCAGTGATTATAAATTAAAGATTGAAGAGATTGATGGAAAGACAGAGACGATTTCGGCTGTTCAGATTGAACTTACGTATGTAGATGATAAGAAAGTGGATGCTCTGCTGGAAGCGCAGGACTCCTGGAGCTGGATGTCAGGTATTTCTGAGAAAGATACTTATGAAGTGGAGCTTAACACCTCTTATAAGGAAGAATTATTAGGAGAAGTTTTAGAGGAACTGAGCTGTTTTCAGGAAGAAAATATTATAGAGCCTCAGAACGCCCATCTGCAAAGACAGGAGGATCAGTATGTGATTATCCCGGAAGTAGAGGGTACAAAGCTGAATCGGGAGAAGATGGAACGGGAAGTGAAAAAAGCCATCGAAAACGGGACAGAAGAGATCGATCTGGAAGAATTGGGCTGTTATGAAAAACCACAGGTATATCAGGATGATGAACGGCTTCAGAAAGACTTAAAGGAAAAAAATGAAATGCTGCGGATGAAAGAACTGGCAGGAGAGAGTGGCATAGAGATTTTTTGACAGGACTGTAAATTAGGAAATGCTTGGAAAGAGAGGAAGAGGTTATGAAGATCGTAGTATTGGCAGGGGGAACCAGCACCGAAAGAGAGGTATCGATTGTTTCTGGAACAGAAATCTGCAGAGCTTTGCGTTCTCGGGGACATCAGGCGATCCTTGTGGATGTATTTTTTGGAAGAGATGGGATTGTGCCCACCACAGCTTTTGACGAAGAATATGATGTAGACAGGGAAGCCGAATACATAAAGGAATGCAGTGAGCAGGTTCCAGCCCGACTGGCAGAAGGAAAGGACTTTTTCGGTCCGGGCGTTTTAGAGCTGTGCAAAGCGGCGGACGTGGTGTTTATGGCGCTTCACGGGGCAAATGGTGAGGATGGAAAAGTGCAGGCAGTATTTGATCTGTTCCATATCAGATATACGGGAACCGATTATCTCAGCAGCGCTATGGCGATGGACAAAGGAATTACAAAAAAATTGTTTGCTGCCAATCAGGTGCCTACGCCTGCGGGTGTGGAAATTCACAGGGAGAGCAGTTCGCGTGAGTTAAAAGACTACGGAATGGAGTTTCCGGTAGTTGTGAAAACCTGTTGCGGAGGTTCCAGCGTGGGTGTGTATATTGTTCACGACCAGAAAGAGTATGAAGAAGCGCTGCAGGGAGCATTTTCTTATGAAGAACAGGTTGTTGTGGAAGAATATATTCAGGGAAGAGAATTTTCCGTGGGAGTAGTAGACGGGAAAGCATATCCAGTAATCGAGATTGCTCCTGTGGAAGGGTTCTATGATTATAAAAATAAATATTCAGCAGGAGCGGCAGTGGAGACCTGTCCCGCAGAGCTGACAAAAGAGCAGACAGAGCGGATGCAGAAATATGCCGAGATGGGATGTAAAGTGCTTGGCATTAAGGGATATGCCCGTCTTGACTTTATGATGAAAGAGAATGGGGATATGTATTGTCTGGAAGCGAACACTCTTCCGGGAATGACTCCAACGAGTCTGTTGCCACAGGAGGCGGCGGTATTGGGAATGGATTATCCTTCTCTGTGCGAGGAATTGATTCGGATTTCTTTAAAAAAATATGAATAGAACAGTTGATTTAGCATCTTAAAAGAAAAGGAAGAAGAAAATGAAGAATCTCACATTGGAACATATTTCTCAGGCGTGTCATGGAATATATCAGGGATCGGAGGAAGCAAGAGAAAAATGTATCACGGCGGTGACTACGGACAGCAGAAAAGTAGAGCCGGGGTGTCTGTTTGTGCCTATTGTAGGAGCGAGAGCAGACGGACATCATTTTATTTCCCAGGTCATGGAAGCGGGAGCATTATGTACCCTTTCAGAAAAAAATCTGGGGGAGGTAGATTTTCCTTATATTCAGGTAGAATCCTCACTTCAGGCGGTAAAAGATCTGGCAGCTTATTATCTGGAGCAGCTTCAGATCCCAGTGGTGGGTATCACCGGAAGCGTGGGAAAAACCAGTACCAAGGAGATGATTGCTGCCGTTCTGGCTCAAAAATACCGTGTTTTAAAGACGCAGGGAAATTTTAATAATGAACTGGGACTTCCGCTTACGGTATTTCGTTTGCGGGAGGGAGATGAGATTGCAGTTCTGGAAATGGGAATCAGTGATTTTGGAGAGATGCACCGTCTTGCCCGGATCGCCCGTCCGAATACCTGTGTGATCACGAATATAGGAACCTGTCATCTGGAAAATCTGGGAGATCGGGATGGGGTTCTGAGAGCGAAAACAGAAGTTTTTGAACATTTAAGAGACGGAGCTTCCGTGATTTTAAATGGAGATGATGATAAATTGGCTACGGTGGAAACCGTACAGGGAAAGAAACCTGTCTTTTTCGGGCTGGACCCTTCCTGCCCGATTTACGCAGACAAGATAGAAGGTCAGGGACTTAAGGGAATTTCCTGTACCATTCATACGCCGAAAGGAGAATTTTCTGTACTGGTTCCTATCCCGGGGCAGCATATGGTATACAACGCTCTTGCGGGAACAGCAGTGGGACTGGCATATGGGATGGAACTTGAGCAGATACGGGCAGGAATTGGGAGCTTGCAGTCACTGAGCGGACGTTTTCATATCATAGAAACGGAACGCTATACGATTATCGACGATTGCTATAATGCAAATCCGATGTCCATGAAAGCTTCTCTGCATGTGCTGAAGGATGCGCTGGGACGAAAAGTAGCCGTACTGGGAGATATGGGAGAGCTGGGAGCAGAGGAACTTCAGCTTCACGAAGAAGTGGGAAGAGAAGCCGGCAAAGTGGGAATCGACCTGTTGATCAGTGTGGGAGAGCGGAGCGCTTATATGGCGGAGGCTGCCAGACAGGAAAACCCGGAACTTCCCGTGGTTTATCTGCCTACACTGGAAGAACTGCTGGAAAAACTTCCAGAACTGGTAGAGGAAAAAGACACGATACTAGTGAAGGCGTCGCATTTTATGAACTTTGAGCAGGTGGTGGAAAAACTGCAGAAATATGAAGAAGTTTCAGCTGAAAAGGAATGAGGCGGAAAGATTTTTGAAATAAAGTTGAGACAAATAAAGAAGGAAAAGCCATCGCAAGGAATTTGGTGAGGGTTTTTCCTTCTTCTTTCTGAAAGTCTAATGGAGTCTCAAAAGTTCTTTTTGTTTAATTTGTAGGAAATAGGTTTTGAATATCGACTTTTAATGCTTTTGCAAGACAGTACAAGATATATCCAGAACATCCTTTGTTTCCCATTTCTATTTCATAAAGATATTTGGAAGATATACCAGCATATTCTGCAAGCTGTTCCCGGGTAAATCGTTTTTGAGTTCTGGTTTTTTGAATATATTTGCCAGTAATTTGATTAAATTGTTTCTTATCCATTTGTTTTTGCAAGCGTTCCTTTTCTTATATAAACTTTATCTATTTTAGCACATCATTTTTAGAATTTTATTTTTTTGACTCAACATATGGATTTTATAACTGAGTGTTTTCAATTAGATCGTAGATAATTTGTAAAATTTGGCTGATCTGTTCTTTTTGATCACTCTGTAAATGATAATACAGATTATCAATATTTTTTTTCTCCAGCGGTGACATTTTCTCCTGTAATAAATAATCCAAATCTACTTCCAGACATTTGCTCAGCTTGTAACCAATAAATAAGGAACAGCTTTTGCGCCCTAATTCTATTTCATACAGATATTTTGGAGAGATATCGACGTACTCTGCTAGTTCTTCCCTGGTGTAACACTGTTTTTTGCGAAGTTCCATGATTTTTCTTCCGATTAAAAGATTAAATTTTTCTTTTGTGATTTCCATTTTTCCACCCCTTTTTTCAGTATAAAAAAAGAAGGATTCTGTCTCAACCATCTATAATTCCGATTTTTACAAATTGTTACTTTTTCTATTTTCAGTCGATAATTCTCAGGTTTCGATTAAAAGAAATCTGTAACTCCTCACAAATGGTATACTGTGTCTGTTGTTATTGAGATGATGGGAAAAGGAGAAGTTGGTAATGAAACGTAGTATATCATTTCAGGAAAAATATCAATATACAGATTACCAGATGAAACTTTTACAATGGATATGGTTTACGTTTATTTCTGAATTCAGTAAAGCAGTAATATTAAGTTTCTACTTTTTATATTGTAAGCAATTGAATCTGTTTTTTTGGAGCGTGCTTTTATTTTGGGTTCTACGGTATAACAGTGGAGGGTTGCATTTTAAAACATATCTGGGATGTTTAGGCTTTACAGGGATTTATATGATAGCAGCGATACAATGGTTTCCCATGTTGAGGTTATCGAAAAATATGTGTGTAATACTTTTACTCAAACTTCCCACACCAATAAGGT
>HF995387.1 GCA_000432335.1 Firmicutes bacterium CAG:646
CTTAATCTGGGTCAGAAAGATCTGCAGAACCGCGCAAAATGCCACAACAAAAATCACAACAACAACCATAACCGTGATCGTTCCTTCACTTTCCGAACCACTTTCCGGATAGGCATACTGGTTCCGTCTCAAGACCTTTTGGGATATTGGGACTTATTCCGTACCTAATGTATTTTTATCGGAAACAGGTGGCGATCAGATGGAGGAGGCGCTGCGCAGCACTTCTTTGATTGATTTGTCTGATCTTTCCTTGACGGCGGATGTGTTTTTAGAGTCGGATACATTAGAAGAAGAATTATGGACAGAATTGGCGAAAACGTATGGGGCGGGCAAACAGCAGGAGAGTGACAGTCGACGAGTCTTGAGACGGAACCAGTATGCCTATCCGGAAAGTAGTTCGGAAAGTGAAGGAACAATCACGGTTATGGTTGTTGTTGTGATCTTTGTTGTGGCATTTTGTGCGGTGTTGCAGATCTTTCTGACCCAGATTAAGAGGCGGACGCAAAAATTGCCCTGTTAAAGTCCATTGGCTGCACCAGAGGACAGATGGTGTCCATGCTTTTTGGGGAAGGAATGTATCTTTTGGGCTATAGTATGCCTCTGGGAATAGCCGCAGGTTTTGGCGTTGGCTGGAGCGCAGTGCAGATTCTACAGAAAGGGCTGAGAATGGATGTAGATTTCCATATGAATCCCCAATTATTATTTTTCGGCATTTTTCTGGGATGCGCTGCATTGTTTGCAGGAATGAGGCGGACGCGCAAAATTGCACTGTTAAAGTCTATTGGCTGCACCAGAGGACAGGTGGTGTCCATGCTTTTTTGGGAAGGAATGTATCTTTTGGGTTATAGTATGCCTCTGGGAATAACCGCAGGTTTTGGTGTTGGCTGGAGCGCAGTGCAGATTCTACAGAAAGGGCTGGGAATGGATGTAGATTTTCATATGAATTCTCAGCTGCTACTTTTGGGTATTTTTCTGGGATGCGCTGCATTGTT
>HF995388.1:0-155 GCA_000432335.1 Firmicutes bacterium CAG:646
ATTGCGAAAGACTATTTTTATAATAAAAAGCATCAGACGGTGGAGATTATCAAATTGAACGGTTCTATTGAGCTGGCGCCCATTGTAGGGCTGGCGGAGGTGATCTGTGATATTGTGGAGACCGGTTCCACCCTCAGGGAAAACGGATTGTCCGT
>HF995388.1:248-4039 GCA_000432335.1 Firmicutes bacterium CAG:646
AGAATTTCTGATTTGATCCAGAAATTGAAGAAAGTGATCCGGGAGGGCTGAAGTTATGAAAATCGTGACATTGACAAAAGATACAACGAAAAATATTTTGGAGAATATGCTGAAAAGAAGTCCCGGTCAGTATGGGGTTTATGAAAGCAGAGTACAGGAGATCATCGCTCAGGTAAAAGAAAAGAGGGATGCGGCAGTATTTTCTTATACGGAACAGTTTGACCACGCCCGGTTAGATGCGTCCAATATCAAGGTGACGGAAGAAGAGATTCAGGAAGCGTATGAAAAGATAGATCCCGCGCTTTTAGGAGTGATCCGAAAGGCTCTGGTTCATATAGAAAAGTATCACGTACTGCAGAAACAAAACAGTTGGTTTCAGAGCACAGAGCAGGGAACGATGCTGGGACAGAAAATCACGCCTTTGTCCCGGGTTGGTGTTTATGTTCCGGGTGGCAAGGCGGTCTACCCGTCTTCGGTGCTGATGAATATTCTTCCAGCCCGGGTGGCGGGAGTGGAAGAGATTATCATGACAACACCGTGTAATGCCATGGGAGAGGTAAACCCTTCTGTGCTGGTGGCTGCCAGAGAAGCCGGAGTAGATGAAATCTATAAGGTGGGAGGGGCGCAGGCAATCGCAGCGCTGGCTTTTGGAACGGAAAGCATTCCCCGCGTGGATAAGATCGTAGGTCCAGGAAATATTTATGTGGCTTTGGCGAAGAAAGCGGTTTACGGTCATGTGAGTATCGATTCAGTGGCAGGTCCCAGTGAGATTCTGGGATTGGCAGATGAGACGGCAAATCCCCGTTATGTGGCGGCGGATCTTTTATCTCAGGCAGAACATGATGAATTGGCGTCCGCCATCCTGATTACCACCAGCAGAGCGCTGGCAGAAAAGGTAAACGAGGAAGTAGAAGGCTTCGTAAAACAACTGGAACGCCGGGAGATCATTCAGAAATCGCTGGATCAGTTCGGATATCTTCTGGTGGCTGATACCATGGAGGAAGCTATTGATACAGCCAATGAGATTGCTTCTGAACATCTGGAGATCGTCACATCGAATCCTTTTGAAGTGATGACAAAGATTAAAAACGCCGGGGCGATCTTTTTGGGAGAGTATAGCTGTGAGCCGCTGGGAGACTATTTCGCAGGACCGAATCATATTCTGCCCACCAATGGAACGGCAAAGTTCTTTTCTCCCCTGTCTGTAGATGATTTTGTGAAAAAATCCAGTATTATTTATTATTCCAGAGAAGCGCTGGAACCGGTACATCGGGATATCGAGCAGTTTGCCCGTTCAGAAAAGCTGACGGCTCATGCGAATTCCATTGCCGTCCGATTTGAAAAGGGGAAGGAGTGAGCAAGCATGGAGAGCAGAACGGAAGGAAGAAACCGGGAGGCAGAAGTAGAGAGAAATACGAAAGAGACGAAAATCGTCATGAAGCTGAATCTGGATGGCACAGGTCAGGCTTCTGTTCATACAGGAATCGGTTTTTTTGATCATATGCTGGAGGGTTTTGCCCGCCATGGTTTTTTTGATCTGGCAGTCACAGTGGAGGGGGATTTGCATGTGGATTGTCACCATACTGTGGAAGATACGGGAATTGTGCTGGGAACGGCAATCCGGGAAGCTCTGGGAGAAAAACAGGGAATTCGCCGTTACGGTCATATGATCCTTCCGATGGATGAAACTTTGGCGCTTTGCGCGGTGGATCTGTCGGGACGCCCTTACCTGAATTTTGATGTGGGATTTACCACCCCGCGGGTGGGAGATCTGGATACGGAGATGGTGAGGGAATTTTTCTATGCGGTAAGTTATGCGGCAGGTATGAATCTGCATATCAAGCTGCTGGATGGAACGAATAATCATCATATTGTGGAAGCAGTCTTTAAAAGCTTTGCCAAAGCGCTGGATGCGGCGGTACAGGAAGATGACAGAATACAGGGAGTTTTGTCCACCAAGGGCAGCCTGTAGGAAAGAAGGAAAGAGTATGGATGAAAAGAAAATGATTCCGTGTATTTATATGAGTATGGGAAGAGCAGTTACCGGTTTTGGGCAGAAAACAATTTTTGAAGACGGAGATCTCTTAAAGTTGGCGAGAGAATATGGGAATACAGGGGCAGACGAGCTGCTGATTTTTGATTTTTCTTCAAACGATGCAGAGCACGATGAGGCGATCGGATGGATCAAAAAGATCTGTCAGGAAGCAGAAATTCCGGTGATTGGGGCCGGAAATGTAAAACGTATGGAAGATGTGAAAAAATTGCTCTATGCGGGCTGTGAGAAGGCAGTCCTTAATTTTTCCAAAGAGAGTAATGTTAAAATTTTGGAGGAAGTATCTTCCAAATTTGGAAAAGATAAGATTCTGGTCAGCATTTTTATGCTGGAGGAATACGAAAACCATCGGGAAGAGATCGAAAAATATGCAGGGGGAATCCTCTGTCTGGAGGGACTTCAGGAGGAAGTGCGGAATCAAACGAAGCTTCCCGTATTTCTGCATACGAACACGCTGGAGCAGGAAGAGATTCTCCGATTGTTTAAGCAGGATCAGATAGACGGGATCAGCGGACGGATGATCAGTCAGTTACATCTGGACCGTATGGAACTGAAGAAAACATGCAAACAACAGGGAATCCCGGTCAATACTTTTGAAAGCAGTGTAGGGTGGGATCAGTTTAAAGTAAACAGTGACGGGCTGATTCCGGTGATCGTACAGGACTATAAGACGGATGAAGTTTTAATGCTGGCGTACATGAATGAAGAAGCTTTTCTGACTACGCTGGATACGGGGAAAATGACGTATTGGAGCAGAAGCCGGCAAGAGCTTTGGACAAAGGGAATGACCAGCGGACATCTGCAATATGTGAAGTCCCTTACGCTGGATTGTGATAAAGATACGCTGCTAGCAAAGGTTTCTCAGGTGGGAGCAGCCTGTCATACGGGAAATAAAACCTGCTTTTTTACGGAACTGGTGAAAAAGCCGTATCATGAGGGGAATCCTCTGAAAGTTTTTCAGGAGGTTTATGATGTGATTCTGGATCGAAAAGAACATCCCCGGGAGGGCTCTTATACGAACTATCTTTTTGACAAAGGAATCGATAAGATTCTCAAAAAAGTGGGAGAGGAATGTACGGAGATTGTGATCGCTGCCAAGAATCCTGACAAGGAAGAGATAAAATATGAGATCTCAGATTTTCTGTATCATGTGATGGTGCTGATGGCGGAAAAAGGGGTAACCTGGGAGGAGATCACGGGGGAACTGGCTCGCAGATAAAGAGAATACAGGAATATAAAAATTTTCTAAAAAGTTCTTGTGTATTTATAAAGCAATGATATAATGTCTTTATGCTGTCTTAATGCAGCATAAAGATTTTTTTATTTTGGAGGAAATATGAAGATTATAATTATCGGCTGCGGGAAGGTAGGATATGCCCTGGCGGAAGAATTGACAGAAGAAAAACATGAGGTGACGATCATAGATTCTTCCTCGGAGAGACTTCAGGAGGTGGAGGAAGAGCTGGATGCCTTACAGATCCTGGGAAATGGTTCCAGCCTGAGTGTTCTGATGGAAGCAGATATAAAAAATACGGATCTTTTGATTTCTGTGACCGGTTCAGATGAATTAAACCTTCTTTGCTGTCTGATCGCAAAAAAGGTGGGAAAATGCCAGACAGTTGCCCGGGTAAGAAATCCTGTATACAACAAGGAATTAAGTTTTATCAAGGAAAGTCTCGGCATTTCTATGATCATTAACCCGGAAATGGCGGCAGCGCTGGAGATTGCGCGGCTTCTC
>HF995388.1:4071-5887 GCA_000432335.1 Firmicutes bacterium CAG:646
TCTGCCATTAAGATCGATACCTTTGCAAAAGGCAAGATTGAACTCTTAAAATTCCGTCTGAAGCCGGAATTTCATCTGGATCAGATCTCGATTGCAGATCTTCCCCAGAAGGTAAAGTGTGATATTCTTGTGTCTGGTATTGAAAGAGGAGAGCAGGTACATATTCCGAACGGAGATTTTGTACTGCAGAATGGAGATCTGGTGTCTATTATCGCTTCTCCTCAGAATGCAGCCAAATTTTTCAAAAATATCGGATTGAAAACGGATCAGGTGAAAAACTGTATGATCGTGGGAGGCGGTACCATTGCTATTTACCTGGCACGCCTTTTGATGGAATCAAAAATCCGGGTAGAGATTATTGAAAAATCTCAGGAACGGTGCCAGAAACTTGCAGAATTATTGCCAGGAGCTATGATTGTTCAGGGAGACGGAACGAATAAGCGTCTCTTGATGGAAGAGAATCTGGAGAATGCGGAAGCTTTCGTTACGCTCACCAATATGGACGAAGAAAACGTTCTTTTAACACTCTTTGCAAAAGAAAATTCCAATGCAAAACTGGTTACCAAGGTAAATCGAATTTCTTTTGACCATATTCTGGATCAACTGGATCTGGGAAGTGTGATTTATCCGAAATATATTACTACCGATTACATTTTGCGGTATACCCGCGCTGCCCAAAATTCTATCGGAAGCAATGTGGAGACGTTGTACCATATTCTGGATAATAAGGCAGAAGCGCTGGAATTTATCGTGAAGGAAAATTCTTCCATCGCCGGAATAGCGCTGAAAGATCTGAAATTAAAGAGCAACCTTCTGATCGGCTGTATTCACAGAAAAGGGAAAGTAATTATCCCCCGGGGAAATGACTGTATGCAGGCGGGAGATACTGTGATCGTCGTTACCACGCAAAGAGGTCTTGATGATCTTCAGGATATTCTTGTGCGTTAGGAGGTACGGGAAAAATGAATTACAGGATTATCGCTTATATTATCGGCTGGGTATTAAATGTGGAAGCGGCATTTATGCTGCCCCCCGTTTTGGTGGGAGCAATCTATGGGGAAAAATCCCTTACCTCTTTTTTGATTACCATTGCCCTGTGTCTTCTGATAGGAGTTCCGCTGGTGCTCCATCGCCCGAAAAAGCAGCATTTTTATGTGCGTGAGGGATTTGTGACGGTGGCGCTTAGCTGGGTTATTATGAGTATCATGGGATCGCTGCCGTTTCTCTTCAGCGGAAGTATTTCCCATCCGGTGGATGCGCTGTTTGAAACCGTATCAGGATTTACCACAACGGGAGCCAGTGTGCTCAGTGAGGTGGAATCTTTGCCAAAATGTATCCTGTTTTGGCGAAGTTTTACCCACTGGATTGGCGGTATGGGAGTTTTGGTCTTTTTGCTTTCTTTGCTGAAACTGGCGGGCGGTTCTCATATGAATCTGATGAAGGCGGAGAGCCCGGGACCTTCTGTCACCCGTCTTACCCCTACGGTGCGTTCCACGGCAAAGACTTTGTACGGCATTTACATTTTTATGACTATCGTGGAGATTATTTTTCTGTTGGCGGGCGGGATGCCTTTGTTTGATGCGCTTACCACTACATTTGGTACAGCGGGAACGGGGGGATTTGGTATTAAAAATGACAGTATCGCCAGCTATTCCACTTATATTCAGGTGGTTGTGACTGTTTTCATGATTCTTTTCGGAATAAACTTTAATATTTATTTTCTTATTCTGGCAAAAAAATGGAAACAGGCGCTGAAAAGTGAGGAGCTGAAATGGTATCTGATCACCATAGGCGCAGCTATGTTTTTGATTGCCTG
>HF995388.1:5952-24139 GCA_000432335.1 Firmicutes bacterium CAG:646
TCTGCCTTTCAGGTAGCATCCATTATCACCACTACCGGTTTTGCCACGACAGATTTTAATGTGTGGCCGGAGGTGTCCCGAACGGTTCTTATCATGCTGATGTTTGTGGGAGCCTGCGCGGGCAGTACCGGAGGCGGTATCAAGGTATCCCGGTTTGTGATTTTGCTGAAGTCTATGGGAAAGGAGATCAAACAGTATCTCCATCCCCGCCAGGTAAGAAAAATCCAGTTGGATGGAAAACCCGTAGAACACGAGGTTGTTCGAAACGTGAATGTATTTATGGTCGTGTATACCATGATTTTTGGATTTTCCATGTTGATTCTGGCATTTGACGGAAATGATCTTATTTCCAATTTTACAGCCGTGGCTGCCACTTTTAATAATATCGGACCGGGATTGGAACTGGTGGGACCGTCCGCAAACTTTGATCTGTTTTCCCATCCGGCAAAATTGGTGCTGATTTTTGATATGCTTGCAGGAAGGCTGGAGATCTTCCCGCTGTTGTTATTATTTGTGAAAGATACCTGGAAAAAATTCTAAGAAATTGACGCTGATTCCTTTTGGAGCAGAAATACACTGAAAAAGTAAATGCCTGAAAGATTGTTCTGCATCTAATGCTTTTACAATCTTTCAGGCATTTTTTATCATAACGATGGAGATGTTACTCGTCCCAGCCTTCCATAAATCGGATATTTACCAGAATATTTCTTACAATATCGTCTTTTTCCAGTTTTAAATCAGAAGCATCGGACACTGGTGGGAGTTCACAGTCGTCTTCTTCCAACTCTACGCTGATCCAGTTTGATGCGGCTTCGTTGGCCTGATCCATCGCTTCATCCAGTGTATCACCTGTCACCTGACAGGAATCCAGATCGGGGAAAAAGCCGGTGTAAGTTCCTTCCGCTGTTTTGCGGAAGACTGCGGGGTATATAAATTTCATGAAGATCACTCCTATCTCAAAAATTGTAATCGTTTGTTTGGGGTCTGTGAGAACTTATCAGTCCAGTTCGATTTCTTCCAGTTCTTTTGGAGGAAGCTGTTCGCTGGAAGAAGCCACAAACTTTTTCAATTCGGCAGCTGCCGTTTTGTATGGGGCGATCGTTCCGGCTCCCGCCATGCAGCCGCCAGGGCATCCCATACCTTCAATCATGCAATTTTTCAGCTTTCCAGCTTTGGCAAGCGTTAAGATCTTTTTACATTCCGCCAGTCCTTCCGCATGTTCGATATGAACAGGAATATCTGGATAATATTCTTTCAAGCAGGCTTCCACAGCGCTGGCTACACCGCCTGCCACTGCATATCCTCTGCCTGCTCCCGTAGCGTCATGGAAAGAAGAATCCCCCTCAAAGCTTTCGATATCAATATTTTTTGCCTCGAACATTCCCACAAGTTCTTCAAAGGTAATTACAAAATCCACATCACTTCGCACATCTGTCCGGGATGCTTCCAGTTTTTTGGAAGCGCAGGGACCGATAAAGACCAATTTGGCGTGGGGATGTTCCTGCTTGATTTTTCGTGCAGTAGCTACCATGGGAGTAAGCTCCTGAGAAATGCTGTCGATCAGGTCAGGGAACTGGTTTCTTGCCAGAGCAGCCCAGGAGGGACAGCAGGAGGTGAGCAGGAAAGGCAGTTCTCCGGTATGAATTTTTTCAGCATAGTGATGCGCCTCGGAAATTGCGCCGATATCTGCGCCCAGAGCGACTTCATAGACCTCAGAAAAGCCCAGAGCAAGCAGAGCTGCCTTGAATTTTTTTGGAGTAACGCTGGGACCAAACTGTCCCACAAAGGCAGGAGCAACTTCTGCGATAATTTCTGTTCCTTCTTTCAATGCGTGCGCCAGCTGGAAAATCTGAGATTTATCAGAAATAGCGCCGAAAGGACAGTTTACCATGCACATACCGCAGGAAACACATTTCTGATTGTTGATCACAGCACGTCCCTGACTGTCACTTTCAATGGCGTTGACGCCGCAGGCTTTCGCGCAGGGGCGTTCCTTGTGGGAAATAGCGTCGTAGGGACAGACAGCTTTACACTTTCCGCAGCGGATACATTTTTCCTGATCGATCACAGAGCGTCCGTCGATGATGGAAATGGCGCCCTTGGGGCAAACCTGCGCGCAGGGGTGAGCAACGCAGCCCCGGCACATATTACTGACTTCGTATTTATTCGGTTCACAGGCATCGCAGGCAGAGGGGATCACCTGCATCAGAGGGGGCTCATAATATTTTTCATCGATATTGCTGGCTTCAATTCCAGAGGTAATATGAACTGCCTTATTTTCCGGGCGAAGGGACATTCCCATAGCCAGACGCACTCGTTCGCTGGCGACTGCCCGTTCCCGGTAAATACTTTCACGGTAAGTTGCTTTTTCCTGAACGATGGAGTAAGGAATTGCTTCGATATCGGCAATCAACGTCTCATCGGTGGAATTAAATCCCACTTTCGCAATTTCCGTAAAAACTTTTTTTCTGATTTTTTTGACAGGGGTATCTAATCCTCTCATGTTAATCTCCTTTGCATTTATAGAAATATGAAATATTTAAAACTTTAAGTCTGGCATCATTTTATCGAATTGGAGGAAAAAATACAAGAAAAAGAAGAGATGTTTCTTGAAAAAATCTGTTTTTCTGTTACAATATGAATAGTTGAAAGCTGTATTCCCATAAAGGGAATACGTTCTATGTAAGATATACAGGAGGAAATTATGAGTAAAAAACCAACCGTTTTAATGATACTGGATGGATATGGATTGAATGACAAGTGTGAGGCAAATGCCGTTTGTGAAGGGAAAACGCCTATCATGGATCAGTTAAAATCCCAGTATCCATTTGTAAAAGGAAATGCCAGCGGAATGGCAGTAGGACTTCCGGAAGGTCAGATGGGTAACTCTGAGGTGGGTCATCTGAATATGGGCGCAGGTCGTATTGTGTATCAGGAGCTGACAAGAATCACAAAAGAAATTCAGGATGGAGACTTCTTTGAGAATGAAGCGCTTCTGACAGCAGTCAGAAATGCCAAGGAAAATAATTCTGCCCTGCATTTTATGGGACTGCTTTCTGATGGAGGCGTACACAGCCATAATACCCATCTTTACGGATTGCTGGAACTGGCTAAAAAAGAAGGACTGGAAAACGTATATGTTCACTGTTTCCTGGATGGAAGAGATACCCCTCCGGCATCCGGAAAAAGTTTCGTGGAAGCTCTGGAAGAGAAGATGAAAGAGATCGGTGTGGGACAGATCGGCGTGATTTCTGGTCGGTACTATGCAATGGACAGAGATAATCGCTGGGATCGTGTAGAATTGGCTTATAACGCTCTGACAAAAGGCGAGGGTGTAAAAGGCACAGATGCAGTGGCAGCAGTACAGGCATCTTACGATGATGATAAAACGGATGAATTTGTAATGCCTACCGTTATAGAAAAAGACGGAAAACCGGTAGCTACGATTCAGGATAAAGATTCTGTAGTATTTTTCAACTTCCGTCCGGACAGAGCAAGAGAGATCACTCGCGCTTTCTGCGATGATGATTTCAAAGGCTTTGAGAGAGGAAAAAGACTGGATCTTACCTATGTATGCTTTACAGATTACGATGATACGATTCAGAACAAACTGGTTGCTTTCCATAAACAGGAGATCAAAAACACTTTTGGCGAATATCTGGCAGCGCATCATATGACCCAGGCGCGTATTGCCGAGACAGAAAAATATGCTCATGTAACCTTCTTCTTCAACGGCGGCATCGAGGAGCCAAACGAAGGAGAGGACAGAATCCTTGTAAAATCTCCGAAGGTTGCTACGTATGATCTGAAACCGGAAATGAGCGCTTTTGAAGTATGTGATAAACTGGTAGATGCGATCAAATCCGAAAAATATGACGTGATCATCATCAACTTTGCAAATCCGGATATGGTAGGACATACCGGTGTGGAAGATGCGGCTATTAAGGCCGTGGAAGCTGTCGATGCATGCGTAGGGCGCGCTGTAGAGGCAATCAAAGAAGTGGACGGACAGATGTTTATCTGCGCAGACCACGGAAACGCAGAACAGTTGGTAGACTATGAGACAGGAGAACCATTCACCGCTCATACCACCAATCCTGTTCCATTTATTCTGGTAAATGCAGACCCGGCTTATACGCTGAGAGAAGGCGGCTGTCTGGCAGATATCATTCCGACGCTGATCGAATTGATGGGAATGGAACAGCCGGAAGAAATGACAGGAAAATCTTTGTTGGTAAGAAAATAAGAAGATACTGATTATGAAAGAAACCTCTGGGAAATACAAAAAATGATGTATTCCCAGAGGTTTCTTAATGAAAGTGGGCTGTAGGATGACAGAATTTGCCAAAGGAGGAGAGTGGAATTTTGATGATTACATAAATACTTATCCAAAGAAAAATCCCTATGGCAATCAGAATCCCTTTGTTGATCATCCATAATGGTGCTTTTATATCAGCATATCTGGCGAAGATGTACAGATATTGAAGTGGTTTGATACGTAATAGACTCATTGTCATAATAGAAAATAACCAAAACACACTGACTACCATAGTGGATATATGAGGAATATCTGTAAAAATTGAAACAAAAGTGCACAAGCTGGCAAGAAAAAATGCGGTAGGAAAAAACGCTGATATCATATTAGAAAAGGATGTGGTAGTTTTTAATAGAAGAACACCGATCATTCCAATAACAGCAAAAATACTGACCATCCCGAATAGCAAAATGAATCTGCGAAAAATCCAGTGGAAGAGGAATTTTCCCTGTGCTACAATTACTTCAAACATAGAATCCGTACGAATTTTGCACCATTCCCCAATTACAACGGATAAGTAAAAGGGAAATATCAGTTCAAAGCCTAAGTATTCCCAAGTAACATTTTCTCCACCTGTAGCACAGATTACTAAAAAGGAACCTGTTAGCAGAGCAGAAATTAAAATTGCATTTATCCCTATAATTTGTAATTCATATTTCATTATTCAATTATCCCTCCAAAATTTACGTTTTACAAAAATGAGTAGAATACTTAATCCGCCGATTCCCAGCATGAACAAGAGATTCAGAAATGCACTTTCTATATAAATCGTGGGCCAACGGGGATGTTGCCATATCATTTTAGAAACATCCCCCTGAGTAAAAATATAGAATGGTGCTGGTGTGGCTCCTGTCTCCACGGAAAGTACATTTGTTAAAAATAATACGGAAAAAAGCAAGTAAAACAATCGTAGGTTTATGAGTTCCGGGAGAATAACACTGCTTGTAGTTACAAAAAAAGTGGCAGGAATTATGATATAAATACTTACTTCCCAGCAGGAGCTGATATAGTCTTTGACAGATGTTTCCACATGATTAAAAACGGCAAATCCAATCAATGCAGCTATTAATAGCAGATACATGAAGGAAAGAGCATAGAGGAAATTCCCCAGTAGTTTTCCGACAATGTAACTTTGTTTTCTGATAGGAGTTACCATAAATAAATCTCTTCTTCCCATTTTGCGGTCACTAACAAGGCGATCTGCCATAAGAAACATTAAAGCAAACAAAAGAATTAATCCGTCAAAGGCAAAGACACGTCGGACATAATAGTGAACATCGTATAGAAATTCAATTCTTTTCATATTATTTGTGGTTGGTAAACAGTCCATCATGGTTGCGATTACCACAAAGAGTAAGACAAGCCATCCAGATACTCGCTTGATCTGCATTTTATATTCATATTTTGAAATAGAAAACACTTTATTCATACTCTTTTCCTCCCATACAATAAACATAGGCGTCTTCCAACGTTTCTGTAGTAGAAGGGCCAGAAAACGAATTGTTTTCGTCCATGATCCGTGCCTGAATGGTATTGTGCTCATAAGTAATGGATGATACAGAAGTTTTCTTTTGCAATTCCAGTAATTCCTGTTCGTTTGTCAATTCAATAATTTTTACTTTTCCAGCAACTTTAGAAAGTAAATGAATGGTATTGCCGCAGAAAAATAATTTTCCTTTCCGCAATACTGCAAGTTGTTCGCAAAGCTGGTAAATGTCTTCAACGATATGAGTAGAAAGCAGCACACATTTTCCGTCTTTGGCGAAACGGGAAAGAACTCCGCGGAATCGTACCCGTTCTTCAGGATCAAGACCTGCCGTTGGTTCGTCTACAATTAAAATTTCTGGATTTCCAACAAGGGCTTGTGCAATCCCTACGCGTCGCTTCATACCGCCAGAGAGTTGTCCTATAAGCCTTTTTGAATATTGTTCCATATCCACTTGTTCCAAAATAGATTTGATTTGTTTCTGATCTTTGACACCTTTTAGTGAAGCCATATAGCTGACAAAATCGAAAACAGACAAAGAGGGATACATGTTCAACTCTTGTGGAAGATACCCAATCAGTCGGCGTACTTCCTTACCATTTTTTTGAGTATCAAAACCACATACAGAGATGGTTCCCGATGTGGGCTGCATAATAGTGGCCAATAACTTCATTAAGGTTGTCTTTCCGGCTCCGTTATGTCCTAACAATCCAAAAACTCCGCTTTCAATAGAAAATGATACTGTATCGAGAGCTTTTATACGGTTTTTATATTCTTTTGTTACAGAATGAAATTCAATATTATTCATATCAGATCAACCTCCATTAAACTACTTTTGTAGATTTATAAAATATAAGGATAAGGGTTACTCATTGTAACCCTCACGATATTCTGTTTCCGTTTGATAAGCCGGATATGGATAGAAATATTCCCGGCTGAGTTGTAAAGACCATATTACGATCAATACAAAACAGATAACCAAAACAACGGTTGCAATTTGTGTATTAAATTTTGATCTCGGCGTGGCAATTTTTTGAATGCGCCTCTTGGCTAAGATAAAATTAAGTGCACCAATACCCATATTAGAGGGAGGTGTTTTGTGTGTTGAAAGTTCCAGCAGTCGAATGATAGAAGAGGCATATTCGACTTTGGGAATTTTTCCCTGTAATAGCTTTAAGGTGGCAGAGTCACAATCTATCTCGCAATGCAGGGAAAAATCAGCTTTTGCAATCCATACAAAAGGATTTAACCAATTCGCAACACATACATAACGATAGATATTTTCATAAAGCAAATGTTTTCGCTTAATATGTGTTAGTTCATGAGCAAAAACAGCAGATAATTCGGAATCTGTCAATTTCTCAATTACCGTTTGGTTTATAATAATGGATGGCTGGATTACACCTGTAACACAGATGGGGGAATCCAAAGTTCCATAATATAGCATTGGGATTTTTCTTAATCCGATGATATTTGCACAGTGAGAACAAATTTTGATCAATCGTGCATTTCTGCAGAGCCGGTAGTGTTTTAGTGCCTGTTTAGCTAAAATAAAGCGGATTGTATGATAAAACAATAAAATACCACATCCAGATATCCATATTTTGCAGGCGATATAGAAGCCTTGCAGCCAATTTTGTTTTTCAGGTGAGACAAGCAAAACATCGTAAGACAAAATAGGAATACAAAAGAATGCCATACCACATAAAAGGAACCACAGAGGTAATGTATAATGTAGAACATGAGTGATAAATAGTGATAAAATACAAAAGATACTGCCGATAACAGATACAAAAATCACAATATAAAAGATGTTAAGGAGTGTTTGCATCTATTTCTTCCTGCTGTTTGATTAATTTTTTTAATTCATTTAATTCATCACTCGATAAATGTCCGCTTTTTACAAATCCCATTACCATTTTAGATAGAGATCCTTCATATACCCGATTCAAAAAGCTTTGACCTTCAATTATTTGACAGTCACATTCTGATATTGTGGGGTAATATAGATATCCTTTCCCTTGACGTTTTGTGGACAAAGCTCCCTTTTTAACCAAACGAGCAAGATATGTTTGAATAGTCGTTTTGCTCCAGCCAGTTTCCTTTAGTCTGTCCAGTATTTCAGGCAATGTTTTGGGAGGATCACTCCAGATAATTTTCATTACCTGCCACTCTGACTCAGAAATAGATAGTTGTTGCATGATTTCCACCTCTTTCATTGACATTTGTAGTTTTTAAGTATTATAACAATAAAACTACAAAATGTCAATGAATTGAAAGTGAGTTATTGCAACTATAAGTATTCTTTTGAATTTTGAAATGTTCGGGGAGATACGCCAAATTGCCGTTTAAAGCAGTTGGAAAAATAACAGATATCCGAAAAGCCGCATGCCAACGCTATGTCTCGAATATTTTCCCGTCCTGTGCGAAGGAGATGCTGGGCTTTTTCCAGTCTGAGATAACGGATGTATTTGGTAGGATTCGTTCCGGTGGCTTCTCTAAAGCGTCTGCAAAAATAGGCTTCATCATAACCAAATTTTTCGCTGAGATTTTTAGAGGATATATCTTCTGTATAGTGGTTGTTGATATAAATCAGCACAGCTCCAAAACGTTCATCGGGTTTTCGAATTTGAGAGATATCCGCAGCACAGTGCTGGTAAAACAGTCCCAGCAGTTCATAGATTTTCCCCATGGCTTTCAGAGGATGACAGGCGCTCTCATCCTCTGGCAGACAGATAAGCTCTTCTAGGATTTTTTTTATTTCCGGATGCTTTGTTATGGGATGAAACCAATTTTTTTGCTGGATCAGAGGCAGGAGATAGGTATCGGAGGCAATGGTAGCATTGCAAAATTTTTCGGGATCAAAGGCGATCACATGGTATTCTGCCCCGGTCGGACCAGTGGAAGCGCAATGGATGGTATCAGGCAAAATGATAACAGTTTCTCCCGATCCTGCTGTATAGTGGACATCGTTCAGGTAAACTTCCAGATTTCCGGAAATTATGTACAAAAGTTCTATGCGATTATGCCAGTGGGCGGTAATCGGAATTTCGTTGGCGCCATAGCGCAAATGCAGAAAATGAATTCCGTTTTTTCTGTAAATAATGGGGGTGAGTTCCTGAAAAGCGTCCATTTGTCTCTCCTCTTTCCTGTAGACTTCAAAGTAGTTTCATCCTATCATAGCTATTTAAAAAAGTCAAAAATTTACAACAAAAAGTCAAAAATCTTCTTCAAATATCTGGAATTTCAAGGTAGAATAAACAAAAAGAGATAAAGAAGGAAACTAGGGAGGTTTTGTAATGAAAATAGGTACTTGTGTGGGATTAGACAGTGTAGAACATCTGGAACAGAAGTTAAAGACCCTTCAGGAGCATGGCATCGAGGTGTGTCAGTTGATTTCCTGGGAGCCATCCGTGTGGAAAGCTGACAATGCGCCAAAGGTAAAAGAACTGTTGGAAAAATATCAGATTACCGCTACTGCTTTTTGGTGTGGATGGGAAGGCCCGCTGGTGTGGGATTTTTATGATGGTCAGATTACTCTGGGACTTGTGCCGCCGGAATATCGTCAGATGCGGATTCAGAACTTGTGCGATGGCGCAGACTTCGCCTGCAAACTGGGAATTACGGATGTGGTAACCCATATGGGATTTATCCCGGAAAATCCCAATGACCCTAATTTTAACAGTTTTTGTGTGGCAGTGCGGACAGTGGCAGAGCATTTGCAGAAGCAAGGGCAGTATCTTTTGTTTGAAACTGGTCAGGAGACCCCGGTAACGATGCTGCGCTGTTTTGAAAAAGTGGGGACAGATAATCTGGGAATCAATCTGGACACAGCAAATCTGATTTTATATGGTAAAGCGAATCCGGTGGATGCTCTGGATGTGTTTGGAAAATATGTCCGGAATCTTCATGCGAAAGATGGGCGTTATCCTGTCAATGGACACGATCTTGGGATGGAAACACCGATCGGACAGGGAAAAGTGGATTTTCGCGGAGTATTTAAGGGACTTCGGGAATTGGGCTATCAGGGAGATGTTATCATTGAACGGGAATTAGCAGAGAATAGTCAGGAACAGATGAAGGGGATTTTGGATGCCCGGGATTATCTGCAGAATATTATAAATGAAGTTTATGGAGAGGATGTAAAATGTTAAAAGTTGGATTGATCGGTGTGGGCGGTATCAGCGGAGCTCATATACCAGTGTGGGAAAGTATGGAAGAGGTGGAACTGACAGCGTTATGTGACATTCGTCAGGAGAGAATGGAGCCATATCCAAAGCAACATCATTATTCAGATTTGGATGAAATGCTGAAAAATGAGGAACTGGATATTCTGGATATTTGTCTGCCGACTTATCTGCATGCAGATTATGCGGTGCGGGCGATGGAAAAAGGGATTCATGTCCTTTGTGAAAAGCCGGTTTCCCTGAAACCGGAGGATGTGGAGCGTGTATATTCCACTGCCCATCGGATGCATGTAAACTTTATGGTGGCTCATGTGCTGCGTTTCTGGCCAGAATATATGCTTTTGAAAGAATTATATGATACGCAGAAATATGGAAAGCTTCTTTCCGGTTATATGAGCCGGGTAAGTCAGACACCTCCCTGGACTTGGGATAACTGGATGAAGGATGAGAGCAGAAGTGGTCTTGTACCTTTTGATCTTCATATTCATGATCTTGATTTTATGGTATATACTTTTGGAAAACCGGAAAAAGTAAACAGTAACCGGATCAAACGTCCGGAGCAGGACTGCATCAATGCAGTTTATGAATATCCAGAATTCTATATTGAAACAGAATCGGCATGGTATGCAGGGGCGTACCCTTTTGCTGCAAGATATCGTTTCCAGTTTGAAAGAGCGGTGGTATCTTTTGAAAATGATAAGTGTATGATTTATGAGGATAACGGTCAGATCACTGATTTGACAGAAGGAGCCACAGGAGATACTGGAGCCATCAATTTGCCGAAGAGTGACGCTTACGGGAATGAGATCCGGTATTTTACAGATTGCGTATTGGAAAAGAAATTCCCGGAGAAAGTGAAAGCGGAAGAATTGGGTACGGTGCTGGAGATTTTGCATAATTTATAGAATAAGAGACGAGAGCTGCTGCATTAGATATTTTTTATGTAGCAGCTTTTTATAGTGTCTCTTTTTGGGATAAAATCATTTCATGTAATATTTTTTAATATCAAAAGAGAGAATTCTATGATATAATGATAAAAATAATCTGAGAAAATATGCATATTGAGATATTGGATGTGACAGTCAAAAACTGTAAGAATCTGAAGCAATAAAAGAATAAGGTATGATTGGAGAATAGTATGGGAAAAATTGAAGGAATTAAAATTCAGAATTATGGGGTTTTAAAAGATGTTGTATTAGGAAAAACGAGAACCAACCAATCAGAACGAGCTTTAGGTAATTTAGTTGCAATTATTGGACCTAGTGGGAATGGGAAAAGTACTTTAGCGGACGCATTTGGTTTTATTGCAGATTGTCTTGAAATGGGTGTAGAAGCTGCTTGCGATGCAAATAATCGAGGGGGATTTGAAAAGTTGATATCACAAGGAGCGACGGAGCCTATTTCATTTGAGTTATATTATAGAGAATCAAGCAATACCAGACCAATTACTTATGAGCTGGAAATTGATTTGGATAGGCTGGGACGTCCTTATGTGAAAAGAGAGAGACTTCGCCAGCGAGTAAAGAGTCATGGATGGCCAAGAAGTTTTATGTATTTACAAGAAGGAAATGGATATGCGTTTGAGGGCAATGATGATGGTGGTCAGGATGATGATGGAAATATTATAGGAAAGAAAGTGGAGGTGCAGCTTTCTGATATTCGTCGTCCTGGAATTGTTACATTGGGAGCCATGAAACAGTATAGTCGCATTGAAAAATTTCTTAATTTTCTAAGAAGCTGGTATTTATGTTATTTTTCACCAGATGCGGCAAGGAGAATTCAGACAGCAGCGCCTCAGGCATATCTTGATCGGATTGGCAGTAATATAAATAATGTGGCACAGTATATGTATCGTGAAAATAAAAAGGAATTTGAAAAGGTACTACAGGAGATTCAGTCGAAACTTCCAGGAATAAAAAAAATTGAACCTCAAAAATTTGAGAATGGACAAATGATGCTACGGTTTTATGAGAAGGGATTTAAAGAGCCATTTTACTCTCAGCGTATGTCAGATGGAACTTTAAAATTGTTCGCGTATTATTTATTATTACATGAGAAAAATCCGCGGCAACTAGTATTTATTGAGGAACCTGAAAATGGGCTGTATCATCATTATTTAGGGGAACTTGCAGAAGAAATGAAAAAAGGAGCCGGAAACGGTTTTTCTAAGCAATTATTTATAACAACACATAGTCCATTTTTTGTTAACTCACTGGGACCAGAGGATGTATGGGTGTTGACGAAAGGAGAAGATGGCTATTCAAATATTAAAAGAGCGTCAGAGTTTAAGTTTGTAAAAGAATTAGCAGAAGAAGGCGTTGCTGTAGGAGATATGTGGTATAGCAAATATTTTGAAAACACGGAGGAATAGATGTATTTTCAATTTTTGATAGAAGATAAATCAACAGAAATATTGGTGAATCATGTGATGGATAAAATGCAAAAGCAGTACTGGGAAAAAGACATTATTTGGAATATAAAGTCTTTTGGCGGTATTGGGCATTTGCAGAGAAAAGGAACTGTATTAGAACAAAAGACGGGAAAGCTATTAAATGATTTACCGAGTTATATGCGTGGGTTTTCTAAAGTATTACAAACAATGGAAGATGCAGCATTAATTGTTGTTTTGGATAACGATAAACGAGATGTAGAACAATTTAGAAAAGAATTGGAAAATGTAGCATTTTCCAACATGATTTTGTGCGACTACGTTTTTTGTATAGCGATTAAGGAGATGGAAGCATGGTTATTAGGAGATGCTGAAGCAATAAAAAAAGCTTATCCAAACGCAAGAATGCAATGTATTAAAAAATATGAGCAGGATGCAATTTGTGAAACGTGGGAAGTACTTGCAGATATGGTTTATCCGAAAGGAGTGTCAAAACTCAAGAAAAAATCAGGTGATGGATATGCAGAGATTGGAAAAGCAAAATGTGAATGGGCCGATCAAATAGGTAGGTATTTAGATTTACATAATAATCAATCTCCAAGTTATCAATATTTTATCAATGCGTTAGAAAAGAGAGTTTGTGCATAATAAAATAGAAAAATCCGGCAATACTGTTATAGTAAGAAAACAGTAAAAACGGAGGTTTATCATGTATCGATATTTGCCGATTCGACGGATTTACGCAAGAGAAGTCCTGGATTCCAGAGCGAATCCTACAGTAGAAGTGGAAGTTACCGTGGGAGAAGGAATCATGGGGATTGATGGATATACAGGAAGAGCGATCGTTCCATCGGGGGCGTCTACAGGAAAATACGAGGCAGTGGAACTGCGGGATGGAGAAGAACGGTTTGGCGGTTTGGGAGTGAAACAGGCGGTGAAAAATATCAATACCAGATTGTCTGACCGGATTGTGGGAGAAAATGCATTAAATCAGGCATATATTGACCGGATTTTGCAGGAAGAGGACGGGACAGATAATAAGAGCAGTCTGGGAGCAAATGCAACGCTGGGCGTTTCTCTGGCAGTAGCCCGGGCAGCAGCGAAGGCTCTGCGTCTGCCTTTGTATCAGTATCTGGGCGGTGTACACGCAAAACAGATGCCGGTTCCTATGATGAACATTTTAAATGGAGGAAAACATGCGGATAATACGGTGGATCTGCAGGAATTTATGATCATGCCGGTGGGAGCCTGCTGTTTTCGGGAAAGTCTGCGGATGGGCGCTGAAATTTATCAGCGGCTGAAGATTATTCTGAAACATAGAAATCTGTCCACTGCGGTGGGAGATGAAGGAGGATTTGCCCCAGATCTTGGGAGCTCTCAGGAGGTGTTGGAGATCATGATGGAAGCGGTTGAAAAAGCCGGTTATCGACCGGGAGAGGATGTGGTATTTGCCATTGATGCGGCGGCCAGCGAATTATATGTGGAGGATAAAGAAGCCTATTATTTCCCGGGAGAAAGTAAGATGTCAGGAAAGGAGATCTACAGAACTTCCGACGAGATGATCGAATATTACCAAGACCTGATAGAAAAATTTCCGATCCAATCAATTGAGGATGGACTGGAAGAGGAGGACTGGGACGGCTGGAAAAAAATGACACAAAAGCTGGGCGAAAGAATGCAGTTGGTGGGTGACGATCTTTTTGTGACAAATCCCAAACGGCTGGCTTGTGGTCTGAAACTGGGAGCGGCAAATAGCATTCTTGTAAAAGTGAATCAGATTGGCACGCTGACAGAAGCGCTGGATGCTGTTTCTATGGCGCAGCAGCGGGGCTATCGGGCAATCATATCCCACAGATCGGGAGAGACGGAGGACACCTTTATTGCAGATCTGGCTGTGGCAAGCAGCGCAGGGCAGATTAAGACGGGGGCTCCCTGTCGGACGGAGCGAACGGCAAAATATAATCAACTTCTCCGAGTGGAGGAATACCTGGGAGCAGTAGCGGAATATAAAAACCCCTTTTTATCATAAGAATCTGTTGAAATAATTGTTGAAATATCGTAATTTCTATGGTAGAATGAAATCTGGTTACCATAGGAGGTGTGATTGTGGATATTTTAAGAATCGTATTGACAGTTATCTTTGTATTTGATTGTATAGCATTGGCAGCAGTTGTATTGATGCAGGAAGGAAAACAGAAAGGTCTGGGAGCTATTTCCGGTATGGCGGACACTTATTGGGGAAAGAATAAGGGGCGTTCCATGGAAGGAAATCTTGTAAGAGCAACCAAGATCATGGCTGTTTTGTTCATGGTTCTGGCTGTTGTATTGAATATGAATTTTTAATCATTTAGTTAACAGAAACGGAGGCTGTCGCAGAGATCAGCATACAGGAATATGAGAATATTTCCTATATGCAAGGAAATGCGGCAGTCTCTTTTTTAGACGAACGGGTAAAAGACAGTGAACAAGAAAAAATTAAAAAACAGAAAAAAATTAATTTTAGATTTTATATCAAATAAAGAGTATCGTCCCATGAGGGCGAGAGATATTGCAATGCTTCTTCAGATTCCAAAAGGAAAGAGATCAGAATTGTTTGAGGTTTTGGATGCTTTGGAGGCGGAAGGAAAGATATGCAGTAAAAAGGGAAAGTATGAGAAGGTACTTCAAAAGGAAGGAAAATCCAGGCAGGAAGTTCTGGAAGGGACCTTTCTTTCTACCGCGCGGGGATTTGGATTCGTAGAGGTGGAAGGACAGGAAGATATCTATATTCATGAGGAAGATGCGCTGTATGCCTTTCATCAGGATCGAGTTCAGGTTCTGGTGAAACCGGAACAGAAGGGCAGCAGAAAAGAAGGAAAGATTGTTCAGATTCTGGGACACGGTATTTCGGAAATTGTGGGGACTTTTGAAAAAAGTCAGAACTTCGGTTTTGTGATCCCGGATAATCATAAGGTGGGAAAAGATTTTTTTATTCCCAGAGAACATACGTTGGGGGCGAAAGACGGAGATAAGGTGGTGGTAAAGATTACCACCTATGGCGGAAAGAACAAGAATCCAGAAGGAAGAATTCAAGAGATTTTAGGTGGAGCAGATCAGCCGGGAATCGATGTGCTCTCTATCGCCAGAGGTTATGATCTGCCGATGGATTTTCCGGAGAAAGTGCTACATCAGGCAGATCGCGTACCGGATCATGTACTGGAAAGTGATTTTCAGGGAAGGATGGATTTGCGGGAATGGACCGTTGTAACTATTGACGGAGAGGATGCCAAGGATTTGGATGATGGTATTTCCCTTACGAAAGAAGGAAATATTTATCACCTGGGTGTGCATATTGCAGATGTGACAAATTACGTGCAGGGGGGCAGTGCCCTGGATCGGGAGGCGCTTCGAAGGGGAACCAGTGTGTATCTGGTAGACAGGGTAATACCCATGCTTCCCAAACGTTTATCCAACGGGATCTGTTCGCTGAATCAGGGAGAAGACCGGCTGGCGTTAAGCTGTCTGATGGATATAGATGCAAAAGGCAAGATTGTGAAGCATAAGATTGCCGAGACAGTGATCTGTGTGGATCGGCGCATGACGTATACAGCGGTGAAACAGATTCTGGAAGGGGACAAAGAACTGCGCAGAGAATATCAGGAACTGGTTCCGATGTTTTGCCATATGAAAGAGTTATCTTCTATTCTGAGAACAAACAGGACGAAACGTGGTTCTATAGATTTTGATTTTCCTGAAAGTAAGATTTTTCTGGATGAGATGGGACGTCCGGTAGAAATCAAGGCGTATGAGCAGAACGTGGCAACTCGGATCATTGAAGATTTTATGCTTCTTGCCAATGAGACAGTAGCTAAAGAGTACTGTGAACGGGAAATTCCGTTTTTGTATCGTACCCATGAGAATCCCGATATGGATAAGATGGAAAAGGTGCTTACCTTTATAAGAAATCAGGATATACCAGTGCATAAAGCACATGAAGAAATTACTCCATTGGAGATTCAGGAGATCCTCACGGCAATCGAGGGGGAAACAAGTGAACCGCTGATCAGCCGTTTGCTGCTCCGCTCCATGAAACAGGCTCGATATACGACGGGATGCAGCGGTCATTTTGGTCTGGCAGCGAAGCATTATTGCCATTTTACTTCTCCGATCCGCCGTTATCCGGATCTGCAGATTCACAGGATCATAAAGGATGATCTGAGAGGCAGGATGCGGGAAGAAAAGAGAGTATATTATGCGCAGATTTTGGAAGATGTAGCAGTAAAAACAAGCATGCTGGAGAGAAGAGCCGAGGAGGTGGAACGGGAAACTGTGAAACTGAAGAAGGCGGAATATATGGAGATGCATATGGGTCAGAGCTTTGAAGGTGTTGTTTCAGGAGTAACTGCATGGGGCATGTATGTGGAGCTGCCGAATACGGTGGAGGGACTTGTTCATGTGAGTACTATGGCAGATGATTACTATGTGTTTGATGAGGAGAATTATTGCCTGGTGGGAGAGGAATCCCGCAGAACGTATTATTTGGGCGATCCTGTTTGTGTGGAAGTATCAGGAGCGGACCTCACTTCCAGAAGTGTGGATTTTGTTTTAAGCAGCAGATAGCGGGAGGAAACGATGGGGAAAGAAAAGAGTAACAGATTGATTGCAAATAATAAAAAAGCGTATCATGATTATTTTATTGAAGAGACCTACGAAGCAGGAATTGCCCTTCATGGTACGGAGGTAAAATCTCTGCGCATGGGAAAGTGCAGTATCAAAGAATCTTTTGTGAGAATTGAAAAGGAAGAAGTCTTTATTTATGGAATGCATATCAGCCCCTATGAAAAGGGTAATATTTTTAATAAAGATCCTCTGCGGGTAAAAAAACTTCTTTTGCATAAGGGTGAGATTCGGAAAATGAAGGGAAAAATCGCAGAAAAGGGTTATACATTAGTTCCTTTGAAAGTTTATTTTAAAGGAAGTTTGGTAAAAGTGGAGATTGGTCTGGCAAAGGGTAAAAAGCTTTACGATAAACGTCAGGATATTGCAAAAAAAGATCAGAGAAGAGAAGCAGAACGTGATTTCAAGGTGAAAAATTTGTATTGAGCGCAAACAGCGCCTTGACATTTTCTCAAAGGCTTATTATAATGAAATAACGACAAAATGTCTGCGAACCATAAGTCTTCGGGCTTGTACTGGTTTCGACGGGGGTTTTGAAGTTTGGGAAGCCATTCGCAGTTCCGGGACTGCGTCATCAACCTGGAAATTAAATTTAAACGCAGACGAAAATTTAGCGTACGCTGCCTAATGGCAGCTGTCGCAGTTTAAGCCTCCCGCAGTTTAAACTGCGGCATCAAATTTTGCGGGGCACTTTTTCTTCAAAGCTTTGAGAGGAAAAAAGATTTTATGAAGCTACTGATCTCTGCAGCCTGTCATCCGGCGGCAGTCTGAGGGAATGCTAAAAGAATGACTGTAATGGGAGATGCCTGAATGAATAGGCTTTCGGACAGGGGTTCGATTCCCCTCAGGTCCATACCGAAAGGTCTCGGATTTTAGAGACTTTTAAAAATGAAAAAGTGAATACAGATGGGGGTTGCTGCAGACAACATTATTTTTAAGAAGAAAGGTGTTTATTGCAGTGACTCCTTTTTGTTTTATAAAAATGAGAATTATGTTACGAGGAGGAAACTAAGATGAAGAGCATAGGAAATGCATTGCGGTGGATAGTGGGAATTTTGTGTCTGCTCAGTGGATTGTATGGAATTGTTCAGATACCGGTATTTGGGATTTTCTGTATGTTATTTGGAATATCCCTGCTTCCGGCAGTATGGAGA
>HF995388.1:24272-29484 GCA_000432335.1 Firmicutes bacterium CAG:646
GGGGCGGTGGTTTCGCAGGAGCGGGAGGCGCTTACCGGAGAGATGGAGGAAGCAACGAAAGATTCTCAGATGACTGCGGAAGTGGAAGTGACAGTTACGCCGGAAGTGACAGTTATACCGGAAGTGACGGAGAGTCTGGAAACTGGGGAGCAAGATGAGATTCAGGAAATGAAGGTTCATTTTCTGGATGTAGGACAGGGGCTGTCTGTTTTTGCACAATGCGGGGATCAGAATTTGATTTATGATGGAGGTGACAGAAAAACTTCCAGCTTTGTAGTGGCGTATCTAAAAGAACAGGGGGTAACAACTCTGGATTATGTGATCAGCAGTCATTATGATGCGGATCATGTGTATGGTTTAATCGGATGTATCAATGCTTTTGATGTGAAAAAGGTGATTGCCAGCAATTATGAGCATGACAGCGAGACATATGAAAAGTTTGTTCGGGCGGCAGATGAAAAGGGACTTGCCATAGAATATCCTTCCGTGGGAACTTCTTACGCATTTGGCAGCGGAAGTTTTACGATTTTAGCTCCAGAGGAAGTTTCTGCTCAGGAGAGCAATGAAAATTCAGTAGCGATCAAGTTGGTGAACGGAGAAAACAGTTTTTTGTTTACCGGGGATGCAGAAAGTAAGAGCGAGGCTTCTATGTGTGCGTCGGGCTTGGATCTTTCCTGTGATGTGCTGGTACCGGGGCATCATGGTTCTGCCACTGCCACCAGTTGGGAGTTTTTACAGGCGGCAGTTCCAGAATATGCAGTGATCAGCTGCGGCGTGGGAAATTCTTATGGGCATCCTCACAAAGATACCATGGATAAACTGGAATCTATGGGAGTTTCTGTATACAGGACAGACCGTCAGGGGACGATCGTAGTTACCAGTGACGGAAAGGAACTTTCCTGGAATCAGGAACCATGCAATGATTATACGCCGGGGGACCCGGAGGATGAGGGGACGCAGCCGGCAGGGGAAGAGCAGACAGAACAAATACCGAAGATATCGGAGTCTTATCAGGAGTCAGAGGCAGAAGTAGGGGAAGTACCGGCAACAGAAACAGCTCCTGTACAGGAAGAACAAGTATGGATATCTGCTACAGGCAGTAAATACCATAATAAGCCGGATTGCGGAAATATGAACCCTGACAATGCTCGTCAGATGTCCCGCAGTGAAGCAGAAAATAGCGGATATGAAGCGTGTAAGAAATGCTATTAGAGAAAAGAGGAATCTTTTATGGAAGTTTTGACAAAGTATGGGGAGATAGCGAGAGCAGCGGCAGCTATGACAACACTGTTGGCTGTATGTAAGGTGCTTTTGGGACTTTTGAATTGCTTTTTGGGATATAAGCTCCTGAAAGTCTGGGTGTCTCTATGCGGTTTTTTCATAGGGTTGACCGTGGGATTTTTGGCAGTTCCCCGTTTTACGCAGGAAAGTTCTGCTGTTGGATGGATTTCCCTGGGAATTGGTGTAGTCAGTGGGATTTTGGCGTATGAGATTTATTTGGTGGGGGTGTTTGCCGTGGGATGGCTTATGACGGTATCTCTGTGTTTTTCCCTGGGCAGAGTCCTTGTGCTTGACGATAAGAAAAAAATTTTTCTGCTGGTGGCGGGAGCATTGGTGGGAATTTTTGTGGGTGTTTTGTTGGTGATTTTTGCCCGCCCCAGCATTATCCTGTTCACGGCAGTCAGCGGCGGTTTCAGTGTAAGTTCAGGTCTTTTCGGTTTACTACACTGGGAAACCCCTCTGTATCTATTTTTGGCAGGAATTTGTCTGACAGTGTGCGGGATGGGGATTCAGTGGAAAACTACAAAATAGTTCCTGAAAAACAACAAAAAAGAAAAGTTTGGTCACAGAAGAGACATATTTTTCCGATATAATGAAGGGAAAGATTTGGAGGTAAGGGTATGAGCAAATTAAGGATTCTTGTAGTGGATGATGAGAGCAGAATGCGTAAGCTGGTAAAAGATTTTCTTGTGAAGAAGGACTTCGAGGTTCTGGAAGCGGGAGACGGGGAAGAGGCGGTAGATCTTTTTTTTGAGGAGAAAGATATTGCGCTGATTATTTTGGATGTGATGATGCCGAAAATGGATGGATGGCAAGTTTGCCGGGAGATTCGCAGTCATTCTAAGGTGCCGATCATTATGCTGACAGCAAAAAGTGATGAGAGAGACGAACTTTTGGGATTTGAGCTGGGGGTGGATGAATATATTTCCAAGCCGTTCAGCCCTAAGATCTTAGTGGCGCGTGTGGAGGCAATTCTCAGAAGATCAGGAAAGGGAGATCAGGAAGATGTGATGGAGATCGGAGGCATCCTGCTGAATAAGACCGCGCATCTGGTTACAGTGGATGGCAACGCTATTGAACTGAGTTATAAAGAATTTGAATTGCTTACTTATTTTATGGAAAATCAGGGAATCGCCCTTTCCAGAGAAAAAATTCTGAACCATGTCTGGAACTATGATTATTTTGGGGACGCCAGAACCATTGATACGCATGTGAAGAAATTGCGAAGCAAGATGGGAGAAAAGGGAGAATATATCAAAACGATTTGGGGAATGGGATATAAATTCGAGGTGGCGCCATGAAAAAGTCTATCCGGCGGCAGATCAGCGCAGTCTTTTTGGGATTTATAGTTCTTGTGATCGGTCTGATCGTATTCTTTAATATGGGCTTCATGGAACGCTATTATATGGAGAGTAAAAAAGAAATTCTGAAATCTGGCTATACAAAGATGAGTGAAGGGCTGAAGGATGCAGACTATCTGGAGCTTCTTCAATTTTGTTCTGCTAATAATCTTTCGGTGGTGGTGGCAGATTTTCATGAAAAGGAACCGATTAAGTTATCGGTGAATCTCACCTGGGAAGATGCAGAAGATCTGAAAAATCGTCTTTTTGGATATATGTATGGCTTTTTACAGGAAGGTGATGTGATCCTGGAGGAAACCGAAGATTATACTATCCAGAAAAATCGGGATAATACGGTAAAAATGGAATTTTTGGAAATATGGGGGGAAACCGGAAGCGGTCTGTCTGTGATCATCCGATCTCCGATTGAAGGAATTCGGGACAGCATTCGAATTTCTAATCGCTTTTATTTGATGATCGGTATCATTGTAACCGTTTTGGGAGGAATTTTCATCAGTATTTTTACAAGGAAGATTACAAAGCCGGTGGTGGAATTGACAGAGATTTCTCAGAAAATGGCAAACCTTGATTTTGAGGCAAGATATACCAGCGGTGGGGAAGATGAAATTGGCATTTTAGGACATAATTTCAACCAAATGTCGGAAACTCTGGAAAAAACGATCTCAGAACTGAAAACTGCCAATAATGAGCTGCAAAAAGATATTGAAAAAAAAGAACAGATTGACGAAATGCGGAAAGAATTTCTTTCTAACGTGTCTCATGAATTAAAAACGCCCATTGCCCTGATTCAGGGATACGCAGAAGGGTTGCAGGATAACATCAGTGATGATCCGGAAAGCCGGGAGTTTTACTGTGAAGTTATTATTGACGAGGCGAATAAAATGAATCAGATGGTGAAGAAACTGCTCACTTTAAACCAGCTGGAATTTGGCAATGATCAGGTAAATATGGAGAGATTTGATTTGACAGCTCTGATCCAGGGAATTATACAGTCGTCTAAGATTCTGGCGGAGCAGGCAGGGGCAGAGATTATTTTCCGCCAGAGCGATCCGATCTATGTATGGGGAGATGAATTTAAGGTGGAAGAGGTTCTTACCAATTATGTGACTAACGCCATTCATCATGTGAAATACGATAAAAAGATTGATATCCGCTGCGTTTGCCAGGAGGGAATCGTAAAAACAGTGGTATTTAATACTGGCGATGCCATCCCGGAAGAAGATCTGGAAAAAATCTGGATCAAGTTTTATAAAGTGGACAAGGCGCGAACCAGAGAATATGGGGGAAGCGGAATCGGTCTTTCCATTGTAAAAGCAATCATAGAATCTATGCATCAGGAGTGCGGCGTGAAAAATTTTGACAATGGCGTTGCCTTCTGGTTTACGCTGGAAGGCGGAAACAGCAGCACAAACGGAAAAGACAGTTCCTATTCCAGAATAGAACTGCACAGATAGCTTAAGTCTTCGGGATTGCGATATTTTTCTACGATGCCGGAAAAAGTTTTCATAACCGGAGTGAGAAGTTTGTTTTTGTGATAAACCAAACTGAAATTTCGGTTCCATTCCGTAGTATGGAGACGGATAGGATGAATGAGCCCTGCTCTGATATCATCAAGGAAGAGTCTGACGGATGTAACCGTGAGACATTGATCGTATAAGACGGCTTGCCGGATGGTACCGGGGCAGTTGGCTTCCCAGCGTACATTCACAGTAAGGTGGTGGCGGGACAGAAAATATTCGAAAAGCGCCCGAGTGCCGCTGCCTTTTTCCCGCATGGCGAAATCTCGTCCCTGAAGCTGCTGAATAGGAATGTATTCCATGGAAGCGAAGGGGTGCTCAGGGCTGCAGCATAGGATCAGATAATCATTGATCAGGGGAGTTACCACGAGATCAGGAGAGGTAATCGGTCCTTCTACTACGGCGATATCCAGTTCAGAGTTTAATAAAAGCTCCTGAAGGCAGCGGGTATTGGTTACACAGTTGGTGGTAACGACCTGAGGATGCTCTTTTTTGAGATCTTGCAGAAAAAATGGCAAAAGACAAGTTCCTACGGTAACAGAGGCGCCGATGCGAAGAGTCTCGTGGTGGGTGGCAGAGACCATGCCCTGCTCCAATTTGTCGAAATCATGGAGAACCTGTCGGGAGTAGAGCAATAGCTCTTTTCCAGCATCGGTGATAAAAAGTCGCTTGGATAGTCGCTCAAAAAGCTGCGTATCGTAATGCTCTTCCAGTTCGCGGATTGCCTGACTGACTGTGGGCTGGGAAAGATATAATTGTTTGGCAGCCAGACTCATATTGCCGGTTTCAGCTACCTTAAGGAAAATTTTCAGATGGCGAATAGTCATAGTGCACCTCCAGAAGTTCTCTTATGATAATCTATAGGTTTTACCTATGATAATAATAAGATTATATCGCTTTTCATAATGATAGGCAAGTGCTATAATGATTCCAGAAACAGGAAATTGACTGCGCAATGCAAGGGCAGCCGGGATATCCACCTATTGCTGGAGAGATGAAAGGAGAGATCTGCATGAAAGTACTGATTATCGGCGGCGTAGCCGCAGGTACAAA
>HF995388.1:29523-40365 GCA_000432335.1 Firmicutes bacterium CAG:646
AATTGAAACGGGAAGACTATAGCATGGAGGTAACGATTATTACTAAGGGAAGTGATATTTCTTATGCAGGCTGTGGTCTTCCTTATTATGTGGGAGATGTGATCCACAAGAAAGAACAACTCATTGTCAATACGCCGGAGAGTTTTGAAAAACTGACAGGAGTTCGTGTGATCACGAATACGGAAGCTGTAAAGGTTCGCCGGGAAGAAAAACTGGTGGAAGCAGTGCATACGGAAACCGGGGAGACGGTAACATACCCGTATGATAAGTTGGTAATTGCTACAGGAGCATCTCCGATCCGACCATCCATGGAAGGAATTGATCTGGAAGGAATCTATTTTATGCGGACGCCGCAGGATGCCATTTCGCTGAGAGAGCGGCTGGAAAAGAAAGATGTGAAGAGAGCCGTTGTGGTTGGCGGAGGTTTTATCGGATTGGAAGTAGCAGAAAATCTGGCAAGTCAGGGAATCCGGGTTTCAGTAATCGATCTGGCGGATCATGTGCTGCCAGGGTTTGATCCTGAGATGGCAGAATATGTGGAGAATTATCTGGCAGATCAGGGAATTATGACTTTCACTGGTACAAAGCTGGAAGGTTTTGTGGGAGAAGGAAAACTGGAAAAAGTGAAAACCAGCAGAAAAGCCATGAAAGCGGATATTGCTGTTTTGTCCATCGGTATTCGGGCTAACACAGATTTTCTGGAAGGCAGCGGCATTGCATTGATGCCGAATCGGACAATTAAAGTGAATGCATATATGCAGACGAACGATGAAGATATTTATGCGGCAGGTGACTGCGCAATGGTTACGAACCGCATCACAGGACAGGAAGCCTGGTCTCCAATGGGCTCCTCCGCCAATATGGAAGGAAGACTGCTTGCAGAGAATATAACGGGTAAGAAGAAAGCTTATCCGGGTGTTTTGGGAACAGCGGTATGCAAACTTCCGGGGCTGAATGCAGGGCGAACAGGGCTTACCGTGAGTCAGGCAGAAGCGGCAGGATATGATCCGGTCAGCGTACTCACCGTTGTAGATGATAAAGCGCATTATTATCCAGAGGCAGGGACATTTATCGTAAAAATGATTGCGGATCGGACGTCCGACAGATTTTTAGGACTTCAGGTACTTGGGAAAGGCGCAGTGGACAAGATGACAGACATTGCTGTTACAGCCCTTACCATGAAAGCGACTCTTCAGGATCTGGAAAATATGGATCTTGCTTATGCGCCGCCATTTTCCACGGCAATCCACCCGTTCGTCCATACGGTAAATGTGCTGCGGAATAAGCTGAGCGGAAGTTTTGAAACTTTTACTCCTCAGGAGTACGAAAATGGAGAGGCCGAAGCATATCGTATGATCGACGCAGCCCTCCAGCCTTCGCTGCCGGGGGTAGAATATCTCGACCTGGAGAAAGTAACGGAACCAGTAGAAGGACTGGATAAGGAGGAAAAACTCCTTCTGGTATGCGCAAAAGGGAAGCGCGCCTATATGCTGCAGAATCGTCTGAAACAATTCGGCTATACGCAGACAAAGGTTCTGGAAGGCGGTACAACATTTAATCAGTTGGAAGAAGAATAAAAAGCACAGGAGGAAAAGCAAATGTCAGCATTAACGATCAGCCCGGAAGAGGTAAAAAGAGTAAAAGCTCTTGGATTTTTAAACAATAAGGGGACAGATAATTTCTCAGGACGTATTATTACAGTAAACGGTAAGATTACTGCAAAACAGCAGCAGGTCATTGCTGAAGCAGCGGAAAAATTCGGAAATGGAAATATCACCTTTACCACTCGTCTGACTATTGAGGTGCAGGGAATTCCTTTTGACAAGATTGAGGAATTCCGCGCTTATGTAGCACAGGCAGGATTGATTACAGGGGGAACCGGTTCCGTGGTCCGTCCGGTCGTATCCTGTAAGGGGACAACCTGTCAGTACGGACAGATTGATACCTTTGCCCTGTCAGAAGAAATTCATGAGAGATTTTATCTGGGGTATCACACGGTGAAGCTTCCTCACAAATTCAAAATTGCAGTGGGCGGATGTCCCAATAACTGTGTGAAACCGGATTTAAATGATCTGGGAATTGTGGGACAGCTGATCCCGAATTTTGATGAGGATGAGTGTAATGGCTGTAAAAAATGCAGCGTTGTAACAGCCTGTCCTATGAAAGCTTGTAAAGTGGAAGACGGTGTACTGGAGATTGATGAAGAAATCTGTAATCACTGCGGACGCTGCGTAGGAAAATGTCGTTTTGATGCTATTGAAGACGGTACACAGGGATATAAGATTTATATTGGCGGACGCTGGGGCAAAAAAGTAAAACAGGGTCATGCGCTGAAAAAAATCTTTACTTCAAAAGAAGAAGTATTGGACGTAGTAGAAAAAGCGATTCTGTTATTCCGGGAACAGGGAAGAACCGGCGAGAGATTCGTGGAAACCATCGATCGTCTGGGCTTTGAAAATGTGGAAGCGCAGCTTATGGGAAGTGAACTGCTGGAGAGAAAGCAGGAGATTCTGGATGCTAAGCTGCATCTGACCGGAGGCGCAAGCTGTTAAGTGTTCTTAAATAAAAGGCGGAGTTGTTGTACTTCATTGTAAAAATGGTGGTACGGCACTCCGTTTTTTGTTTTCTGAGAAAACATTCAAAATTTAGAGTTTACAGAAAAGGAAAATAAAGGTAAAGTAATAGATAGAAAATATAGCTGTAAGCAAAGGAAACAGCGGCTTAGAAAGAGGAGGAATGGGGGATGAAGTTTCATAATAGTTGAACATCAGAGAATTCATTTGTGAAAGATAGACAAACGTTGGGAGGGTGAACATGTTATACATAGGAATTGATCTGGGAACGTCTGCTGTAAAGTTACTGCTGATGGATGAAAAAGGACAGATTCATAAGATCGTATCAAAGGAATATCCTTTATATTTTCCGCATTCGGGCTGGTCAGAGCAGAATCCGGAGGACTGGTATGAGCAGACGATCGACGGAATGCAGGAGCTTTTGGAGGAATGTGACAGAACCAAGGTGGCAGGCATCAGTTTTGGAGGACAGATGCATGGTCTGGTAGTACTGGATGGAGAAGATCAGGTGATTCGTCCCGCTATTTTGTGGAATGACGGGCGCACCGTGAAAGAGACAGACTATCTCAATGAAACGATCGGAAAGAAAAATCTGTCTCGCTACACTGCAAATATTGCTTTCGCCGGATTTACAGCGCCTAAACTGCTCTGGATGAAGGAAAATGAACCGGAATTATTTGCAAAGATAAAAAAAATCATGCTGCCAAAAGATTATCTGGCATATCGGTTGTCAGGCGTTCACAGTACCGATTATTCTGATGCTTCCGGGATGCTGCTTTTGGATGTGAAGAACCGTTGCTGGTCCCGCGAGATGATGGATATTTCCGGGATTTCCAGAGATCAGCTTCCGGATCTTTATGAAAGTTATGAGGCGGTAGGAACTCTGAAACCGGAGCTGGCGGAAGCGCTGGGACTTTCTGCCGAGGTAAAGATCGCCGCCGGAGCCGGAGATAATGCAGCAGCGGCAGTGGGTACGGGAACTGTGGGGGATAATCGATGTAATATTTCGCTGGGAACCAGTGGAACAATCTTTATTTCTTCTGAAAACTTTGGAGTGGATGCGCACAATGCGCTGCATTCTTTCGCTCATGCGAACGGTCATTATCATCTGATGGGCTGTATGCTCAGCGCTGCCTCCTGCAATAAATGGTGGATGGATGAAATTCTTTCCACGAAGGACTATCAGAAAGAACAGGAAGGAATAAAAAAACTGGGGGAAAATAAGGTATATTTTCTTCCCTATCTGATGGGGGAGCGGTCTCCTCATAATGATCCTGATGCCAGAGGAACTTTTATTGGAATGACGATGGATACCACAAGGAGCGATATGACTCAGGCAGTATTGGAAGGAGTGGCTTTTGCTCTGCGGGATTCCTTTGAGGTGGCCAGAAGTCTGGGACTTAAGATCGAACGAACAAAAATCTGCGGCGGCGGGGCAAAAAGCGCTTTGTGGAAGAAAATCATTGCCAATGTACTGAATGTAAAAGTAGATGTACTGGAAAATGAAGAAGGTCCTGCCTATGGAGGGGCTATTCTGGCAGCAGTGGCTTGCGGAGAGTTTGCTTCCGTGACGGAGGCTGCTGAAAAACTGGTTCGGGTAGTGGAAACGGTAGAACCGGATTCCCAGCTGACAGAAAAATATGAAGAGAAATATAAAAAATTCAGAGAGATTTATCCAGCGTGTAAAGCGTTGTTTAAAATTTTAAAATAATGTAGTGGGAGGAATGAAACATGATGAATATTCCAAAAGTAAAGGTAGGTATTGTGGCAGTGAGCCGGGATTGTTTTCCAGAGTCGCTTTCTGTAAACAGAAGAAGGGCTTTAGTGGAAGCTTATCAGAAAAAATATGATGGAGAAGATATTTATGAATGTCCGGTTTGTATCGTAGAGAGTGAGATTCATATGGTACAGGCATTGGAAGATGTAAAAAAAGCGGGATGCAACGCTCTGGTGGTATATCTGGGAAACTTTGGTCCGGAGATTTCAGAGACTTTGCTGGCAAAGCATTTTGAGGGACCGAAAATGTTTGTAGCTGCAGCGGAGGAAACGGGAAATAATCTGGTACAGGGAAGAGGGGATGCGTACTGTGGTATGTTGAATGCCAGCTATAATCTGGCTCTTCGCAATATTAAGGCATACATTCCAGAATATCCTGTGGGAACAGCAGAGGAATGTGCCGATATGATCCATGAATTTCTTCCGATTGTGCGGGCAGTTGTAGGTCTTTCCAATCTGAAAATCATCAGTTTCGGACCTCGTCCGCTGAATTTCCTGGCTTGCAATGCCCCGATCAAACAGTTGTATAATCTGGGGGTGGAGATTGAAGAAAATTCAGAACTGGATCTTTTTGAAGCTTTCAACAAACATGCAGGGGATGAGAGAATCCCGGAAGTAGTAGCGGATATGGAAGCTGAGCTGGGAGAGGGGAATAAAAAACCGGAAATTCTGGAAAAACTGGCACAGTATGAACTGACTTTGTTGGATTGGATCGAAGAACACAAAGGATATCGCAAATATGTGGCGCTTGCCGGAAAATGCTGGCCGGCTTTTCAGACGCAGTTTGGATTTGTGCCCTGTTATGTAAACAGCCGTCTGGCTGGAAGAGGAATTCCGGTTTCCTGTGAGGTTGATATCTATGGAGCCCTCAGTGAATATATCGGAACCTGCATCAGCGAAGACGCAGTTACCTTGCTGGATATTAATAATACGGTACCGTATGATCTGTATGAGGAAGATATCAAAGGTAAATTTGATTATACGGCTCATGACATTTTTATGGGATTCCATTGTGGCAACACCTGTTCAAAGAAATTATCCTCCTGTCAGATGAAATATCAGCTGATCATGGCGAGAAGTTTGCCGGAAGAGGTAACGCAGGGAACTTTGGAGGGAGATATCGCACCAGGAGAGATCACATTCTATCGTTTGCAGAGTACGGCAGATAACAGACTGCGGGCGTATGTGGCACAGGGAGAGGTGCTTCCGGTGGCAACCCGTTCCTTTGGATCCATTGGTATTTTTGCTATTCCGGAGATGAAAAGATTTTACCGTCACGTACTGATCGAGGGAAATTATCCTCATCATGGAGCGGTGGCGTTCGGTCATTTTGGAAAAGCGCTCTTTGAAGTGTTTAAGTATATTGGCGTGGATGTAAAAGAGATTGGCTATAATCAGCCGGCAGGAGTTCGGTATCCCACAGAAAATCCATTTGCATGAAAGATGCCGGCAGAATAAAAATAAATAGCTGGACGAATGATAGGAAATATATTATGATAGATTTGTTTGGTAGTTTTCAATTCCCAAAATAATGAAAATCAGTGGCGCAATGCCAGATTTCGATTAAAAAGGAGGATTAATCAATGCAGATTACGAATGACATTCTTTACGTGGGTGTAAATGACCATGAGGTAGATCTTTTTGAGGGACAGTATGTGGTTCCTAATGGGATGGCTTACAATTCTTACGTGATCAAGGATGAAAAAATTGCTGTTATGGATACGGTAGATGCAAGATTTACTCACGAATGGCTGGATAATGTGGCAAAAGCTCTGGATGGAGCAACACCAGATTATTTGATCGTACAGCATATGGAGCCGGATCATGCAGCTAATATCCATAATTTTATGAAAGCATATCCAGATACGACAGTAGTGGCAAATGCCAAGACTTTTGTGATGATGCAGAATTTCTTCCGCAGCATGGATCTGGAAGGAAAGATGCTGGAAGTGAAGAACGGAGAATCCCTGACTTTGGGAAAACATGTGCTTACGTTTGTATTTGCACCGATGGTTCACTGGCCGGAAGTTATGGTTACTTATGACAGTACCGACAAAGTACTCTTTTCTGCGGATGGTTTTGGAAAATTTGGCGCTCTGGATGTGGAAGAAGATTGGGATGATGAAGCGCGCCGTTACTTCATCGGTATCGTAGGAAAATACGGAAAACAGGTGCAGAATCTTCTGAAAGTGGCTGCAACTTTGGATATTCAGACGATTTGTCCTCTTCATGGACCGGTGCTCACAGAAAATCTGGGACATTATATTGAAAAATATGACATCTGGTCTTCTTACAGCGTAGAATCTGAGGGCGTGATGATTGCTTATACTTCCGTGTACGGAAATACGAAAAAAGCAGTGGAGATTCTTGCAAACAAGTTGAGAGAAAAAGGATGTCCGGAAGTGATCGTATGTGATCTTGCCAGAGAGGATATGGCAAAAGCAGTGGAAAATGCATTCCGTTATGGAAAGCTGGTTCTGGCAACTACAACTTATAATGCAGAGATCTTCCCATTCATGAGAGATTTTATTGAGCATCTGACAGAGCGTAATTACCAGAATCGCACGATCGGTCTGATCGAAAACGGAAGCTGGGCTCCTCTGGCAGGAAAAGTGATGAAGGGAATGTTTGAAAAGAGCAATAAGATCAGCTGGATGAAGAATAATGTAACCATCATGTCTTCCGTAAGCGAAGAAAATATGGAACAGCTGGAAAATATGGCGGCTGAATTAAGTAAGGAATATATTGCTCAGTCTGCAGAAAAGGCAAACAAAAATGATCTGACGGCGCTGTTCCGTATCGGTTATGGACTGTATGTGGTTACTTCTAACGATGGTACAAAAGATAACGGTCTGATTGTAAATACAGTAACACAGCTGACAGATAATCCGAACCGTGTGGCTGTCAATATTAATAAGGCAAATTACTCTCATCATGTAATCAAAAAGACAGGTATGATGAATGTAAACTGCCTGTCCGTTGCTGCTCCGTTTGAAGTGTTTAAAAACTTCGGATTCCAGAGCGGACGTACGGTAGATAAGTTTGCCAACTGGGAGACAATGCGTTCCGATAATGGACTGGTATTCCTTCCGAAATATATTAACGCTTTTCTGTCTCTGAAGGTAGAACAGTATGTGGATCTGGATACTCACGGTATGTTTATCTGTACAGTGACAGAGGCGAGAGTGATGAATGATCTGGATACTATGACTTATACGTATTATCAGAATAATGTAAAACCGAAACCACAGACAGAAGGAAAGAAAGGCTTTGTCTGCAAGGTCTGCGGATTTATTTATGAAGGTGATGAACTGCCGGATGATTATATCTGTCCGCTGTGTAAGCATGGTGTTGCAGACTTCGAGCCGATTGAATAAAAGGATTTGGAGAACGTAAGGATTTTGGGTTATGCAGGGAAAGAATCGTATTGAGTGGAAAGCATTTTTGCGGGTTGTATTTGTGATCGCGCTTCCGATCGCCTGTCAGAACTTTCTGACGACGACAGCCAGTATGGTAGACACGATCATGATCGGCAGCCAGGGAGAGCTTTCGGTTGCAGCGGTGGGAATCTGTTCGCAGATTTCCTCCCTGTTTTTTTCCAGTTATTTTGGATTTGCAGGGGGAGCACTCCTGTTTTTCTCCCAATATTGGGGGGCTGGAAATAAAGAGGGAATCAACCGAACTTTTGGCTTGGCGTCGCTGTGTATGTTGGGAGTGGCTTTGCTGTTTGGCGGTGTAGCAGTGATCCGCCCGGACTTTTTGTTGAGAATTTATACAGATAAGGAAAATATTGTGCAGGTGGGTATTCCATATATCCGCATTGTGGGATTTGCCTATCCTCTTCAAGTATTGGCAGTTATCATCAGCTTTCTGATGCGTTCTACCGAGAGAGTAAAAGCCCCACTGTTCAGTTCTCTGGCAGGTTTGATCACAAATTTTGTGCTGAATTGGATCCTGATTTATGGAAGATTCGGGATGCCTAAGATGGGAGCTGCCGGAGCGGCTGTTGGAACCTTGGTTTCCGCAGTGGTGAATCTGGTGATTCTTGTGGTGGTTTTACTTCAGGATAAGAAGAGTGTCACCTTAAAATTAAGACTGATGTTTGACTGGAAAGATGGTTTTTCCAGTACCTATTTGAAGAAATGTTTTCCTATTATTTGTAATGAATTGTTTTATGGAGTTGGTCAGATGTTGATCAATGTGGTTATTGGCCGTCAGACAGAATCTGCCATTGCGGCTATGGCCGCATTTCGTGTTCTGGAAGGTTTTGTCTTTGCTTTCTTCGGCGGATTGGCAGATGCCAGTACCGTTGTGGTGGGAAAGGAAGTGGGAGCCGGTCACCATATGAAAGGCTACCAGTATGTAAAAGGTTTTGCTATTCTGTGTCCGATGATCACCTTTGGTATTGTGCTGATCTGTCTGTTATTGAATCAGCCGCTTTTGGGGTTGTTCGGGCTGGGGGCAGAGGCGCTCAGTTATGGTAAATATATGCTGCTTATTTATTTGGCAGCGGGTACCGTCCGAACCTGTAATTACATTATGAACTGCTGTTATCGTGCAGGTGGCGAAGCAGTTTTTGGGACAGTTCTGGAATTATCCTGCCTCTATCTGGTAAGTGTTCCGGCTACCTGGATTGCAGGAATGGTGCTTCATTTACCGTTCTTGGCTGTATTTGCCTTTGTTTATACAGATGAATTGATCCGTTTGGTTTTTGAACTCTGGTATACAAGAAGCGGAAAATGGATCAAGCCGGTGACGGAGGAAGGAAAAGCTACATTGGAAGACTTCCGAATGGAATTAAAGGCGCTGAGAAAACGGGCGTAAGAAGTTTAAAGGAACTGCGGCATGGGAGGAATCAGATGTTTTGCGGTTCCTTATTCTTTGCGGTATAGGAAGAAAGGAATGGGATATCATGATAAAAGCAGTATTATTTGACATGGATGGGGTGCTGATCGATACAGAAAAATATCTCACCAGATTCTGGCAGCAGGCAGCAAGAGAAGCAGGACTTGAGATGGAACTTACAGAATGTTATCTGTTTCGCAGCTTTGCCAGTAAATTTGCTTCGGCAGCCTTTCGTGAAAAATACGGCGATTCTTATGATTATTATGCCATTCGAAACAGAAGAAAAGAGCTAATGAAGGCGCATCTGGAGAAAAATGGGATTGAGATTAAGCCACAGGTAAAGGGAACTTTGCAAGCACTGAAGGAACAGGGATATTGTCTTGCAGTGGTGACAGCCACAGATGAAGAACGAACAGAAAAATATTTAAAAGAAGCAGGAATTTATGATTGGTTTGATTCCGTCATTTGTGCTACAATGGTGGAACGGGGAAAGCCCTTTCCCGATGTGTATCTCTATGCCTGCCAGCAGATTGGTTTTTCGCCGGAAATGTGTATGGCAGTGGAAGATTCTCCCAACGGCGTACAGGCTGCTTTTTCGGCAGGGCTAAAGACGGTAATGGTTCCGGATCTTACTTTGCCGGATGAAGAACTGAAGAAAAAGGTAGTAGGGGTGGCTCCATCATTGGGCAGTGTCTTGAAGTATGTGGAAGCGGAGAATAAAATGACTAAAAAAGAAAGCAGAGGATAAATCAATGAAAATAGCAGTAACGTATGATAATGGAAATGTATTCCAGCATTTTGGAAAAACAGAAAATTTTAAAGTATATCAGGTAGAAGACGGAAAAGTTCTTTCCAGTGAAGTTATGAGTTCTAATGGAACTGGTCATGGAGCGCTGGCAGGGCTCTTAGCAGAACAGGGGGTGGATGTGCTGATCTGCGGCGGTATTGGCGGCGGAGCAAAAGACGCGCTTACGGAAGCCGGAATTACCTTGTGTGCAGGCGCAGAGGGCAATACAGATCAGGCAGTGGAAGCCTATCTGGCGGGAGAGCTGGTATCTACCGGAGTGAATTGCGATCATCATCACGAAGAGGGACATAGTTGCGGAAGTCATGGCTGCGGCGATCACGAAGAAGGTCATTCCTGCGGAAATTGTGGCGGCGGCTGTGGATCTCTTCCAAAATTGACAGGGCGCAATGTGGGAAAAACCTGTCGTACTCATTACAGAGGAACTTTTAACGATGGAACACAGTTCGACTCTTCTTATGACCGTGGCGAACCACTGGAATTTATCTGTGGAGCCGGTCAGATGATTCTTGGATTTGATGCGGCAGTGGCAGATATGGAAGTGGGACAGGAAGTGGATGTTCATCTGATGCCAGAAGAAGCTTATGGTATGCCGGATCCGAATGCTGTCTTTTCTGTTGAGATCGCACAGCTTCCGGGATCTGAAAATCTGGAAGTTGGACAGCAGGTATATCTGTCGAATCAGCTGGGACAGCCCTTCCCGGTGAAAGTAGTGGTAAAAGAAGAGAAAACAATCACCTTTGATGCCAACCATGAGATGGCAGGAAAAGAATTAAACTTCCATATCGAACTGGTAGAGGTAAAATAAATATAGACATATTAAGTTTTGGAGTTGTTGCATTA
>HF995388.1:40513-42033 GCA_000432335.1 Firmicutes bacterium CAG:646
CATGTCTAAAGCGACAGCTCCATTTTTGATATTTAAACAATCTTGTATAAACACTTGGATGCATGAATGATCTTATGGTATACTTATGGATAATCGCAACGATCAAGAATATAATGCTAAGATAAAAAAGTACAGGAAGTGAGAAGAATGGATTATTACGTAGGAAATGGCGTTTATGATTTCTTAAGCAAGTGTAAGGAAAAAGAGAATTTTTTTTGGACCAGTGGGAATCTTTGGATTTTAGTATATGGAGACAGCAATTATGAACCGAAAGTCGTCACCGTTGCTTCAGGGAATCCGTTAAATATTGTAATAACAGAGGCAGAAATGAAGGCGGTAAAAGTAGCGAGACAACTGGTGGAAGGTACGGATATAGGTGTTAATTTTGTGCGTTTTGATCCCTGTAAGCCAATCAATCAAGTGGCGTATTGGAATCCGGGAATGGCAAGAATCCCCATCATATCATCAGAAGAGCTGAAAAACAGATTCCGGCAGTATGGGCTTGAGATGAATGAAATGTCCGCCCATAAATCGATCAACGATAAAAGTTCCAGTCCGTATCATGACTGGCAGAGAGCACATATGGGGGATTCGGTGATTGTGGCTGATATCGATCTGATCCGTTATCAGGGAGAAGAGATCCGTGAGATTATTGAATTAAAAAGATCCTATATCGATATTGAGAAATGGGAGCCATATAAGCAGGATTATAAAAATTTTATTCTCTTGTCAAAGCTTGCGAGAAGAAGAGAACTGGATTTTTTTATTGTCTATAATCACCGTACAAAGACGCCGTTTTTTGATGATGTTTCCAAAGTGAAAATATTTGCGTTTGATCATCGAAGGCAAATCTGCTGTAGATTTTTAGGATATAGAAATATTTATCAATTTGCAGAAGGTATTACAAAGAAGGAGAGATAAGTCTGAAATGGAGAAACTGAAGATGGAAACTGCCGATATGGTTTCCCATAATATCGCTCAACTGGGGAAATTATTTCCTAACTGTGTTTCGGAAACAATAGATGAAAATGGAAATCGTAAGCTTGCAGTTCATATGGAAATTTTGCAGCAAATGTTAGCAGATACGGTGCTGCCGGGAGAGGAAGCTTATGAATTTTCCTGGGTTGGAAAAAAAGCTGCCATTGTGGAGGCGCATAAGAGGATCCGAAAAACACTGAGACCGGATATTTCCGAGAGTAAGGACTGGGATACCACGGAAAATCTGTATATAGAAGGAGATAACCTGGAAGCATTAAAATTACTTCAGGAAAGTTATCTGGCAGCGGTAAAGCTCATTTATATTGATCCCCCGTATAATACCGGTCATGATTTTGTATATCCCGATTCTTTTATCATGGATCGGGAAGAATACGCTAAAGGGACGGGATATTTTGATGAAGATGGAAATGTTAATTTTGGCAGAGAGAATAGCGAAACCGCCGGAAGATATCATTCTGACTGGTGTTCCATGATGTATTCCAGACTGTTGCTTGCGAGAAATTTGCTTACGGAGGATGGTT
>HF995388.1:42094-49425 GCA_000432335.1 Firmicutes bacterium CAG:646
AAATAATCTGCAAAAAATATGCGGGGAAATATTTGGCGAGACGAATGATCTGGGAACTATTGTCTGGGATAAACGGAATCCTAAGGGGGACGCAAGAGGCATTTCCTGTCAGCACGAATATATCGTTGTTTATGCGAAGAATAAGGCAGTGTTCACTGAAAAATGTAAAATGCAGAGACCGAAGAAAAATGCAGAGGCAATTCTAAAAAAAGCGGATCAACTTTTTTCTAAAGTGGGAGGCGGCTATACGCTGAATGATGCGAATGCAGAATTTTCAACATGGATGCGGACACAGAAAGATTTTAGCGGAGGAGAGAAGGCGTATAACAAGATCGATGAAAAAGGAGATGTGTACCGTCCTGTTTCCATGGCATGGCCCAATAAAAAGAAAGCGCCTGATGATTATTTTGTTCCTTTGATTCATCCGGTGACGAATAAACCGTGTTCAGTGCCGGACAGAGGGTGGAGAAATCCTTCCGCTACTATGAAAAAAATGATGGCAGAAGGAAGAATCTTATTTGGAAAAGATGAAACAACCATTCCCAACAGCAAATACTTGCTGAAAGATAATATGTATGAAAACATCCCATCTCTGCTCTATTACGGAGGCAGCGATACAGAACTGCTTTCGCAGATGCACATTCCTTTTGATACCCCCAAAGCGGTAAATATATGTAAGGAGCATATAAAATCCTTTACCGGAGAGGGAGATCTGATTCTGGATTTCTTCTCAGGTTCAGCTACCCTGGCACATGCGATTATGCAGGCGAATGCAGAAGATCATAGGAAAAGAAAATATATCATGGTTCAAATTCCGGAGATAATTGCAAAGAATACGGAGGCATATCGACAGGGCTATAGAAATATCTGTCAGATAGGAAAGGACAGAATACGAAGAGCGGGAGATCTGATAAAAAAAGAAACGAGTGCAGATATTGATTATGGATTCCGAGTGCTGCGGGTGGATGATACGAATATGAAAGATGTGTATTATTCTGCAGAAGAATATTCACAAAACCTATTATTTATGCTGGAGTCAAATATAAAAGAAGATCGTACAGATTTAGATCTTCTGTTTGGTTGTCTGCTTGATTGGGGGCTTCCTCTGTCACTTCCGTATCGTTCGGAAAAAATAGAGGAATGTACTGTGCATAATTATAATGATGGAGATCTTATTGCATGTTTTGACGAAAATATACCGGAGGATGTGATTACAGTGATTGCCAGAATGCAGCCTTTGCGTGTTGTGTTCCGTGACAGCAGCTTTGCGGACAGTTCTTCCAAAATGAATGTCGAAGAAATCTTTAAGCTGATGACGCCAGACACAGCTGTAAAAGTGCTCTAAGGGAGGAAAGCTATGAAGCTACAATTCAGGCATCAGAAATTCCAGGCGGAGGCTGCAAAAGCTGTCGTAGATGTTTTTACCGGTCAGCCGTATATGACACCTTCTTACAGAATGGACAGGAGAGAAGTGGAGCAGCAGGTTCTGTTTGAGGAAGAAAAAGATATATGCTGGGGGAATCAGCGTATTGTGTCAAAACTTCAGGATGCGGTGATTCTGGAACGTATAAGAAATATCCAGAGAGAACATCAGATTCCTCTTTCTGAAAAGCTGGAAGGTACCTACAATCTGACGATTGAGATGGAAACGGGTGTGGGGAAGACCTATACGTACATCAAGACCATGTATGAGCTGAATAAACATTACGGGTGGAGCAAATTCATTGTTATTGTACCCAATATTGCGATTCGGGAAGGCGTTTATAAAACATTTCAGGTGACACAGGAACATTTTGCAGAAGAATATGGGAAGAAGATTCACTTTTTTATCTATAATTCTTCTCGACTTACAGAGATTGACAGATTTGCGTCGGATGCGTCTATCAATGTTATGATCATTAACGCTCAGGCGTTCAATGCAAAGGGAAAAGACGCCAGAAGGATTTATATGAAGCTGGATGAATTTCGTTCCAGAAGACCGATTGATATCATTGCAAAAACGAATCCGATTCTTATTATAGATGAGCCGCAGTCCGTGGAAGGAAAACAGACAAAAAAGAATCTGGAAGAATTTCATCCTCTGATAACGCTGCGCTATTCCGCCACCCATAAAAGCGACAGTATCTATAACATGATATATCGTTTGGATGCAGTGGAGGCTTACAATAAAAAACTTGTAAAAAAGATTGCGGTGAAAGGGATTCAGGAGTCAGGAACAACGGCAACGGACAGCTATCTATATCTGGAAGGGCTGAATCTTTCAAAGACAGCTCCCATGGCGACGATCCAATTCCACAAAAAGGGAAAATCAGCGATTAGGATTATTTCTAAAAAAGTGGGAATCGGATTTGATCTGTATGAAAATTCCGGGGAGCTGGAAGAATATAAAAATAATTTTATTGTCAAAGAAATTGATGGACGGGATAATTCGGTTGAATTTGTAAATGGGATTAAAATCTATGCCGGAGATGTGATCGGAGAAGTAAGTGAAGAACAGATTCGAAGAATTCAGATCAGAGAGACCATTCTTTCGCATATAGAAAGAGAGCGTCAGCTTTTTTATAAAGGAATCAAAGTACTGTCCCTGTTCTTTATAGATGAAGTGGAACACTACAGAAAGTACGACAGTTCCGGGAATCCGAAAAATGGAATCTTCGCAGATATGTTTGAGGAAGAGTATGAGGATATTGTAAAAAGCCTACAGACAGAAAATGGCGAAGACGCATATAGTAAATATTTGCGGGCAATCAGTGGAAAGAAAACACATACAGGCTATTTTTCGATTGATAAAAAGGGAAGAATGATCAACAGCAAGGTCGGACGTTCAAAGACTTCTTCTGATGATGTGGATGCCTATGATCTGATTATGAGAAACAAGGAACTTCTGCTGAATCGCGATCCTGAAAAATCTCCCGTGAGATTTATTTTTTCCCATTCGGCGCTGCGAGAGGGCTGGGATAATCCCAATGTATTTCAGATTTGTACTTTGAAACAGAGCAGCAGCGATGTGCGTAAGCGTCAGGAAGTGGGGCGCGGCATGCGGCTTTGTGTCAATGAAGACGGAGAGCGTATGGATGAAAATGCCCTTGGAGACGATGTACATAACATCAATGTGCTTACGATTATCGCAAGCGAAAGCTATGAACAGTTTGCAAAGAGCCTGCAGTCTGAAATTGCTGAGGCCGTTGGTAGCAGACCCGATCAGATCAGTGAAAATCTTTTTGTGAATGCGAGAAGTAATAATGTAGAGTGTAAGGTTGACCGGGATAAACTTGCCATGCCGGAATTTCAGACCTTATGGAATAAGATGAATACAAAAACTGCGTATGTGGTTGATTTTGATACAGAGGAACTTGTGGAAAAAGCAGTTGATGAATTAAATCGCAAGCTGAAAGTATCAAAGATTTTCTTTAAGATAGAAACGGGTTCTATGGAAAAAATCAGTTCCCGGGATGATCTGGTATCAAGTAAATCTTTTGTAAAAGAGCATTCCGGCGTATATGGACAAACGACAATTAGCGCAAATACAAATGTAAAATATGATCTGATCGGAAAGCTGGTGGAAGAAACCGGTCTTACCCGAAAGGCGGTGCTTCAGATCCTTACAGGAATTCAGCCGGCTGTATTTGAACAATTCAAGGATAATCCGGAAGAATTTATTATACGGGCGGGAAAGCTTATGAACGATGCAAAAGCGGCGGTGATTTTTCAGCATATTACTTATGAGGCTTTGGAAGACAGATATGATACGGATATATTTACTAATGCCATCATCAAAGGAAAGCTGGGGATAAATGCAAGGAAGGCGAAAAAGCATCTGTTTGACCATGTGGTATATGATTCTGCAAATGAGCGCAGGTTTTCGGAAGAGCTGGATGCCAGTCAGGAAGTTGCCGTATATGTGAAACTTCCCAATGGATTCTTTATTCCAACTCCGGTGGGACATTACCACCCGGACTGGGCAGTTGCATTTAAGGAAGGAACAGTAAAACATATTTATTTTGTTGCAGAGACAAAGGGAACGATGGATACGCGAGAACTTCGGGCGATGGAAAATGCCAAGATTCACTGCGCGAGAGAACATTTCAAGGCGATCAGTAAAGAAACGGTTGTTTATGATGTTGTGGACAGCTACGATGCCTTGCTGAAAGCGGTGAACCCGAATGGGTGTTGAGGGAAATAGAGGAAGGAGGAACAGCGAGGACACAATCTTTCTTCGGAGGAAAGTCAGGAGTTCTCTGACTGATAAAACAAATGAAAACGGAAAAAGCAACATTTTATAAAAGTTTTTTCTCCCTGTATATAGCTCTTGTGCTGCAAAATGTGATTACCTTAAGTGTCAATCTGACAGATAATGTGATGCTTGGAGCTTACAGTGAAACAGCATTGTCAGGCGCCGCAGCAGTGAATCAAATTCAGTTTGTTTTCCAGCAGCTGTTAAACGGGCTGGGGGACGGGGTGGTGATCTTTTGCAGTCAATATTGGGGGAAAAAGCAGACAGAAACCATGAAACGCATTTCTGCCGTTGCCATGCACGCGGCGATAACAGTTTCGGTGTTGTTGTTCATTCTGGTCAGTCTGTTTCCCTCTGAGGCGGTGGGGATTTTTACTACAGACAAAAGCATCATTCAGGAAGGGGCAAAATATCTGCAGGTAATTCGTTTTACATACCTTCTTTTTGCAGTAACACAGATCTTACTTGCGACGCTTCGCAGCGCGGAAATCGTTAAAATTGCGTTTCGATTATCAGTCCTTACCTTTTTTGTAAATTGCGGATTGAATTATTTGTTTATTTTCGGACATTTTGGTATGCCAGAACTTGGGATAGAAGGAGCGGCTGTTGGAACGCTCGCTGCCCGTATACTGGAAATAACAATTCTGATTATTTTTATTTGGAAAAGAGAAAACAGACTGCAGATACGGTTTAAAGATTATTGGAAACTGGATAAGGGATTATGCAGAGATTACTTTCGTGTGGCAGCGCCTATGGTGGTTACACAAGGACTTTGGGGCGTCAATACGGCTTTGCAGACCGTGATACTGGGACATATGACAGCAGCGGCGATTGCGGCAAACAGTGCGGCTTCTACGCTGTTTCTTCTGGTAAAATCAATATCTGTAGGGGCTTCTTCCTCGGCATCAGTCATCATTGGAAAAACAGTGGGAGGCGGAGATTTGGCGCTGGTAAAAACATATGCCAAAAGACTGCAGAAATTATTTCTGGGAATAGGTATATTGTCAGCAGGGCTCCTGTTTTTCCTGCGAGTGCCTTTTTTGTCTCTTTATGATCTACAGCCTGAAACTATGGAAATGACGAATACATTTTTGCTTATTTTTTGCGTGGTTGTAATGGGAATGTCTTATCAGATGCCCACCAATAACGGAATTATCCGTGGGGGCGGAAATGCCATGTTTGTAGTAAAAATGGATTTGATCAGTATCTGGCTGATCGTGATTCCTGTATCTTTTTTTATGGCTTTTGTGGTGGAGGCATCTCCAGTGGTGGTATTTTGCTGTTTAAATGCAGACCAGATATTTAAATGCATTCCGGCATTTTTGAAAGCGAACTATGGGAATTGGATTCGGAGACTGACGAAAGAGGATTAAAAATACAGTAGATTTGTATATTTTTTTGAAATTCGATTTATGATGGAGGAGAGCAGATGTGATACCTTTCAGTTAATGAAATAGCAAAAAATGGAAGAAATTATGTTGATTAAATCACCAGAAGATTTAGAGAATTTCAAAAGCATATACGGGGTAGAAGAGAAGATTGAAAAAGAGTACTAAAGTCAGATAGAGAATCATACAGATGAGGAGTGAGGCGTCAGAGACGACCTCGCTGATCTCATTAAAACAGGGCTTCGCATTTCCGAATTTGTAGGACTAACGCTGAATGATATTGATATGCAGGAGAGAAAAATCAAGGTCAATTATCAATTACAGTGGAAAAGGAATATGGAGTATGTGATTGATGGTAAGCAAGTAGATATTGCCTATACGGAAGAAGAACTTGCCGAAATAAAGGCACAGGAAGAACAGAAAGAAATGGAGAGATTGGCAAAACAGCGTAAGCGAGAAAAAGCCTACCGAGAGAAACGAAAAGCGAAGAAAATCGCTGAGAATGGTGGTGAAATCGTTAAAAAGAAAGTATGTCCTCGTTGTGGGAAAGAATTTATTCCTTCAAGCAACCGACAGATTTTCTGCACAAAGGAGTGCTGCAACCAAGCAAGACAGGACAAAGTAAAAGCTGATAGAGTTGCAGAAAAAGGCGATCACTATTATCGTCAGCGTCAATGCGAGGTGTGTGGCAGTATTTACTGGCCTACACACAGTCAGCAGAAATTCTGTTCTGAGAAATGCAAAAAGATAAACCACAATAAGAAAACCTTGGAGTTTTACCATAAGAAGCAAAAGGAGAAAGCACAATGCAAAGATTTATCACAGATGAAAGAACCGGTATCCAGTACGAACTCATCGGAGATTACTACTATCCCTGCTTGATGATGGAAGAACCGCCTACTCTCTCAAAATACGGAAGAATGAGAGAACGATATTTAAGAGAACACAGAAAAGCATTCTATTTTACTCTGCTTGCAAGTGGAAAGTTAAATGAACACCTTATTCAAATAGATACTTCGGCGTGTAATATGTCTGATCATCTTATAAAGGAAATGGCTACAAGGCAAGGAGTGACGGAAAAACTAAAATCTAAGGATATGATGGGATGGATAGGATTGATGAATAACATTCAAGCCTGTGTAGATGAAATTGTACGGAATGATATTGTGTATTCATAATGAAATACCAGCCGAAAGGAAACTGCTATCTATTGTGATGGCAGTTTTTCTTTTTCGGGAAGTATTCAAGAAGTCATTAAGTCGTGAGTATGGTCGAAGCGGACTATAAGTATAAAAAAATAGTATTCTATTAGGCTGTGGAGGTAGAAAATTTCTTCCATTCTTTATTCTGATGAAGTATAATATTAAAAAAATCGAAATTTGCACACGAGGTTGAAGTTGATGAAGAAGAACATTATTTATGAATTTTTAAAATACCACGATGGAAGTAAATTTTATCCAGTTAAAGTAGAAGAGATAAATGAATTGGAAAAAAAGCTAAACTTAACTGTTCCAAAAGAGTTGAAGGATTTATTATTAGGAATTGGATATGGATTTATCAAGGGATCGGAAAATAATATAAATCGTATTATGGATACTGATTCAATAAGAGATTTTAGATTAAGAAAAGGTGATTTTGAATTTTATCCTGAAATTGAAATATATGATGAATATGAAGATGGTAAATTAACCTATTGTGCTACTTCAAAT
>HF995389.1:0-8657 GCA_000432335.1 Firmicutes bacterium CAG:646
TACCATTGCCATAAGAACCGCCGCTGCCAGCGTCATCCACGGGAAGGAAGCGATAATGCTGCCCTTATCCCAATACAACTACAACTCCATAGTCTGCGTCATCTTCACCAAATTTCCCGCCGGAGACATCCATATGGCGAGGGGGCGCCAAAACGCTCCGTTTGCCGATGTATACGCTTTCCAAAAAGTACTCGCATAAGTTTCCACCACTCCGCAGATCAGCGGTACGATTACCAGAAATACTCCCGTTCCCAGAATACCGGTAAGGATTTTCCCCGTCAGGATCATCGCCAGCGTTCCGCAAAAATAGAACACCATAAAATAAACCAGATGAATGCCAAGTCCCGCAAGACTTATCGCTGCCGCTCTTCCGGTGAAAATCCCTTTCGCACCCGCTACCAAAAGCGCTAAAATCAGATTACACACATAAGGGATCATGGCAAGCAGCAAAGTGGCAAGACTTTCCGTAATAAATAATTTTTCCCGGCGTACCGGCAGACTTCCCATCAGATCCATCTTCTTTTTAGAATGCAGCCAGCTCAACCCGCTCCATGCTCCCAAAAGCGCGATAAACGGGATAAGAAACATCAGCACTACATCTCCGCCGCCCACGTAAGATAAAAAATCCTGCTTCATCGCAATAATCGCATTTTCCCGCTCCGCCACATCCTGCACATTCCTGGCAATATCTCCCACACTCTGGAATCGAAGCATGGTCATCAGAGGAAAGGCGCAGAAAAATCCGAGAAAGGCTGCCGCTCCATACCAGCTTCTCCGTTTCATTTCATTTACTGTCATTTTAAAGTAAGAGACTCTTGACGTCATATCCCACTACCTCCGTTTCACTGATAAATATTTCTTCCAAAGTAAGGGGCAGGATCTCATAAAATACCGGATTCTTTCCCCTCAATACTGCCTCGATTTTTTCCCTCTCCCCTCGTACGGTCAAAGTCAGAAGGGATCCTCTCTGTTCCATCTGAAGAATATCCAATTCCTGCAAAAGACTCATTTTTTCTTCTTCCGCCACCACACACTGCAATTTCTGAATATTGCTTTTCATCTCCTCCAGATCTTTGGACAGAAGGATTCCTCCCTTGTGCAAAAGTCCTACGTGATCGCAGATATCCTCCAGCTCTCTCAGATTGTGAGAAGCGATCACCGGCGTAAAATTCCTGTTCATAATCTCCAGCGCAAAGATACTTTTTACCGCCTGCCGCATCACCGGGTCCAGACCGTCAAAAGTCTCGTCACACAAAAGATACTTGGTATTGGCGCAGACCCCCAGAAGAACAGATACCTGCTTTTTCATTCCCTTGGAAAACGTATTGATCCTTCTTCCCATCTCCAGCCCAAACTTCTTTGCCAGTTCCGCAAACCGTTTCTCATCAAAACAGGGATAAAACATCCTATAATATTCCATCATTTCCTTCGGTGTGGAATTTGGAAAATAATACTGATCGTCTGAAATAAAAAAGATTTCTCTTTTCATCTCTTCATTTTCATAGATATCCTGACCATCTACCAGAACTTCACCCTCATCTGCTTTCAGGATGCCGGACATCATTCTGAGGCACGTGCTTTTTCCCGCTCCATTCGTGCCTACCAGTCCAAAGACGCTCCCCTCTCGTATCTCGCCGCTGACCTTGGAAACCGCCTGGATCTGATCAAACTTCTTACTGATCCCTTTCATTTCAATCATCGCTGTTCCTCCTTCAAATATACATCCAGCTTTTCTCGAAATTCTTCTTTCTGAATGCCGATTTCTTTTCCTTTATCAATGACCTGACGATATTCTTCCCAGAATAACTTCTGCTTCTCCTTCAGAAGCGCTCCTTTATCAGATACAAAGTTTCCCCGGCCTTTCACCGGATAAATATACCCCTGCTGCTCCAGCATACTATATGCTTTCTGTATGGTATTGGGATTAATGGAAAGCTCTACTGCTAGTTTTCTCACTGACGGCATCTGTTCATTTGCATCCATAATTCCTTTCAGAATCAGAATCTGGAACCTCTCCACAATTTGTTCGTAAATAGGTCTCCGATCTTGATAATCAATGACTATCATACACCACTCATCCTCCTCCCTGCGATTTTTTCTTTCTCCTGAACTAAGTGTACTATTTCATATGGTACACTTAGATTATAAACATTCCCATTGAACCTGTCAATGGGAAATAAATTTCTTCAGAATTTCTTAAGTTTTCTATTTTGCCCAGTCACCGAAAAAATTCTCTCAACAAAGCAAAGCATTCTCTCACCATATAATGGAGCAGCAGGACCGTTCGGGCAGGCGCCCCAATCCCGTATACCTTTTTATAACCTGTTTTTTTTCCGATATACATACTTCTGTATACATGGAAATTGCTGGTTACCAGTCCTACTTCATCTCTCTCCCGATTCAAAAAACACTGACTGAAGGTGAGGTTTTCCATCGTGGTGGTAGAGTGTTCTTCCAAAATCAACCGTTCTTCCGAGATTCCTTCCCGAATCAGCAGCCGACGCATACATTCTGCCTCACTGATCTCCTCCCCTCTTCCCTGACCACCGGATAACACCGCCTTCGTCTCCGGATTTTCCCGCAGATACTCCGCCGCCGTTAAAACCCTATCTTTCAAAGCTTTACTGGGACGTTCTCCGTTCACCTTACATCCCAAAACCAGAAGAAAGGAAAGTCCGGGAACTTTCTTTTGTCTCATACCGAACAGGATCAGCCCTTCCATCACCAGAAATAGACTTCCAACTCCCACGATTCCCAGCCACAAAGAGAATTTGAGCCAAAAAGGAAAGGGGTGGAGAAAATCTGCTCCTCCAACAAGGAGCAGGATTCCTCCACCCGCCAGCCATATCCAGATCATGGAAATTCTAAATCCTGCATAGCATACGCTGCATATATAGTACCCGATACACAGCAGTCCCACGATCATAAAAAACACTGCCATATCTGTGCGCTCTTATCTTCCGCAGCAATGTTTATATTTTTTGCCGCTTCCGCATGGACAGGGATCGTTTCTTCCGATCTTTGCGCCCTTGATGATCGTTCCGGACTTTTTCTGCTCCATATACAGAGTCTTTTTCTGCTCCGGTGTAAAGATCTCATCCCACATAGGCAGCTCATACAGCCAGTCTGCCTTCGCATCTACCATATTTTTATACAGAAGCTCTTTGTCAAATCCCAGATTCACCTCTGTATCTTCTTCCATCTCTTCGATCGGGTTCTGAACTTTCAAGCTATCGTTGATACCATCCAGGAAACCAACCATTGTCATCACATCAACTTTATATTTTTCAGCCAGCTCTTTTACGGTGCCTCTTACGATCTCATCCGGATTCGTCAAAAGCTGCTCATAGATTCCTCTCTCGATAGTAAAATAATTTGCCCAGAACTTCTGAAGTTTTCCTTTATCTGCCTGCTGAGAATAAGCTACGTCTCTCCACTGTTTTAATAATCCCATTATTGTACCTTCCCTTCAAATTTTTATTTTAGGTATCTACATCATTTCAATAGTATAAACGAATTTTTTTTGTTTTTCAAGCATAAAAAAAGTGAGTACCGATTTTTCTCTCTCGATACTCACTTTAATTCATAGGCTCTATCATTGGATAACCTCTCTTTCTTAAATTATGATGTACTTCTTTGCGTTCTCGGTGGTCCGTACCTTCCTTTCTTACTTACTGTCCTGGGGTGTTACCTTACGTTTTTGGTGGTCTGTACCTCTCTTTCTTACAATTTGGTTTTTCTCTTTTGTACTTTGTTTTCGTTCTTCTTTTGTATGACCTTATATTAATACTTTTTCTCATGTTTGTCAACTATTATTTTTATATTTATTTTTATTCTTACCATTTTCAGAATATTCTCAGCATTCCTTAGATAGCTCAGACGTTTTGTTCATTAGGAGCTGTCGCTTTAAACAAGTTCCAGAAATATTTATACATTTTTAGCGAATTTGTCGAGCACATCTTTGAGACTTCAGGCTCAAAGTGAGCGCAGACTGAGCGTAAAATGTATAAATATTTCTGGATATGATATAAAGCCCCACCTTCCTTTTGGTAAAACTACAAATCTAATATTTTCAGGATCATATCTGCGGTTCCCACATTATAACCTGCCACCCCATAGATTCCTTTCATCTTCTCATCTGCAATGACGATCAGCGGTAATTTCCCCGGCTCCAGATACATTCTCCTCGCCCAAACTTCCATATCTGCTCCAAAATCATCCACAAGGAACTGTACATTTGTCAGAGCGGAAAGGGTTCTCTTCAGTGTCGGGTCCTTTTTTACATCCATGCCAGATACCACAAAATAGATATTGGCGTCTAACTGGTTGTACGCATCCTTTCTCTGATACATTTCATTCAAAATATGTTCTGTAGGTTCTTTTCCCTCTTCCAGCCATATAAACAATCCTTTCTTTTCTTTCACCAGCTCAGAGATCCGGAAGGACGTCCCATCTTCTGTTTTCATGGAGAAATCCGGCAGATCGTTATCCTCCAGCATATCGGTCACCTGCGCTTCCATCTGTTCCAGAACTATCTCTTTCTTCTCTCCCTCCTTCAACTGGAAAATCATCTGTTTCGCAAAGATATTTCCGTTGGGAAGGCGATTCGAAGTGAGAAGCTTATAGGTTCCCGAAAATAGCGGAATCTCCCCGTAGATTTCTTCCCCGCTCTCATCACATAACTGAAGGGTCTGATAACCCTTTTCCTCCAACCGGGAAATCGTCCAGTTCTGGAAATACGTCCAATTCTCTCCTTCCTGTCTCTGCATGCAGATCGCTGCTGTCCGCGCCCCGGACTGTCCCTGTTTCTCTTCCAGCGCCACAAATATTTCATCTTTCCACATCTCCAAAATCTGATCGGAAGGACTCAGTCTTGCCGGTATTCCCAGCGTTCTGAGAATCTGCACAGCCACCACTCTTCTGGTGAGAAAGCTTCCAAACCCGCTGGTCAGCGCTCCCTCTGCGGATGTGATCAGATTTCCGTATTCCAAACGTTCATCGGAAATCAGCCGTTCTCCCAGCATTTTCCACACAAGTTCCGGCTGCTGAGTAATCTGCCGCTTTTCTTCCTCCGTCAGCCATGTGTTAAGGAAACTGCGGAACGGGCGAATCATCTCATTTTCCACTCTTGGACATAAGATATAGGGAACATAGACAGCATCCTCCCATTTTCCCTCGTAAGCAGCGGCTTGCGCACAATGTTCCTCCAGAATATCCGCTGTGATATCCAGATAGTCTTTCTCCCGCAGACTGTTGAGCACATCTATTTTTCGAGACTCCTGCCATCTTCCCCTAGTATCACACGCCAAAAATGCTGCGATTTCCTTCTGATTGCCTCTTGCCAGCCGCATAATCTCCATTCCACGGCTGCGAAATTCTTCCGGTATTTTCTGAACGACACTCTGCGCCAGTTCTTCATTAAAGAAGTTCTGCTCTTTTTTTCTTCTGATTTCTGCGCTCTCTTTTAATCTTTTTCTGCCCTTCTGAATTTCTTTTTCTGACTGAACGCATCGATTTACCGGAGAATCCTTCGGCGCTGTCAGGATCATTTCTGTCCAAACATCTTCCGCTTTCCGCTCTCCAAGCTTCACAATACAGCTTTTTTGCTTTCCAGCATCCACCAGAACTTCTCCATAAGCTCCATCTTTTGAGGCGGTCACCTGTACGGTTCCCAGTCCTGTTTCCAGCACTTTTTTCCCGTTTTCCCCCGCTTTTACACGGGCAATTTCACCAAAGCAGGCATAATTCATCACTTCAAAGCTGATCTGTGCCCCGGCTGCCGGCTTTCCGTTTGCATCCTGAACCAATACTTCCAGTTCTGTAGTTTTCGCATACGTCTTTAACTGATTTACTACCAGAGACATTCCTCTTCTGCCCACCAGTTCTTCCTTCGGAAGGGAGGGAAGCAGCCAACGGGAATGCACCATCATCGCCCGGGAAGACGCATTGGTAAACCACCCCTTATTCAAAACTTCTTCCGGCTCACATGCTCCTAAAAATTTCCAGCTTCCTTCACACCATACTTCCACCCAGGCATGATTGTCATCGCAGTGAGACCATAAGGGAACATACACCTGACGGGCGGGGATTCCCATACTTCTCAGGACAGATACCGCAAAGGTAGACTCCTCCCCACATCTTCCGTAAGCAGAACGGTACACGCTGGCAGCGCTTGCCGTCCTTCCGTCTGTGGTGCGGTAAGTTGCCTCCTCGGCACACCAGTAATTAATCTCCAGAATTGCCTCCCGCATACCCATTCCACGAATCCTGTCTTTCAGTTTTTCATAAAAAAATGGTCGGCATTCCACCATATCCTCATTATTTACTCGATGATGCAGCACATAACCTGCAAAAATATCCTCCGGAACCTGTCCGGCAAACGGTCCTTCCTTCCATAAAAAAGCACCGTGTTTCGCATAATCCAGATACAACTGGGGCGAATAATCCGCACTATCGCTCACCGGCATGGACGCATAGAGACATTTCAGCGCCTCCGCCTCATCATCCGTACATCCTTTTAAAACCTCTTCCACCTGCGTTTTTCTGTTTTGCAGACGATTCATCTGCTCTGCAAACGCTTTTTCTACTTCCCGCATAAATTCCTGTGTAAACATTTTACTTCTCCTTAATAAATAAGGCGCTAAAAGCGCCTTATTGTTTCTGAAACTGATTCACTCTATCCTGAATGGTGACATTAAAGTTTTCTACTTTCCTGTCATAAGTTTCGCTCATATATTTCGATGCCAGCATAAAATCTGCTGTTGCCAGATTGTTTGCAACGGGAATATCATACACCACAGCGATACGCAGAAGCGCTTTTACATCCGGGTCATGAGGTTGAGACTCCAGCGGATCCCACAAAAAGATCAGAAAATCAATACCGCCCTCCACAATACGGGAACCGATCTGCTGATCGCCCCCCAGAGGACCACTGCAATATCCTTTTACCGGAAGTCCTGTCTTTTCTGCGATCAGTTTTGCAGTAGTACCTGTTCCGCACAGAAAATGATTTTTTAAAATGTCTCTATTTTTGTCGCACCATTCCACCAGCTCTTTTTTCTTTCCGTCATGAGCAACCAACGCGATATGTTTCGTTTTTTCCATTGTAAAACTGATAAATTTTTCGTTTGTCATTGTCATTCTCCTTTAGTTGTAATCTCTGTCAAACCTTACCGATAAGGTTCCTCTTCCATACATACAGTTGTAAAGATTTTCCAGCACTGCCGGAGCCTCCGCCACTGCTTTCTGGTATAAACCTTCCAGATATTCCGTAGATTCGCTGCAGGCAGGGTTCGGCTCTTTCCGCATCACCTGACCTTCCAGACTGTCATAACATCTCAAAAGTTTCATGCCGCCCAGAACTACTCGCTCCTTCCATACGCTTTTACAGGTAAGAAGTTTATCATATTTCTTCTGGCTCTTGATTGCCTGATATATCTTTTTTTCATCTAGTCGCGGAAAAACTCTGGCAATCACCCGACAATTACTTTCTGTTGGCTCCAGTACACTGGTTGGAAGATAAGAAAATAACTCCTTATGCTCCCGTTCCATAAAATAACGATCCAACTCTGTCTCAATCTCCGCATGGGAAATACCTGTTTTCCTCTCAAATCTCCCGATGTATCCGTGGCACGTACTGTCAAGTACATAATGGCAGGCAAATCCCAGAAGATACGCTGCCAACTGCGCCGACGGATTCGTCTGAAATTCACGAATGCCCCGCTGAAAAAATTCAGATGCAATCTCTTTATGCATCCTGTGACCGGTCTGATTAACCTCATTTTTCTGGATCGGGCGGTAATAGAAGAAAATATCCGGTCCGTGAAGCCCGATGCGATAAAGACTTTTCCCCTGGCGGATAATTTCTTTCAATGTATCCGGGAGCTTCTTAAAAACATCTTTTCCAAAAATATCATGTGTATAGGTTGTCGGCATATGCTCATCCCCATTCTTTCTTAAGATACTTCTATTTTCCCTTATTTTGACTTTTTTTTCAAGGAAAGATTATCAATTTTTTTCCTTCAACTCTTTTTTCTAAAAAATCCACTGAGCAACTGCTGCAAGAGATTCCATTTTTCCATAAATACACTCCTGAACCGGTTTTTCATCCACCAAAAGATCCGGTACCATAATCACTTTCAGACCTGCCCCGGCTGCCGACCGAATTCCGTTATAGGAATCCTCAAGCGCCAGTGTTTCCTCTGGCAAAATCCTCAGTTGTTCACAGGCGGTCCGATAAATCTCAGGATCTGGTTTCCCCCTTTTTACCATATCTCCCGTGATAACCGCAGAAAAATAAGAAAAAATCCCCCGTTTTTTCAGTTCTGGTATAGAATGCTCCTGATGGGTGGAGGTTGCCACAGCCATAGGAATCTCCCGGCTCTTCAAAAGCTCTAACAACTCCAACAGTCCTTTTTTTCTGGGAATCCCTTTCTGCCTCTCGTACGCCTCATAGACCTGATGATATCCGTCCAGAAACTCTTGCAAAGGGAAATCCTCTCCATATTTTTCCAGGAAGTAGTGATTTCTCTGTACCCGGCTCATTCCCAATGTCTGGAAAATATTGTCACCGAATCGCACATATCCCATTTTTTCTCCCATCACATCCCAACTATATCGGATAACCCGCTCCGTATCGATCATCAGACCGTCCATAT
>HF995389.1:8767-16039 GCA_000432335.1 Firmicutes bacterium CAG:646
TACCTTCTCATTATAATTCCTTTTCGCCAAATAAAAAAGAAAAAAATACGTAAAAATTTTATTTTCCTGTATAACTCGCTTTCTTCCGGTCATACTATAAGTAGCCGGTGGGGAGATGACACAACAGCGTGGCGCTTTTCATTGGCTCAAAAGAAAAGCAGCAGCCGGATTCCCCTCCGGCGAAAGATCACAAAAGAAAAGAGAAATACTTATCCTCCCCTTTATAAAAGAGCTGTTGCAGTCGCAACAGCTCTCTTTTTATTTTGCAAAAAACTTATCATAGATTCCGAATCCGAAGATAAACAACACGATCAACGGAAGAATATAGGTAAAATAAATTCTCATCCAGTTATGGAATTTCAAACCTTTTCCCGCATTCGCTTCCGCCTTAAAGTTCTTCCAGCCCCATCCATATCGGGTCACGCAGAACAAAAGGTATACCAGCGATCCCAGCGGCAGCAAAATATTGCTCACCAGAAAATCTTCCAGATCCATGATCGTTCCGCCAAACGGAGCGAAGATATCAGACGCCCAAAGGTTATAGCCCAATACACAAGGCATGGACAACAGAATAATCGCCACCAGATTGATCATGCTGGATTTCTTTCTGCTCCATCCGGTCAGCTCCATGCCGCAGCAGATAATATTTTCAAATACAGCAAGTACGGTAGAAAACGCTGCAAATGCCATAAATACAAAGAAAAGGCTTCCCCATACTCTTCCCAATGGAATATTATTAAAAATATTAGGCAGTGTCATAAAAATCAGGCTGGGTCCAGAAGTCTGATCCACATGGAAAGTAAAACATGCCGGGAAAATAATCAACCCGGAAGTGATCGCCACAAAAGTGTCCAGGATGGCAATATTCACGGATTCCCCCAGAAGGCTCCGTTCCTTACCGATATAACTTCCAAAGATAGCCATCGCTCCGATACCCAGACTTAAAGTAAAAAAAGACTGGTTCATGGCGCCGACAATCGTGCTTCCAATTCCCACTTCCTTCATCCGCTCAAAATCAGGAATCAGATAAAAGCTTAACCCCTCTTTTGCTCCCTCCAGTGTAAAACTGTTTATGGCAAGAATTACCATAATTCCCAGAAGCGCAAGCATCATGACTTTCGTGATTCTCTCCAGCCCATTCTGCAACCCCATCGAGCAGATCACAATCCCCAGAACTACCACAAGAACCATCCAGAAAGTCATAACTCCAGGCTGAGCAAGCATCTCCGAAAATACGCCTGTCACCTGTTCCGAATCCATTCCCACGAACTTTCCTGTCGCCGTAAGATAAAAATAATGCAGCATCCAGCCTGCCACCGTTGTATAAAACATCATCAGAAGATAACAGCCGATCAGGGTCACATATCCATGAATATGCCACTTCTGTCCCGGCTTTTCCAATTCCTGATAAGCTTTCACCGGACTTTTCTGGCTGGCTCGTCCCACTGCAAACTCCATACTCATAATCGGCAATCCCAAAATCACCAAAAACAAAATATAGAATAAAACAAAGGCTCCGCCGCCTCCCTGTCCCGCCATATAGGGAAACTTCCATACATTTCCAATTCCAATGGCGCATCCTGCTGAGATCAGGATAAATCCCAGCCGTGATTTGAGCTTTTCTCTCTCTTTCATATTCTTCCTCCCTCATCCTCTGGTTATTTTATTTTGCTAACAGGGCATGCAACAACACCCCGGACAGCACATATTCAAACACAGACACTGGCAGCAACAGTTCCCCATACCATTTCCAGGTCTTTCATAGCCATATCCGGTTCCCATATCCTGATACCACTGACCGCCTGACTGAAGCCTCTGATACAGTCTCTGATACTGCATGTTCGACGGCTCCATCTCCACGGCTCTTCTGGCATCTTCCAAAGCGCTGGCTGTATTTCCTGCTCCAGCGCTGGCTACGGCATGATAATAATACCACGCCCCATTTCGCTCCTGTATCCTGTTCAGCACATTCAGCGCCTCCTGATAATGAGCGGCATTGATATAATTAGCCGCTGCCCGCATCTCCATAGACACCTGATTCTCCTGGGTCTGATAGCCGCTCTGAGCGCCGCCAAATCCACCATACCAGTTGTCCTGGGAAGTTCCCCCCTCCCTCTCTTTAACAATCTGATCGTAGGCCTGCTGTACCTGCTTAAATTTTTCTTCCGCCTGATCCTTGTTCGGATTATTGATATTTGCATCCGGGTGATACTTTCGGCTCAGCGTCCGGTATGCTTTTTTGATCTCATCCATGCTGGCGTCACGAGACACCCCCAGGATACTGTATGGATCCAACATTACTTTTTCTCCTCATTCTGTTTCGTCATTCCGTCATACTTCATCCAGATACCAGAATACAATATATTTCTCAAAATGTCTACATATTCCAGTATCGGAAGGCGTTCAAACTGTCTGGAACATTCCGCCGCCAGCATGGTCAATATCTGTCCTGCCCGCTGATTAAAATCTTTCTCCTCTGCAATAAAAGCCCAGGGATTATAGTTGTCCTTTTTCTTATCTTTCTCCACATCCTCCCAGGCGTCCATCAGATAAATAAATTTCCCCATGAAAAATCCAATCTTCCGAAGCGTCCCTGCCCACTGATCTTCCTTCCAGACAAAAATCTCTCCCAGCAGATCTCCCGTATAACCGGAAGCCCGATCCAGATCGGGACTTTTCTCAAACTCGCAAGCTCTCAGCTTTTTCAAATACGAGCAGATTGCCTTTGCCTGCCGGGGATATCTGTTTCTCAGCCTTTTTACATCTTTCCGCAAAGTCCGGGCAAGAGCAAGCGGAACTGGCTTTTTCTCATCAATCCAGTCATCCAGCAGATTATAATAGCTCAGCAAAACGTTCATATCCGCCGCATAGGCCGTCAGCTCATTTCGATAGCACAGATGCTTCTTCAAAGGATGCAGACCACATAAATGCTGCTCACTGACGGGGGCACTTTCATATAAGCCGGTAAGCAAAATCGCCAGAAATGTCATATCATACGTAAGCGTAAGCCGTGACGGCTGTCCATGATATTCTTTCAGATCCTGGCAGATACCACAGTAAAATGCCCGATATTTTCGATAATCCTTCACTTTCATCTCTTCCATATTGGTAGTAACATATCCGAACATGACATTCCCCCCTTCCTTGGTATTCCTTTTCTATCCTTTTTACGTTCTCTTAATAAAATCTGTATTACACTTCGGACAGTGAATAGAAATTTTTCCTTTTCCTTTTGGAACTCTCACCTTCTGCCCACAGGTGGGACATTTAAAAATGCGAACAGTTTTGTCTCCTCCTTTGGACAGTATCCTGCTCTTCCAACCCAAAAACTTCTGATTTTCTTCATATCTTTTCGCTATATTTCTGGAAAATGCGCGATAATAGCAATAGATCAGCCCCGCACATACACAAAGATTAAGGATTCCGCTCTGAAACAAGATGGATGCTGCCATCAAAACCAGAATCACCATCATGGTAAATCTTCCCAGATCGTCCATCCCGTACCTTCCCTGCATAAATCTGCTTACTTTTTCTCTGAAACTACCCATGAACCTTTCGTCTCCTTACCTGTAACTTTCTTTTTTTCTGTCCCCTTCTCCATCCGCAGTTTTCTTCAGGATACCTTTTCCATCACACACTTTTTCACAAAAGTGATCGCTTCCATACAATCTCTCTGATCCGGGTGCAAAAGCGCTCTGTCAAAATTCCGGATCAACCTTTCTGCAAGGGGTTTTTGTTTTCTATCCTGCAGCATCTTCTGATACTTTTCCCTCACATGCATAGGCATCTTTCCCTGACAAATATAACATCCCAGATATATGCAATCCGGCGAAATAAACTGCTTTACCCGTTCTTCTATCTTCCGGTAAGAATCCCCGTCCGAACCGGAACCGCAGGTTCCAAACAGAAGAACCCTTTTCCTGGAAAGTCTCTTAAGAAAATCCCGGATATCCGGTGAACAACTTCCCCGATCTGTCCAGAACCCTACCAGATAAGTTTCCGCATCCTCGCTTCCCGTATCCTTCGTCACTTCTTCAATATCCCGGGAATATCCGGGAAGCCCCTGATAAATAGAAGCCGCAAGCCGCCCGGTATTTCCCGTACGGCTGGAATACACAATCTTGTATTTTAACATATCCTTCACACCTTTCTTCAGATTACTTTACCTTATCTTCTGCCGAAAAACAATGAACTGTATCTAAAGAAAGTATAAAAGTTATCCTAGCGTACTGTATCGTTCATTTTCAGTTCTTCTTCCAACTGAAGGGAAGCCTGCTCAAAATTCTCAAACACAATCCCGTGGATGCCGCATTTTCTGGCAGCCTCCACATTTTCCGGGCGATCATCCAGAAAAATACTCTCCTCCGGCGTCAGTTCATACCTGCTGCACAAATACCGATAAATCTCCTCCTCCGGCTTAATCAGCCTGCACTGAAAAGAAAAAACAGCGCCATCCATAAACTTCAAAAACTCCATCTGATCCCGCGTCTGTTCAAAAGTACGCTCCGCATAGTTAGAAAGAATATACAGCCGATACCCCCGTTCCTTCATTTCCCGAACCCAGTCAACAGTATGAGGCAGCAAAGCGATCGTTTCCCCCACCGTCTCATACGCCCGTCGAATCTGCTCTTCATAGGCAGGCGCATGAGAGATAAATCCCTCCAGAAGTTCCTGGGAACTTAAACTTCCCCTGTCAGATTCATTCCAGAACGGATGCTGAAACATGGCTTTATTCACCGCTTCTATCTCCTGTTTTGTAAATCCCAGATTTTCCATATATTTCTCCGGTTCATAAGACATCAGAACTTTTCCCACATCAAAAATAATATTTTTTATCATATCCTTTTCCTTACTTTCTGTTTTTTAAATATCTGTAAATCAAAATATAGGCATACAGTACCACCGGAACAGCAATGGTACAGAAAATAGACGCCTTAAACCACCCTTCTGATGCTGGACTGTCTGACAGTGCAAATACCATGGTAGCTCCATACAGGGCCAGCAATAATACCACCCCTGCCAGCGCAAGAATTCTTTGTATTTTCTTCATCATGCATAACTCCTTTGAGTTTTCTTTTTATTATACTGTATTTTCTGCAAAATATAAGAACGCTCATTTTTTATACAGCGCTAATCTGATAACTTTACCCTGCATCGTTTCATGTAACAGGCAATTCCATATTTTAAGATTTTCTCTGCTCCGTTCTCCCTCAATTCTTCGTCATACTTCCGTTCCTCTACCTGCTTCAGTGCCTTTTTGCAAGCCAAATCAAGATCTCCGTCATTTGCATATTTCACTTCAATCAAAATCGCCATTTCACCGTTTTCCGTTTCTATAAGGATGTCACTATATCCCTCGCCTGTTTCCCGATTAGAAAATACGCCCCATTCTTCTTTCACACCCAGAATCCCCAGTAAAATTCCATGGTAAAAATTTTCTTTCATAGGTTTTCTCACAAACGTATCCCGGATACTGATGATCTTTTTCAGATAACTTTCAAAAATCCCCTCTACTCGCTTCTCCTCCCCATTTTCCAGCGCCTCGCAGAATTTTTTTAACGTATCTCCGTCTTTTCTTACACTTTCTCTAAAATATTCCATAATCTGCGTTTCAAAAATATCACGGATTTCCAAATTAGGAATTCTAAGTTTATACATCCGGGCATCCACCCGACCTGCCTGTGTTAAATAACCCGTTGTAAATAATACACTCCAGATATTTTCTACTGACTGGTACATCTCTTTATAAGTCAGTTCTGGACGAATCGTTTTTGTAATGGTTTCTCCCTCCATCAAACGCTCTATTTCTCTCTTGGTTGTCATATTTTTCGAATACCGGAGAAATTCCTTCACCTCAGCATTACTGCTTGTATTTACCCAATAATTCTGCGGAATCGCATCTTTATCGTTTCTCAAACTGCGAAGATAAGAAACCACATCCCACGGGCAATATACTTCCACATTTCCGAAACGGTAACCGTCATACCATTCTTTAATACTTTCATATTTATCTGTACATGCATAATACTTTAAAAGTTCACGCACTTCCCGATCTGTAAATCCAAAATACTTATCAAAATCAACATCCGTAATCGTAAATGTAGTAAAATTGTTAAGTCCTGTAAAGATACTTTCTTTTGAAATGCGCATACATCCGGTCATCACTGCAAATTTCAAACTGTTATTTGTTTTCAAAACCTGTTCCAGGAGATTCCGAATCAAAAATACCATCTGATCATAATATCCGTTTTCAAACGCTTTTGCTAACGGAACATCATACTCATCGATCAAAACGATCACTTTTTCTCCATAATGCTTTTCCAGCAGCTCCGACAAAGTTTTCAGACTCAAAAAAAGTGTAGCTTCGTCCATCTCTTTGTCGAGAAGCGCCCGGTAATCTTCCTTCTCATGGTTATCCAGTTTTTCACTCATTTCAAGGAACTTTGCTTTTTTCGCTGCGCCTTTCACCGTTTCCATCGTCAGTCGAAAAGCCGTATCATAAGATCCGGCATTGATCCCTTTCAGCGACAGAAAAATGACAGGATACTTTCCTCTGTACGCTTCACATAGCTTCGTATCTTTTGCTATTTCCAAACCCTCAAAAAGATTCTCCTCCCCCTCAATGGAAAAAAAATGCTCCAACATACTCATATTTAATGTTTTTCCAAAACGCCTCGGTCGGGTAAAGAGATTTACCATTCCTCCATTGCGGAGCAATTCGCCGATCAATCTTGTTTTATCCACATAATAGTAGTTTTCTTTTATCATCTGTTCAAAATTTTCCACCCCTACCGGAAGACGTTTTTTCTCTTCAAACATAATCTTCACCCTCCCATAATTTACCAGACACCTTTTAACTTCAACCTCAATATCCGATTATAGCAAAAATCTTTACAAAATCCTATACCTGCCAGAGTAACTGTTGAGTTTTCACCAAATTTGGTATACACTCTTTTCAGTCAAAATTTTTTTCCACGAGGTATTTGCCATGAATCATACAACCCAAAATCCCGATGCCCTTATTCTGCATCCCATCGCCCGTATTCATACAGATTTTCCATCCAAGTTTGGTATTCCCAGACAAAGTGGGCTCGTCCCCTCCCTTCACGCATCCATCATTTTCGAGCCGGAGTACCGCAATCCCGATACTCTTCGGGGAATTGAAGAATTTTCCCATCTCTGGCTGATCTGGGAGTTTTCCCAATCCAAAAGAAACGACTGGTCTCCCACTGTGCGGCCTCCCCGTCTGGGGGGAAATGTAAGAAAAGGGGT
>HF995389.1:16046-25994 GCA_000432335.1 Firmicutes bacterium CAG:646
GAAATGTAAGAAAAGGGTTATTCGCCACCCGGTCCCCTTTTCGTCCGAATCCCCTGGGACTCTCCTGCGTCACTTTAGAATCTGTGGAACTGCATACGGAAAATGGTCCCATCCTTCATATATCCGGCGCAGATCTGATGGACCAGACCCCCATCTACGATATCAAACCGTATGTCCCCTATGCAGACAGTCATCCAGATGCGCTGGGAAGCTTTGCTGATCTCCACAAAGACGATACGCTGGAAGTCTCCATTCCTGAACCGTGGAGCTCCATGATTCCTCCAGAACTTCTGGAACCACTGATCGGCGTGCTTGCTCAGGACCCCCGCCCCGCTTATCAAAAAGACCCGGAACGGGTGTATGGATTTCCTTTTGGGGGGATGGAGGTGAAATTCAAGGTGAACGGAGGAATTATAACTGTATGTGAAATCAATGAAACGGGTTGCATTCAAGGATAAATTTTTATTTATGCATTTTCCCTATGAAACTGAAAATTCATCCTTGAATGCAAACTCAAAATGTGCTATAGTAACAATATAAAAGGGAAGCCAAAGTAGCAGCTTACCTGAAATATTGATTTTTAACCTTTTACAAGGTCAGCCGTCATTATTCTCAATAATGGCGGCTATTTTCGTATATCCCTGAATTGCCTGCATCATAATATCCAGCAGCAAACTGTACATGTTTCTTCCCCCACTTCATCTGTAAATAAACCCATATCTTCTTTATTTTCTGACATAACCATCTTCTCCCTGTGGTTATAAAATTTCATATCACATAATATACCAGATTTTTTCAAGATTTTCTATAAAAACACCCGTTTTTCCCTTGCATCTGAGGGCATTTCAACGTATTATATAGGAGTGATAATTTCCCGGCAGGGTCTTCTTTTCTGATCCCGGCGGGCGATACAAAAGGAAAGAAAACAATACTTGGAGGTACTATATATGGAATATACAGATCGTATGGTTGGAACCGTATCCCGTGGCGTTCGGGCACCGATTATCCGGGAGGGAGATAACCTTTCCGAGATCGTTGTTGACTGCGTACTGAAGGCTGCCGAAAACGAGCATTTTGACATTCGTGATAAAGACGTGATTGCCGTAACAGAGGCTGTTGTGGCAAGAGCGCAGGGTAACTACGCAAATATCAAAGATATCGCTGCAGACGTAAAAGAAAAATTTCAGGATGAAACTGTAGGAATCCTGTTCCCCATCCTGAGCCGTAATCGTTTTTCCATCTGTCTGAAGGGAATCGCTATGGGCTGCAAGAAGATTGTTCTGATGCTCAGCTATCCTTCCGATGAAGTGGGAAATCATCTGATCGATCTGGATCTGATGGATGAAAAAGGTGTAAATCCATGGTCTGATGTTCTCACGGAAAGCCAGTACAGAGAACTGTTTGGCTACGAAAAGCACGTATTTACAGGAGTCGATTATGTGGAATACTATAAACAGCTGATTCAGGATGCGGGCGCAGAAGTGGAAATCATTTTTGCGAATAATCCAAAAGCAATCCTGTCTTATACAAAGAATGTACTTACCTGTGATATCCATACGCGCCAGAGAACAAAACGTATCCTGAAAGCCAACGGCGCTGAAAAAGTTTATGCTCTGGATGATATTATGACTCACAGCATCAACGGCAGCGGTTATAATGACGCTTATGGACTTCTTGGTTCCAACAAAGCTACAGAAGAGACTGTAAAACTCTTCCCTATCAAATGCGAAGAAGTTGTTCAGGCGATTCATGCTGCTATGCTGGAAAAAACCGGAAAGAATGTGGAAGTTATGGTTTACGGCGACGGCGCATTCAAAGATCCGGTAGGAAAGATCTGGGAACTGGCTGACCCGGTAGTTTCTCCCGCTTATACTTCCGGTCTGGAGGGAACTCCTAACGAAGTGAAGTTAAAATATCTTGCGGATAATGATTTTGCCGATCTGTCCGGAGATGAACTGAAAGAAGCTATCAAAAATTACATCCACGAAAAAGATGAAAAAGCTGCAAGCCTGAAGGGCACCATGGTTACTCAGGGAACTACCCCGAGACGCCTGACAGACCTTCTGGGATCTCTGGCAGATTTAACTTCCGGTTCTGGAGACAAGGGAACACCAATCATCTATATCCAGGGATATTTTGACAATTATACCAAATAAAGGAAATAAATAGCGGCAGGAAAGAAGTAGAGCTTCTTTCCTGCCGCTATTTATATTGACAGCTTTTTTACCGATAGATAATATCCTCACGACCAGGACCATTGGAGATCATCGTGATGGGGAATCCTATTTTTTCTTCGATAAATTCAATATATTTTCTGCAGTTTTCCGGAAGCTCCTCATATGTTTTGATGCCTCGGATATCGCAGTTCCATCCCGGCAGTACTTCATATACCGGTTTTGCTTTTTTCAGAAGTGTCGTTGTCGGGAAATCGGTGGTGATCTTACCGTCAATTTCGTATCCTACGCAAACAGGAATTTCTTCCAGATATCCCAGAACATCCAAAACGGTAAATGCCACATCCGTCGTTCCCTGCATACGACATCCATACTTGGAAGCTACCACGTCAAACCATCCCATTCTTCTGGGACGTCCTGTGGTTGCGCCGTATTCTCCGCCGTCGCCTCCCCGTCTTCTCAGTTCATCCGCCTCTTCTCCAAAGATCTCTGACACAAAAGCGCCTGCGCCTACTGCGCTGGAATAAGCTTTGCACACCGTAATGATTTTCTTTATTTCATAAGGAGGTACTCCTGCGCCGATTGCTCCATAAGCAGCTAAGGTGGATGATGAAGTAACCATCGGATAGATTCCGTGATCCGGGTCTTTCAGAGAACCCAACTGTCCCTCCAAAAGAATCTCTTTCCCCTCTTTCAGGGCATTCCACAGATACAGGGACACATCACAAACGTAAGGCTCTACCATCTTTCTGTACCCTCTCAGTTCCTCCATAATATCCTCTGGTTTTAACAGCGGTTTATGATAAAGATGTTCCAACATTACATTCTTTGTCTCACAGATTCTCTCCACTTTTTCCTGTAACGCTTCCTCATCAAAAAGCTCGCTCACCTGAAAACCGATCTTGGCAAATTTATCGGAATAAAAAGGTGCAATTCCGGATTTTGTAGATCCAAACGATTTTCCGCCCAGGCGTTCTTCTTCATACTGGTCAAATAAAATGTGGTAGGACATCACCATCTGCGCCCGGTCTGATACCAGAATCTTCGGCGCCGGCACTCCCTGGTCTACGATTCCCTGAATCTCCTCAAACAGTAACGGTACGTTCAAAGCTACGCCATTTCCGATAACGCTGGTAGTATGGTTATAAAAAACACCGGAAGGAAGTGTGTGCAATGCAAATTTTCCATAATCGTTCACTATGGTATGACCTGCATTAGCTCCTCCCTGAAAACGCACGATAATATCTGCCTCCTTGGCAAGCATATCCGTGATCTTACCTTTCCCTTCGTCTCCCCAGTTTGCTCCAACAACTGCTTTAATCATGTATTTACCTCCTGATATAGGTTCCTTTGATTCGAATACAGTAGTATTATACACCTTTTTTGTTATAAGCAAAACTTATTATTACTTATAAAACATAGGCAATTATAAAATATATTAATAAATATTTTTACGCATTCCAGTGTTTTGCAATTTCTTCCCGGATAATGCTTACATATCTGCGTGCCTTGGAAATATCTTTATTGATCATGTACACATCTCTCTGGGTAATCTCCAGCTTACATCCCTTTGCCGCTTCCAGCGTCTCGTCCATATGCTTGCGAAATGCTTCTTCATCTAACTCTGTTCCTACTCCCAGAAAATTAGGACTTGGCTTTCTCTGATAGATCACCTTCCCGCCCCGCAGCCGTTCTCCCATAAATTGTTCATCACACCATGGAGAAATGGATACCTTTCTGAGGTTTTCCAGCTTGCTGATACAGTTATCCCAGATAGGATGCACCGGCTCACAGCAGCCGTAAGATAAAATACCGTACTGACTGGATATTTTCTTATAACATGGAAAAATAAACTCTTCATACATTTCCGGTGAAATCCCCACGGTTTCCTGAGAATCCATAAAGCCCCATACGTCTTTTGGGGTAAATACCCGTTTTCCCACCTGATCGTAGTCCGGCAGTTCTTTCGTAAATGCCCATGTCCCCTGTCCCACACCTTCATATGATACCGTGGGAAGAATCAGACGCTTCTCTTCCAAAAATTTGTAATACGCCAACGTATCTTCTGCAATCCGGTCCATCATTTCTTTAAACAATTCCGGATAATCATACATATTGAACATCATATTTTCCATGCTCATAAAATGTACCAACATCTGGGTAGGTACGCTGTAAAGGCAATCCATTCCCATTCTGACTGGAAGAACGTCACCAATCGCCTCCTGTATAGCATCGAATCTTTTCTGCGTACTTTCCAGATCCACCCCGAAAATCGTGGGTTTTAATTTGTGATAATCATCTTCCAGATCTTCCACTACCGATACAAAATGATGCCCCAGACTTTCATTTTCTCCTACCTTCGTATGTTCCACCTCAATCTGAATATCAAACAGGCGGAAAAAGGTATCGTAATTCACCTGAAAGAAATCCGGCGTTACCCGGTCATCATCAAACAACTCCTGATTCTGAAAATTTTCATAGAGCTTCCCTTCTACCTGACGGGCGAACTCGCCCTGACACTGCAGCCGCCCCGGCAGAAATTCCTCCTGAAAAGTCCCCGCCTCCAGATGAATCATGGGGCGATCTCCTAAAAGCGCATTGTGACGATACCATTCTTCGATTCTTTTCTGATTTTTTTCTTTGTGATGAAACTCCAACTGCTTTTTCGCCAACTCCCGCAAAATCTGACGATCTTTCTCTGAGATGCTATACTCCATATACTACCTCCTCCTTATACATACCTTTCCTGCAAGCATCCATCTAATGGATTATATTCCATATTCTTATATTTACCAAACCGAAAAATCCCTGAAAACCGTATTGTACAGAACACCTTTTAAAATAAAGAACATAGCACTTTCAAAATATTACTTTGAGAGCGCTATGTTCTCCTATAAACTTATTTTCATTTCTTTATCCAAAAACTCAAAAGGAATTTGACAACTTTTTTTATCTCTGATAGAATGAGAATAGAAAAAGACACTACCGATAAGCGGTTAGTCCAAAGATATATGTATACTTTTTAAAAAGTAACCGTTTCCTTGGCCGGGGCGGTTACTTCTTTGTATGATCTATGTACGCAATCAAAATCGATACTACGATACCAAGTATCATCAGTACGATGGAGAGCAATTCAAAATCAGTCATAAAGTTTGCCCTCCTTTCCCAGATTTCCCCTAAAGGATTTTATTTTCAAATTCAATAGTATCTATCACTTCTCTTATATTCCTTCGGTGACATTCCCACAATCCTTTTAAATATTCTGGAAAAGTAATATTGATCCGTATAGCCCATTTTCTGCGCCACCTCATACACATAGTAATCCGTTGTCCGCAGCATCCGGCAGGCTCTTTTCATTTTCAAATGTAGAAAAAAGTCCATCGGTGCATGTTGGGTGTATTTCTGAAAAATTGCATTCAAATAACTCTTCGACAACTCAAATTCCTCCGCAATTTTTTCCAGAGAAAGGTTCTCATATAAATGCTTATACATATAACGAATCACATCTGTCACATGCTTATTCTGTTCCTGCGTAGTATGTATCTTTTCCCGATGATATATCTCAGCTAAAATCATCGCCAATACCTGTGAAATGTAAATAAAATTCCCCAATGTATAATTTCCTTCCAATACCCGAAACAGTGAATCAAATAAAAAATGCATCCGTTCCGGCGCATGAGGAGAAGTAAATGTCACCGTTTTGTATTCCTCCACCGGAAAATACCGGGTATTCTCTCCTTTAAAATGAACCCATAAAATACTCCAGGGTTCTTCCTCACTGGCATAGTATCGGTGACCTTTAAAATGCGGAATGCAAAATGCCTGATTCGGTTCCAGCAGATACTTTTTTCCTTCTATCTCCACCGTTCCTCTTCCTTCCGTACAATACAGTAAGATGTATTCTTCAATTCCTTCTTTTCGCTCACGAAAATGCCCCTTCGCCCGGGGATAATATCCCACGTCCGTAAGATACAGCGATTTTACCAGCGGATGTTCCACATATTCCTGAAAAGATTCCGTAGGAAGTACGAACATTTTCCCGTTCCGCATCCCTTCTTCTTTCCATTCCCTTTCTTTTTCTATCGTTTCCATAAACCTGCCCCATTCTCTTTCAAAACAACTGCCCCAAATAAAGAACCGCCCACAGGATATCCGATCAACAGATTCCCATGAGCGATTCTTATTGTTTATAAAATCACCAAAGACTTTATACGTTAATTTCTGCTGTCATTCCCAGCAGCTCTTCATTTTCTTTCAGCATCGGTCTTACAACCTTGTCCAGGAACGCATCTACCTGTACGGCCGCGCGTCCCGTATATTTTGCCGGGTCCATGGTCTTTTCCAGCTCTTCCAGCGTAAGATTAAACGCCGGGTCTGCTGCGATCAGTTCCAGAAGATTGTTATCTTTTCCTTCCACTTTCACTGTCTTTCCTGCTTCCATGGAAAGTTCACGGATTCTCTCATGCAGCTCCTGACGGTCTCCACCAGCTTTTACTGCATCCATCATAATGTTTTCTGTAGCCATAAATGGAAGTTCCGAACGAAGTCTCTTCTCGATTACTTTCGGATATACCACCAGACCGTCTACCACATTCAGACACAGATCCAGAATACCGTCCACCGCCAAAAATCCTTCCGGTACAGACAGACGTTTGTTTGCGGAATCATCCAGCGTTCTCTCAAACCACTGAGTGGCGGAGGTGATTGCCGGATTCAGCGCATCCACCATAACGAAACGGGAAAGGGAAGCGATTCTCTCACTTCTCATAGGATTTCTCTTATATGCCATGGCGGAGGAACCGATCTGACTCTTCTCAAAAGGTTCTTCCACTTCTTTCAAATGCTGCAGGAGACGGATATCGTTGGAGAATTTGTGAGCGCTCGCCGCAATACCTGCCAGCACGTTCAGAACTCTCGTATCTACTTTTCTGGAATATGTCTGTCCGGAAACCGGATAACACTCCTTAAATCCCATCTTTTCCGCGATCATAGGATCAATCTTATCAATCGTCTCCTGATCTCCGTCAAATAATTCCAAAAAGCTTGCCTGTGTTCCTGTCGTTCCCTTGGAACCTAATAATTTCAGAGTACTCAGAACAAAATCCAGGTCTTCCAGATCCAGCATAAATTCCTGCATCCATAAAGTTGCACGTTTTCCTACTGTAGTCGGCTGAGCAGGCTGAAAATGGGTAAATGCCAGAGTAGGAAGATTCTTATGTTCTTCTGCAAATTTTGCCAGCTCTGCGATCACATTCACCAGTTTTTTCTTTACCAGCTTCAGCGCTTCCGCCATTACAATAATATCTGTATTGTCACCCACATAACAGGAAGTTGCTCCCAGATGAATGATTCCCTTTGCTTTCGGACACTGCACTCCATAAGCATATACGTGAGACATAACATCATGACGCACCTGACGCTCTCTTTCTTTCGCCACGTCGTAATTAATATTATCCTTGTTCGCTTTCAGCTCATCGATCTGTTCCTGCGTAATGGGAAGTCCCAGTTCTTTCTCTGTCTCTGCCAAAGCAATCCATAATCTTCTCCATGTGCGGAATTTCATATCCGGTGAGAAAATATACTGCATCTCCTTGCTGGCATATCGTTCTGAAAGTGGACTTACATATCTGTCTGTACTCATAACGCTCTCCTTTTTATCATGTTCTTGACCTAAATATCTACTTCATTATATATTACTCAAATTGGAAACGCAAGCCAAAGTTGCGGTTCCCTCCGTTCACCGTAACCCTTGTCGAAACTCAATAGCCTGTACTCCGGTGATACTCTTTTGTCATACGCAGCAGCATATCATCCAGCATTTTGTGGTAGGCGTCCTGATGCCCCTGCCGCTTTTCTGCCAGCGCCTTGATGTAGTCCTGACCGTCCCGGGTTTCATAGATTTCTCCTGCCGTCTTTTTGATCTCTCCAAGAATTTCTTCCCGCTGTTCTCCTTCAACGCTCAGTTCCCGGGCTTTTTTCTCAAAGCCTTCCTCTCCTCGCTCCATATATACGGCGTAAAGATAGCTTTTGATGGAACCCATGGTTCTCAAATGTTCATATGCTTTGGAAAAGCAGCCAATCGCCTCTTCCATCTGAAACAGTCTCGCATAGGCGCATCCCATATTGTGATAGATTCCGCCCACAAACTGTCCGCCCAACTGATCCTGCTCTGAAGAGTGCTTTTCCTGTTTCTCAAACAGCGCCTTTTGGTATACCTTGATGGCATTTACATATTTTCCATGCTCCATCAGATAATCGCCTTTTAATTTCTGGCGAAGCACTTCCGGTTCCTGGGCTATTTTCTGTATCTGCTGATTCAGTCTGCGAAATTCTTCCAGGGACAGATAGTTGATCTCTTTAAATATCGGCAGGATAAAATCTCCCACTTTTACCTCATCATCCAAAAGACTGTACAGCTTCTGCGCCAGTTTTTTCAATCCCAGCTCGTCCCGTATCCAAAAGCAGAGTTCTTCATTCAGGATTGTGGAATCCAGAAGATAAATGTTGTGATAAAGATAAAAACATAATTCTTCTATAGAATAAATATTCGTACTGATATTTTCGATATAATAAGGCAGTCTGGCCCGTTTTACCTGACATAAAATATATCCGCTCATTCTGCCCCTCCTAACCTTTCATTTTTTCATGCCATACCAACCCGGAGCTGGGATACATTTCTCCAAATCCCATATCCTCCACATCAATCCTGCACCGACCCGCAGATTCGAATTCCAGGTGCAGATGCAGCCGGGTAGCCTTCGGCGGGCGTTCCGGAAGTCCCGGTAATTTCATGCTGTACCGGTCTTTTCTGCTGTTTTCCATATCGGTCACCACAAAGGTCAGCTCCTGGGTATCGTCCAGAAGGATCTCGCAGTCTCCAACAGCCTCATACCAGTTGACTCCTGCGCTGATCAGCGAATGGTAGGCGGGCGTTCCAAAAACGGTCATTTCCATTCCCACATTGATCCGCACCAGATCGCCGCCCACATACAGATAACCTTTCAGATTCCGCTCTTCTACTTTTTCTTTTGCTCCATAACAGGCTCCCTTGGCAAACAGATTATTTCCATAAAATACATGACGCTGATGGCGGCATAGAAGCGGTACCGACCGGGTCGCCCATTCTTTATCAAATCCCTCCCCCACCAGAAAAATGCTGGAAAATACTTCATTTCCCAAAGATTCCTGTATCAGCTCATAAAAATCAAAATCTCTTTCCACCGGCGTCTGATGCAGCGTCACGTGTTTCCCCTTCTTTACACTTACCTGCACCGGCTTTGTTTTTCTGTCTATTTCCAGACTGGAATACGTCACCTCATCCTGATCAAAAGTAAATAAGCCTACCTTTCTGCTCCATATTTCTCCCTTTTGATACAACGTATGGTAATAAAAACTCTCCTCATAACTTTGCAGAAAGCATCTGTTTCTTGGAAATCCCATATGCCAGCAGGCGTCTCTCACATTTTCCACCAGTTCTCTGGTCAGTCTGGGCGTGGTGATCATCAGTCCGCTGACACTTTTGACCGGGTCCGGTACTCCCAGAATCCGAAGGGCATTTCCTATAAAAATACTCAAAAGTTCTCCGGCTTTCCGCTCCTCTCCGTCTACTATCACTTTTTTCCCATGAGAACATATCTCATACAGATTGTCCAGGTAAATTTCTTCCTGCTGCCGGACAAAATACTCTACTTCCAGCCCAAAATGCCATTCCTCTTCTCCCGGTTTCTTACTCAGGCAATTGGGAAACGCATACTGTCCGGTTCCCACTTTCATA
>HF995389.1:26056-33622 GCA_000432335.1 Firmicutes bacterium CAG:646
TAGCTGTGAGACTTTTTCTCCCAGATCAAATCCTACAATAATATTTCTGACTTCGTTCATCGTATTGCCTCCACCTGCGTATTCGCGCTGCTGTTTGCAGGATCATGCTTCCCGCGTATACAGCAGCCGCTTTGTCATTCCATCACCGGAAATAGTTTTTCTGCCAGACATTCTCTCTCCAGATACTGTTCCATGGCTTTTTCCAGCGGCAGCTCCTGATCCAAGATTCTTCCTGCCAACATCTGATTGATCAGTTGATATCGGGAATTCCCCTCCCACACAGTATCTTCCAGTCGAAGAGTTTTCTCTTCCGTCTGCCAGGTTTCTTTTTCCTGTTCCACGGTGAGATAATACCGAAGGGTCTCCCCGTAAAACAGGAGAAATTCTTTCACAAAAATCCCCTGATACATATTCTTCATCGGTTCGCTCTTAAATACTGCCTCTTCTTCCCCGTTCTCCATGCAGTAGTGGATCATCACCCGGGCTTTCGCCGGAAAATGCTCCTCCACAAACTGTTTATCATCCAGCTGATAAGGCTTGGTATAACAGGATGGAAGCTGGTGGAAAAAGGCAAACCGCAGTCCTGCCTCACTGCACTCCTCCAAAATTCTCCGAACGAGCGGCGACTGCTTCTCCGAAATCCGCTTCATCTCTGCATAATATTTCAGTAATGCCAGCCGACAGATCTTATCCAGCTCCCATTCCCGCTGACAGCAAATTTCCAGACATTCAAAAATATAGCTGTCCATCTGCTGATCTCCCAGAAAATACTCGTAGGAGCAGAAGGAAAGGTACGCCAGAATCACCTGCTGTTTCCCTTTCTGACGGATATAGCTTTTTAAAATTTCATGCCCTTTCTTCAGATATACTCTCCCAAACATGGCGAGAAGAAGAATTTCTTCCTCCAGCGCATAGGTATCCAACTGGAAGCCCTGCATCCGTTCCCACAAAAGAGCCATTTCTTCCACCGGTCCCATCAGATTATCGCTGAGATACGTCAAAATAATATCGTCATATTTTCCTTCTTCAAATACATGGAGACAGAGATATACCAATTCTTCATTTTCCACAAATTCCGTCCGAAGGATCATGCGGCTTGCCAGCATCACCAGACTTTCAGTCCGAATTCCTTCATATCCATACTGACTCACAATAGTAAAGGCTCTCTCATACATACCCTTTTCAATCAGGATTTCTCCCAGCAATACCTTATCTACCCGGGCAAATGTGAGATAATCCATTTCTCTCAGATAACTGTCCAGCGTATCGTCTCCCGCATGGGCTGCATAATATTCCAGAATCTTCCGGCAGATCCGATGACGATACTCTTCCGTAAAAGCCATAGTCTGCGCCACATGCTGATAACAGCCCAGATTACGCACCTTCACCTCTCCCGCACTGTCACCACCGCCGCATATATGGAGCAAAAGACCTGGATTCGCCACATCCAGCGCCATACATTGTTTTACATATTCCTGCTCTTCCATCAGTTTTTGAAGATTATAATCCACGGTAGCTGCATATCTTCTCCGTTTCTCGTCTTCAAATATTATCTTCGCCTGAGGCGTATACAGATAAATGTAAGCTGCCCCGTCATTGCAGGGATAGCATTCCTCCTGCTCCAGTTCTCCATGACACACGATCACTTTGCGGATTTTGGGATCATCGCAGTAAATCCGATAGGCAAAAATCACCCGGGACATAGCTTCTCCCATGGCCACACTGGTGATCTTCTCAATACATTCCTGATAAATAGCCGCATAATCCTGACTGATCTTTCCCTGTTCCAGCGATTCCAGCGCAAACTGCTCCATCGCTTTTTTATAGCTCTGGTAAGTAGCTTTATCCACCTCTTTGTTTCGTATCACATTGGCATACACCGATGCTCTTTTCCTGCTGCTCAGAGTATTATTATATACAAAATACATCCGGATCACCTGAGGCAACACGTTTTGATACCCCTCCGGCATCGTTTCAATATAATATTCATACAGCCTGGTAATGCGGATATCCTGTTCCACTGCCAGAGCATACCAGCGGAAATATTCTTTTTTCCCCGGCTGCCCCTTCATGATATATTTGCAGATACTGTCCACCAGATTTTTCCCGGGATGTGCCTCATAGCAAAGCACTAATAACCGATAAATACTTTTATGGAATGCTTTTACATATTTCGCCAGATGCCCGATCCGCAGAGTCAGTTCCTGAGTCAGCCCCTGTTTCTGTGCTCCATAAATAAGGGTCTGTACCATAAAAGGAGACAATTTTTTCAGATGGCTCTCCTCCTGTACCAGCTTCTCATAAGCGTCCAGATACAGAAACGGGCTGGTACAGCCCAGATGATACAATTCCTCCATCATATAGAGCTGTCTCGCTGTGGAATTGCGGTACTCCTCCTCGGTCTTTAAAAGGACCTCCAGCAAAATCCGACTTCTGGGATTCATCCGATACAGATTTGCAATTCTGTCTTCCGCCTGTTCTTTCTGTTCTTCTGCCGCCACTCCGATCCGCACCGCCAGCGCAAGATAAACGCCTTCTTCTTCCATCTGTTCCTGGGAAAATTCCATGCTCCGCAAAGACCAGAGAGCCGCCATAGCTTTGGGAATATCCCCGGTCTCATACTGAACAAAAGTTTCCATCAACTGTTGCTTCGGGAAATAGCACCCCATATTTTTCAACTGTTCCAGTTCCTCCAGCGTCTGGGATTTCCACTGTTCGGCAGTGATTGCTTTCAGACGATACTGTTCATACCATCTGGCGATCCTGAGCTGCGCCTTCTTTTCCTGACTCCGGGTATTCAGACTGTACTCCGATTTCCCGCAGGCAGTCACCTCATAGACAAGAGTTCCGTAAACTGTTTTAATTCGGATCTGTCCATATTTTTTCCCCTGTCCCAGACATTCCTTCTTTACCAGATATTCCAGTTCGTATACACTTCCGATAAAATCCTCAGAAGTGATCACCTTCTTCTCCACCTGCAGAAAATCCCCTCGGGTTTCCACTTCCATACTGGCGTAACCCCAGTTATTTTTATAAAGATACACGGAATCCTTCAGCGTACTCTCTATCCGCTCCATATCCTTTTCTTCTCTGTCCAGATGAATCTGTACCGGTTCTTTCTTCCCTGCACCGATCAGAAACTCTTCCATATGCTGATACGTCACCGGATTTTGGGACATTCCCTTATATAAAGTCCGATAAACCTGATCTGCTCCCTGAAGAATTTCCATAAAGCGCTCGCTGGTATACAGGCGAAACGCCTCCCGATAATCCTTTTGCGCCAATTTTACAAATTCATCCAACGTCCGGATCTCTCCCTGAGAAGTCGTGATCTGAGCATCCGCCACTTCCACCCGAACAGGAATCTGATACTCGCCCAGACTGCTGTTGATGGTAATTACTGATTCCAGGCAGTCTCCTGCCGCCAGTCCCTTCACGTCCACTCCATAAGGAATACACACTGTATTTCCTGAAAACTTCTCTTTTGCCAGCAAAATACGCCGGCTGGAGGACATGACCATTCCTTTAATCCTGCGATTATCCTCCGCTCCAACAAACAATTCCCCTCTGTAATTCTCCCCTGCCTTTGTTCTGACAGTGATGTTTGTATCCGAGAGAACCAGCTTGGGTACTTCATATTCAAATCTTCCGTTTAGTAACTGTTCCATTCTTCTCTTCAAAGTATCACCTGCACTTATGTTTTCTCACCTTGACTAATGATCTGATATTACTATAATAAAACTAGATGCTAATTATTATACACTACCCCGGGTAGTGATGCAAGGAAAGAGGAATGTATATGATAAAACATAAAGATCACTTTCATGGCAGCGATCTGGAAGCCATCGAAGCCTGCTATCACATCAAAAAAGAGCAGATTGTCAGTTTCAGCGCCAACGTAAATCCTCTGGGGATTTCTTATCACCTAAAGGCTGCTCTTGCAGAAAATCTCGATGCCATCACCACTTACCCCGATCGGGAATATACTGCTCTGCGCCAGTGCATTGCAGATTATGCCCACACCCAGCCGGAAAATGTAATCGTGGGAAATGGTTCCACAGAATTGATCTCTCTTTTTATTCAGACGCGCCACCCGAAAAAAGCGCTGATTCTTGGACCTACTTACTCGGAATACGAGCGGGAGATCACACTGGGCGGCGGTTCAACCCTCTACTATCCCTTAAAAGAGGAGATGGATTTTTCCATCCATGTAGATGATTTCTGCCATACTCTGTCTGACCAACTGGATCTTCTGGTTCTCTGTAATCCAAACAATCCCACCTCCACGGCAATTTCCGGCAGTCAGATGCGCCGGATTCTGGACACCTGCCTGCAATATGGGATTTTTGTTATGATTGATGAAACCTATGTGGAATTTGCGCCGGAAGTTTCTCATATCACTGCGGTACCTTTGACAAATTACTACAGCAACCTGATTATTCTCCGGGGTACTTCCAAATTCTTTGCGGCTCCCGGTCTGCGGCTTGGCTACGCCATCACCGGCAATCAGGATCTTATAAAATCGATCAATACCCGAAAAAATCCCTGGACGATCAATTCCCTTGCTGAGATTGCAGGACGCCTGATGTTTCCCGATGAAGCGTATATCTGCCATACAAGAGAACTGATCAATGGGGAACGCGACCGCATCTATCAGGAACTTAAAACCTGGGACAGCGTAACCGTTTATGAACCCCAGGCAAACTTCATCCTGATGCGGATCCGCCGTCCCGATGTGAGTTCACAAGACTTGTTCGACCACTGTATCCGTCAGGGACTGATGATCCGGGACTGCTCCACCTTCCCCTTCCTGGATGACCGCTATGTGAGATTTTGTATTATGAAACCAGAGGATAATAACCGGCTGCTGAAAGCCTTTAAAGAGTTACTTGCATAAATATATACTTTTTTAGAAAGTTTAAAAAGTGTCACCGCTTTTCAGTGAAATCCAAGTGATTTTTCTCTGAAAATTCCTTATTTTACCATTAAAAAGATACTTTTTTCCTGACTTCAAAAAATGTCACCACTTTTCTCCGAAAAAGATGGTGACATTTTTTGAAATCTGTAATTTTGTAATATTTCTCAACAAAATTATTCTATTTTCCAAAGGAATTGTTGCAAAAGCAACGCAGGAAATGGTGACACTTTTTCAAACTTTCCAAAAAAGTATAATTTCTCACTTCTATCAGCAAACATCACTGAAAATCAAACAGCGATATCTGATTGGATTCCGGGATATCCCCGAAGATATGGAGATCGTCCATAAAGTCAATGACGTTTTTGCTAACTTTTGTTCTCTGGCGGAAGTCGTCTTTTGATAAAAATTGTCCGTCCCGGGCGGCGAGCACCACCGCATCCGCCGCCTTATCTCCCAGTCCCTCGATACTGTCCAAAGCGGGCATCAGCTTATCATCCACGATCTGGAACCGGTGTGCCTGCGCCTTATACAGATCTACCGCTGTAAAATCATAACCCCGGGCATACATTTCCTGAACGATTTTCATATCCTTCAACGTATCCTGCTCCTTTTTGGAAAGGCTGTCGCTTCTCTTTTTGTAGTCAGCCATATAGTATTCCAGACGTTCTCTTCCCATACACATCAGTTCATAGGAAAATGCAGACGCCCGGATACTGAAATATGCCGCATAGTAAGCCAGGGGATAAAAAATCTTATAGTAAGCGATCCGGTATGCCATCATAACGTAAGCCGCCGCATGAGCCTTCGGGAACATGTATTTGATCTTTTTGCAGGACCAGATATACCAATCCGGCACATCATGAGCTTTCATTTCTTCTTCCCACTCCGGCTTCAGCCCTTTTCCCTTTCGCACGCTCTCCATGATGGTAAAGGAAAGTTCACTCTCCAGCCCTTTGTTGATCAGATAGATCATAATATCGTCACGGGTACAAATAGCAGTGGAAATCGTAGCCTTTCCCTCCTCGATCAGCGTCTGGGCATTTCCCAGCCACACATCCGTTCCATGGGACAGACCGGAGATACGCACCAGATCAGAAAAAGAAGTCGGCTTCGTATCAATCAACATCTGGATAACGAAATCCGTTCCAAATTCCGGGATTCCCAGACATCCCAGAGGACATCCTCCGATATCTTCCGGGGTGATCCCCAGAGCTTCCGTACTCTTAAACAACGACATCACCGACTGATCGTCCAGAGGAATCGTCTGAGCATCCAATCCGGTAAGGTCCTCCATCATGCGGATCATGGTAGGATCATCGTGTCCCAGAATATCCAGTTTCAGCAAGTTCGCATCGATGGAATGATAGTCAAAATGTGTTGTCACAATATCGGTATTCACATCATTTGCCGGGTGCTGTACCGGAGTGAAGGAATTGATATCCTCCCCAAAGGGAAGTACAATAATGCCTCCCGGATGCTGTCCGGTAGTCCGCCGGATTCCCGTACAGCCCTGTACGATCCGGTCAATCTCGCAATTTCTCTTGTGAACGCCCCGCTCCTCATAATAGTTTTTCACATAACCGAAAGCCGTCTTATCTGCCAGCGTACCAATCGTTCCCGCACGGAAAGTCTGCCCTGCGCCAAAGATTACCTCTGTATATTTATGAGCCTTACTCTGATATTCTCCCGAAAAATTCAAGTCGATATCCGGCTCTTTATTTCCCTTAAATCCCAAAAATGTCTCAAAAGGGATGTCAAATCCCGCCTTAATAAGAGGCGCTCCACACTGCGGGCACACGGCATCCGGCATATCGCACCCTGCCCTTCCGGAATACGCCTTCACTTCCGGGGAATCAAAATCATAGTAATGACATTTCTCACAGTAATAATGAGGGCTCAGAGGATTTACCTCCGTGATTCCCGCCATTGTTGCCACAAAAGAAGACCCTACAGAACCACGGGACCCCACCAGATAGCCGTCCTCGTTGGATTTCCACACCAACTTCTGAGCAATGATATACATTACCGCATATCCATTGGAAATAATGGAGTTCAGCTCTCTCTCCAGACGGGCAGATACAATATCGGGAAGATTCTCCCCGTAAATCTCGTGAGCTCGATTATAACAGATATCCCGGAGCATACCATCAGAATTTTCAATGATAGGAGGGAATTTTCCATCCCGGATGGGGCACACCCGATCACACTGATCTGCGATCTTCCGGGGATTGGTGATCACCACCTCTTCCGCCTTTTCCGGTCCCAGATACTCAAATTCCTTCAGCATTTCCTCCGTCGTCCGAAGATACAGCGGCGCCTGATCATCCGCATCACTGAAGCCTTTTCCTGTCATAATGATCCGGCGATAAATCTCATCTTCCGGGTCGATAAAATGTACGTCGCAGGTAGCCACCACCGGCTTTTGAAACTGCTCGCCCAGCTTGACGATCCGACGGTTTAAGTTCCGCAGATCTTCCTCGGAAGTGATATCCTCCTGCTTTTCATCCCGCAGCATAAACATATTATTGCCGATGGGCTGGATTTCCAGATAATCATAAAAATCCACCAGCCGGGCAATTTCCGATTCCGGTTCATCCCGCAAAATCGCCTGAAATAATTCTCCCGCCTCACAGGCAGAACCGATCATC
>HF995389.1:33667-68787 GCA_000432335.1 Firmicutes bacterium CAG:646
TACGCTCTTGGGAATCCGGGGTCGCCGGTTATAATAATCCAGATGAGACTTTGACACCAGACGGTACAGGTTCACCCTTCCCTCCTCACTGGTTGCCTGGATAATCGCATGATAAGTAGGCAATTTCTTAATGGTATGCTCCGATAATTTTCCCGCCTCATTGAGCTGATCCAGATTTTCAATATCCCGTTCTCTGCACATGGCGATAAATTTCACGAAAATTTCTGCGGTACAGGCAGCGTCATCCACCGCCCGATGATGATTGAGCAGCGGAATATTCAAAGCTTTCGCCACGGTATCCAGCTTAAAACGATTCAGTCCCGGCAAAAGCATCCGCGCCATTCCCACAGTATCTACATAGGTAAACTCCCGTTCTATGCCCTGCCGCTTACAGTTTTCTATAATGAAACTCATATCAAATCCTGCATTATGGGCTACCATAACCGCCCCTTCTGAAAACTCCAGAAACTTCGGCAGTACTTCTTCTATAGTTTCCGCATCCACCACCATGCCGTCATTGATTCCCGTGAGCTGCTCAATTTTAAATGGAATAGGTACCTGGGGATTTACAAAGACAGAAAAACGATCTACGATCGAACCTTTTTCCACCCGGACAGCGCCGATTTCTATGATACGATTGGACACGGGACTGAAACCTGTCGTCTCAATATCAAAGACCACAAAAGCTTCTTCCATACTCTGTCCCCTGCTGCCGCTTACCATCCCTTTCATGTCGTCTACCAGATAAGCCTCCACCCCGTAGATAACTTTAAACGGCGGATAAACCTGTTTTAGTTCCTCCTTGGTGGCTTCGGGATGTTCCTTCTGATACGATTTTCGATAATCACTGACAATATCGTCATAGGCATGATTTGCCTCCGGAAAGGACTGCACCACCCCATGATCAGTGATCGCGATGGCCGGATGTCCCCATTTATAAGCCCTTTTTACTAGCACACTGGCGTCTGTCACCCCATCCATATCGCTCATTTTCGTATGACAGTGCAGTTCCACCCTCTTTTCCGGGCTGTTATCCATACGGCTGGTCGTAAAATCAGAAATTTTCTTAATACCCGCCAAAGAACCGATGGTAATCTCATGATCGAACTTATCAATGGTCGTCACGCCTTTCAATTTCAAAAATACGCCCTTTTTGATGGCGCCGCTGATCTCCGGAACCTGCTCATTATGAAGAAAAATCTTTACCGTGATGGTATCGGTAAAATCGGTGATATTAAACATATAAATGGTCTTTTCATTGCGGATTTCTCTCGCCTCCACCGAAGTTACCTGCCCCCGGATCGTCACCTCTCCCATCTCTCCTGAAATAGAATCTATGGTGATCGTATCGTCATCAAAATCTCTTCCATAAAGGACGTCTGGATTGTCGGAACGTTTCAGAGAACGAGAACCCCCCCCATTGTCTCCAAACCGTCCTCTCTGGAAGCTTCCTTTTCCACCGTATCTTCCACCATTTTTTCCAGCATTTCCACCTGATTTTTCAGAGGAAGGCTGCATCCCTTTTCCTGAAGCTGCTGTTTTGCCTTCCCCGGCATCCTTCTGGGCTCCATTCGGCGCAGCGGGAACTGCTGCGCCTCCCTCGTCCCAGGGAAGACCTTCTTCCGGTCCCGGATTTGCAGAAACCATTCCCATCTGTTTCTGCCCTACTTTGGAATGCAGAAGAATCTGGCGCGCCTCCTCCATAATGCGAAGTTCGCTGTTTTTGCGCACCTTACTTTCCACCGGCTGATGATAAAAGGGATACACTTTCAAATTAAACCCGCACCGCTCGCAGAAAATCTTCTCCAACACACGGATCAATTCATACTCCCTCTCTCGGGCGATCACTGAATCCGTCATCAAAAGCTCCATGGTTTCCGGGTCCGAAAAACGAATATCCGCCGTAGCGAACATATTATATTCCAAAATACTGTATTGCTTTAATTCCAGCAAAATACTGGGACGATATACAGCAAGAAAATTTTCCGGGGTATACTGACGGGAAAGCTGAAATTTTTCAATAATTTTCACCTTTAACGGAGCGTTCTGAAAGAATTGCTCCTTAATCGATGCTTCCAGATCGTAAATATATTTTTTCTGAATCCACTGGGAACTCACGATATAAACCCGCAGACAATCCTTCTGCGGGTTTACAGCTACTTTTCTTACCTTTACAGTTTTTAACAATTCCTCCAGCTGAGGCTCCACCTTCAGCTGAGGAAATACATCCAGAAATTCTTTTTCTGTCATGGTTTCACCACTTCTTCTGAATTTTCATGCCAGTGTAACAGTTCCTCCCGCAGCGCCTGCAAAAGCTGATCCTCCGGTACTTTTCGAACGATCTCGCCCTTCTTGATAAGAAGTCCTTCTCCCTTGCCTCCGGCAATTCCGATATCTGCCTCTTTCGCCTCTCCCGGACCATTTACCACGCAGCCCATCACAGCCACTTTAATATCCAGCGGAATATCCTGCACCAGATTTTCTACCTGATTGGCAAGACCGATCAGATCGATCTGCGTTCTTCCGCAGGTGGGACAGGATACTACCTCAATCCCTCCCTGACGAAGTCCCAGTGTTTTCAGGATTCTCTTTGCTGACTTAATCTCTTCCAAAGGATCGCCGGTAAGAGAAACCCGGATCGTATCTCCGATTCCCTGATAGAGAATAATTCCGAGCCCTACTGCTGACTTGATATTCCCGGAAAACAGGGTTCCAGCCTCCGTGATCCCCACATGCAGAGGATAATCCGTCTTCTCAGCAATCAGCTCATGCGCCCGGGCACACATCATCACATCGGAAGATTTTATGCTGATCACCAGCTTGTCATAGCCCATTTTCTCAATGATATGTACTTTATCGAGAGCGCTCTCCACCAGACCTTCCGCCGTCACACCGTGATATTTTTCCACCAGCTCTTTTTCCAGAGAACCGCTGTTTACTCCCACTCGAATAGGAATGTTCCGCTCTTTTGCCACATCCACTACCGCCTGAATCCGTTCCCTGCTGCCGATATTTCCCGGATTGATACGGATCTTATCTGCTCCGTTTTCCATAGCTGCAATAGCCAGTTTATAGTCAAAATGAATATCTGCCACCAGCGGGATATGAATCTGCTTTTTAATCTCAGCCAGCGCTTTTGCCGCCTCCATGGTGGGTACGGCACACCGGATGATCTCACAGCCCGCCCGCTCCAGCTCCAAAATCTGCTTTACGGTCTGTTCCACATCTTCCGTTCTGGTATTGGTCATCGACTGAATCAGCACAGGATTTCCTCCACCGATCACCCGATCTCCTATTTTGATTGTTCTTGTATGATCCCGATACATATTCTCACTCCACTTTCTGTTATCTGATCTCCAGAAGTTTCTGTTTCAATTCATCTTCCATCTTGCGCAATTCTGCCTCGGCAGCCTGTCTCTTTGCTCTGCCGTCAGCCTGAATCTGCATCACCTCATCCAGCGTAGATATCAAGGCTGCATTGGTATTCTGAAGGGTTTCCAGATCCACGACGCCTCTCTCAGATTCTTTGGCGCTCTCCACCGATGCCATCTTAAGCATCTCCGCATTTTTTCGCAGAAGCTGATTCGTCATATCCGTCACCTGCCGCTGCGCCTGCGCTGCCTGAGACGCATGTTCCACACCGAGCGCCAATACCATCTGGCTTTTCCACAGCGGTATCGTATTCACAACGGTAGACTGAATCTTTTCCACCATCATCGTATCGCTGTTTTGTACCAGACGAATCTGCGGAGCTGTCTGAATAGAGATCATACGGGTCAGTTCCAGGTCATGGATTTTTTTCTCAAATCGATTACACAGCCCTTCCAGATCTTTTGCTGCCTGCGCATCCTCGGGAAGTCCTGACAATTTTGCTTTTTCCACCAGCTGGGGCAATTCTGTCGTCCTTACCTGATGCAGTTTCTTCTTACCTGCCAGAATATACATGGACAGCTCTTTAAAATACGTCAGATTCTGTTCATACATCTGATCCAGCATCGCCACATCCTTCATAAGCTGTACCTGATGTCCCTCCAGGATCTGGCAGATCCGGTCTACATTGATCTCCGCCTTGTCATATTTTGCTTTCAGACTGTTGATCTTATTGGCAGGTTTTTTCAAGAATGAGAAAAATCCTTTTTCTTCCTCTTCCGTATCAAAAGTTTTCAGTTCCGTCACCACATTAGTGAGCATATCTCCCACTTCTCCCAGATCCTTGGTACGCACGTTATTAAGCGCTGCTTCGGAAAAATCCGCCATCTTTTTCTGGGTTCCCGCTCCATACTGCAGAATACCGTTGGTATTATGGAGATCAATCTGTTTGGAAAAATCCTCCACCATCTGTTTTTCCGCTTCTGAAAGGATGCTGTCATCCATAGGCGGCGCTTCCTCCTGCACCGGAGCTGACACCGGCTGCGGCTGGGGAGCCGGATCAAAAGTCAACGTGGGGGTTGTGGTAAATTCTTTCAGTTCAGTACTCATGATTTTCCTCCTTTTCCAGTCAGTCCTTCAAAATCTCTTCCTGTCAGCCCTTCCTGCGCCAGCATGGTATGCAATACTGAAATATCTGAAGAAACATCCAGAGCTTTTTCCTCAAAAAAGCTGTTTAAAAGATTTTCAAATGCCTGATTGATCGTATCTATCGTATCCTCAATCTCTCTCTTTGTTTTTGTGACATTTTCACTGATAATGGTTTCCTTATCCATCTCCCGATATACATCGATCAGTTTCTTTGTGGTGGGAAGATAATAATTCATAAATTTTCTCAGATCGGAAGCCAGCGCCGGATTTTTTCCCACTTCCTCAAAAATACGGGTGATAATAACCTTCAAACGATCCAGCTTTTGAGACATATCTGCCCCCGGAATCTCATCATTGCATTTTTGAATGTACTGGATATAAGCTCTTCCTTCCTCCAGAATCTTCTGACATTCTTCCGGAAGCTGAGCTCTTTGCGCATCCAGCTCCTTTTGCTGACTTTCCCGGAGCTTTGCCTGTTCCTGGGTATCCAGATATTGCTGATATGTTTCATTTGTAACGATCACACATGTCTCCTGCTGGTCCAGATGTCCCTGAAGAAACATTTTCTTTTCAATCATCTTTTTCAGATCCCGAAGTACTTTTGCTCGTCCTCTTCCCGTTTTCTGAGAAAGCTCCTCGATGGTACAGTACGTTCTGTTGCCAATCTGCTTTACATATTCCTGAAACCGGATCGCTCTTTTCCGAACCACCGTTCCTGCGATTCCCATTCCCAGAAATCCCACGGCAAGTCCCGTCATTAAAACTGTGAGGACCGTTGCCGGAAGGGTCGGCCACCATGCCAGCACTATACCGCAAATGATCGCGCTCAAAACGAAAATCCCTGTCAGGGAATACCCGGTGATCGCCAGCACAACACCTGACACTTTTCCGGGAGGATTCTTTCGATACACTGCTGCTGCCTGAGGTCTGGTCTCAGAATCTGCCTGCCTGTTTTCCTGCCGCTTTCCCGGCTGATATGCCGGTTCCTGACTCTTTTGATACCCGGCGCCATAACCTGACTTTTGCCATGCCTGCTTCCACTCTGTTTTGGCATTTTTCATTTCTCTGCGAAATTCATCTCCGGCATTTTTCACCTCTTTCTGAACTTGACCGCCAACGCTCTGCATTCCCTTCCGAATCCCATCCACCGTATCATCAATGGTACTTTTCACCTGTTGATTCAACTGCTGATAATTCCCGGAATTCACCGCATCCTGCACCACATCCCAGAAATCATTTTTCCTGTCCTTATTCTCCATCCTGTCTCCATCCTGCTTCCTGAACTTTACTTACTTCCGTTCATACTTCACAAAAGTATATTCCAGATCAAAGTACGTCTGTTCCTCACTGCTGGCTGTAATCTCCCATTCTTCCTTCTCATCCAGATTCGGGAAATACGTATCTGCCTCAAAAGCAAAATCAATCTTTGTCACATGGGCAAGGTTACAGTAAGGCAGCAACTCCTCGTATACTTTTCCGCCTCCGATCACATAAATCTGATCGTCCGGATATTTTTTCAGTTCTTTCAGAAGTTCCGGAAGATCGTGAACAATAATCGCATCCTTCACCTGATAGGAAGGATCGCTGGTGAGAACAATATTCGTTCTGTTCTTCAACGGCAGCCCGTTGGGAAAGCTTTCCAGCGTTTTTCTTCCCATCACCACTACTTTTCCTGAAGTTTCCTGACGGAAAAACTTCATATCAGAGGGAATGCTCACCAGCAATTTATTATTATTTCCGATTCCCCAGTTTTTATCTACTGCTACTATAAGATTCATAAGTTCCTCCTAAACTGCTATTGGAATATTTTTGATCTGAGAACCTGTCACATAATTTTCCACCTGCAGATCATCGACTGTAAAATCATAAAAATTCTTAACTTCCGGATTCAGGGTCACGATCGGCGCGTCATATGTGGGACGGCTGATCAGCTCCTGCACCAACGGAATATGTCGGTCATAGATATGCGCGTCAGCGATCACATGCACCAGCTCGCCCACCTTCATATCGCATACCTGAGCGAACATCATCACCAGCAGCGCATACTGGCATACATTCCAGTTATTTGCCGCCAGCACATCCTGGGAACGCTGATTTAAAATCGCATTCAGCGTAAGCTTCTCACTGTCTTTTTCCTTGGTTACATTGAACGTCATTGAATACGCGCAGGGGTAAAGATTCATCTCGTGAAGATCCTGATGCACATAAATGTTCGTCATAATCCTGCGGCTGTAAGGGTTATGTTTCAGATCATACAAAACCCTGTCCACCTGATCCATCATTCCCTCTTTATACTGGTGCTTCACACGCATCTGATATCCGTATGCTTTTCCGATGGAACCGTCCTCATCTGCCCAGCTGTCCCAGATATGACTGTTCAGATCCTTCACATTATTAGACTTTTTCTGCCAGATCCATAAAATCTCATCCATAGCGCTCTTTAACGCAGTTCTTCGAAGCGTGACCGCCGGAAATTCTCTGGACAGATCATAACGGTTGACTACCCCAAACCGTTTGATCGTGTAAGCGCTCTCTCCGGTATCCTCCCAGTGAGGACGCACCTTTTCACCCTCGGTACTGAGACCGTTATCTATAATATCCTGACACATCTGTATAAATAATTTATCTGCGTAACTCATGGCTCATCTCCTTCTCTTGCTCAACATGCTGCATTAGATTTATTATAATATACCCCATACGTGAATTCAACTGATTTTCCGTCTGCTTTCATTATTAGTTGACCCCTTTCCTTGAAAATGGTATACTTGGTACCCAAAAGGAGGCGTATCATGAATAAACTCATTATTGCTTTGCTCAAACCTTTGTCATTCCTTCCCGCTCTGCTTATCATGTATATGATCTTTTCTTTCTCCAGCCAGACGGGAACAGAATCCAGCCAGCTCAGTTTTAAAGTCAGCCAGAAGCTGGTACAGGTAGGAGCAAAAGTTCTGGATAAAGATCTCACCCAGGAAGAAATCTCGATGTATGCGGAAAAATATCATTTTCTTGTGAGAAAGCTCGCCCATATGACGGAATACTGTATCCTGGCCGTTTCTCTTTGCATCCCGCTCTATGCCTACGGAATCCGTGGCATCTGGCTGGTACTTCTGGCAGGTATGGTCTGTGTAGGCTTCGCCGCCACCGACGAATACCACCAGTCCAGCGTAGCCGGAAGAGGACCTTCCCTGCGGGACGTATGCATCGACAGCGCAGGAGCATTCATCGGAATCTTCGCTACCCGCATCCTCGGCTGGATCGCAGTGCGAAGCACCAGAGAACTGGAACGTGAACGAAAAAGGAAAGGTAAACACCGGAGATAACCTTCCGAATTTGGAACAAAAGACGCCTAACGAATTGTTTCGTGCTACGCACTCTCACAATTCTGCTTTATAAAAATAGAGCTATCGCTTTAGGCATTATTCAGAAATATTTATATATTTTCAGCGAATTTGTCGAGCACATCTTTGAGACTTCAGGCTCAAAGCGAGCGCAGACTGAGCATAAAATGTATAAATATTTCGGATATATCCTATAAGCGATAGCTCCTTTTTTGTATCTTGTCAGGCAGGCGCAAACTGGCTCTCATACAGTTTCGCATAAAACCCTTTTTTCGCCAGCAGTTCCTCGTGCCGCCCTGTTTCTATGATTTTTCCATCCCGCATAACCAGAATCACATCCGCCTCCTTGATGGTCGAAAGACGATGCGCCACAATAAAGCTTGTCCGCCCTTCCATCAGTTTCAAAAATGCCTTCTGTATCCTGCTCTCGGTCATAGTATCTATAGAGGACGTAGCCTCATCCAGAATCAGCACCGGCGGCCGCATCAACATCACCCGGGCAATACACAACAACTGTTTCTGTCCCTGAGAGATATTTCCCCCATCCTCGCCGATCACAGTATCATAGCCTTTTGGCAGCCTTTTGATAAAGCTGTGGGCGTACGCCTGTTTTGCTGCCTCCACCACTTCTTCCCGGGATGTGTCCGGCTTTCCATACGCAATATTTTCAAAAATCGTACCTGTTTTCAGCCATGTTTCCTGAAGCACCATTCCGTAACCGGCTCTCAGACTCTCCCGGGTAATCTGCTCCACGGAAGTTCCGTCCACCAGCAATTTTCCCTGGTCAATATCGTAAAACCGCATCAGTAAATTGATGATTGTTGTCTTCCCGCAGCCTGTCGGTCCCACGATTGCCACCCGCTCGCCCGGTCTTACTTTAAGATTCATGTCTTTGATCAGCTCTGTCTCAGGCACATAAGAAAAATCCACATGTTCAAAAGAGATTTCTCCCCGAACCTGCGTCAGAACTTTCGCATTCGGCGCATCGGCAGCCACCGGCTTTTCCTCCAAAAGCTGAAAAATTCTTCCCGCACAGGCCAACGCATTCTGCAATTCCGTAATCACTCCTGAAATTTCATTGAACGGTTTGGTATACTGATTGGCATAATTCAGAAAACTACTCAGCTGTCCCACGGTAATCCTTCCATTCATCACCGAAAACGCCCCGAAAATTCCAACTCCTGTATAAACCAGCCCATTGACAAAACGGGTAGCCGGATTTGTGATGGAAGAAAAAAAGGTAGCTTTCAGTCCACAGTCCTGCAGTCGCTCATTGATCCCATCAAATTTCTGCTGGGCTTCCTCCTCATAGGAAAATGCTTTTACTGTTTTCTGATTTCCCACCATCTCTTCCATCAGAGAAGTCATTTGCCCTCTTGTCTCCGACTGCAGTTTAAACATCTGATACGTTCTTTTCGCGATAAAATTCGCCACAAAGAAAGAAACCGGCGTGAGCAGCACCACAATCAGCGTAATCTTCCCATCAAGAGAAATCATAAATCCCAGTGTTCCCAGAATCGTCATCACACCAGAAAATAACTGGGTAAATCCCATAAGAAGTCCGTCTGAAAACTGATCCACATCGGTAGAAATGCGGCTGATGGTATCTCCCGGCTGATGACTGTCCATATAGCTCACCGGAAGGATCTCCAGATGATTAAACGTCTGCACCCGCAGATCATGGACAATGCGATACGTCATTTTATTCGTCATAAGACTCATAAACCACTGCGCCAGTGCGGAAATCCCCGTTACCACCGCAAGCTGCAGCAAAATCTTCCACAGCCCTAAAAAGTTTACCAGCCCCTTATCCACAATAAAATCCACGCCCTCCCCAATCAGAATAGGGGTATACAGCGTAGCCGCCACCGTCAGCGCTGCAAACAGCAAAATTCCTGCCACAAGACCACTATATGGACGAATCAGCCGCAGCACCCGACGAATAATTTCTTTATTTCTCATAATCCCGCAGCCTCCTCTCTGGAAAATTGCGACAGACAGATCTCTCGATATACCGAACAGCTCTGCAGCAATTCTTTATGAGTTCCGCAGCCTGCCAGCCGTCCATCATCCAATACCAGAATCTTATCGGCATTTTTGACTGCTGACGCTCTCTGAGAAACGATCAGAACCGTAGTATCTGCCGTTCCCCGGCGCAGCGCCTTTCGAAGCGCCGCATCTGTGGCAAAGTCAAGGGCAGACGCGCTGTCATCCAAAATCAAAATCTCTGGATTTCCCACCAGCGCCCGGGCAATCGTCAATCTCTGCCTCTGGCCTCCGGAAAAATTCCTTCCACCGGTTTCTACCCTCGCGTCCAGACCGCCCGATTTCTTCTCCACCACTTCTTTTCCCTGAGCAATTTCCAGAGCCTTCCATAGCTCCTCATCGGTACTTTCTTTCTTTCTCCAGCAGAGATTTTCCCGAATCGTCCCCTGAAAAAGCACTGCTTTCTGCGGCACGATCCCGAACTTTTCCCGCAGCCCCTGGAAAGAATACTCCCGCACATTCTGTCCGTCCACCAGAATCTGTCCCTGCTGCGCATCATAAAACCGGGGAATTAAGTTCATAAGGGTAGATTTTCCCGAACCGGTACCACCGATAACGCCCACCGTCTCACCTGCCTCCACAGTAAAACTGATATCCTCCAAAGAAGCTTCCTGCGCTCCTCCGTAGGAAAAGGTCACATGATCAAACACGATTTTCGGCTGTTTTTCATCTGTCCGCCCTTCTGTTTTTTCTCCCTCTTCCATAGAAGGAGTCACCGCAAATACCTCGTTGACCCGGGCAGCGCAGGCTACCGCTTTCGTGATGGTCACGATCAGATTTGCCAGCGCCACCAACGCCACCAAAATCTGATTCATATAATTTACCAGCGCTACAACTTCACCCTGAGTGATGGCTCCCGCCTGTACCTGCCAGCCTCCTGCCCAGAGAATCGCTATAATTGCCAGATTGATCAGAACAAAAGTTACCGGATTCATGAGTGCGGAAATCTTTCCTGCATATAATTGCATATTTTTTAAATTGTCACTATTTTCCAGAAAATCTTTTTTTTCATCTTCCTGGCGGGAAAAAGCCCGCACCACTCTGGCTCCCACATAATTTTCCCGGGTAATACGCACAATCCCATCCAGAAAATTCTGCGCTTTCTTATAGATTGGAATCGTCAGACGGATAATCAGAAAGATAGCCAGTCCTATCAGCGGCACTGCCACAAGAAAGATCACCGTCAGCTTCGCACTGATGGTAAACGCCATAGTCACTGCGCCAACCACCAGAAAGGGAGAGCGCAGGAAAAGGCGGAGCACCATGTTCACACCGGTCTGTACCTGATTAATATCACTGGTCATTCGGGTAACCAGAGTGGGCGTTCCCACAAGATCCAATTCCTGATAGGACAGACGGTTTATATGGCGATACATGGAAGCTCTAAGTTCTGTTCCAAATCCCAGCGCCGCTTTCGCCGCAAAATACTGTGCCGTTAGCGAGCATACGAGCCCCAATACGCCCAATGCCACCATCAGCCCACACATTTTCCATATATACGTCTGATCGGAATTTTTGATTCCCACATCAATGATCTTTGCCATGACAAGAGGAACCAAAAGTTCAAAACTGGCTTCCAGCATTTTAAACAACGGGGCAATGATACTTTCTTTTTTATAATTTTTCAGATATTTCAGCAGATTCTTCACTTTCCAGATTCTCTCCTGTCTCAGCTTCTACATTTTCTTCCGGAACTTGGAGCGTTCTCTGGAAAGTATCGGTAAGCCAGCGAAGTCTTCCTATGATATCTTCCCGGAAATCTCCCTTCTCCATTCTCCACTTCCAGTTATTTCCCAGCGTGGATGGATGATTCATCCGTCCCTCATTTCCGCAGCACAGAAGATCCCACATCGGAATCACTGCAAGATCCGCCACACTGGCTTCTGCTGCCCGAATAAAGTCCCAGGAAATATCTTCCCACGGCCGGTCATAATTATTCAGATACGCCTTGGAAAACTCCCGCACCCAATCCGGCATGGTATAATACCAGGATTTTGTCGTATCATTATCATGGGTTCCCGTATACACCACACAATTTCTTGCATAATGATGGGGCAGATAAAAATTGGAAGGACCGGAGTCAAAGGCAAACTGCAGCACCTTCATTCCCGGATAACCGCTTTCCTCCAAAAGATCAAACACCCGATCATCCAAAGTGCCCAGATCCTCTGCGATCACATCCATCTCACCCAATTCTTTTTCCATCGCCCGAAAAAGTTCTATACCGGGACCTGGCTCCCAATGCCCATGTTCCGCCGTATCATCTGCGGCCGGAATAGAGTAATAATCAGAAAATCCTCGAAAATGATCAATTCTCACGGTATCATACAACTCAAAGCTTCTTCTCATACGGCGTATCCACCAACGATATCCACTCTGTTTATGGTATTTCCAGTCATACAGAGGATTTCCCCACAACTGCCCCGTCTCTGAAAAAGCGTCCGGTGGACAGCCCGCTACCGCTTTGGGAACACACGCCTCATCCATCTGGAACAATTTGGGATTTGCCCAGGCATCTGCGCTGTCGATCGCCACATAAATAGGAAGATCTCCGATAATGGTGATTCCCTGCTGGTTGGCGTAAGCTTTGATCTTTTTCCACTGTCTGTCAAATTCATACTGGACAAAACGATAAAACTGGATCTCTTTCTCCAATTTACTCTGCATCTCTTTCATGGTCTTATCGTCTCTCGTCCGCAGGTTCTCACTCCAGCCTGTCCACAAAGCGCCCTGCTGATCATTTTTGATTGCCATGAAAAGACAATAATCTTCCAGCCAGTCCGCTTCCTTTTTCACAAACGCCTGAAATTCTTCATTCTCCTCAAAACGCTCAAATGCCTGATGCAGAACCTTAAACCGGGACATATACATCTTCTCATAATCCACATACCGCTGGCTTCCGCCCCAGTCGCAGCACTCACACTCTTCCCGTTTCAAAAGTCCCTCTTCGATCAACGTTTCCAGATCGATAAAATACGGATTTCCTGCAAAAGTTGAAAAAGGCTGGTACGGAGAATCTCCATAACCCGTAGGTCCAAGAGGCAGTACCTGCCATTTGGACTGACCGGCTTTCACTAATTGATCGATAAAGTCATAGGCATCCCTGGAAAAACATCCAATCCCATATCTGGATGGCAGGGATGAAATCGGAAGTAATACACCACTCGCTCTCATATAAACGTCCTCCACAATAAAAATTCACTTTATTTACCTTAACACAGACATTATCTCATTTCAAGAATGGAGAAAATTTTTTAAATTTTTTTCAAAAAAAGTGTTGACTTTTTTTACACACCGTATTATAATTCATTTTGTTGTGAGGCACGAATGATTGTTTCACAAGATGTGCGCTTAGCTCAGCTGGATAGAGCGTTTGGCTACGGACCAAAAGGTCGGGAGTTCGAATCTTCTAGCGCACGCTGAAAGCACCTGTTAATTGCAGGTGCTTTTTTGTATTGTCCGGGATCTTTCGATCCCCTTTTCCTACAGACGAATCTGCTGTTCTCCCCGGTATCGTTCCCGATACTCATTTGGCGTCATTTCATACCGCTCACGAAATTTCCGGTAAAAATAGCTGTTATTTTCATACCCCACGGCTGCCACCACATCATTGACGGGAAGTTCTGTTTCCATCAAAAGCTCTACGGCTTTCCGAAATCTTCTTCTCTGCAATAATTCCTTATAAGTATGTCCCGTATTCTGCCGGATCAGCCTGCTCATCCCTGAAATACTCTGATTCAGCATATCACATAATTCCGTCAGCGTACCCTCTTTATAATTTTCATCAATATACTTTAATGTAGTCATAATCATCATATTTTTATACTGATTCGGCGTACTCTCTTTCAAGGACCGCACCGAATTTAACAAATGCAGAAATACCAGTCCCATAGTATGCTGGTTGATCTGATCTTCATTTCCCTGCTTGTCTGCCAGAGAAATAATCATATTTTCCATGAGATTTTGAATCTGGAGATGTTCTGCTACCTGAAAATACAGATATTGGCTGATCCCGTTCTTATCTTTCAACGTATTAACCAGAAAATCTGCCAATACATTATTCTTTTCGATCATCGAAAATGCAACATCGAAAAATTCTGGAAGGACAATGAAATTGATAGCGAGATCCTCTTCCCCCGTGGGTAAAATCTCATGCTCTACATATTGATTCAAAAAGAGAAGCTCACCCTGCCGCACTGTCACCTGTTCCTCATTGATCACATGCGTTACAGAACCCTGACATACATAAAATACTTCTATATAATTATGTCCATGACGTGGAAAATGCACAAAGCGAGTGTGAGGACGTACGGTAATCAGTTTCCCCTGCTGCAGCAGTTTTGCACTCTCTACAGTAAAATGCTTTCTGCTGGTATAAATTCCCCGCTGTACATCCTTTTTCCCCTCCAGCACCCTCTGCTCTTCTTCCGTGATCGGTCGCAAAAAATCCAGTATTTCTTTCCGCATGTTACATTCACCTCCCGTTTTCCCTAAGCCTCCATGATGCCGTCAGACTTACAGAACCATCATACCATACTCCCCTCTCGCTGCCAATATTCCTTCTAATACAAAGAAACTGCCGCCTTACGTGTTTACAGAACATATTGATATATTTTTAGCGAATTTGTCGAGCACATCTTTGAGACTTCAGGCTCAAAGTGAGCGAAGACTGAGCATAAAATGTATCAATATTTCGAATATCCACCTAATGCGACAGCTCCTGTCACTATTTACTTACTTTTCCCATTCCCATTTCCTGACCGATATTCAGGATATGATCTCCGATTCGTTCGAAGTCAGTCAACAATTCAGAATAAATAATGCAGCCTTCTTCTGAGCAGGTACCTCTCTGCATTCTCTCCAGCTGACGACGTCTGTAATCCTCTGTCATATCGTCGATCGCCTGCTCGATTCTTTCGATTGCACTCATACTCTGCTCATCGTTCAGTTTCATCTTGCTAAGCGTATCCAGAGCCTCCTGACAGATTTCCTGCATCTCATCCAGTTCCACCTGAACTTCTCTTGAAAAGGTGATTCCCTGTTTTTCAATCATCTTCGTGTATTCGCAGATGTTCATGGCATGATCCCCGATTCGTTCCAGATTGCCGCATACCTTAAACAATGCACTGATATACTGGGAATCATCCGGGTTACTTTCTGTTACCAGAACCTTAGATATATACTTGGATATCTCTTTATTCAGATAATCAATATAGTCTTCTCTCTCTCTGACTTCTTCCAGAAGAACTGTATTTCCACTTTTTACGGCTTCAAAACTCTTTGTCACATTTTCTCTTGCCATCACCAGCATACGATTCAACTCATTTTTAATACCGGTAAGAGCGATAGCGGAAGTACCGATCTGAGCATCTCTTTTCTGTTCCATAGGATGGATAAACTCCAGATGCATCGTTCCCAGTTCCTCTTCCTCTTTTCTTTCCGGAAGAATTCTCGTTGCCAGAGTTGCCAGCATATTGCCAAACGGCAGCAAAAGCAACGTAGTTACCACATTAAACAGGGTATGCATATTAGCGATCTGCGCCGGCGCATTTCCCGGTGTAAAGCTTTCCACCCAGGTAGTAAGCGGAAGGAAAATGCATACCAGAGTAAATATCGTCGTACCGATCACATTGAACATTAAGTGGATGATGGTGGTACGTTTTGCATTTCTGCTGGTTCCGATAGATGCCAGAACTGCTGTAATACAAGTTCCGATATTCTGACCGAACAGTACGAAAACTGCGCTGTCCAGACCAATCAGACCACTGGCTGCCAATGCCTGTAAAATACCGACAGAAGCGGACGAAGACTGGATAATAGCAGTGAAAACCATACCAGCCAAAATCCCCAGTACCGGATTGGAGAATCGTGTCATAAGAGAAATAAATGCTTCAGACTCTCTCAGCGGCATCATGGAAGAACTCATCATTCCCATACCAATAAACAGAACACCCAGACCGGCAACGATCAGCCCGATATGATGCACCTTTTTCTTCTTGGTAAACATGATCAATGCCACGCCGGCAAATGCCAGAAGCGGCGCCACTTCTCCAATATCCAGAGCAATCAGCTGACCGGTTATGGTGGTACCGATATTAGCTCCCATGATGATCCACACTGCCTGACGCAAAGTCATCATTCCCGAGTTTACAAAGCCGACTACCATGACCGTAGTAGCGGAAGAGGACTGAATCACTGCGGTGATTCCTGCTCCCACTAAAACACCAAGAAAACGATTAGCCGTAAGCTTCTCCAAAATCTGTTTCATACGGTTTCCCGCTGCCGCCTCCAGACCATTGCTCATCATCTGCATTCCGTACAGAAACAGGGCAAGACCTCCCAAAAGGCTGAAAAAATCTGTGATTTTCATATACTTCCTCCGATGTTTTCAAATACTTTTTACTTTTTCTTAATCATTCCCTTACATTTATAACTGTTCAAAATAAATTATGCAAGCCATTATACAGAGATTTAACCAATTTTACATTGATTTAACAAATTTCCGCCGCCTTGCATATTTCCCCAAATTCAGCTATAATAACAGTATTGTTTCACACGAAAAAGGAGGATTTATGTTTTCAAAATTGAATTTCAAAAGAGTCTGTCTATGTATTGCCGGAAGTGGGATTCTCGCCTTTGGTCTTTACAATATTCATGCTCTTTCGGGAGTGACGGAAGGCGGTATTCTGGGAATGACTTTGCTTCTTCACCATCTGTTTCACCTTTCTCCCGCAATCTCCGGATTTATCATGAACGCTATCTGCTATATCATTGGATGGCGTCTGCTGGGTCGTTCTTTTGTGACCTATTCTATTCTGTCCGGATGCTGTTTTTCTGTATTTTATGGGATTTTTGAACAGTTCCCTCCCCTTTGGCCACAGCTTGCCGATCTGCCGTTTGTCGCCTCTGTTTTAGGCGCTCTGTTTGTAGGTGTGGGAGCCGGACTTTGCGTGCGCGCCGGAGGAGCTCCCAGTGGGGATGACGCTCTCGCCATGAGCATTTGCAGCGTCACAAAAAAAGATATCCGTTGGGCTTACCTGTTCAGCGACCTGATCGTACTCGTTTTGTCTTTGACTTATCTGACTTTGACAAAATTTGCTCTATCTCTTCTCACTGTCCTGCTTTCCGGACAGATTATCGGTATTATCCAGAAAATAGGGAAAACTCCGTCTGCCACTCCGGCGACAGAATAATCCCCGGAAAATAAGGGGCAGTTACTTTGACCATTAACCATGATCAAAGTAACTGCCCCTTCTGAAATCATAAACAGCATTATAACGGTTCATTACCTTCACAGTGGACTGCTAAATAGTTACGCCGTATTACGCATACCGATATACTTTTCTATATTTCTTCAAATAGAACACTGACATTAAAAATGCCAACGCTTCTGCAATCTGAAATACTTGTCAGAAAAACAAAGAACGTCTGTTAGATACAGACGTTCTCATAAAAAAATGGGACCTACAGGGCTCGAACCTGTGACCCTCTGCTTGTAAGGCAGATGCTCTCCCAGCTGAGCTAAGATTCCATGGGTCTAATTGAATAACAATCTGTTTGCTATTATAAACAAGTGATAAGAAAAAGTCAAGAAGAAATTTTCTTAAATAGCGAGAGGGGGATTCGAACCCTCGACACTACGGGTATGAACCGTATGCTCTAGCCAACTGAGCTATCTCGCCATAGTTCTCTTGGCTGCCAACCGCAACCTGCTTGACTATTATATAAAAATGTCGAATAAAAGTCAAGAACTTTTTGAAAAAAATTTGCGTTTGCATCTTTGGAGAAACTAAGGTATGATAAGCATAATAATTGAACAGTCACAGACAGGCAGGAAACAGAAAGGCAGGGTGTATATGAGAGTAGGAATGGGATATGATGTACATAAACTGACAGAAGGAAGGAAATTGATCCTTGGAGGCGTGGATATTCCCTGGGAATTAGGATTGTTGGGACATTCCGATGCGGATGTTGTGGTACACGCGATCATGGATGCGCTTTTGGGAGCAGTGGCCCTTCGGGATATCGGCAGACATTTTCCCGATACAGATCCTCAGTATAAGGGGATTTCCAGCATCCTCCTTTTGCAGCGAGTGGGAGAGCTTTTGGAAGAAAAGGGATATGAAATCATCAATCTAGATGCTACGATCATTGCCCAGAAACCGAAACTTCTTCCTTATATCGATCAGATGATAGGAAATGTGGCGAACGCTTTGCATCTTGCGGAGGATCAGGTAAATATAAAAGCTACCACCGAAGAAGGGCTGGGATTTACCGGAAAGCTGGAAGGAATTTCCGCACAGGCGATCTGCGCTGTGCAAGAGAAGGGTGTCGGAGAAAAAAGATAGGGAAACCGCATTGACAAAATGCTGTTTTTTGAATACACTATATAGCAGTAAATATTATAATTGAAAAGCAGAGAATGGAAAGAGTATCTGTCAAATGGAAACACAGAGAGGGAAAGTCGTTGGCTGAGAGCATCCCGGGACCAGGACAGAGAAGTGCATCCAGGAGCTGATCTGGCGAGTATATGCAGAATATAGGTAGCCAGATTCGTGAGCAGACGTTACAGGCACAGAGGGAAAGATGTCATTGACATTTTTAATAAGAGTGGAACCGCGGAAATATTTCGTCTCTTGGGAGGAAGTATTTCTGCGGTTCTTTTCTGTCAGACGGGAGGTTTTGCTTTGGGATTTATCAGTCATCTAAAAGAAGAGTTTCAGGTCATACAGGAAAGAGATCCGGCGATCAAAAGTCCATGGGAAGTACTGCTGTATCCTAGTTTTCAGGTGATGATCAAATATAGAAGGGCTCACCGATTATATAAGAAGGGGCACTATTTTTGGGCGCGTCTCCTTTCTCAGAGGGCGGCCCGGAAGACGGGAATCGAGATTCATCCCGGGGCAACGATAGGAAAAGGGCTTTTCATCGATCATGGCAGCGGCGTGATCATTGGTGAGACGACAGTGATCGGTGATAATGTCACTCTATATCAGGGAGTGACGCTGGGAGGAACGGGAAAAGAGACAGGAAAACGTCATCCAACCATTGCGGATAATGTGATGATCAGCGCCGGAGCAAAGATTATAGGCTCCTTTACCGTGGGGGCAAATTCCAAGATCGGAGCGGGGGCGGTGGTTTTAAAAGAAGTTCCGCCGAACTGTACGGTGGTGGGAATCCCCGGCAGGGTAGTGCGCCAGGAAAATGTTAAGATTCCAAGGGAGAATATGGATCAGTGTAATCTTCCCGATCCTGTTCAGGACGATATCAGTACCTTAAGGAAAGAAAATGCGAGACTGGAAAATCTGGTAATCCAGCTGGAGAGAGAACTTCACAGCTGCAGGGAACAGAGGGACCGGGAACAGAAAATACAAAAATAGAGCAAGAGAGGAGATTTGGTGTTATGAAATTGTATAATACTTTGACAAAACAGAAAGAAGAATTTATTCCTCTGGAAGAGGGAAAGGTGAAAATGTATGTGTGCGGACCGACCGTGTATAATTTTATTCATATTGGAAATGCCCGCCCCATGATCGTATTTGATACTGCCCGCCGTTATATGGAGTATAAAGGGTATGAGGTGAATTTTGTCTCAAACTTTACGGATGTGGATGATAAGATCATCAAAAAATCTGTGGAGGAGGGAGTTTCGGCTGAGAAAATTTCTCAGCGATATATCAAAGAATGCAAAAAGGATATGGCGGATATGAATGTGCGGGAAGCGACCACCCATCCGCTGGCAACGCAGGAGATCGATGGAATGATCGATATGATTCAGACGCTGATCGATAAGGGATATGCGTATGATGTAAATGGAACGGTTTATTTCCGAACCAGAAAGTTTGAGGAATATGGGAAATTATCTCATAAAAATCTGGATGATCTTCGTTCGGGAGAACGTTCCCTTCTGGTATCTGGAGAGGATCAGAAGGAGGACGCTCTGGATTTTGTACTCTGGAAACCGAAAAAAGAGGGTGAGCCTTTCTGGGTATCTCCGTGGGGCGAAGGACGTCCTGGCTGGCATATTGAATGTTCTGTTATGGCAAAAAAATATCTGGGAGAAGAAATCGATATTCACGCAGGCGGGGAGGATTTGATTTTCCCGCATCATGAAAATGAGATCGCTCAGAGCGAATGCTGTAATGGAAAGATTTTTGCCCGTTATTGGCTGCACAATGGTTTCCTGAACATTGATAATCGGAAAATGTCAAAATCTCTGGGTAATTTCTTTACAGTGAGAGAGATTGGAGAACAGTATGATCTGCAGGTGCTTCGGTTCTTTATGCTGAGCGCCCATTACAGAAGCCCTATCAACTTCAGTCGTGAGATTATGGAATCTTCTAAAAGCGCGCTGGAAAGAATCGTTACAGCCGTGAGTAATCTGAAACATCTGTCTGAGACGGCAGGTGTGGATCAGGCTTCTGAACAGGAAACGGCGCTTCTGGAAGAAATGAAAACTTACCGGAAGAAACTGGAAGACGCCATGGATGATGATCTGAATACGGCAGACGCTATTTCCGCTATTTTCGAGTTGGTGAAATTTGCCAATACGCACGGGGGAGAAACTTCATCAAGAGAATTTGTGGAACGTGTGAGAAAGGAAATCATAGAACTGAGCGATATTCTTGGTCTGATCGTGGAGAAAGAAGAAGAAAATCTGGATGATGCGATTGAAAAACTGATCCAGGAACGTCAGGCAGCGAGAAAAGCAAGAGATTTTAAACGGGCAGATGAGATCCGTGATGAGCTTTTGGCGCAGGGAATTATTCTGGAAGATACCAGAGAGGGTGTAAAATGGAAGAGAGCATAAAATATCTGAAAGAGCAGTTCGGGCTGGGGGAGCCGGATATCCGGTCTTATTCCCCCCTGACACTGGCTTATATTGGGGACGGCATTTACGAGTTGTATATCAGGACAATTTTGATCAAACAGGGGAACTGCCAGGCGAGTAAGCTCCATAAAAGAGCCAGCCGTCTGGTAAAGGCGCCCTCCCAGGCAGCTATGGTGGAGGCGATGGAACCTCTGTTTACCCCAGAGGAAGAGGCGGTATACAAGCGGGGGAGAAATGCAAAATCCTATACCACAGCGAAAAATGCCACCACAGGAGAGTACAGAAAAGCTACAGGTTTTGAAGCGGTCATGGGCTATCTGTATCTTACAGAGCAGTATTGCAGGATGATTGATCTTATCAAGATTGGATTGGAGGTTCTGGATGACAGAAAATAAGATAGAGGGAAGAAATGCCGTTTTGGAAGCATTTCGTTCCGGGAAAACGGTAGATAAATTATATATTTTGGATGGGTGTCAGGATGGACCGGTGCGCACTATTGCCAGGGAAGCAAGAAAACATGATACGATTATCCAGTATGTGGCGAAAGAACGGCTGGATCAGATTTCAGAGACAGGAAAACATCAGGGCGTGATCGCCGTGGCGGCTTCCTATGAGTATGCTACCGTGGAAGATATTTTGGCGAAGGCAAAAGAAAAAGGAGAACCTCCATTTATTTTGCTGCTGGATAATATTGAGGACCCTCATAATCTGGGAGCGATTATCCGTACGGCGAATCTGGCAGGCGCCCATGGGGTGATTATTCCCAAAAGGCGGGCGGCGGGTCTTACGGCGGTAGTGGCAAGAACGTCAGCCGGAGCGTTAAATTATACGCCGGTTGCCAAGGTGACGAATCTGAAAACAGTGATGGAGCAGCTGAAAAAGGAAGGTATGTGGTTTGTCTGCGCCGATATGGGCGGTACTACCTATTATGATCTGGATCTGAAAGGACCGATCGGGCTGGTGATCGGAAATGAAGGAGAGGGCGTGAGCCGTCTGGTAAAAGAAAATTGTGATTTTGTTGCATCCATTCCCATGAAAGGGAATATTGATTCGCTGAATGCGTCTGTGGCAGCGGGAATTTTGGCTTTTGAAATCGCCCGTCAGAGAGGATAACAAAAGAAATCATGAAAGATTATACACAGTATACCGATGAAGAACTTCTGACCATGCGGGAAAATGGAGAAGAAGAGATTACAGAATATCTCATAGAAAAATACAAACCTATGGTACGCCAGCGGGTGAGAGTTCTTTATCTGGTGGGAGGAGATCAGGATGATCTCATTCAGGAAGGGATGATCGGGCTTTTTAAGGCGGTGCGGAATTATCGGAAAGACCGGGACGCATCCTTTCATACATTTGCCCATCTTTGTGTGGACAGGCAGATTTATCGGGCAATCCAGTCTTATAATCGGCAGAAGCATCAGCCGTTGAACAGCTATGTTTCTCTGAGTGGGGAAAACTGGGAGGCGGAGCCGTATCAGGAGCTGCGCCAGAACCCGGAAAATATCATTATCGATCAGGAAAATGCTATTCAGATGGAGAAGAAAATCCGTCAGCAGCTCAGCAAATTTGAAAATCAGGTTTTGGAGCTGTATCTGGATGGGGAAAACTATCTGGAAATCGCCCATCATTTGGGGAAGACACCGAAATCAATCGATAATGCATTGCAGAGGATTCGCGGGAAGGTAAGGGAATATTTGTGAGAAAGAGGCTGTTGCTTTAAACATGGTTCAGAAATATTCTGGATATGTATTTAATGCAGCAGCCTCTTTCTCGGGATATTATCTTTTTTTGCGCAGGCGAATCATATTCCAGCTATGTTTTCCCAGTACGCCGGTTAATTTCCCGTCTTTGATTTTTATTCCTGCTCCTTTTTGCGGTGTTACTTCCCATGGGTGCGTTTCTGTATTCACCGCTTTCATATCTTCATGGCTCAGCACCACATGTTCTTCCAGCTGATATCCTGCAAATTGTCTCAGATCGCAGATGAGTTCCATATCTTCATCCAGACATTTGTTCACTGCGAAAAGAACCAGTTCTTCCTCTTCTTCCCTCCACACAAGAACACCGTCCAGATAAGGAGTCTCTCCATAGGTTTTGCTTTCATAAACGGGAGTTTTGATTAATGTGTGCAAAACGGTTCCTCTGCCGTATCGACTGGTATAGCAGAATGGATAGAAAATCGTCTGCCGCCATGCTCCGGTATCTGAGGTCATAATAGGAGCGATTACATTTACCAACTGAGCAAGACATCCGATTTTTACTCTGTCTGCATGGCGCAGCAGCGTGATCAGCATACTTCCCACTAAAAGGGCATCTTCAAAATTATAGATATATTCCAGCTGGTGAGGCGCATTTACCCATTTTTCCAGTTTTTCATCCGCCTCATTGGAGTGATACCACACATTCCACTCATCGAAAGAAAGGTTGATTTTCTTCTTACTTCTTCTCTTCGCTTTCACGCAGTCACAGATCGATACCACGGAGGAGATAAATTCATCCATCCCCACGCTGCTGGCAAGAAAGTCTGGGGTGTCGTTGCCTCTGTTGCCATAATACTGATGAAGCGACAGATAATCTACCTGATCGTAACAGATTCCCAAAACAGTATCTTCCCAGGTTCCAAAAGTGGGCATGTCCAGATTGGAACTTCCGCAAGCCACCGTCTCAATAGAGGGGTCCAACATCTTCATGAGACGGCCTGTCTCTTCCGCCGCCCGTCCGTATTCCTGAGCAGTTTTATGACCCATCTGCCAGTCGCCGTCCATTTCATTTCCCAGACACCACAATTTGATATCGTGAGGATTCTGATATCCATGCGTCTTCCGCAAATCGCTGTAATACGTTCCACCCGGAAAATTACAGTATTCCAGCAAATTTCTGGCATCCTCTGCGCCTCTGGTTCCCAGATTCACCGCCATCATAACCTGAGAATCAGCTTTCTTCGCCCAGGAAGCAAACTCATTCAGTCCAAATGCGTTCGTCTCTGTCACCTGCCATGCCAGATCCAGCCGGGATGGTCTCTGCTTTTTCGGCCCCACGCCGTCCTCCCAGCGATATCCCGACACGAAATTCCCTCCCGGATAGCGCACCACTGGAACCTGCAGCTCCTTCACCAGATCCAGTACGTCTTTTCGGAAGCCCTCTTCATCTGCAAAAGGACTATCCGGCTGATAAATTCCTTCATATACTGCCCGCCCAAGATGTTCGATAAAAGAACCATACAGCCTTTGATCTACATCACTTACAAGAAAATTTCTGTCGGTGATAATTTCTGCTTTCTTCATAATGAATACCTCCATATGTAAAATTTTTAAAATTCATACTTGACTTTTTGTTTTCTTTTTGCTAAACTATCTAACTGTAGCGGATAGCAAGCATCTTATATAAATGCTGATGTGGCTCAGAGGTAGAGCACTTCCTTGGTAAGGAAGGGGTCACGGGTTCAATTCCCGTCATCAGCTTATGGAAAAGGTAATCAGAGTATTTATTCTGGTTACCTTTTTTGCTTTGGCGGATGTATCTGAACTGGGAAAAATCTATTTGTATACCCAATGTGGTTTATGCCCTTTTTCCCCTGACAGCTTTACAATTCGCCCAGTAATCGCAGGTTCAGTTTCCGAACCAGCAGTACTGGATCAATGCCGTGTTCTCTGGCGGCTTCTTCCAGTGTTTCCCCGGCAGATGCGGCGCAGCCCACACAGTTCATGCCGGATTCCATAAGAATCCGGGCAGCCCGGGCGTCCATTTCCAAAAGTTCCGGGATGGTAGTTTCTCTTGTTATTTTCACAGAGTATCGCCTCCTTTACGGGCATTTTCAATAGTGATCTGACAGGCACTCATAGCCTGAAGAGCGATATGGTGGCTTTCAGGGCTTACACCGGCGCAGCAGGCAGCATCCACCAGGAGGGGAACCTCCGGTAAAGCAGCTTTCAGGATCATGGCATTGGAAATCACACAGATATCAGTGCAAAGTCCTACCAGTGTAATAGAAGAAAGTTCTTTTTGTTCGTGCAATTCTTTGACTTTTTCAGCAAGTTCCATACTTCCGAAAGAAGGTTTGTCAATAAGCAGATCTTCGGGACGGACCAGAGAGGCGATCTGAGGATCTAACTGCCAGCCCTCGCTGTTTTTGATACAGTGGGGGACGGGCAGTTTTTTTCCTTCGGCAGTGTGCAGATAATCCGTCTGATGGGTGTCTCTGGTATAAATTACGTTTCCGGGAAAATTCTTGATTTTTTCCCGGACGGCGGGAACGATGGAACGGGCTTCGGCAGTTCCAAGCGCCTGAGAAATAAAATCATTTTGCATATCGATTACGATTAATAATGGCGTCATAAAAACCTCCGTAAATTCTGCTGTGGAAAATACAGCTGCTGTTCTAATGGTGTTGAGGGGAAAAGATGCCTGACGAATTGTTTCGTGCTGCGCACTTTCACAATTCTGCCCCTGGTATTTTCTTATTATAAAAATCTCAATTTTCTTTGTCAATAAGGGCGGCAAAATATAGATTGACAATCTGGTGGTATTATTATAGGATTTTCTTAATCGCAACAAAAGCGATAAGACCAATAAAGAATATTGGGAGGATAAGGACATGGAGAAACAGGTATATATTTTACCTCAGCCGCAGCATAAAAAAGATGGAAACGGCAGCTTTGTATTGAAGTATGATCACAGAATTTTGTTGGAAAGTTCCTGTAAAATGGAGAGTTATGCTCATGCGTGTCTTCTTCAGCAAGAAGTGGAAGAACAGGCAGGTCTGGAGTTAGAGATTACCCGGGGCGGTTCTAAGAAAGCAGGGATTTGTCTGGCAGTGGAAGAATCTGACCAGAAGGAAGGATATCGCCTTACGATAGAAAAAGACGGCGTTCGCATTGTGGGAGGAAGCGCAAGAGGTCTGCTGTATGGAGTGCAGACGCTTCGTCAGATTCTGCGCCAGAAAGGAGCAAATCTTCCGTTTATGGAGATAGAAGATTGTCCGCAGATGGCAAATCGTGGATTTTATCATGATGTTACCAGAGGACGGGTGCCGAAGTTATCCTGGCTGAAAAAATTGGCGGATATTCTGAGTTTTTATAAAATGAACCAGTTACAGTTATATATTGAACACACGTATCTTTTTGAAGGTTTGAGCGAGATGTGGAGAGACGATACACCTTTGACGGCGCAGGATATTCTGGAACTGGATGAGTATTGTGCAGGTTTGGGGATTGAGCTGGTACCATCTCTGTCCAGCTTTGGTCATTTGTACAAGTTACTGCGTACAAGTACGTATTGTGAGCTTTGCGAGATGCCGGAGCCCGAAAAGGAGCCTTTCAGTATGCATGACCGCATGGCGCATCACACCATCAATGCTTCCCGCGAGGAAAGTTATGAATTGCTGACAGGGCTGATCGGTGAATATATGTCTCTGTTCCGGTCTCAGTACTTTAATATCGGCGCGGATGAGACTTTTGATCTGGGAAAAGGAGCTACAAAAGAGATTGCAGACAAATCCGGTGTGGAACGTCTGTATATTGATTTTGTCAATAAACTTTGTCAGTTTGTGGTTTCTAAAGGGAAGATTCCTATGTTCTGGGGAGATGTGATCTGTGGATTCCCGGAATACATCAGAGAGCTGCCGAAAGAGACCATCTGTCTGAACTGGGGATATGCGCCGGATCAGAGCGAGGAGAGTACGGAAAAGCTTGCCAAGGCGGGAGCTGTTCAGTATGTGTGTCCGGGAGTGGGCGGCTGGAATCAGTTTATGAATCTGTATGAATCCTGTTACCAGAATATTTCCAGAATGTGTACGTACGGAGCAAAACATCATGCGATTGGTATGCTGAATACAGACTGGGGTGATTTTGGCCATGTAAATGATCCGTCTTTAAGCATTCCCGGAATTATTTACGGAGCTGCATTTTCATGGAATCTGAATATTCTTCCGAAGGAAGAGATTGATCGTCAGATTTCCAGAATTGCTTTTGGGGATCGAAGTGAGACTGTGATGGCGATTCTGTCTGAACTCAGCAAAAAGAGTGTGTTCGGCTGGTGGAAGGCTGTAATGTATCAGGAGGCAATGGAGCTTCAGCGAGGCAAGGAGAAGGAATACCTCCTGGGAGAAGAGGAACAGAAGTGCGCGGCGCAGAGCAATGGAGAGATTCAGGAGCTGATGACGCATCTGGCAGCCGTTATGGAGGAAATGGACAGCAGTATGAGAAAAAATCTCAGACCATGTTTCCTGGCAGGAGAAGCTATGCATATCTTTAACCGTATCGGGCTGGCGCTTTCTGGAAAAGAGGAGCGACAAGACTTGATCACTCTGGCGGAAGATCTGGAACATTGGTTCTATCATTATAAGAAACAGTGGAGAGTGGTAAGTCAGGAATCAGAGCTGTTCCAGGTGACTCATATTATCTGCTGGTATGCGGACTGGCTGCGGGATTTGGCGAAAGGAGAGAAATAGGAATGAAAAAACAGTTGATTCATGAAGGATGGCAGATGTGCTGTCTGGAAGATCAGGAATGGATGAGCGCATCCGTACCGGGAGACGTCTACTCTGATCTTCTGGCAAACGGAAAAATGGAAGATCCGTTTTTTAAAGATAATGAATATCAGGCGAAGGCGCTGATGGAGAAAGAGTACGAATATCGTACAGAGTTTGATTTTTCAGAAAAAGAATATGAAAAGGCAAGAAAGATTTTCCTGCATTTTGACGGAATCGATACGCTGGCAGACATTTATCTCAATGGAACTCATCTGGGAGAGACCATCAGCATGCATCGTATCTGGGAATTTCCGGTGGAGAAGGTTTTGAAGGATGGAAAAAATGAACTGCGGGTAGTGCTGCATTCTCCTTTAAAATTCATGGCGGAAGCGTTCAAAAAATATGGAAATATCGGAAATGATGATACAATAGAAGGATTTATGCATCTTAGAAAAGCGCATTATATGAGCGGCTGGGACTGGGGCGCATGCCTTCCCAATGCAGGCATTTTCCGTCCGGTCAGTTTGCTGGGCGTGGAGGAAGCCCGCTTTGACAGTGTTTATATCCGTCAGCGTCATGAAAATGGTCAGGTGGCTTTGAGACCGGAGATTTCCATGGAGATTTTCGAGGGCGCTCAGGAAGAATTTTCTTATGAATGTAAGATCACGCACCCGGACGGAACGGTGCAGACGGTGGAAGGTTCCCCAGAAGAGATCAACATTTTGAATCCCCAGCTTTGGTGGCCGAATGGACTGGGTGAGCAGCCGTTGTACCAGGTGGAAGTATTCCTGAAAAAGGGCGGAGATGTTTTGGATATCTGGTCCGGTCGGATCGGACTTCGCACTATGACGGTGAGAAGAGAGAAAGATCAGTGGGGTGAGAGTTTTGCCCATGAAGTTAATGGTAAGACCGTTTTCGCTATGGGTGCGGATTATATTCCTGAGGACAATATGCCGGGACGTACCAATCCAGAGCGAACCAGAAAGCTTTTGGAAGACTGTAAGAGAGCAAACTTCAATGCGATTCGTGTCTGGGGCGGCGGTTATTATCCCGAGGATTGGTTCTTTGATCAGTGTGACGAGCTGGGGCTGATGGTATGGCAGGACTTTATGTTTGCTTGCTCCGTATATGAACTGACGCCGGAATTTGAAGATAATATCCGTCATGAATTTACCGATAACGTGAAGCGGATCCGTCATCATGCCAGCCTTGCACTGTGGTGTGGAAACAATGAGATGGAAATGTTTGTGGATGAGAGATGCTGGGTGACCAAAGATACAGAGGTGCGGGATTATCTGTTCATGTATGAGCGTATTATTCCGCGGATGCTTCAGGAACTGGATCCTGATACCTTCTACTGGCCGGCAAGTCCCTCCTCAGGCGGTTCTTTTGATAAGCCAAACGATCCTGATCGGGGAGATGTACATTACTGGGAAGTATGGCATGGAAATAAACCATTTTCTGAGTATAGAAAATATTTCTTCCGGTATGCTTCAGAATTCGGTTTTCAGGCATTTCCGTCAGTAAAGACGCTGGAAACGGTTACAGATGATCCGAAAGATCTGAATCCATATTCTTATGTTATGGAAAAACATCAGAGAAATTATGGCGGAAACGGAAAAATCTCTCAGTATATGCAGGCGGCTTACCGTTATCCGGAAAATTTCAATGATTTTGTATATGCTTCTCAGCTTCTGCAGGCAGATGGAATCCGCTACGGCGTAGAACATTACCGGAGAAACCGGGGACGCTGCATGGGCGCTATTTACTGGCAGTTAAATGATTGCTGGCCGGTAATTTCCTGGTCCTCCATTGACTATTACGGAAGATGGAAAGCGCTGCATTACTATGCAAAACGGTTCTTTGCTCCGGTTATGGTTTCTTGTGAAGAGCAGAGCTGGATGACGGCGGGAGCAAATATGAACCGTCAGCATTTTGAATTTGAGAAATCTATCCGTCTGAATGTGGCAAATGAAACGCTGCAGGATCGGAAGGTATTGGTTCGTTTTGCCGTGAGAAATGCAAAGGCGGAAATTCTTCGGCAGGAAGAGCAGTGGGTGGAAGTAAAACAGTTGTCCAGCGCCTGGTTGGATAAAGTGGAACTGCCTGAGATCGACTGTTTCAGCGAATATGTAAGTTATGAGGCGGAAGAAAATGGAGAGATTATTTCTCAGGGAACAGTGATCTTCTCTTATCCGAAATATTTCAAATACGAAGATCCGAAGCTTACCTGCCGGGTAGATGGAGATGAGATCGTGGTGAACGCATCTGCCTATGCGAAGAGTGTGGAAATTCAGAATACAGAGGATGATCTGGTTCTTGAGGATAACTTCTTTGATATGAACGGCGGAGAGCGGAGAGTACGGATCATTTCCGGAAAACCGGAAGGTCTGAAGCTGCGCAGCGTATATGACATTTAAGAGCAGTCAGGATATTTTTAAGAGGGGACAGATCATGGACAGAAAACAGAGGAATATAGGAATCCGGGTAGTGCTTTTGGCGTTTCTTCTATTAGCCGGTCAGTGGCTTTTGGGAGAGGACGGCGGCGCATTTTTCCGGTGGTGGCTGGCAGCGCTGTTTCTGGGAATCGGAATGTTTCCCGTGACCGGATATTTGTTTAGTCATTTCCGTGACAAAGGCTGGCTTGTGTCCAAGGTTCTGGGGATTGCAGCAGCCGGGTTTCTTACCTGGCTGCTGGTAAACTGTCGCATTCTGCCTTTTACCGGTATGGCGGGCAGGAGCATTGCCATTTTGCTGGCGGTGACGATCTGGTGTTTCTGGTTTTTGGGAATACAAAAGGGAGAAAAGAAAAAAGTAATATGCGAGTTTTTTTCTCGTGATATGATAGCTGCAGCTCTGGAAGGAGAGATCGTCTTTACCTTGTTTTTCCTGTTATGGACATATGCAGCGGGATTTCGTCCTGCCGCTTATGGGACGGAAAAATTCATGGATTACGGTTTTATGATGGCAATGATGCGCAGTATCGAGCTTCCGGCGAAAGATCTGTGGTATGCGGGAGAACCCATCAATTATTACTATGGAGGGCAGTACTTTGCCGTTTGGCTGACGAAGCTTACTTCCACGCAGGTGGCGCAGACGTACCATCTGATGCGGACGCTGGTGGCTGGATTTGCATTTGCCCTTCCCTTTACTCTGGTCCGTCAGATGCTTCTGGACAGAAAGCAGGAGGGAAAAAAAGAGGGCAAGGCAGTTTTGGGAGGAATCCTTGCGGGAGCGGGGGTATCTCTTGCAGGAAATATGCATTATGTGGTAGTGGGAAAGCTGCTTCCATGGATTCGAAAAGTATTTGCGCTTCCCGAAGGGGATTATACGTACTGGTTCCCCAATTCCACCCGATATATCGGTTATTATCCCGAGGGGAATGACAAGACCATTCATGAGTTTCCTTCCTATTCGTTTGTTTTGGGGGATCTTCATGCTCATGTGGTTAATGTCCTGTTTGTACTGGCGGTGATCTGTCTGGTTTACGCCATGGTGCAGCGGTATCGTTGGGAAAAAGAAAATACGAGAAAAAAACTCACAAATTTACCGGCGAAAGGATTGCAGGGTGGCTGGGGGCTGGAACTTCGGCGAACTCTGACGGAGCCGTATGTCTGGGGACTGGCTTTCTTTATCGGACTGTTCCACTGGACAAATTATTGGGATTTTGTCATTTATTATGTGATGGGCGGTATGGGTGTGATCTACTGTAATTTCCTGCGTTTTCAGAAGAGTGGAGACAGGAAAGAGAGAATCCGTCTCACTGCCATACACAGCGGAATCCATGCCGTATGGGTATTCTTGTGGGGCAGTATTTTTGCCCTTCCCTTTACTTTGCAGTTTGAAACTATGGTCAGTGGGATTGCATTGGCGCAGAACCATTCTAGACCATATCAGTGGTGGCTGGTCTGGGGCTTACAATTTCTGATGACCCTGCTGTTTTTCTGGTGTGTGTTCCGGGATCATCGAAAAAAAGGGACAGAGCCGGAAACGGTGGATTTTTTCGGGATAATTTTGGGAATTTCTGCTATAGGACTGATTCTGATTCCGGAAATCGTCTATGTGCGGGATATTTATGAGAAAGAATATGCCCGTTCCAACACGATGTTCAAGCTTACATATCAGGCATTTATCATGTTTGGAATCTTGTTAGGCTATGTGTTTGTACGTTTCTGGATGGAAAAGAAACAGTGGATACGAAAGCTCCTGGGCACTGTGGGATTTGTGTGCTTTGCAGGATGCTGCTGTTATATCGGTACTGCCGTACATTCCTGGTTTGGTGAGGTGTGGGATAAAGACCAGTATCAGGGATTGGATGCTACTGCATTTTTGGAAAGCGAATTTCCGGAGGATGCAGGGGCAATCCGGTGGCTGAATGAACATGTGGAAGGAAACCCGGTAGTGCTGGAAGCAAATGGAGACAGCTACAGTGACTATGAGCGAGTGTCTGCCATGACCGGACTTCCCACGATTCTGGGCTGGTATGTCCATGAATGGCTGTGGCGGGGCGGTATCGAGGATTTGAACCTGCGAGGCGCCGAAGTGGAGACAATCTACACTTCCAACGATCAGGCGGTGATAGAAAACCTTCTGCGAACATATCAGGTAGAATATATCTTTGTGGGCGGTATGGAACGGGAGAAATATCCGCAGCTCAACGAGGAAATGATACAGAAACAGGGAGAGATTGTGTATCGGGATGCGGTGAGCAATACTTATATTGTGAAGGTGATGGATTGGGGCTGAATTGTCAGAGATTTTTTGTGAAAAATACTTGCAATTTGGAAAAATTGTGATAGAATATGTTTCAAGAAAAGGGAGTAGCTGCCATTTACAGATAAGAGCGCTGTGGATGGTACATGAAGGCGTCAGAACGATAGAGATATCCGCGTCATGTAAGTGAATAGCAAGACTTTTATTTCCGAAAGGGAATAAAAGTCTTTTTTTATTAAATGCCGCAAAATTTTCTTGGAAATCAGGTTCGTTTCAGTCCCTTTTCATAAATTGAAAGATTTGAAAGGAGAAAATCTATGTGGAAGTATGGAGGAAATAATCAGATGTTTCAAAACGCTCCCAACAATGGAGGAGGGAATTCAAGAAATTCTCTGAAAATGGTAAAGCGGGTTCTGGGTGGAATCGGTGTGGTGATTGTGGGAGGGATTCTGGTATTTGGTTCCTTTTATCAGATTCAGGAACAGGAACAGGCCGTCCTCACTACATTTGGAAAGCCGAAGGCAGTGACGGAGACGGGGCTTCATTTTAAGATTCCTCTGATCCAGCAGGTACAGAAGGTCAACACTACCATTCAGGGACTCGCGATCGGCTATGAAGAAGAGAGCAATGATGTGGTGGAGCCGGACGGAATTATGATCACCGAGGATTATAATTTTATTGATGTGGATTTTTACATAGAGTATAGAATTGCAGATCCGGTGCAGTATCTGTATCAGTCCCGGGAACCGGAGGAGATTTTGAAGAATATTGCCCAGGGAGATATCCGAAGTGTGATCAGCAGCTATTCGGTGGATGAGGTGCTCACCACGGGAAAGAGCGAGATCCAGTCGAAGATCAAAGAGGATATCATGGCGGATCTGGAAAAGCAGGATATCGGTATCCAGCTGGTGAACATTACTATTCAGGATTCGGAACCGCCGACGGCAGAGGTAATGCAGGCATTTAAGGCGGTAGAGACGGCAAAACAGGGAAAAGAAACCGCCATCAATAATGCAAATAAATATAAGAATGAAAAGCTTCCGGAGGCAGAGGCAAAAGCAGACCAGATCATTAAAGATGCGGAAGCCAAGAAGGAAACACGAATCAATGAAGCGGAGGCTCAGGCAGCCCGTTTTGAAAAAATGTATCAGGAATATCAGAAGAATCCTACAGTCACCAAGCAGAGAATGTATTTTGAGGCTATGGAGGATGTGCTTCCAGGATTGAAGATTGTAGTGGACAACGGAAACGGCGTGCAGAAATTCCTTCCACTGGAGCCATTTGCAGAAAATGCTCCGTCAGAGGAAGAAGAGACCGTGGAAAATACCGCAGAGCCTTCTCAGGAACCGGCGGTGCCGTCAGCAGATGGTCAGACCCAGGAGAATCAGTGAGGATAGAGAGCAGGAGGATTAGAATATGAAGAAAAGAACAGTGATCGGCTGTATAGCCGCAGTGGCAGTGCTTATCGTGGGAGGTTCCTCCCTGGTTGTGACTCAGCAAAACGAGTATAAGCTGGTGCGTCAGTTTGGTAAAGTGAACAGAATTATCGACACTCCAGGGATCAGTTTTAAGATTCCATTTATACAGTCGGCAGATACCCTTCCCAAGGAAACGCTTCTGTATGATATGGCGCCCTCCGATGTCATCACCCGGGATAAAAAGACCATGATTAGTGACAGTTATGTACTCTGGAGAATCAATGATCCGTTGAAATTTGCCCAGACGCTGAATTTTTCTCTGGCAAATGCAGAGAGCAGAATCAATACGGTGGTGTACAATGCTACCAAAAATGTGATCAGCAGTATGAATCAGGATGAGGTGATCAGCGGACGAAGCGGCGTGCTGGCAGATTCCGTAATGAAAGAAGTGGGAGATAATATGGAGCAGTACGGGATCGAGGTGCTTTCCTATGAGACGAAGCAGCTGGATCTTCCAGATGACAATAAAACGGCAGTTTATGAACGTATGATTTCTGAGCGGAATAATATCGCAGCTACTTATACGGCAGAAGGAGAGGCGGAAGCGAAAGTGATTCGCAACACCACAGACAAGGATATTGCCATCAAGCTTTCTGAGGCAGAGAAACAGTCAGAAATTCTGGAGGCAGAAGGCGAAGCCGAGTATATGAAAATTCTGGCAAATGCATATTCGGATGAGAGCAAACAGGAATTTTACTCTTTTGTGAGAAGTCTGGATGCTCTGAAGGCATCTATGACCGGGGAAAATAAAACGGTGGTACTGTCCGAGGATTCTCCGATCGCCCAGATTTTTGAAGGAAAATAGAGAGAGAATCGCAGAAAAAATAAAGAATTGTACAAAAAAGAATCCGCAGCGTCGGATTCTTTTTTGTTGCATTTTGAGATAAGGGCTACTATAATAGGTTTGTTAAACAGGTCAAACCTGCAAATGGAAAGGAAACGGAAATCATGTTAAAGGGAAAAACAGTAGTGCTGGCTGTTACGGGAAGCATTGCAGCATATAAGATTGCCACACTGGCAAGCCAGCTTTCGAAACTTCATGCGAACGTACAGGTGCTGATGACGAAAAATGCCACGAATTTTATCAATCCCATCACATTTGAGACGCTTACGGGGAATAAATGTCTGGTGGATACTTTTGATCGGAATTTTCAGTTCAGTGTAGAACACGTTTCCCTGGCGAAGATGGCAGATGTGGTGATGATCGCTCCGGCTTCCGCCAATGTGATCGGAAAAATCGCTCATGGTATCGCGGACGATATGCTGACAACTACGGTGATGGCGTGTAAATGCAAAAAGATCCTGGCGCCTGCCATGAATACCCAGATGTTTGAAAACCCCATTGTGCAGGATAATATAAAAACTTTGGAGCATTATGGATATGAAGTGATCCAGCCGGCAGTAGGACTGCTTGCCTGCAAGGATGTGGGGAAAGGAAAAATGCCGGAACCGGAAGTGCTGCTGGAGTATATTTTACATGAGATCGCCTATCCCAAAGATCTTAAAGGAAAAAAGATTCTGGTGACGGCGGGACCTACGCAGGAGCCGGTAGATCCGGTACGGTATCTGACCAATCATTCTACAGGAAAGATGGGATATGCCATCGCCCGGGTGTGCAGTTTCCGGGGGGCGGATGTGACGCTGGTCACCGGAAAGACAGCGCTTTCCCGTCCGCTTTTTGTGGATACGGTGGAGATTACCACGGCAAGGGAGATGTACGAGGC
>HF995389.1:68848-70410 GCA_000432335.1 Firmicutes bacterium CAG:646
CGGCCGCCGTGGCAGATTATCGTCCCCGAGAAGTGAGCGCTGAGAAAGTAAAAAAATCAGATGGCGAGATGGCGATCAGGCTGGAGCGCACAGATGATATTTTGCAGTATCTGGGACTTCATAAAAGAGAAGACCAGTTTTTATGTGGATTTTCCATGGAAACAGAAAATATGTTGGGTAATTCCAGAGCCAAGCTTGTGAAAAAGAACCTGGATATGATCGTGGCGAACAACCTGAAAGTACCGGGAGCCGGATTTGCAGGCGATACCAATGTGGTGACTCTGATTACACAGGATGGGGAGGAGGAACTTCCATTGCTCAGCAAGGAGGAGACCGCAGTACGCATCCTGAATAAAATTCTGGGAGAGATTGCCCGGAGGAAGTAACCCGTACACCTGGGCGAAAGCCCGCTCATGTATTGTATCCTCAGAAGAAGAGGAATAATAACAAGGAGAGAACAATGAAAAATCTATCAAAAACAATGAAACTGACAATTCTGGGTCTTATGACAGGGGTATTGCTGCTGATGGCATACACGCCCCTTGGATATCTCAATATAGGACCTCTGGCGATCACCTTCAATATGATTCCGGTGGCGATCTGCGCGATTACGCTGGGACCGGTTGGGGGAGCCGTGGCAGGAGGAGTTTTTGGACTCACCAGTTTCCTGCAATGTATGGGAATCGGCGGAAGCAGCGCAATGGGTGTTGTACTTTTTGGCATCAATCCGTTTTTGGCGTTTGTTCAGAGATTTGTCCCCAGAGTGCTGACCGGCCTTTTTATCGGCTGGCTGTTTTGGGGAATGAGAAAGAAAACGAATGCATATGCGGCGTGTGCCGTCACTGGTTTTTTTGCCGCTTTTTTCAACACCGTATTGTTTATGGCTTCCCTGGTACTGCTTTTCGGTAATACGGAATATGTGCAGGGGTTGATGGGCGGTCAGAATGTATTGCTTTTTATCTGTACATTTGTGGGGATCAACGCCGTACTGGAGATGATAGCATCCACACTGATCACAGGGGCTGTAGGCGCAGCGCTGATCAGGGCAAGAGTAGTGCCGGGGCAAGGTAGGGCGGAAAGTATTGTCGTAGAAGAAAGAGAGTAAAATATGATTTTAGCTATTGATATAGGAAATACAAATATCGTGATCGGTTGTGTGGATCAGGAAAAAACGTACTTTATCGAACGGATTTCCACCGATCGCAGTAAAACAGAGCTGGAATATGCCATCATGATCAAGAATGTTCTGGATATTTACAAGATTGCCGCCAGGGATCTGGAAGGTGGGATTGTCTGTTCCGTGGTGCCGCAGATCACGCAGATCGTGCGAATCGCAGCAGAGAAAATCCTTCAGAAGAGTGTGATGGTGCTGGGACCTGGAATTAAGACAGGCATGAATATCCTGATGGATAATCCGGCGCAGGTGGGAAGCGATCTGATCGCAGACGCAGTGGGAGCAATCAGCGAATATCCGGCGCCTCTGATCATTTTTGATATGGGGACGGCAACGACTGTCTGCGTAGTGGATCAAAAAAAGAATTATATCGGCGGGATGATTCTTC
>HF995389.1:70434-84774 GCA_000432335.1 Firmicutes bacterium CAG:646
TCCCGGCGTGCGCACGTCTTTGGACGCACTGACTGCCCGGGCAGCCCAGCTTTCCGGCATCGATCTGGTAGCGCCGAAGCGTACGATAGGAAAAAATACGATCGAATGTATGAAAAGTGGGATTATTAACAGTAATGCAGCCAGCGTAGATGGAATCATTACCCGGATCGAGGAAGAGATGGGAGAGAAGGCTACGGTGGTGGCTACGGGAGGACTGGCAAAATGTATCATCCCCCACTGTCGTCAGGAAGTGATCATGGATGAGGATCTGCTGCTAAAAGGTTTATTGAAGATCTACGAAAAGAACAGATAATGAGGTACAGAGGATGAGGCTGATCGAGGGACAAATGGGACAAAGTTATATCGTGGAATCTATGGAGCTGCCCCTGCAAACGGGAAGACGTCTGGAAGCTCTCGGGATGACAGAAGGCACTTCGGTGGATGTGCTGAACCGAAAGAAGAAAGGCGCGCTGATCATTAAGGTGAGAGGCACGCGGTTTGCCATAGGAAAATCTATTGCAGAACATATTACCATCAGAGAGGGGGCTGCTAGATGAAAGACTTACATGTGGGATTTATCGGAAATCCCAACTGCGGAAAAACGACGCTGTTTAATGCGTATACGGGAGCGAATCTGAAGGTGGCAAACTGGCCGGGAGTTACTGTGGAAAAGGTGGAGGGCTCCTGTACTTATAAAGATTACCACATGAAGCTGGTGGATTTGCCGGGAACATATAGCCTTACTTCCTATACCATGGAAGAAAAAGTAGCAAGGCAGTATATTTACAGTGATGATGTGGATGTGGTGGTGGACGTGGTAGACGCGTCTTCTCTGGAGAGAAATCTCTATCTCACCCTCCAGCTGATCGAGCTGGGAAAACCGGTGGTGATCGCTCTGAATATGATGGATATTGTGGAAAAAAGGGGGATGGAGATCGATCTTCATCGTTTGCCGGAGATGCTGGGCGTACCGGTGATCCCTGTCAGCGCCAGAAAGAAAAAGGGACTGGACATTCTGATGCATGCTGTCGTGCACCACAAGGATTTTTCTGAAACGTCCCCTCTGATTCATCATCATGAAGAGGAAGAAAGAAACAGTACCCACATTCACGATCACCATAAGGATATGGTTATGGTGTACAGCGATGAAATAGAAGATAAGATCGATCTGGTGAAAGATGCTTTGAAAGAGAAATATCCTTCTATGCAAAAATATCGCTGGCATGCCATCAAGCTTCTGGAGGGGGATGAGGAAGTCCGGGAAAAATATCCTCTGGAGCTGCCTGGAATTCTGGACGTCAGCTGGGAGAAACAGATCATTAATGAGAAATATGACTTTATTCAGGAAATCATCAGTGAGGTTCTGGTGAATAAGAGTGAAAAGGAAGAAAAAACCGATAAGATCGATCATTGGCTTACCCACAGAATTTGGGGATTTCCTATTTTTTTGGGAATTATGGCGCTGGTCTTTCTTCTCACTTTTACATTGGGAGACTGGCTGAAGGAATATCTTGCCATGGGGATTGACGCCCTGTCTTCGTTTGTGGAATCGTCTCTGGAAGGAGCAAAGGTGCATCCGGGAGTGATTTCTCTTGTGGTGGACGGTATTATTTCCGGCGTGGGAGGAATCCTTACCTTTTTGCCGAATATTTTTATTCTGTTTCTTGCTCTGGCATTTTTGGAGGACAGCGGTTATATGGCAAGAGCAGCTTATGTGATGGACGGTATTATGGGAAGGCTGGGATTGTCGGGAAGATCATTTATCCCGATGCTGCTGGGATTTGGCTGTACAGTTCCGGCTATCATGGCTTCCCGGGCGCTGGAAAACAGACGGGATCGCCTGAAAACCATGCTGATCACGCCGTTTATGTCCTGCAGCGCCAGACTGCCCATTTATTTGCTGTTTTCGCAGATGTTTTTTGCGGAGCATGCAATGATCGCCGCATACTCCATGTATGTACTGGGACTTTTGATAGCTATTTTGGTGGCGTTCATCCTGCACCTTTGGGATCGGAAGAAAGCGGAAAACAGTCTTTTGATCGAACTGCCGGAATATAAAGCGCCCAGCGCGCATACTGTGTGGATCTATGTGACAGAGAAGGTGAAGGATTATCTTACCAAGGCGGGAACGACGATTTTTATTGCGTCGATTCTTATGTGGTTTATTCTGAATTTTGGTATTCACGGCTATGTGACGGATATCAGTGAGAGCTTTGGAACACAGATCGGAAAGTTTATCGTTCCTGTTTTTGAACCGCTGGGGTTGGGCTACTGGCAGATCGTGGTGGCTCTGATCGCAGGAATCTCAGCGAAAGAAGTGGTGGTTTCCAGTTGTTCCGTATTGTTCGGTGTGGGAAATGTGACATCTCATGCGGGACAGGCAACATTGATGGGAATCTTAGGGGGAGCAGGCTTCGGAGCGCTGAATGCTTATTGTATGATGGTGTTCTGCCTTTTGTATGTTCCCTGTCTGGCAACATTGGCTACGATCAAGCGAGAGTCAGGAAGTACCAAATGGACTGTGGGTACTGCGCTTTTCCAGTTGGCAGTGGCGTGGGTCGTAACATTTTGTATCTATCAGGTGGGAAGCCTGATCGGGTAAGAAGGAGAGAAACATGAACGTGGGAATATTGTTGCTGCTGCTGATCCTGGCGTATGCCGGATGGGTAATCAGCAGAAAAATAAAAAAAATCCGTTCCGGTCAATTCTGCGATTGCGGGCATTGCAGCCGTGGCTGCGGAAATGGAGCCTGCATCAGCGATGGGGAAAGCCATAACGGGAAGTGGATATAATAAGGAGCAGTTGCTTTAAGTGGATATCCAGCTTATAGGAAAAATTTTAATCCGGGGCTTGGGTGTGCAGAAAAATTGCTATAGCACCCATTTTTTAGGGGTTTTTCCAATAGAATTGGCTGTTTTGATGATGAGACTGCCATATATACCCAAAGTTATTTTTGAAAAAAAGGGGCTGGCGATTCAAACAGTATTCAAAAATATAGATACATTTTTAGCGAATTTGTCGAGCACATCTTTGAGACTTCAGGCTCAAAGTGAGCGCAGACTGAGCGTAAAATGTATCTATATTTATATTTTGAAGTATGTTTAAAGCAACGGCTCTTTTATTCCATGCAGAAATCAGCGAGATCGTCTTTCAAGGCGATCCGCGCCAATTCCAGATCTCCTGCTTTGAGGCAGTTTAAGATCCGGCTGTGGTTTTTCAGATCATTAGGCAGGGAAGCGTTGTTCCAGTGGGACCAGTAAAATTGAGCATAGGCAAGTTTCAGAAAATGCATGGCCTTTTTTAACTGGAGATAGAGGTATTCATTTTCTGCCAGAGAACTCAGCGCCAGATGGAAGTTTTCGTTCAGCGTCCAATGCTCCCAGATATCTCCCGATTCGCTGGTCAGCAGCGCAAGTTCTTCCAGATGAGCAATAGAAGCCGTGGTCAGGGCAGAAAAGCTTTTACACAGAACGTAATCTTCCAGTACGGCGCGAAATTCCATGATTGCCCGGACATTGGACAGATTAAAGCTGATCACCTGATAGCCATAGCGGGGAATGCTGGTTAAGATTCCTTCACTGGACAGAATCGTGAGGGCTTCCCGGACAGGGGATTTGCTGACGCTGTATCGTTGCACCAGTTCCTGTTCATTCAGAATCTGCCCCCCTTTATATTCTCCGCTCACAATTCCGTCAAGAATCTGGTCATAAATTTTTTCCTTCAGATTTTTCGAATTTTTCATTGGCACACCTCTTTGGAAATCATGAGATGAACGATTTCTTTATCTGTTTCCTGCATACCTTCGGAAGCCAGAAGCCCTACGCAGCGAATGGTATTTTCCACATCTTTTTTTACGATTCCGTCTCCGTCGATAAACTGCTGTCCGTCTTTGTACATAAAGTAACCGAGAATTCCTGCGTCTACGGCAGCAGCAATTTTGGCAGCGCAGGAAGCTTTTGCTCCGTCGCAGATTGTTCCAGACAAAATGGCGAGACTGTTGACCAGTGTATGGGCGATTTCCTTATATCTGCCCCCGTGAAGCCAGGCAATGCCTGCGCCTGCGCCGCATCCGGCTCCCACAGCGCCGCAGTAGGCAGAAAGGCGACCGATCCCTTCTTTGATGTGCAGAGTGGAAAGGTTCGATACCACAAGCGCCCGGTACAGATCTTCTTCGGAAACGTTCAGTTCCTTGGCATAGGTGATAACGGGAACAGAAACCGTGATGCCCTGATTTCCGCTGCCGGAGTTGATGACCACGGGAAGTTCACAACCGTTCATCCGGGCGTCAGAACCGGCTGCCGCCATTGCCTTGGCGCGGATCTTTACATCATCTTCCCCATAAGTATGCAGAAGAACTCTTCCGATATTGGCGCCGTAAGAATTTTGAATACCTTCTGTGGAAATCGCCATATTGTAAGAGATCTGACGGTCGAGAACCGCCTGAACATCTTCGATCTTTACAATTTCTGCAAATTCACAGATATCACGGATGGTAAGGGTGGATTTATCTGCCATGGAGGTCTCGGTGCGGCCGGTGATCTCAGCGGACAGGATTGTCTGATCGTTGTGACGGATCGTCACTACGTTGGTATGATAATCTACAATCCGCACGTACGCCTGCTCCTCTCCGTGAAAGACCGTGATACCGATATCAAAAATCAGGGGAGATTTGGAAAAATCCACATGAAGGGCGGTTTCTTCCAGATATTTTCGTGTTTCTTCGATTTCCTGTTCTGTTACAGAAGAAATAACTTCTAACTGGCGTTTGGCATTGCCGGCGATAATGCCAATAGCGGCGGCGGCTTCGATACCCCGCAATCCTCCGGTATGAGGAACAATCACACTTTTTACATTCTTGATAATATTTCTGCTGACTTCGATTTCCACACGGTCAGGAATGCATCCTAAAGTTTCTCTGGCGATCGCGCCGGCGTAAGCAATGGCGATCGGTTCTGTACAGCCCATGGCGGGAAGAAGTTCATCTTTTAAGATCTGTACATAGGTATCGTAAAGTTCTTTCTTCATCGTATATTCTCCTCTTTTTCAGATGGTATGGTTTATAATCATATCTTTGATATTATCACCGAAAACAGAGGTTGTCAATTTTATCCTGGAAAAGATTTTGTCCGTGTACAGCAGTATAGTTGTTTGTGACGACAGAACAAAAAAGCTGTTGACAGCTGATAATAGTAGTGATAATATTAGCCCATAAAGCTAAGGTGCCATAGGGAGAAAAATGGAGATGGCATCTTTTCTTTTTATCCGATGGTTTAGTATGATAATGTGTAAAATAGGTCAGGACACACCGTTGGAGAGAATGTGCAGAAGTCTGAAAGCGAAGCGGAGATGGATGCAAATGTAAAAAGATGGGAGGAAATAGGATTATGAAACTGAAAAAAATTTTGACTCTGGCTCTTGCCGGTGTCATGACGTTGTCCACACTGGCTGGATGTGGAAGCGGTTCATCTGATTCAGGAAAAACAGAAGTCAGTACGGCGCAGGGCACAGGCGGGGGAAGTACCGCATCTGGAGAAGATACGCAGGTATTGAATATCAGAGCTACAAGCTTTGGCAACAATTATGACGTGCAGGACATGGGCTGGCGCTGGATGATGGCTGCCTGTTATTCCGGTCTGTACCGAAATGTTGCAGATGAGAGCGGCGAGCATTTTGAACTGGATGGCGCTGAGAAAGTAGATGTTTCCGAGGACGGAACCGTGTATACCTTCCATCTTAGAAAAGACGCAAAATGGTCTGACGGAAAACCGGTAACAGCGCATGATTATGAATATGGATGGAAACGTCTGTTGAATCCTAAATATGCATATGATTATGCGGTATTTATTTTCAACGTAGTGGGAGCAGAAGAATACTATAACGGGGAAGGAAGCGCAGACGATGTAAAAGCGGTGGCTCTGGATGATTATACATTCGAAGTTACTTTGGAAGAGGCAGATCCTACTTTTACTTCCAAGCTGGTAGCGACTCCGCTGTATCCTACCAGAGAGGATATCGCAGAGGCAGCAGGCGATCAGTGGGGAAAAGACTGGTCTCTGTGCGTATATAACGGACCGTTCTGCATGACAGAGCTTGTGGAAGATAACAAGATGGTATGGAGCAAGAATGAAAATTACTGGGGCAAGGACAACACTAAGCTGGATACGATCAACTGGTATCTGGTAGCGGAAGATTCTACAGCAGCTACCATGTTTGAGAATGGAGAGCTGGATGTACTTCAGACCTCCGGTGATTATTCCAGAAAATACAAAGAAAAAGCAGAGGCTGGAGAGCTGCAGTTGATTACAGCAGATTATCCGGGAACTGTTCATTTGGCATTTGATTTTAAGAATAACGGAAAATCCGGTCTGATGGGAAATAAAAAGATCCGTCAAGCGCTGGCTTACAGTTTGAACCGGGAAGAAATGATCGAAGCAGTATATGGAAGATACGTACCGTCCTATGGATTTATTTCTCCGGCGATCACACTGGGAGACAAATCTTACAGGGAACAGGTGGAAGAACCAATGCTGGCTTCTTATAAGGAATATGCGGGAGACAGTAAGAAACTGCAGGCGCTGTTCCAGGAAGGTCTGAAAGAACTGGGTAAGAGCACGGATCTGTCTAAGGTTACGATTACCTATCTTTCTAATGGATCTACCGTAGAAGATAATGCATTGCGGGAATATCTGCAGCAGACTTGGCAGCAGGTACTGGGAATCAAAGTAGAATTAAATACCGTGGGAGATTATTCTTTGCTTACTGCTGAAAGAGACGCGGGAAACTTTGATGTCTACCAGGGTGGCTGGTTCAGTGATTATAACGATCCTCTGGACTATCTGAGTACCTTCTATACAGGTCAGTATGAGAGTGTTTCCGGCGGTTACAGCAATGCGGAATACGATGGACTGATCGACAGCCTGACAGGTGAGAACGATAACGCAAAACGTCTTGAGATTTATTCTCAGGCAGAGCAGGTTCTCTTTGATGACTGTGCAATGATTCCATTATACTATTCTACAAAAGAATACTTCCTGCAGCCGTGGGTGAAAGATTTCCGCTGGTCTTCCTTTGGAGCAAGCCAGGAGTTCTATATCACTTATATTGAAGGACGTGGAAAATAAAAGAAGTCAAAAGGAAAGAAAATACAGTGGGGCTGTCGTATGAAACATTTTTATGTGGGATACGACAGTCCCATCTGTTAAACGCGAGGGTATTCATATGATAAAATATATTCTGCGCCGTTTTGCAGAGATGATCGTGACACTCTTTATCATTGCAACGGCAACCTTTTTTTTACTTGAGGCGGTGCCGGGAGATCCGCTGACACAGCGGGCGGACAAACTGCCGGAACAGTCCCGGGAAGCTTTGTATGCCAGATATGGTCTGGACAAATCTGTGATGGAGCGTTATGTAACGCAGATGACGAATATGATGAAAGGTGATTTTGGCGAGTCCTTTGTTTATGCAGGACAGACCGTCAGCGGTCTTTTGCGGGATCGCCTTCCCGTATCTGCCAGACTGGGTATCCAGCAGATGCTTCTGGGAGTTGTAGCAGGTCTTTTATTGGGAATTTTGGCTGCCATGAAGCGGGGAACGATTGCGGATTATATCGTGGTGGCATTGTCGGTACTGTTGATTTCAATTCCCCATTTGGTTTTTGGGCTTTTGCTTCAGAAAGTTTTCGCAGGAAATCTGGGATGGTTTCCTACTATCGGATGGCCGGCAGGGAAGGATCTCTGGTTTGGCGGCTGGGAATATACAGTGCTTCCCACATTGACAGGATGTTTCAGCTATGTGGCAACGTATGCCCGTCTTTTGAAGACTTCCATGCTGGATGTGGTGAATCAGGATTATGTACTGACAGCAGAATCCAAGGGACTGAGTAAGGGAAAGATTATTAGAAAACACATTCTGAGAAATTCTTTCATACCAGTTATGACACAGCTTCCTATGTCAGTGGCAATGTGTATCACGGGTTCTTTCTTTATAGAAAGTATTTTTTCTATTCCTGGAATCGGTCAGTATTATGTGACGGCTGTTAAAAATCAGGATTTGTCTATTGTACTGGGAGAAACAGTGCTTTTGGCGCTGTTGTATATTGTTGTGTTGTTTATCACAGATGTTTTGTACGTTGTTGTGGACCCGCGTATTGCGCTGCCGGGCAGCAGCAGCCGATAAGAAAGGGGGAGAGGACATATGTCAACGAATGAAAAAATTGCCGGACAGGCAGAAGATATGGAACTGACTCCTGAAAAGTTTAAAATTATCGGCTTTACTCAGGAAGAGGCTAATAAAATTGATCGTCCTACGATTTCTTACTGGCAGGACGCATGGCGACGGTTGCGGAAAAATCCGGTGGCCATGGTTTCCATGATGGTTTTGGCACTGCTGATCGTTATGGTTATCATTGGATCTCATATGCGGGGGTATGACTATATAAATATGAACGTGCTGGAGAAGAATCAGAGCGCCAGTGCAAAATACTGGTTCGGGACAGACAGTCTCGGAAGAGATTTATTTTCCAGAGTCTGGGTAGGAGCTAGGGCGTCTATTATTATTGCCCTGGTAGCAACGGCCTTGAAATTAGTGATTGGTACGCTCTACGGCGCTGCCATGGCGCATTTCGGCGGTTGGGTGGATGACGTCATGATGCGTATCATCGAGGTGCTCAATTCTCTTCCTAGTCTGTTGATCACAATTATGATTATGATGGTTCTGGGAAATAATCTGTTTGCGCTTCTGGTAGCTTTGAGTATTACCGCATGGTGTAATACAGCCCGCCAGACGAGAGGTATGATCAAACAGTTAAAAGAATCTGAGTATGTGTACGCTGCGGAGGTTCTGGGAGCCAGTCCCTTGCGGATCATTATCAAACATTATGTGCCGAATATGCTGAGTATCCTGCTTTTAGATGCATCCACAGCAATTCCTTCTTTTATCTTTACGGAGGCAGGTCTGAGTTTCCTGGGAATTGGATTGACTGCACCGGAGATCAGTCTCGGCGTTTTGATCTCTCAGGGACAGCAGACGATGGATTTTTATCCCAGTCAGTTGATGTATCCCTGTATCGTACTCTGCGTGATCGTTATGGCTTTTAACCTTCTGGGAGACGGACTCAGAGACGCTTTGGATCCAAGACTTCGAAAATAAAGTAATTGTTTACAGGAAAGGAAACTTGTTATGGCTGAAAATAATATTCTTGAGGTGAAAAATCTCAGAGTCTCCTACCATACATATGCAGGTGAAGTAAAAGCGGTGCGGGGCGTTTCTTTTGATCTGAAGAAGGGAGAAGCGCTGGCTATAGTGGGCGAGTCCGGCTGCGGAAAGTCTGTAACGGCAAAAAGTATTATGGGATTGATCAAAGGTCCTCAGGGGGAAATTAAAAAAGACAGTGAGATTTTATATAACGGTGTCAATATTTTAGATTACAGTAAGAAACAGTGGCAGGAGTATAAAGGCGGAGAATGTGCGATCATTTTTCAGGACGCTCTTGCTTCTCTGAATCCTACCATGCGGGTGGGAAAACAGATTATGGAAAATCTGATGGCGCATAAACATATGGATCGCCAGACTGCGGCAAAGGAGGCAGTGGAGATGCTTCGCCGTGTGGGGATTCCTGAACCGGAGAAACGGGTAAAACAGTATCCCCATCAGTTTTCCGGCGGTATGCGGCAGAGGGTTATGATCGCTATCGCATTTGCCTGCGATCCCAAACTGCTGATCTGTGACGAGCCAACTACTGCGTTGGACGTTACGATTCAGAGCCAGATTCTGGATATTATTAAAGAACTGCAGAAAACGCACGATACTTCCGTTATCATGATCACCCATGATCTGGGCGTGGTGGCAAATATTGCGCAGGAGATTGCGGTGATGTATTCCGGTGTGATCGTGGAAAAAGGAAACAGTCGGGATATTTTCTATCATCCCAAACATCCGTATACCTGGGCGCTGATCGAATCGGTACCGAGGCTGGATCTGACGAATAAACAGGAGCTTGCCTCCATTCCGGGAATGCCGCCGGATCTTCTGAATCCGCCGGTGGGATGTCCGTTCTCCACGCGCTGTAAATACTGTATGCAGATCTGTAAAGAAAAAATGCCGGAGCGCACGGAATTTGGAAATGGACATGTGGCTTCCTGCTGGCTGCATCATCCTATGGCGCCAAAGGTTGAGAGACTGGAGAAGGAAGGAGGCTCACAAGCATGAGTGCAGAAAAAGAAGTACTTCTGTCTGTAAAGCATCTGAAGAAATACTTTACGGTGGGAAAAAAGGCTACGCTGAAAGCGGTGGATGACGTCTCTTTTGACATTTATAAAGGAGAAACTCTGGGAATGGTAGGAGAGTCCGGCTGCGGAAAGACTACTTGTGGGCGAACCTGTATCGGTTTGTACGATAAGACAGACGGGCAGGTGCTCTATAAGGGACAGGACGTACACGCGCTGAAAGGGAAAGAACGACAGAACTTCAAAAAGGAAGTGCAGATGGTATTTCAGGATCCCTACGGTTCTCTGGACCCTCGTATGACGGTTGCGGAAATTGTGGGAGAGGGAATTGATATCCATCATATAGCGAAAGATAAAAAGGAACGCCAGGAAATCATTTATCATTGTCTGAATCTGGTAGGATTGAACCGGGAACATGCCAATCGTTTCGTCCATGAATTTTCCGGCGGTCAAAGACAGCGTATCGGCATCGCCAGAGCTCTGGCAGTGAATCCGGAATTTATTGTGCTGGATGAGCCGATATCGGCGTTGGATGTGTCGATTCAGGCGCAGGTGGTCAATCTTTTGATCGAACTGCAGAAAAAGATCGGGCTGACGTATTTATTTGTAGCCCACGATCTGTCCATGGTAAAACATATTTCCGATCGTATCGCAGTGCTCTATCTGGGAAATCTGGTAGAGCTGGCTACGTCAGAAGAATTATTTGCAAATCCCCAGCATCCGTATACGCAGGCGCTGCTTTCTGCGATCCCGATTCCGGATCCGGATGTGGAGCAGGAGCGGGATGCGAAGAAAATAAGACTGGAAGGGGACGTTCCAAGCCCGATCAATACGCCTCCGGGATGTAAATTCAAAGGAAGATGCAAATATCGGACAGCAGCGTGTGATCAGGAACTTCCGCCGCTGCGGGATATTGGCAACGGTCATTTTGTTGCCTGCAACCGTTGTTTTGAAGCAGAGTAACTATTCAGTAACGGTGAAGGTACGGAACAGTTACGAAGTGGAAGGAAAGTGAGCGGATGGAGAAGAAAACAGATAGAAAACCGGGAAAAGGAAAAGCATTAGCAAAAGATCTTCTGAAAATCCTGTTGTGTGGATTGGCTGTCGGTCTGGCAGTAACCCTGCTTTTGTTTGTAGCGGGGTTACTTGTGGGACGGGGACAGATAGGGATGGGATTGGAGGTGGCAAAAGACGGGCTCTTCTTATGTACCTCCCTGCTTTTGTTTATCGTGGCGGGAATGCTGATGATTAAGGGGAAGAAGCCGGAGAAAGCTCCTGATCAGAATGGGTGGAAACGTCATTTTCAGGTGATTGGTCTGAAGACGGTGATCGCCATGCTTAGTATTTCCTTTCTTTTCTGGGCTTCGCTGGTGGATTATGTGATGCTTCTGTAGGGAGATTAAAAAAAGAGAAGTGCTTGCATTTCTCTTTTTTTTCGTCTAAAATATGGAACATAGGTAACAGTTTCGCGCGTTACTGGACTACACAAAGAAAAGGTGGAAGATTATGAAGAAAGATACGATCTGTGTACAGGGCGGATGGGAACCAAAGAATGGGGAACCGCGGGTGCTTCCGATTTATCAGAGTACCACTTTCCGTTATGAAACAAGTGAAGAGATGGGAAAACTGTTCGATCTGGAAAAAGACGGCTATTTTTATTCCAGACTGCAGAACCCCACCTGCGATATGGTAGCAAAAAAAATATGTGATCTGGAGGGCGGTGTAGCGGCTATGCTCACATCTTCCGGTCAGGCGGCAACGATGCTGGCAGTGACCAATATCTGCGAGGCGGGAGATCATGTGATCTGTGCGTCCAAAGTATATGGAGGAACTTCTAACTTGCTGGCGGTAACTCTGAAACGATTCGGTATTGAAACTACGCTGGTGGATCAGGATCTTCCGGCAGAAGAGCTGGAACAGTATTTTCAGCCAAATACCAAGGCAGTATTTGCAGAGACCATTTCTAATCCTGCAGGTGTGATTCTGGATATCGAGAAATTTGTGACGCTGGCTCATAATCATGGGGTTCCGATGATCTGTGACAATACATTTGCAACTCCGATCAACTGCCGCCCGTTTGCATTTGGCGTAGATATCATCACTCATTCCACGACAAAATACATGGATGGTCATGCAACCTCCGTGGGAGGCTGTATTGTGGACAGCGGTAATTTTGACTGGGAAGCTCATGCGGAGAAATATCCTGGATTGACTACTCCGGATGATTCCTATCATGGAATTATTTATACGCAGAGATTTGGAAAGGGCGCTTATATTACAAAAGCAACGGCTCAGCTGATGCGGGATATGGGAGCCTGCCAGTCTCCGCAGAATGCGTTTTTGACTAATCTGGGTCTGGAAACACTGCATTTAAGAGTGCCGCGCCACTGTGAGAATGCGCTGAAGATTGCCAGATTTCTGGAAAATCATGAAAAGGTGGCATGGGTGGAATATGCCGGTCTGGAAAGCAGCAAATATTATGAATTGGCTCAGAAATATATGCCGAAGGGTGTCTGCGGCGTACTGTCCTTTGGACCAAAAGGCGGAAAAGAGGGCGCTATGCGGTTTACCAATGCCCTGAAACTGATCAGTATCGTGACCCATGTGGCAGACGCACGTTCCTGTGTACTGCATCCGGCAAGTCACACCCATCGTCAGTTAAATGAAGAACAGCTTCTGGAGGCAGGAGTACTTCCAGATCTGATCCGACTTTCCGTAGGAATTGAGGATGTGGAAGATCTGATTGCCGATCTGGATCAGGCTTTGGCAGAAGTATAAAAAATGGCAGAATTGTGGAAGTGCGTAGCACGAAACAATTCGTCAGGCATCTTTTGATCTCAACATCATAAGAAAGAAGGGAAAGAAAATGACAACAGGAATTTTGAAAGACAAAAATTTAGATGCAATGGTGATTACAGATCCGTTTAATATGCGTTATGTGAGCGGATTTCGGGGAGGAGAAGGAATCCTCTATATTTCCAATACCCAGAAAGTACTGGTTACGGATTCTCGTTATACGGAGCAGGCGGAAAACGAGAGTGATTTTACGGTAGTGGAAGAAAATAGTGAACATCCCAGAATGGTAATTCTGAAAGAGTGCATGGAGAAAGAGGGAAAAACAGAAGGTTTCCGTATGGGATATGAAGATGAATCCCTCCTGTGCGCACAGTTTGATAAAATGAAAGAGAATCTGTGCGTAGACACCTGGGTTCCGCTGAAAGGCGACGTGGATGCGCTGCGCCAGATCAAAAGTGAGGAAGAGCTGGAGTATCTTGAAAAAGCAGAAGCAATCGGTGATCTGGCATTTGAAAAAATCCTGACTATTTTGAAACCGGGTATGACAGAGCTGGAAGTAGCGGCAGAACTGGAATATCAGATGAAGAAAGCGGGAGCGGAAAACTTTAGCTTCTCCACCATCGTAGCGTCTGGATTAAATTCTTCCATGCCTCATGCGATTCCAGGAGAGAAAAAACTGGAAGAGGGAGATTTTGTAACGATGGATTTTGGCTGTACCTATAAGGGATATTGTTCTGATATGACCCGTACCGTGGTACTGGGAAAAGCCAGTGAGAAACAAAAAGAGATCTACAATACAGTTCTGAAAGCTCAGCTTGCTGCTTTGGATGCGATCAAGGCGGGGGTTACCGGCAAAAGTGTAGATAAAGTTGCCCGGGATATCATCACAGAGGCAGGTTACGGCGAGTGCTTCGGACATGGTCTGGGACATAGTGTGGGACTGTTTATTCATGAGGAGCCGAGATTGTCACCGGCAGGAGAGACTGTTCTGGAAGAGAACATGATCGAGACGGTAGAGCCGGGAATCTATGTGCCAGGCTTTGGCGGCGTGCGTATTGAGGATATGGTAGCAGTGACAAAAGATGGATGTAAAAACTTTACACATTCACCGAAAGAGTTGATTGAGATTCCGGTGAAATAGAGTATTAATTTCATAAAATTTTCGTGAGACGGAGCAGTTGCTAAAAACCCCAAATTTTCCGCTTTTTTGGGAGTTTTCTGCGGGAAACTTGTTTATATACCAAACGTTATGGAATGGTTCAGTTTAAAAGTTGTGGTTGGAAAAGTCGTAGCAGTTCAGCCATACAGATGTCCGCGC
>HF995390.1:0-3698 GCA_000432335.1 Firmicutes bacterium CAG:646
AAGGTCCTGTCATGGGACCTCCTGCGATCACTCTGTTGTTCTTCACTGTCACACCGCCGCTGAGTTCTACCAGCTCCTTTGCTGATGTTCCAATGGGAACCAGATAATTTCCCGGATTTTTCACACAGCCGGTCACAGTAACGATTCTCCTGATCAAAGGAATACCTCCAAGAATCTGATCGGCCGCCGCCTTGGCTGTTCCCACATTAGAGACGATCACGCCCACATCAGCGGGAAGTCCGCCCATGGGAACTTCTCTTTTCAGCACACTTTCTATAAGCTGACGTTCGCCTCCCTGAGGATATTTCGTAGGAAGAACTGTGATCTGAATGTTTTCCTGCTGCCCAATCGCACCAGATTTTCGTCCCGCTTCCAATGCCTCCTGCAGTACTTTTGCCGCTTCCGGCTTATTATCTTCCATACAGATATACGCTGTCTCTGCTCCAGAACCCTTCAGCATCAGTCGTACTCCATTGAGTACACTCCAACTGTACTCCAGCATCAGACGATAATCACAGGTGAGAAATGGTTCACATTCTGCCGCATTGATCAAAAGAGCCTCTATTTTTTTATCTGTTTCGTATTTTTTGTGAGTTGGGAAACCAGCTCCGCCCATTCCTGTAAGTCCGCCGTCCCGAATCCCTGCTATAATCTCTTCTCGGGACAATCCAGAAATATCCACTGCCTCTTTTTCATATGTCTGCGTTTCAAAATGAGGTTTTTCCTTACACTGTATGATGCAGGCTAAAATATTTCTTCCCTGATTGGAAACTTCCTTCACCTCAAGGATCTCACCACTGACACTGGCATGCAGAGGGGCTGCCATAAAAGCTTCCGGTACCCCGATCAGCTCTCCCGCCTTTACTTGATCGTTTGGTTTTACCTGAAGACCGCACTTTCCTCCGAAAGACTGTTCTGTCAAAACAGTAACCTGATCAGGCCAGAACTCTCGTACGGGAATATCCATGGTCAATGCTTTATCATAACCATCTGTGGGATGAATTCCACCGGGAAATCCATTCTTTTCTTTTTTCCGCATGTTCTGTTTCCTCCGTAATTCTTTCATTCCTAAAATGCCTGACGACTTTTGCCCCTGGCATTTTGTTAAATAATTGACATACTGGGTAATTTTATCATAGAACAAAAAAAATTACAAGGAGAAATCTCACATTCTTCCTTGTAATTTTATACCAGTTTTTTTATTTTACAGATCGTCCACTAATGCCGTAGATTTTGCATATGCGGTAGACCGCGCTTCAAAAAAGTCTGTCTTTACCATATTGGCATTGGCATACTGAGATACCCAGCCCATGGACTCCGGTTCCTTTTCCAAACCGGGATAAATCGCCTCATACCCCAGACTTGTCCAGCGCAAATTTCCCAGATACTGTATATAATCTGTGATCATCTGCCGATTCAGTCCCACAACCTCATCTCCGATCACATAATGTCCCCATGCAATCTCCTGTCTTACCCCTTCCATAAGAAGTTCCCGCATCTGCCCGATCATCACTGCATCGAACAATTCCGGATGTTCCTTTTGCAGTTCCAGAATAATGTTACGAAACAGCCACAGATGTGTGTTTTCATCTCGATTGATATAACGGATTTCCTGAGCAGATCCAGGCATTTTTCCATTTCTGGACAAATTATAGAAAAACATAAAACCAGAATAAAAATAGATTCCCTCCAAAACGTAATTCGCCATCAGCACCTTTAAAAGCGTTCCCGCATCCTTCTTCATCTGAAACTCATTATAAAGTTCTCCGATAAATGTATTTCTCTTCAGAAGGTGTTCATCTGTTTTCCACTGATATAAAATATCCATTCTCTCCTCGGGAGAACAGATCGTATCCAGCATATAGGAATACGACTGGGAATGTACACATTCCTGAAAGGTCTGAATATTTAAACATAGATTCACTTCATTTGCCGTTATATACTCTCCGATACAGGGCAGATTTGCCGTCTGGATGGAGTCCAAAAAGACCAGAAATGATAAAATTTTATCATAAGCCTTTCTCTCTGCCCCGGAAAGTTTCGGGTAATCCTTCATATCCTGAGAAAGATTAATCTCCTCCGGAATCCAGAAATTATTCATTGCCTGCCGATACCAGTCCGATGTCCAGTTATATTTCAGATTGTTATAATCATTAAGATTCGTAGTATTTCCCCCGATCATCCGCCGGTTCTGTACCTGAGGATCTCCTCCGGGATTGAACAGCGGCTTATGAATCAGAGGCTGACGAATATCAAATTCCTGCATGACATATTCTCACTTTCTTTTTTTCTTATCAGGAAGAACAGGAAGTACATTCTTCCACTTCCAGCGACTTTGACCGTACATAGTACACCGTTTTCACGCCACATTCCCATGCTTTTATATAAAGATTCAAAACCTGACGCATGGTATAATCATTGGTAATATAAAAATTCATGGACTGCGCCTGATCAATATGGCGCTGCCGTACTCCGCAGGCTTCCACCGACCAGTTCTGATCTACATGGTGAGCGTCTGTATAATACCAGTAAGTATCTGGTCCCAGATCCGGCGCTACACGCGGCAGCATAGAACCTTTCTTTTCCTCCAGAAAATATTTGTTCATCACCGGATCGATCCCTGCCGTAGTTCCTGCGATGATGGAAGTAGAACTTGTGGGTGCGATCGCCAGAAGATACGCATTCCGCATCCCATTTTCATGAACCTTTTCCTGAAGCTTTCTCCACCGTTCATCAGTATACTCCCTCTTTTGGAAATACGCTCCCGTCTCCCAGTCTGAACCGGAGAAATACTGATAACTGCCCTTTTCCGCTGCATTTTCACTGCTTGCCCGAATCGCAGCATAATTGATTTCCTCAAAAAGACGATCTACAAACTCCAAATGTTCTTTCGACTGCCAGCGGATTTTCTTTTTTGCCAGCATATGGTGATATCCGCTCACTCCCAGCCCGATAGAACGATACCTTTGATTTGTGATCTTTGCATAGGACAGCGGATAAAAATTCAGATCTATCACATTGTCCAGCGCCCGCACCACTGTCCGCACCACCTGATGCAGATACGCTGTATCATCTACCGGAATCCGTCCCAGAGACAACGACGCCAGGTTACACACCACAAATTCTCCTGCCTTTGTGGTGTTGACTACCACCGTATCTCCTTCTTTCGTCTCCACCCTTGTCTCCACTGTAGAAATCGGAGCCATATTCTGCGCAATCTCCGTGCAGAGATTGGAACAGTAAATCATTCCCCGGTGACCGTTTGGATTTGCCCGATTTACAATATCCCGGTTAAAAGTAAACGGCGCTCCCGTTTCCACCACGGACTTGATGATCAGCCGCACCAGATCTTTTAACCCGATCGTCCTCTTATGGATTCTCTCATCCTTTACACAATCCCAGTACTTTTCTTCCCATTCTTCCCCATAGCAGTCCTCCAGACTGTAACCTTTCACCATCAAAATCTCATGGGGACACATGAGATACCAGTCCTGATCCAGATTCTCCCGAACCATTTTCCAGAACAGATCCGGGTAACAGACTGCCGGAAATACGTCATGAGCCTTCATTCTCTCATCACCATTATTGGTACGAATCTGTAAAAACTCCGGCAAATCTCTGTGCCACGCATCCAGATAAACCGCCACCGCTCCTGCCCGAACGCCAACCTGATCCACCGCCACGGCGGTATCATTTAC
>HF995390.1:3704-7467 GCA_000432335.1 Firmicutes bacterium CAG:646
GCCACGGGGGTATCATTTACAATACGCAGCCACCGGATCACACCGCCTGCCGCTCCTTCAAAGCCCCGGATCATACTTCCCGCCGCCCGGACCTTTCCAAAATACATTCCCATGCCGCCTCCATACTTACTCACCATGGCAAAATTATCCACGGAACGGAAAATCCCCTTCAGACTGTCCGGTACGGTATCGATAAAGCAGGAGCTCAACTGATGAAAGGGTTTTCTTGCATTAGACAGCGTCGGCGTTGCCATCGTCACTTCCAGACGGGACAGCATATCATAAAAATCTTTGACCCATGCAAGACGAATCTTATGATCTTCCTTCATCGCCAAATGCAGCGCGATTCCCAAAAACATCTCCTGCGGACTCTCTAATGGCACATGACTGTGGCTGGAGATCACATAGCGCTTCAACAAAAGATCCAACCCGGAATAATTTAAAAGGCGATCCCTTTCCGGCACAATAAAGGACGCTGCCTGCCGGATCTCTTCCGGCGTATACGCTTCCTGAATATACACTCCGTAGAGCCCCTGTTCTGTCAGATATCTGATCTTATCTGCAAAATCACCAATCTTTCTTTTTTCTTCTTCCTTTTTCAACTGAAGGTGAAACTGAAACGCCAGAATCCAACCGGCAATATTTTCCCACTTGGGAGCCTCCTGACTGGTAAGTTCCATGGCTGCCTTTCCCAACATGGCTAACTTCTCTTCCTCCTCCATCTTCGGCTTGCAAAAACCGGAAAACTTCCCATATAACTTTTTCAGGGAATACAATTCTCCCGGAAATTCCTGCTCAATGTCAAAAAACAACTCACCAACACCAGGAATCTGAAACTCTTTTTCTATTTCCATACATCTTTGGGATGCTCCTGTTCTTTTTTCCTGATCCATAAATATCCTCTGCACTTTCTAATTCAAATTTTTACTCATTTTTTCATTTACCATTTAGTTAGGCACATAAAACCTATCTGAAAATCCATTATACCGAATCAGGTGCGTCTTGACAACGATAATTTCTTTAATTTTTCACAAGCTCCCTCATTGCTCTGACTGCCGCCTCTACTTCCTCCTCCGTATTATAATGAGAAAAGCTAAACCGTACCGCCCCCTGCTCTGCGATTCCCAACGCCTGATGCAGCAAAGGCGCGCAGTGTCCTCCCGGACGCGTACAAATCCCATATTCTTCATAGAGAGCATCGCTCACTTCTCCCGAATCATAATCCCCCAGATTGCAGGAAACAATCGGACACCTTTCTCTCTGCGAAAAATCGCCGTACACAGTAACCTCTTTCAAATCACTGACCCCTTCATAAAACTGCCACATAAGCCTCAGTTCCTTATTTCGTATCTCATCTATCCCTGTTTCTTTCAGATAATCCAGCGCCGCTCCCAACCCTGCAATCCCATGACCATTCAAAGTTCCCGCTTCCAGCGCCTCCGGCATCTGATCTGGATGAGTCTTACTGTAAGTGCGTATTCCACTGCCTCCTGACTTTAAGGGCTTCACTGAAATTCCCCGGCGCACATAGAGCCCTCCTACTCCCTGCGGACCCAAAAGCCCCTTATGCCCGGTAAAACAGAGCACGTCAATCTTCATTTTCTGAACGTCAATGGGAAATATCCCGGCGGTCTGCGACGCATCCACCACGAAAATCACCCCATGCCTTCGAGCAAGTTCGCCAATCTTTCCAATATCTATCAAATTTCCTGTCAGATTGGAACCATGCGTACAGACGATCATACGGGTATTTTTTCGAATCGCCCTTTGGATATCTTCTATATGAATACATCCTTTCCCGTCACTTCTGATAATCGTCAGCTCTATTCCCTTCTTTTCCAGCTCATACAGCGGACGCAAGACTGAGTTATGTTCCAGTTCCGTGGTAATCACATGATCCTTCGATTCTAAAATCCCCTTCAAAGATATATTCAATGCTTCCGTTGCATTTGACGTAAATGCGATGCGATCCGGTGCCTCACCTCCAAACAATTCTGCCAGTTTATCCCGCGTCTGAAAAATAATGCGGGAAGCCCCTAAGGACGCATCGTGTCCTCCTCTTCCCGCATTTCCCATAAATTGCAGCGCCTCTGTCACCGCCTGTATCACACAAGGCGGTTTTTGTCTCGTAGTCGCTGCATTATCTAAATATATCATCCTTACCCTTCCTGTTCTGCACTCCATTTCCAATGATCTCATTTACCGTAGACACCGTTACAAAAACCTGTTTATCCGTGCTTTTGAGATAATTGATCAGCATACGATATTCCTGCGCCGCAAGAACGGTTACCAGCTCCATCCTGTGCGTCGCATCATATGCTCCCTGCGCTACATACAGGGTTGCCCCCTGATTTAACTGATGAAGAATATAATCCTGCACTTCCTTGTAATCTTCTGTAATGATACACACTCTTTTCCTTTTATTAAAACCGTCAATAAAATAATCTACCGCCAATCCATTCGCATATGTTCCAATAAGACTGATGATCAAGGTGCTGATTCCATAAGCAAAGATTGATGTCATCGCCGTGGCCATACCCGCTACCATGACAGCTTTTCCAATCTCCATATCTGTAACCTTGTTAATCAGCTTTGCAATAATGTCCACACCGCCAGAGGAAGCATTGACCCGAAACAGAATCGCCTGTCCCAGCGCCACCAGCAGAACATATGCTACCAGATCAAACACAAGATTCCCCGTTACAGACTCTTCCAGAGGAGCCACTCTTTCAAAAATCCATAAAAATACCGGCAGCAGCATGGACGTATATACCGTCTTTGCGCCAAATTCCTTTCCGATAAACAAAAACCCTATGGTGAGCAAAATAACATTCAGCAAAAATGTCAGAATTGAAATGGGGATAGGAATAACCTGCGCGATTACCATTGCCACACCAGATATACTCCCCACGACTACCTTACTGGGTATCATAAAAAAATATACAGCCACCGAAACCACAAACATTGCCACGGTGATCATCGCCAGTTCTCTTAGAGAAATCTTCTTCTTCATTTTGTGCCTCCATACGTCCTTCTTTTCTTTGGATAAGGAAAACTATGTTTCGTTTTACCTCAAGCCTTATTATTTTAGCAGAAGGACCGGAGAATATCCAGTTCTATTTCATCAGATTATCCAAATCTTTACGTTCCTGATCCTCTTCTATCATCATTTCATAATAAATTCTCTCCCCGGCATACTCTGGGCAAATAGGCTCTTCTCCTCTATCGTACTGTCGAAAACCAGCGCTTTCATAAGTACGCTGCGCCGGAAGTAAAATTGCATTGGTGCAAACGGCTATTCTTTTTGCTCCCTGCGAAATCACACGCCGAACCGCCTCCTGCATCTGCTGCTTTCCATATCCTTTCCCTTTATATTCTGCTGCGATACAGTTATGACCGATTTCCACTAATTCCGGCAACTGTGTGGGATTCCATGAAACAAATCCTATCGATTTTTCATCCATAACGGTCATGAAACCACTGAAGTTTGCAATCTCTGGATGATCGTAAAAAAATTGTTCCTCCGTATACTTGACTGCCATAACCAACCCTCACTTTCCTGAGTATTATAGCAGAATCCAAGATTTTTGGCTATTTTTACATTCTGTCACCTTCGTCATTTTGACGGTGGATAACAGTCATGGATACCTGAAAATAAAAGCCTGAAATTCAGATATTCAGGACTGTTATCCACAACCTGAAAAGTTTTGGAAGCAGGAGTATAGAGAAACCCACAAAAAACTTTCAGGATGTGAATAACTTT
>HF995391.1:0-35772 GCA_000432335.1 Firmicutes bacterium CAG:646
TTGTACTATTTATATTCTAACACCAAGCCCTGTCAAGAGTTTGCTACCATTGGTGGTATTTTTTACTCCTGAATGGGCTTTTTCTTTTCTATATTTTTTCGTAAAATGAAAAGCGTTACTCGTCCTCATTATCATAGCAATCTAACAGTTTTTGAAACTTTAATGCTGAATAAACTCTTTGATTAAGTAAAGGTCGAATATTTTAATACTCATTTTATTCAATACGAACATTTTTATCACTATTCTTTTTTTACATAAAGAGCCACTTCTCCCCAAATACCATACTCATTCATCTCTCGAATATCTGGTATTTTATGAAGACCACAAATTTTTTCCTTTCGGGAATGTTCTACCACCGCATTCAATAATGTAGATGCCACCTGAATCTCTATCATATTCTCTCCTTCCTTCAGATAGGCGCCCACTGGAATTTCCATACAAAGAGGATTGCAGCAAACCTCATTTCCATTAATCAATAGTTGAAAACTGTCACATATTTTTTCTATTTTCAGTACAGCATCCATAGGATTCTGAAAGTTCTTTCCACTCCTGTATACTGTCCTATAAGTTCCAACACCAGAACTATTACCCACGGAAAAGATTTCGTTCCAGGGAACCAATTTTTCTAATACGACAGGTTCACATTTACTTTTTCTGTTTTCTATCGGCAACTGCCCTGCACTCCATCTTTCCATCTCTAAAGTCCAAGAAGTAAATTCTACCCTATCATACAGCTCCGCTTTCTGGTTTTCTATCACATACTCCTCTTCTTGAGGAACCATCGCAATGATACAATCATCATTTTCATAAAGCGTAATTTCCATAAAAATATTCCCATCTTCCCAACGATAGCTGGAAATTTTTTCTATCTGCCCATTCCAGAGATTCACTCGGTAAGGTATTCCTTGCCCCTTTAAACGAATTTCTGTACATATTTTTCTTCGCTCATCCACCTCATCATATGCGGCAGCATCTCCCAGATTCCCCAGCCAATAGATTTCATTTTCTTCCCATCTTCTGTGCACTCCCAACAATTTTCCTGTACTTCCCAAATACATATCAGAGTAAACACCTGCATTTTTCAAAACCGGCGGAAGTTCTTCTTCTGTCTGCAAAAGTATCACATTATCTTTTTCCAACAAGTTTTCCATCATTTCTCTTATCTGAGGCTCTTTCTGGGATGATGGTTCCATCGGCGCTTCCCCAAGAAAAATTATCGGGAATCCTGCTTTACTATAAACAAGAAGTTTCTTTACCACCTCATATGGCAATGTTTTCTGTCTGTCAAAAAGCAGCGCCCCATAAGCAGGTCCCTGTATATTTAATCTCCCTTTTTCCACCTGCGCATTTTCCAACAGCAAAGCAGCAGGGCCTAAAAACTCATACGTATATCCATTCTGCTCCAAAATCTGACTATCAAAGATTTTTTCCGCTCCCACAAAATCTATCTTCTCAAAATATCGCTGAGCATAAATCGCTAAATCTACTTTCATCTCTCCACATCTGAGCAAATACTGGGTTCTTGCAAGATAATCCGTATACTGCCGGGCATGAATCCAGTTCGGCTGCCGTTCTCCCCAACTATTAGAAAAGGAATCAAAACTTCCCATTCCCTCATACCCTGGCCAAATCAATTCCGGCAAATGACCATTTTCATTTCCCGGACCATCATACTGTCCCCGGTACGAATAACCATGCATTACTACTTGATTGACTCCACCTGCAAATGCTCGATGTATATGCCACAAAAGGTTTTTCCAGGTCTGTTGATAATTTCCTGAATTCTTTTTTCCATTCCCTCTTCCATTCATCTCAGGAGCTGTTTCTATAGAATAAATATTCTTTCCTGTCATATGAACTGCTCCTGCCTGAAGCCTGTAAAAATCGATCAAATCTGCTCCATACAACGATTCTGTTTCTGGCACTGTCACATACATGGCTGTTTTGGCTACCTCCAAGGTTTTTCCATAAGCTGTCTGATAGCGCAGCCCAAAACCATATTTTTGACAAAAGGATTCTATCAGTTTGAGATGATTTTCTATATAAAGCTCGGTAAGAAAATCAGAAAAATCATTCTGTATCTGTGTTGTATTTTTATCAAAAGCAAAATCCGGACAGGGTAACTGCGCAAAGTTCCCTATCCAATCCTGATCATAGACAGCAGGTAAATACGGTGTTATATCATATTGATACCGTTCCTGAAATAATTCCAAAAATCCCTCTGTCCAATCCAGATGTGTGGTATATTCCAAGGAATCAATAAACATATTATCAATCGCCTGAATCGCCTCTCCATAATATGGAATCAGATGTTCCTCCCAATATGCGATCAGTCTCTTAGAAGCCGCCTGTCCATAGTGATCCAACTGAATATTTCCACATGTTTTACTTCCTGAAGGATGCTGCCACCAGGCAAAAAGTACATATTCCCCTTCTTCTTCCGGCTGAAAAAGCAATTCATATTCTTTCTTTTCTTCATTTTTTACCCGAATATCTTCCACCGAAATGCTCTGCGCAGATCCATAATCCAAAATATGCTTTTCTTTATCTACATATTTTGTCACTGAAATTCCTACAAGTTTTACATTTCCTCCTACCGATCGAGCATCTTGCCATGCAGCTTCCGGAATTGGAAGAATCCCATCATAAGGATGTTTTCTGGAGATTCCGTCAATCCACGAACCATCCGTCTCTACCTGCGCTCCCTCGGAAGGATTCTCTACATCTTTAATTCCAGGAAGAGCCAAAGGCCACCCCGGAGTCATCATAAAATCAATTTTCATTCCTATCGCCGCGGCTTCTTCCAAAAGTCCTTTCATCAGAGAATTCCATTTTTCGGTTCCCCACTCCACCTCATAATCAAAGATTCCCAAATCTGTCGCCGGTGCATACGGCATAGAACATACCTCAGCCCCTGAAAATCCAGCCTTCTTCATAGAATAGAGTTCGTTTCTTAATTCTTCTAATGTTACTTTACTTCCAGGAATCCACCAGCGAATTTTAGGACGACTGGATTCCAGCGAATCTTTTAATCCATTAAATATCTCATTTGAATACATTTTTTCTCCTCTTTTCTTTCACTATACCTTATCCCTTTACTGCGCCTCCTGTAATTCCCTCCACAATCTGGGAAGAAAAGGCAAAATATAAGATAATAATAGGAATCAGTGCAATAACTACAGCTGCCATAGACTCTCCCATATATCTGGTAAACTGTCCTACATACTGATAAATAACTAAAGTTAACGTATGAGAAGCCTTTTTCCCCAATAGGATCATAGGCATATAGAAATCATTCCATTCTCCAATAGCTGTGATCAGAGCAACTGTCATGATTACAGGTTTGCATAAGGGAACTATGATCTTAAAAAATATTTTAAAATCTCCTGCCCCATCAATCCTTGCCGATTCTTCCAAAGCAACAGGTATCGTGCGGAAAAACTTCTGAAAAATAAAGCAAGCCATAGAAATACCGGAAATGTATACCAACACCAAGCCTAAAATATTATTCAATAGACCAAGCTTTCTTAAAATCAAAAATAATGGTAAAATACTCACTTGTACAGGAACCATCATCCCAACAAGAAAATAACTGCTGAGAATTCCTTTTCCTTTGAATTCAAATCTAGAAATTCCATATGCTGTCAGCCCTGCAAGCAACAAGCATCCTAAAGTACCTCCAACTGTTGCTATCACACTGTTTCTCAAATATACCAGTAAATCCGCTTCCATTAATACAGTACGATAGTTTTCCAACGTAAGTTCCTTTGGTAAGCCAACAAAATTTGTCACCAAATCTCCCTGCGACTTTAAGGAATCCATTACCGTAATCCCCAGCACGAAAATCGTAAAACCGGTATAGATAATCAATGCAATGGTAAAAATCCATCGAATTGTCTTTGCTGCTGGAGATAATATTTCTCCACTTTTTTTCCTTTTCATGATATCCATACCCCCTGTCAAGTATCATATTCAAATTTCTTCAAAATCTTATTCTGCAATGCCGTAACACTTAACATTACTATGAACATCACCAGACATATAGCTGCTCCAAATCCCATCTCTGATTTTCCATTGAGAGTTCCTCCAAATGTGTACCGATAAAATACCAGATTGACAAAATCGAGGGAACCGCTAATGCCCCCTGTCGGTCCTCCCAAAATAAATGGAATATCAAATAATGCCAGTGCCCATATGGTACTCATAGTAATAATCGACGCACAGGACGGAAGTGAAAGAGGCACCAGAATATGAATAAAACGCTGCCATTCAGAACACCCGTCAATCCTGCACGCCTCCATGATATCTTTAGAAATATCCATAAAATTAGAATAAAAAATCATAATTCCAGAACCCGCCCCTTGCCAAATAATCAAAAAGATCATGAGCTTAAACGACCAGTCAGGATCTCCAAACCAGGCTCCCTGCATTTCTTCCAAACCAAGAAATCCAAGAAATTTATTCAAAAATCCAATATTCGGATTAAAAATCAATGTTGCAAAAAAGCTCACAATCGTAGAACTGATTACATAAGGCATGAATACCATAAATTTCAAATATTTATGTGCCGGAATTTTTATAAAGAATAAATACGCTAAAATATATTGAAACGGCGTAATAATAAACCATACACATAAAAGGTATTTCAAATTATTTAACAATGCATGAAAAAATGTCGGTGAAAACTTTTCATCAGTAAATATTGTTATAAAATTTTTCAGTCCGGCAAACTTCATTGGTCCTAATCCTGACCACTCAAAAAAACTCAAATAAGCCACATAAAGAATCGGTAAAATAATGAAACAGGTATATAATAGAAATCCGGGTAAAATAAATTTTACATGGGCATATTTTCTTCTCATCTGTCTGTCACCTCTTTGATTCACAAATTTTTTACACCTACACTATGTCCCATTCAAAAAGGGCTGCTGCACCTAACCATCTCTTAAATGTTTCCTGCAACAGCCCTAAAATCAGCAGTTATTCCATCACTTTACTCAATTCGTCCATAAAATCATCCACGGTAATATCACCCGAAAAAATCTTTGGAAAATCTTCCTGCCAGATTGTAACTGCCGTACCATCGGTAGAATGTTTTGTCAAAACCTCCTGCCAACTGGTATAAATATTTCCCTGTCCACTTTCTGAAATTTCTTTCGCTATATCGGTAGATGCTTCAATCTGATCACTTGCAGATACTCCGCCCTGAGACTGCACCCAAATTGTCTGCGCTTCCAGTGATGCACAATAATTGGCAAAAGCCAATGCAGCTTCTTTATTTTCCGTTGCGGCATTTACAGAAAATCCATTTGCCGATGTTCCCACCAATCCGGTAATCCCCTCTTCGGAAGGAATTTCAAAAGCACTGTACTTTAAGTCTGGGTTATTATCTGTAATAGTTGTTGCCGCCCAGGAACCTCCAATATACATTGCGGCTTCTCCAGAAGTAAATGCCAAAATCTGAGCATTTCCATCAGCAACTCCCAGATAATTTTTTCCGTAATATCCTTTATCTGCCCACTCCAACATTTTATTCAACGCATCCTTTGCCGGCTGATCTGTCGTTTTTACCGAATAATCTTCCAGTCCCTTCGTATATGCCACATCCATAGCTGACAGAATCGGTTCATAGGTAAACAATATAGAGGCTGCGTCCGTTGCACAAAACGAAATCGGAATCTTGCCACTGACATGAATTGTCTCCAATAGATTTTCAAATTCTGTAAAGGTTGTAGGAAGCTTCCAGCCATTTTCTTCAAACATATCAATATTGTAATAAACAGCTCTGGTGTCCATTGTCAGCCATGGAATCGAGTATTGCTTTCCATCAATGGTAGAACGTTTTAATGTGTTATCCTCAAATAAACCATAATCCACTACATCCGTAAGATCCAGAATAGCATTATTCGCTACCAAATCCGCCATTACTGAATCGGAAGTCCCTGATGTATAAAAAAGATCCGGACCATCTCCCGACTGAATAGCTGTTGAAAGCACACTATTATAACTGTTTCCATCTTTTATCTCGTATTCCACAGTTACATCTGGATATTTTTCTTCAAATCCTGCGATCACTTCTTTTAGACTATCTTCAAAACTGTACGCATGTTCCCATATGGTTATGGTTCCTGAAACATTTTCTTCCCCTGTTTTTTCTGTGCCTTCCTCAGCTACATCTGTAGTTTTTGTCTCAGACTCTTTTGTTTTACTGTTTTCTGTACCGCCACAGCCAGTCAGTAAAGTTCCTGTCATTCCTGCCGCACATAACAGCGCTGTTACTTTCTTCCAATTCATTTGCTTTCCTCCTTTGTTGTTTCACGTTTTGTTTTTGATGATTCTATTATAGAAAAACAAAGGGATTTTCGTCAGAAACAATCCTGCAAATTTTATTCAATAATTTCTTTATTCCAAAAACAGATTCAATTTTTTCTTTCGATATTCACTTTTCTATAATCGCTGATGGTTTTACCTGTCATTTTTTTGAAAACACGAACCATATAATTTTCATTGGAAAATCCGGTGATTTCTGCAATTTCAGACAGCGTATATTCCTGTTTCTTTAAATATTGTTTTACTTTTTCTATTCTCCTTTGATTTATATACTGCACCGGTGTCATTCCTGTCTTTTCTTTGAATTTTTTAGAAAAGGCTGACACACTCATACTTTGTTGCTCTGCCAGAACTTCTACCGAAACTTTTGAAGATATATTTTTTTCTATATAAAGTAAACTTTGTTGTATTCCTCGCATTTCTATCGTTTCCTGTAAATCTGTACGGAATTTTTTTACTTGCTTTGTAATTCTTTCCTCTAACTCTTTTAAACTCTCTGAATCCAAAATCAATTCCATAAAATTATACTGATTCCTCCATTTTCCCACCACTGTTTTTTCATAAAAATGCTCTTTCAGCACATCATGCACAAAAACACTAAGCAGCTGAATCAGTTCTTCTTTCACTATTTTGGTGCGAACCGTATTTCTTTTACATGTTCGAAGAAAATTGGTCAATTCTTTTTGAAAAATTTCTATTCCGTTTTCTTCTAAAAATGTCTCCTCCGAAAACACAAGTTCCGGCATTTCTTCCGTCCATCGGATTTCTTCGCTATAAAACAAATAGGAGCTTTCGCAATAGAATTTCATCTCTGCCGCCTCTTCTGCTTCCTCATATCTTGCAGGAACTTGCTGCGTCTCATCAAATTCCTTCCCAAATCCTATAAAGATATGACTATTAATATACTGAAAAATATTCTTTTCTATAATCTCCCCGTAACCCTCCAATAAACTTTTTTGTTCTTTCTTACAAGTTTCCCTTGGAAATTCAAAAATAATAAATGGATTTCTTTTGTAAGAATCAATCAGATATCCCATATGATAATGTGCTACAATTTCTTCTAATAGCCGAATGACCATTTTGTCATGGAGCATTTCTTCTCTATGTTCTGCCTTTTCCATTTTTACAACACCGATTCTTCGAATCATAGTTTGAGACAAATCTTCTTCTATAGGAAATTCTTGTCTTTTGCCCACGCTCCTGTTTTTTCTTATTTTTTCTGCAACTTTATATACTTCCCGTTCTATATTTTCCTGATTAATGTCATGTTTTAATATGTATCCATTAGCTCCCAGAGAAATAGCTTCTTTTGCATATTCAAATTTATCATAGCAACTTAAAATAATAACTCCCTCTGCCAGATTTTCTTCTCTGATTTTTTTGATAAATTCCAGTCCATTCATTTCTGGCATCTCAATATCTGTTATCACAATATCTACCAATGACGTTTTCATAAATTCCAGCGCATCACGAGCAAGCCCGAAAGAGCCAACTACTTGAATATCCTCTGCATTATCCAAAAGCGACTGTATTCCTATTCTTGCCAGTATTTCATCATCCACAATTATCACTTGAACCATTGCTTCTCTCCCCCTTTTCTGCTGGAAGTCTATAACTGATTCTCGTCCCCTCACCCGGTGCACTCTGAATCTCCATTCCATAGACATTTCCATACTCCAGCTCAATAATCTGTTCTACATTTCTCAAACCGATATTTGTATGATTTTCTCTGGGTTCATTTCTTTTTTCCCATTCGGACACATCAAATCCACACCCATTATCCTCTACCACAATCCTCAAAACTCTCTGTTCTTCCCACGCACGAATTTTGATTTTTCCACCTTTCACCATTCCCCTCTGAAACCCATGAATAATTGAATTTTCCACTGCAGGCTGCAAAATAAACTGAAAAATCCTATATTCCATAAGTTCTGAAGAAATTTCCTGTTCAATCTCAAAATTCATAAATCTTGCTTTCTGAATCACCGCATATTTTTCAATCAATTCCGATTCATCTCTTAACGTATAATTTTCCTTTTTTACTTTTGCTGCATGCATCAATACATAAATCAATGCTTCCGTTACCCGTTGTATATTTTCCTGCCTATTGATCACCGCCATCCATTTAATCGTATTTAAGGCATTGTACATAAAATGGGGCTGTAACTGTGCAGTTAAAGCCTGTATTTTAAAATCATTCTTTTCATTCACCGACTTCTCATTTTTAATCATCAATTCATTTATTTGTTTTGTCATAGCATTAAAATGTTTCGGCAGACTCCGCAATTCTCCACTATGAATCTGGCGCATCTGTATATCCATATTCCCCTGTGCAAATTGATCCATGGCATATTTCAATTCACTGATCGGCTTCAAAAAAGATTTTTGAAAGATATAAAAAACTAATATCAGGAACAAACAATATACAATGGAAATAACCACAATGACTTGCTCCAAAGGCTGAATCGATTGCATCATTTCACTTAAAGATACGCAGCTTACAAAAATCCATCCTGTATCTTCCATTCGATTATAAGCTACAATGTTTTTTTCTCCCTTTTCCTTCACAATCTTATACCCGCTAAGATCTTCTATTTTCATAATTTCCTCTTTAATAGATGTCTCCAACTCTCCTTCACTGGAGCTGTACAAACTATTTCCCTGCTCATCTAACAAATATTTAGAGCAATCTTCCATTTGCAATTTACGAAACGCATTGCTGATAATCTGATCTCCTATTACATAATACAAAGTTCCAATATTCTTCTCATACTTCCCATTTAATGTTCGTGCCAAAATATAATGATGGGAACCATGTTTTCCAAATAACTCATCCGTCGCATACCAGCTATACTTTCCTCCATTTGCCACAATCTCTTTATAATGAGATTCCATAACCTGCAATAAATTCCCATATTTTTCAGCTCCATTATAATATACCCGCCCGTCACTCACCAAATATGCTGCTCGAATCCCACTATAAGAATAGCAACAGGCTGCCAATGTGGCTTCAATATATTCTCTGTCTGCTTCTTGATTCTCCAACATATCCACGCATCCATTATAATAAAGAGACATCGTGCTGTCCTCATAAGTTTTTAATGACGCTCCCACCTGATTTCCAATAGATATCATCACATCTTCCATATTTTTTCCCGCATTATCTCCTGCATAATCTTGAAAAACCTGATAAGTCACCAATATCAATACTAAGTACGGAATTAAAATCAATAGTATGAAAAGCAGAAATATTTTAATTCTTATTCTATATTTTCCAAATATTTTTCTCATCTTATGGTATCCTCTTAAAAATCTGTCTTTTTTGTGTTTTTATCCCCATTTTCATTAGAATATCACAGATTCTTTCTTTGCGCAAAAAAAAGCCACTGGAATTTTTTTCCAGCAGCTTTTTTTCACGCCTCCAACGGCTTATTCAGTTCTTCCGTACCATCCAGCACGAATTTTCCATCCCGGATCAGTTCTATCTCTTCTCCATTTTCTTTTATCACACAGATACTTCCCAGTTCATCATACGGTATGGTGATGTCCGTATGGCATCCGAAATATGCTTTCCCCGGATCTTCTTTTCTAAGAAGAGAGATCTCATTGTCCCGGGCAATAATTTCTTTTCCATCAGGATTATAGACTTTTGTGTCCTCTGCCCAACTATAACAGGTGTCCCCCACTGCAAAATGCGGACCCATCTTTTCTGCGATCAGAATCGGCAGTTTCTCATGGATATCGTATTTTTTTGCCATACGGTACGCTGTAGTGTTTGTTCCAATAGCGAATTCTCCCATCGGCAAAGTTTTATGATGGTGAAGAATATTCTCCTGAATATATTCCTGATTTTTTTCTTCATTATCAAAATTACTGCAGGTATATCGGGTGATTTTCCCATCTGTAAACTCCAGTTCCAGGTTTTGATACTGCAATTCTTCCAGATATACCTTTTTCACATGGAGAATTCCATATGTTCCCTCCAGCAAAGGTGAGGTAAATACCTCTCCCACGGGGATATTTACATCTGCCACACAATTTTCAAAGTTCGTTTCTTTGTCCGAGTCTGCCAGCGTATGCAGGTGAATCCAGAGATCCGTCTTATTTCCATCTTTTCCCGTCACATGAACCCGGGTTCCCTGATCCAATGCATCAATCAGTTTTTGCTGGATTTTCTGATACAAATTATAATCCAGCGTGTTGATTTTCACGGTCTCCCTGAATATCTCCTGGAAATTGTCTCCGATAGAAGGTACCGGATAGGCTATGATGGTAAAACTGGTTTCTTCTCCCCGTACATATCGATTTACAATCTGACTGGCTTCATTATTCATATGCACCTGAAGTTTCTGCTGTTTTTCACTGAGCGCTGCCGCCTGTTCACAAGGCGATGGCGCAAAAGGTGTCGTTCCAAAGATTTCTACCACTGCCGGACCGCCCTGCCCTGCCGCCAATTCCTTATATTTCTCATAAGCTCCCTGCATCGCCCGCAGCTTCCTGCTAACAAAATCACTGTCCAGAAAAAGCGCGCTGTCATTTCTGTGATCGTAGTCATACTGAGGATTGGGGATCGCCCCATAGTACCCAATTCGAAACTGCTGCCGCTTATTAATCATATGGGAAGCAGCCCGATAGATCACCGCTTTTAACCCCATCTGTTCAAACTGCGCCACCGCCGCCCGAATCATCCGCTCAAATCCCATACAGTAACGGATATTCACCGTCTTTTTCTTTTTAATATCCTTTCCCGTGGCAAGGAACCCCTTCCGGTATCCTTCCGTAAACGTACTTGCCATGGATTGAATCTCTTCCTCGGGCAGAGAATTCAAAAAGATCGCCGTATCCTCTTCCTGAGAAGTAACGTATTCTCCAAACTGATACAAATACCGAAGATTCGTAAGATCAGATTCCATAATCTTCTTTACTGCAAAATCCATCGCTGGATCCATGCCGGAACGAATACGATTTTCCACAAATTCCTGACAGTAATCATTTACATACCAGTACAGAATTTCTCTTACTGCTTCCGCAGAAGGGATTTCCTCTCCCTCAAATTCACTGTATACCTGAAGAAACAGTTCCAGACACACCAAAAAATCCCACAGGCGATCTTCATAAGCATAGACGATCATTCCCCGCAGCTCTCCATACAAACTGCTTAAAAGAACTCCATACGCTTCCCCCAGAACTTTACAGGCATAAGCTGGATTTCCATAAGAATTTTCATAATTTTCCGGCAGGATATCCCCATACAAGCTGCGATTCAGCTCCCGCAGCTCTTCCAAAGGCATACGTTCCAGCTCTCCCTGTACAATCTGCTCTCTCAGATCGAGCATCTGTACCAGAAATTTTCCCGTCTTTTCAAAATAATCCTGGAAACGCTCAGGAACATTTTTTTCCTGTTCGATTCCTCTGACTCGCTCTGCAGCCAGCTCATATCTTTCCTTTAATAAATTTTCCACCAAAACACCCTCAACAATCTTCTATAATATTTCCCTGACGGACATTTTTCTCAATCATTTCTTCCATACATTCCCAGATCTCGCGGCTCCCCTGAGAAATTTTCGCATTTCTCTTTAATATCTGAGATTTTTTCACCTGATGACATTTCCAGTCCTGTCCGCCATTCACATCATTAAGCGTCAATGGCTGAAAATTATCCAATACATGGGCAAATTTTGCCTCAGGCGTCTCACCTTCCTCAAACTCTTCCCACAACTGACGAATCTGTTTTCCCTGATCTTCCGGAAGAATTCCGAAAATTCTGTCTGCCGCCCGCTCTTCTCTCTCCCGCTTTGTGGTATTTCCTACTGCATCGTAAGCATAGGTATCTCCCGCATCTATTTCCACTAGATCATGAATCAACACCATTTTCATCACATGCAGAACGTCCACCTCTTCGTTGGCATGTTCGCTAAGCAAAAATGCCATCAATGCCAGATGCCAGGAATGCTCTGCGTCATTTTCCTGTCTTTCATATCCCCGGATATGTGTCTGGCGATATATCTGTTTCATTTTATCCACTTCCAGAATAAATTCTTTCTGTTTTCTCAAACGTTCTTCCATTTTTCTACACTCCTATCAGAAAAAGGGCCAGCCAGCCCACGAACAAAACTCCATTTCCCATAGCCCCCAGCACACTGAGACGATAATTTTTTTCTTTTTCCTGAAAGCTCTTCATACCGATAAAAAAACCACATACGGCAAACAAGATCGCCATAAAACCTAAAACGCCGATCCAGCTTCCCGCTTTTCCTTCCCATACAAAGGAAAGCACTGCCGATACCAAAAACAGGAACAGGGAGATTCCCGCAAATATCGCTGAAGCGAATCCCCCCTCGGTCTCTCCTTTTTTTGTAAACGCATACTTATATCTTCTTCTCATAGATCCATCTCCTTAGCTGATTACAGATTACGAATATTCCATAGCCGATGAAAGCGCCCAAAGTATTCAGGATCAGATCATCCACATCAAAGCAGCCCACCTTCCACACAAGCTGCGCACACTCCACAAACAGACTCAGAGAAAAGCCCAGCAAGCCCGTCAACAGACCATTCCGAAACCGATAACCCAGAATGGGAAGAAAAAAACCAAAGGGGAGAAAGCCAATGATATTTCCTCCCAAGTTTAAAAAGGCGGCGATATAACCTACTTTCTCCCGATAGATCCAGAATCTCTTAATTTCCTGAAAGGGGATCAGATTGTATTGGTATTCTCTCAGCGCATAATCTTTCCTCCCGTAGTCCTCCGCAAGAAAGAGAAGATACACAAGCAGCAGAATATACAGTATAAAGAAAATCCAGCTTAGCAGGCGGATTCTTTTTTTTGTTTCAACCTTCACATTCTGTCCTCAACATTTTTATAAGGTAATCTGATATTTCTGCTTCAAAAGTCTTGCGCCGTTAATAATCATCAGAGTACCAGAGACAATCCCCGTTACCAGTACAATAATTCCCAGTGTGAGGCTCCCTGCCCCGCCATGAGAAATCGTTCGGTAAAGCTTTTCATTATTCATAAGAACAACTCTCCTTACTTTTATTTTGCGCCATACTGCTGATAATACGCATCAATCGCCTGTTTGATGGTATCGTCAATTACAATCTTTCCATTGCATTCTTTATTATACAGTTCCTCAACCACTTCTTCCATGGTCACAATAGCGCTGGTCTCAAAACCATACAAATCTTTTACTTCTTCCAGCGCACATTTTTCTCCGCCTTTTCCCACTTCCATACGGTCCAGAGATACCATCAGACCCACAATCTCTACATCAGCAGCGCCCCTTACCTTGGGAACTGTCTCTTCCATGGATTTTCCAGAAGTTGTCACATCCTCGATCATGATCACCCGGTCGCCATCCTGGAGCTTACTTCCCAGAAAGCTTCCTTTATCTGCTCCGTGATCCTTCTCTTCTTTCCGATCGGAACAGTAGCGCACTTCTTTTCCATACAATTCGCTGTAAGCGATTGCCGTAACAACCCCCAGGGGAATTCCCTTATAGGCCGGTCCGAACAGCACGTCAAAATCATCTCCATACTTTGCATGAATGGCTTTTGCATAATACTCTCCCAGTCTCTTTAACTGAGAACCGGTCACATATGCTCCCGCATTCATAAAAAATGGGGATTTTCTTCCACTTTTCAGCGTAAATTCTCCAAATTTCAAAACCTGGCTTTCCACCATAAATCTGATAAATTCTTGTTTGTAGCTTTCCATATTTTCTAAAACCTCCGTGCTTCTTTTCTCTTAAACGGCTGCTTCCTACCGCACCGCTCCAATCAATTCGTGAATATCCTCCACGTGATATTTTCTCATATAATCTTCAATTCCAGCTATCACTTCTCTGGTTGCATACGGATTGAAAAAGTTTGCAGTTCCTACTGAAACTGCCGTGGCTCCTGCCAGAATAAACTCCAGAGCATCCTCTGCCGTGGCAATTCCTCCCATGCCAATGACCGGAATCTTCACTGCGTTTGCCGCCTGATAAACCATCCGCACTGCCACTGGTTTCACTGCCGGACCGGACATTCCGCCTGTTTTATTTGCCACTGCGAAAGTCTTCCGATGTACATCTATCTTCATACCAGTGAGTGTATTGATCAAAGATACGGCATCGGCGCCTCCCGCCTCCGCTGCTCTGGCAATCTCTGCGATATCTGTCACATTGGGCGTCAGTTTCATAATCACCGGCTGCTTTGCAATTTTTTTAATCTGTTTCGTCAGTTCCTCCACATGACGGGGGTCCTGTCCAAAAGCGAGAAAGTTCGCATTTACATTCGGACAGGAAATATTAATCTCCATCATATCGATGGGCTCATCCGCCAGACGTTCTACCACCGCCAGATATTCTTCCGGTGCGTGACCGCATACATTGACAATAATCTTTGTATCGTATTTTTTCAAAAATGGGATATCCCGCTCGCAAAACACATCAATTCCCGGATTTTGCAGACCGATCGCATTGATCATTCCGCCGTAAGTCTCTGCAATTCTCGGTGTTGGGTTACCCGGCCACGGCACATTTGCCACGCCCTTTGTCACCACTGCTCCCAGCTCGCTAAGATCCACAAATTCGCTGTACTCTTCTCCGCTTCCAAAGGTTCCGGAAGCCGTCATTACCGGATTTTTCAATTCCACACCGGCCAGATTTACCTTTGTATTCATTACAATTCCACCTCCGAAGCCAGAAATACCGGACCATCTTTACAGATCCGCTTATTATGCACATGAGAATGTCCGTCTACTTCTTTTGATTTGCACACGCATGCCAGACACGCTCCGACACCACATGCCATCTTCTCTTCCATGGAAATCCAGCAGGGAATCTTTTCTTCTTCTGCGTAAGCCTTGATCGCTCTCAGCATCGGTGTAGGACCGCAGGCAAAGATCACATCCGCCTCCAGATGATGTTCCCGGATCGCATCCATAACATTTCCTCTTGTTCCTGCGCTGCCATCCTCCGTAGCCACATACAAATGTCCTGCTTTTTCCAGTTCTTCTGTCAGAAACAGTTCATCTCTGTAACCTGCGATCACCGTCACATCTCCTGCAATCTGCTTTGCCGTCTCCACCATGGGTGGAATACCAATACCGCCCCCCATGAGAAAGACTTTCTTTCCCTGAGCTTCTTCCAGAGGAAATCCATTTCCCAGAGGTCCCAGAACTTCCACCCGGCCTCCCTCTTTCATTCGGGAAAATATTTCCGTTCCGGTCTTCGCTCCAGTTACCCGATACACGATCCGCAGCCTGCTGTTTTCACTGTCAATCTCACACAGGCTGATCGGTCGGGGAAGCAATTTACTTCCCTCCCCGGTATACAGAGAAATGAACTGTCCGGCTTTTGCTTCTTTCCCGATCTGTTCCGTCTGAAGCCACATACTGTAGATATCTTTTCCGATCTCTTCCTGAGAGATCACGGTACACCATTCTTTTATCTTCATTACCTGCTCTGTCTCCTGTCCTTATTTTGCCGTCTGCAGCGCTCCGTCAATATCTGCCACCATATCCAGCACCGCCTGACGGGAAGCATCTGCAAAATTCTCAGCTCCAAATTTGGAGTAAGCCTCCTGTTTATATGCAGCGATAATTCCTCTGGAGGAGTTGATAATCGCGCCCAGTCCATCCTCATTGAAGAAATGAACCAGATCCTTTCCTCTTCCCCCCTGCGCTCCATAACCCGGAACTAAAATAAAGGTTTTCGGCATCACCTTTCTGAGAACTTTTCCCTGTTCCGGATAGGTCGCTCCTACCACGGCGCCGATATAGCTGTAGGAATCGCCCATATGCTCTTTTCCCCATTCAGCCACACGTTCTCCCACCCACTCATACAGCGGACGACCATCGATCATACGATCCTGAAATTCTCCACTGGATGGATTAGATGTTTTTACCAGAATGAACAGACCTTTCTTTTCTTCCTTACATACCTTAATAAAAGGATTAATGCCGTCAGATCCCAGATATGGATTTACTGTAGCAAAATCCTCGTCAAATCCACTGTAGCTTTTGCTTCCAACCTGTACCTTTCCCAGATGACCCACTGCATAAGCCTCGGAAGTAGATCCGATATCGCCTCTCTTCACATCTCCGATCACTACCAGACCTTTTTCGTGGCAGTAATCTACTGTCTTTTTAAATGCCTTCATACCTTCCAGACCAAACTGCTCATACATGGCAACCTGCGGTTTTACCGCCGGAATCAAATCGTACGTAGCGTCTACAATCGCTTTATTAAACTGCCAGATCGCCTCTGCTGCTCCTTCCAGCGTCTCGCCAAACTCTGCATAGGCTTTTTTCTGAATATGTTCAGGAACATAATTCAACATAGGGTCTAATCCCACTACGATAGGTGCATTCGTTTTCTGAATTTTTTCAATAAGCTTGTTAATCATACTTTCATCCCTCTCAATTTACCATTTTTTGACCTCAACATCGTCCTGTTACTGATCTTCGTATACTACAGCGCCGCCGCAGATTGTCATTTTTACTTTTCCCTTCACTTTTCTTCCATGGAAAGGTGAATTTTTCCCTTTGGATGCAAAAGTGTTCACATCGATCACATATTCTTCTTCCGGATCAATGATCACCACATCCGCTGTCTTCCCGGGACGCAGAGATCCTTTGTCTTCCAATTTTAAAATCTTTGCCGGATTATAACTCATCTTTTCCGCCATCTGCATAGGTGTCAACCAGCCTGTGTCTACCAACTCTGTGATTGTGAGCGCCACGCTGGTCTCCAACCCTACAATGCCAAACGGCGCCCGCAGCATGGACTGGCTTTTTTCTTCTCTGCTGTGAGGAGCATGATCGGTACTGATTACATCAAACACATCATCCTTCAGACCCTGACGTAAAGCTTCCACATCTCTTTTTCTTCTCAGCGGCGGATTCATCTTATAATTTGTATCATTTCTCACCATATCGTCTGTCGTCAGCGTGAAGTGATGAGGGCATACCTCTCCTGTCACTGAAATCCCCTCTTCTTTTGCACGCTTCAACATCATAGCGCCAGCTTCCGTGGAACAATGACACAGATGCAGGTGACATCCAGTATCCCGGGACAAAATAATATCTCGCGCTACAATACAGTCCTCCACTGCATTGCTGATTCCCGGCAGACCAAACTCTTTGGATTTTTCATCCTCATTCATGCAGCCGCCATTCACCATATCGATATCCTCGCAATGTGCCAGAACAGGAATGTCCAATTCTTTTGCGATTTCCATCGCTTCTTTATATAACTGCGTGTTCATTACAGACTTTCCATCCTCACTGATAGCAGGAATACCCATCTTTACCATTCCTTCAATATCAGAAAGTTCTTCCCCCTTCATTCCCTTGGTGATAGCACCAACCTGAAGCACATTAATAACGGCAAATTCCTTTGCTTTATGCTTTACATATGCCACTCGGGAAGGATCATCCATCACCGGCTTTGTATTCGGCATTGCCAGTACCGTAGTCACACCACCCCGGGCTGCCGCCTGCGCTCCGGTAACAATATCTTCTTTATACGTCAGTCCCGGATCTCTCAAATGTACATGCATATCAATCAATCCTGGCATAACAAAACAGCCTTTTGCATCTATGATTCGATCTGCTTTCTCCTCCAGCTTTTCTCCCACCTGAGCGATCTTATCGTCTTCAATCAATAATTCTGCCACCTGATCCATTTTACTGTCCGGATCAATAATTCTTCCATTTTTAATCAGGATTTTCATTTCTTACCCTTTCCTGAAGCAAACTTTTGCTGAGTTTCTTCATGATTTATTTCCTGCCGCCTTTCCTCAAAGCTACAGTCTTTGCCTTCTATTATCATACACGAAAATGCATTTGAAATAAAGTCTTTTTTTAGCTTGACTTTTACATTTCTTCCCTCTATAATAAGGCTGTAGAAGAAATTGGATATATATTTAATATTACCCATTTGGTGAGAGAAACAGGGACTATTATTTATTTTGTCAATCTAATCTCATACCAGATGGTTTTTTTATTTACTCTGAAGGATTCTTCTGCGCTTTACTATTCTATTTATTCTATTTTTATGGAGGTAACATCATGAACAAAGGTACTGTAAAATGGTTCAATGCTGAAAAAGGCTATGGTTTTATTACCGGAGAAGACGGAGCAGACGTTTTCGTACATTTTTCCGCTATTCAGGGTGAAGGATTCAAATCTCTGGACGAAGGACAGGCTGTATCTTACGACTTAACCGAAGGCGCTCGCGGAATGCAGGCTGCTAACGTTGTGAAATTATAATTTTTCATTATTGTTTCAGAGTCTAAGCAAGAAGTTTAAAACAGAGCTGGAAGTTTTCCGGCTCTGTTTTTTTAATGATGCCAGGGTCAAAAGGTCATAAACCGCGTTGTATCATAAAAAAAGATGAGTCAGCATTCACCAACTCACCTTTTATCATTTTTCTTAAGCTTCCTGAGAAATAATCTCTCTCTTATTGTAAGATCCGCAAGATTTGCAAACTCTGTGAGGCATCATCAGAGCACCACATTTGCTGCATTTTACCAGATTCGGAGCGCTCATTTTCCAGTTTGCTCTTCTCTTATCTCTTCTGGCTTTAGATGTTTTATTCTTTGGACAGATGGACATTGGTTACACCTCCTTAAAGTTCTTAAATATATCACTGATAACAGCCATTCTGGGATCTAAATCTGCCGTATCGCAATCACAGGATCCCTGATTTAGATTTGCTCCACAACGGCTACAGATTCCTTTACAGTCCTCTTTACAGAGTACTCGCATTGGCCACCTGATTAGTATTTCATTATGCAGCAGCTTTTCGGTATCCAGTACTTTATCCTGAATAAAGCTGCTTTCATCCAGCGCCTCAATTCTCTCCTGATCCGTCAGTTTCATGTCCGCTTCCTCTTCAATCTGAATAGAAAACGTATGAAGAACCGACTCCAGACATCTGGAACATGGTATCCATATAGATACCCTTCCTTCTCCCGTAATCTTTAACACCTGATCATTCGTATGAACAATCGACAACATTACAGGGAACTTTTCAGCATATGAAAACTCTCCCAGCTTACAGGAGAACTTATCTCCTTCCGGTATCATTTCCACATTTTGCTGCATTCCTTCATGAGTTAATATCTTGGATAAATCAATCAGCATAACTTACTCCTAACCACACTCAACCAATTATACAGAAGACGTACTTATTTGTCAACCAGTTTTTCTCTACTTTTTTCGTTATTATACCAATGCTACAGTTTCACGACAGATAGCCAGCTCTTCATTTGTAGGAACAACCGCTACTTTTACTTTGGAATCTGGAGTAGAGATCACAATTTCTTCTCCTCTGGTATTATTTGCTTCTTTATCCAGCGTTACACCCAGATATCCCAGATAGCTCACTACTTTTTCACGAACCGGAATCGCATTCTCACCGATACCAGCGGTGAAGATCACTGCGTCTACACCGTTCATAGCTGCCACATAACCGCCTACAAATTTAGCAATGCTGTAGCTTAAAACTTCAATGGCATTTGCTGCTGCTTCGTTTCCGTTTTCTGCTGCTTCATTCAGGTCACGGAAATCGCTGGACAGTCCGCCAGACAGACCCAAAAGACCAGATTTCTTATTCAGCACATTCATGATGCCTGCCAGATCCAGATTCTCTTTCTTTCCGATATATTCCATGATTGCCGGATCAATGTTACCGGAACGAGTTCCCATAACAACACCTTCCAATGGAGTAAGACCCATGGTAGTATCTACACATTTTCCGTTTACTACTGCGCTGATGGAAGAACCGTTACCCAGATGACAAACGATCACTTTTGAATTTTCCGGATCCAGTCCCAGGAATTCTACTGCACGTTTGGAAACAAAGCTGTGGCTTGTTCCATGGAAACCATATCTTCTCACTTTATACTCTTTGTAATATTCCAGAGGCAGACCATACAGATATGCTTTTGGAGGCATTGTCTGATGGAAAGCAGTATCAAATACAGCTACCTGCGGTACGCCTGGCATCAGTTCTGCACATACGCGGATACCGATCAGATTTGCAGGGTTATGAAGAGGCGCCAGATCGTTGCACTCTTCTACTGCTTTGATCATCTCATCTGTAATCACTGCGGAAGATGCAAATTTTTCTCCTCCATGAACTACACGATGTCCAATCGCGTTTACCTCTTTCAGACTGCTGATTGCTCCTGTTTTATCGTTTGTCAGTGCATCCAGAACCATCTGGATCGCTTCTTTATGCGTCGGCATAGAAGCCTCTGTCACTTCTTTGTCACATCCGGCTTTCTGGTAAACCAGTCTTCCATCGATACCGATACGCTCACACAGACCTTTTGCAAGAACTTCCTCTGTATCAGAATTGATCAGCTGATATTTCAGAGAAGAACTTCCACAGTTAATAACTAATACGTTCATTTCTACTTCCTCCGCTTATTTCATCCTTTTTATTCTGCCTGACACTGAACTGCTGTAATGGCTACTACACCTACGATATCTTCTGCAGAGCATCCTCTGGACAAATCGTTCACCGGTTTTGCGATACCCTGAGTAACAGGTCCGTAAGCTTCTGCCTTTGCCAGTCTCTGTACCAGTTTGTATCCGATATTTCCAGCATCCAGATCCGGGAAGATCAGAGTATTTGCTTTTCCGGCAACTTCACTGCCCGGCGCTTTTGATGCTCCTACGCTTGGAACGATAGCTGCATCCAGCTGGAATTCTCCATCCAGTTTCAGTTCCGGATTCTGTTCTTTAGCGATTCTTGTAGCTTCTACCACTTTATCTACATCTGCATGTTTTGCGCTTCCCTTTGTGGAATGAGACAACATAGCAACTACCGGCTCTTCTTCAACCAGAAGTTTGAAGGATTCTGCGGAAGATGCTGCGATTGCTGCCAGTTCTTCCGGTGTAGGATTCTGGTTCAGTCCAGAATCAGCGAATACGAAAGTTCCGTTTGCGCCATATTCGCAATCAGGAACAACCATCAGGAAGAATGCAGATACCAGTTTTGTACCTGGTTTTGTCTTCAGGATCTGCAGACATGGTCTTAAAGTGTCTGCTGTAGAGTGACATGCGCCGGATACCATTCCGTCTGCATCGCCCATCTTAACCATCATAACGCCATAGTACAGATACTGATTCAGAAGAATCTCTCTTGCCTGCTCCGGTGTCATACCTTTTTTACTTCTCAGTTCTACCAGTTTGTCCACATATGCCTGTGTTTTATCGGAAGTTGCCGGATCTACGATCACAGCTCCTGTGATGTCCAGACCTTCGCTTCCCTTTCTTACAGCTTCTTCGCTTCCTACCAGAACAACATCTGCGATTCCTTCTTTCAGTATCTGTGCAGTTGCCTCATAAGTTCTTCTGTCTTCTGTCTCCGGAAGTACGATTACCTTTTTGTTTGCTCTTGCTCTTTCTTTGATTACGTCAATAAATCCCATGATTCTATGACTCCTTTCGTTATTTTTCCTGTCAGGCAGGATTTATCAGGGTTTCCCCTGTACTGTCATCGTATCGTAATACAACCGACAGTTATACTCACTTATCATAAGTATACCGCTTTTACATGGGAGTGACAAGGTTAGTTAATTTTTTAACATTTTCTGTAAGAACTGGCAAAACTCCTTGTTTTCAGGCGCTTTTCCTGATAAAATAGGAAAATAATTTTATGTATTTTTTGAGGTGCAAACAGATGAAAATAGCAGGGATCATAGCAGAATACAATCCATTCCACAAAGGTCACGCCTATCATATTCAAAAAACCAGAGAACTTACCGGAGCAGATTTCGTTATTGTTGTTATCAGCGGAGACTTTGTCCAGCGGGGAGCTCCCGCCTTTTTCCCCAAGGATCTTCGCGCCCATATGGCGCTTCTGGGCGGAGCAGATCTTGTCTTTGAACTTCCCGCTATCTCTTCCTGCGAAAGCGCAGAGTTCTTCGCCGCCGCAGGCGTCCAGCTTCTGGATGGCCTGGGCTGCGTAGACGTGCTGTCTTTCGGCAGTGAGGCAGGAGATATCCGCCTTTTTCAGGAAGCCGCCTCCTTCTTTGCGAACGAGACTACTCCATTTCAGAACGCTCTTCGCAGCCATCTGAAAACAGGAATGTCTTATCCTGCCGCAAGAACCGCCGCCTTCCTCTCATCCTTCCCACCTTCCGGAAAAGAGGAAAAAGAAATCGCCAAATTGCTCTCCTCTCCTAATAACATTCTGGGAATTGAATACTGTAAAGCGCTTCTCTCTCTGCAAAGCCCGATCCAACCAGTGACGATTATTCGGAAAGGAAGCTCCTACCATGAACAAAATCTGTCGGAAAGCTATCCTTCTGCCTCCGCTCTTCGGAAGGCTCTGACAGATATCCAGAAAAATGATGTTCCCAAAGAACTCTCCTCCGGTTTTCCCGATTCTGTATGGAATCTTCTGGAACACTCTGACTGGAAACATCTGCTTTTGCGGGAAGAGGATTTCTCTCTTCTGTTTCGTCATCTTCTGTACGGGATTCCCGCCGACCGTCTGGCTGCCTGTCAGGATATGACTCCCGACCTTCTTTCCCGCATTCTGAATACGCGGGATCAATATGAGAATTTTTCTCAATATGTGTCGCTTTTAAAGACCAGAGAACTTACCTACAGCCGAATCAGCAGGACGTTATTTCATGCCCTTTTGAACATCCAGGAAGTCCCCCCCATAGCCTATGCCCGTCTTCTCGGCTTTCGGCGCAGCGCTCTGCCTGTTCTTGGTCGCATTAAGCAGCAGGGAACGCTGCCGGTAATCAGCAAACTGGCGGATGTCTCCAAAAAGCTCTCTCCCGATGCCAGAAACATTCTGGAAGAAAATATCCGTATCTCGCACCTGTATGAATCTGTCCTTTGCGAAAAATATTCCCGTTCCTTTACCAATGAGTACAGACGGCAGTTAATCATCCTGTGATCTGCCGTCTGCTTCCCTCCTGGAATTTTTCTTTTTACTTCTTTTCAAAATGATTGGTTACCGTAGCCGTATCGGAGTATTCTCCATAATGAATCTTACGGTTTTCAAACAGTACGCTTCCATCTCCAAACTTCAGATCTGCAAAAACTTCTCCTTGAATTTTTACCAACCCATGGATTGTCTGACTCTCCTCTTTTTTTACGGTCACATTTTCTGTCTGGGAAATAATATCTGTGAGAATATATCGCATCGTATCTTCCTGCTCCGTGATCTGATAGTCTCCTGCCGGTATATCTTTGACCTCTGTTTTTCCCATCAGATACTCCCCCTGCTGCTCCATCATCTCCGGTGTTATTTCCACCCAACAGTGATATCCATGCTTTTTTCCATTCAGATCCGTTCCGCTGATTCTGAAAAAGAACGTAGGATTTCCATGTTCCCAAGTGACCTCATCCTTCCGTATTCTCTTACAGACGGTAATCGTTCTTCCTGGATAATTGGGAGCCTCCAACTGCAAAGTAACCTTTCCCGGCTTCTCCACAAGAATTTCCTGGCTCCACGCACAGTGATATCCTGCCGGAAGTCCGGTCTCTTTTATCAAAAATTTTCCCTGATTTTCCTGCGTTCTGGTAAGCGGTTTCTCCGTCTTATAGAGCTGTGCTGTTTTGTCATAAACCATTTTCTCCAGAATCTCTTCTCTGTACTTTCCAGCCGCTTCCTCCCATTCATAGATGCAAAATTCCGCTCCTTCCAGATTTTTTCCCGAATCAATATCATATTTCATCACTTCCACATCTGCCTGAGGAATCTTCTTTTTATCCCGAAAAGTAAAGGGATCGTTCACATTTTCTGACCAGAAACCATCTTCTTTCATACGGATCTGTCTGCCTCCATAGACTGCATAATCCTGTTCATCCGCCGCATTTTCTTTTACATAATTCTCATCATAAGGCTCCGGCGCCTGATCCTCCCGGATAAGGAAACGACCGTCTACTGTGGACGTATACTCAATATCGGAATATGCATAGCTCCCGTCTCCAAGATCTTTGAAATCTCCTGCTTTTTTACTGTATTGTTTTCCATCATAAAGCCACAGAGAAAATTTTGCTCCTGGCAAAGGTTCTCCCGTTTCTGCATCCGTCTTATATATCTTCAAATTTTGTTTCACTCTTGGAATATGCAAATCTACCTTGGCATCAAAAACAGACGTTCCTCCGGAATTTCCCCAGGTAAGAAAACACACCTTTTGAACATTTTCTCCACCCCGATACTTATAAATTCCACCTCCCCAATATCTGGAAACCGTAGCTTTTACACGAACCGGCACAGTATGCCCGGTAAGCTGCCACTGCTTATACTGATTTTCACCAATCACTACCTGAAAATCCGCATAAGTCTGAGGACCATTTTTCTTCACTGTTACCCCATCGGGGACCTGAACCTCGTATCCCGTCAGTTGTTCCCGAAAATCATATCCATAATAACTCTTAAAATCTGCCGAAAAAACTCCCGAGGAAATATAGTTTCCGTTATCATAATACCAGGAATCCTGATAGCCTTTCAGCGAAAAGGTACAACTATTCATATCCAGCCAGCCATCTGCAGTAAATCCACCGTAGTTTCCCGGATTTCTGGCATCCGAAACCAAACGGCTGATCCGGCTGTAAGCAAGCTCCTTTTCCCCCTGTGTCGCCTGACTTTTATTCATCCCCCGCAGCATGGCTTCCAGCGTATATTCTCCATTCAGCACATGGATCGCCATCTGAGTGACAAAGTAATCCATCTGCCAGTCTCCGGTAGAATAAGGCGCATACCGGCAGGGCTGCCCGTAATATACAGCTCCATAATACAGCGCATACGAGACTTCCCGGTTCGCCCAACCGATATATTCCATAGGAAGCCCGCCTGTAGGACTGTCTTTCGCAAATTCCAGACAATAGACATACCTCCATTTTCCTCCTCCGTCAGGATTTTTATCATCTCCTTCAATATACTTGATCCCCACACCCAGATTGGGGTATTCCGGCGTACTTGGCACATCGTCCCATCGCCTGAATTTATCATACCGCACACCGGAAACCGGCAGACGGGAACCATTATCAAAGGCAAACTGCTGTACCTCTCCTTCTCTCTGCTCAATATAGAATTCTACCTCCGCCCCCTCTGCCCAAATATGAAAAACAGGGAAACTCAACAGAAAAATCAGCAGCAGCGCCATTATCCTCTTAGCCGTTTTCTTCACTGTTTGCTCTTCTCTCCTTTCTGTACCACAAAAAATCCATCGCCAACAAAATCACTATCCCCCCGCCAAGCCAGAAGCGATTCCCGCCTGTCTGAATAAAATCCGCTCCATATCCAAGATACGGAATGGAAAACACCTCCTTCCCTACATACTGAGAAAAATCCACCATACCCGGGTCTGCGTTTTCGTTGGCATCCCCTTTCGTCTGAAACATTTTTTTCTTTTCATCCACCTGAATGACACGATGAAGCACCTGCATCTGCTCCCCTCTCCGATAGGCGATCACATCTTGCTCCTGAATCTCCTCCGGGGGAATATTTTCCGAAATATAAACTAGGCTCCCCACGGAAATCTCCGGTTCCATAGAACCAGACAAAACAATCTGCGGCTTGATTTTAAACAAATACGGAACCAAAATCAGCAGAATACTCAGCATTCCCAGCAGCGTCAGAAGAAAAAAGATTCCATTGATACACTTTCTCACCATTTTTTATACCTCTTCCATAAAATTCCTCCCACAACAGTCAGGGAACCCAACAGGGTAAGCGCCGCTGCCACTCCCCATCTCCACACCGTATCTCCTGTCTTTACTGCCGGAACCGGAGTTTCCTTTCCTGAAACATCCGTGGTAAACCAGAACTTGATTTTTCCCTGCTGAGCCGCATACCGATTATCCGCCTCTTGCGGCAGCGTGATCTTAAACTCCAGCGTACTGCTCTCCTCCCCCGGAATCTTCCCGATGCTCTGATAGTTTTCCAGTTGATCCGCCAGCAGCGTTCCCTGATAAAGCAGTTCTGTGCGGTCCTTTAACCTTTTTTCAATCGTCACTTCCAGTTCCTTTAGAAACTCATTTTCTTCCAGAATCTCTGCTCGCATAAATACTTCCCTGCTGTCCTTCGTACGATTTTCAAAGGTCACTGACCCGGTCTGTGCCCTGCCCGGAAGAAAGGTTTCCATTTTTCTGAAAAATTCATCTGTCTCCACCGAAAATCCCTGCATCTTCTGCTGAATTTTCAGAATCACCGGTTCCTGATCTGCCGTCTGATCTACCGGTTCTTCCTTTGGACTCTTTTGAATCTCCACTCCCTGCTTTTCCAATCCCCAGGGATCTTCACTGGAAAAATCCGGATAAAAATACTCCGCCTGTACTGCATCTACCTTTACCCTGGCATTCCAGTGATTATCATCGTCTTCTCCCTCTTTCCATTCAGAAGGAATCTGAATACCCTGAAAAAAATCCGTTTTTCCTCCTTTGGGAAGAATCTTTTTATAATAGCAATACTCTCCCTTCCAGATCCAATCGTCACTGATCCCTGTCAGATTTTTTTGCGAAAGGGAATTTCCAGATTTCTTTTCATCGGTAAACACCACCGCTGCCCGTATATAGCATTCTTCCCCCCGATTGAAAATTCTGGCAATCTTTGACAGCCTGTCTCCCGGAAGCACCACAGGATTTTCTTTCCAGGAGACTTCCTTTCCCCTTTCCACCGTAAACTCTTCCAAACGAATCGCCACTTTTCCGCTTACCGCCTGCATCAGAACGGACACCTCTGAAAATGCCAGAACACTCACACCTGTAAGCATCATAGCCAGACCTGCCGCCGCCAGAATCTTTATTTTATGTCTCATACCCCTCTCCTTCTTTCTCAAACATACCAAATGCCTCCTCCGCACTGGAATGATTTTCAGACTGCACCGTTTCTGTATAAATATTCAGATCAAAAGATTCCAGGTTTTCTCCTTCTTTCTTTATTTTTACTGCGGTGATGAATGGTTCTGTTTTTTCTCCCGGAACAATGCTGTCCTGGTAATAATAAAAATCATGACTCCCTTTTTTCCATTTTTCTGAGCCAAATATAATCGTTGTATGTTCCTCGGCATCGTCGCTGCTAAAATAATACTTTGCCCGCACATAACAGGGAACCTTCCCTGTATTGGTAAATTCCACTGTCTTTTCAATTTCTTTATCTGGTATGATCTGTGATTCGGGAAATTCCTCTTCGATTTCCACCTCATTATTTCCCACGGAAAACAGATTCTTTTTCTCATCCTGATCTGTAAACCAGGCATACAGTTTTCCATAATTTCCCCATAAACAGAGCAGAAAAGCAAGCAGAAAAATTCCTATCTTTCTTTTTTTCATCCACAACGCTCCTTACTTCCATCCCTTATTTCTGATAATGTTCCGGAATCTCTTTCTGGTTACTGAGAATCTGCCAGATTTCCATGGCATCTGAAGTTCCCCCGTTCAGATTCGCCGTCTGAATACCGTATGCCTGAATATCTATGGTAAATTCCTGTTCCTCCAGTCCCTGCCCTTCCAGAACATTTGCAAATGTAACACTGTGAAACAGAGGGAGCGTCGTCTCTTTTGGTTTTACGATCCGACATTTTCCAGATGCTTCCGCATAGGCATACAGATGCTTCACTCCCGTCTGTTTCCCCTTTTCATCCAGCGCCTTACAACTCCCCAGATGTTTCCAGGAAGCATCCTGTTCATAACTGTACAGAGGCGTCATTCCGGGCGGATTTTTCATTCCATCTGCATTCACTGTAATCAGCTCTCTGCATGGAATTTCCACCGTAAGAAAAATGTAAGCGTCGTTGATTCCCGTATTCTGTACTTTTGGATCTTTCGTAATCGTCTGCAAAGGGATCATGTGCTCCGCTTCATCAGGAATGTTATTCTTGTCCTGATCCGCCTTCTTTTCCCACTCTGGCTCCTGTAACGCAATCTGAATCTTCCCCACCGTAAAATGATTCACTTTCTCCTGTGTATCTGTAAAATAAGCCATGAGACTCCCCACGGTACTCACTGCCAGTACCGTACCTGCGGCAATCCACACTCGCCAAATATGCTGTTTTTTCACAAATTACTCCTTTATATTTTTAAGATTTTGAGAATTTCCTGAGAACTCAGGATAAGAATTGAATAGTTATGATTCTTCCAGCCTGCAGCAGCCAGTATACTCCGAACAGACCTCCTTTCTCCCGCCAAATACAAAGACAGACCTCACCTCCCTGCATTTTATTTTTCATTCACTCTTTGCCGGGCGATTTTTCATAATGCAACCTTTATTCACTTAGATAAACATGGGATATCCTGGCAGAACTGCCAGACTTAGAAGATAAAAACAGTATAACACAGTCCGGGGAAAAAACAACCCCCGGACATACCAAAATTTTCGACAAAACTGTCGTATTTTCTCTTTTAGTTCTTAAAGCTGTGGATCGGCGCAGGTATCCTTCCTCCCCGATTTACAAAGGCGTCGCAGCCGAAGGTATTTACCGGCATAACGGGAGCGTATCCCAAAAGTCCGCCAAATTCCACGGTCTCCCCGATGCCTTTTCCGATCACCGGAATGATCCGGACAGCCGTTGTTTTCTGATTCACCATACCGATCGCCATCTCATCCGCGATCAGACCGGAAATAGTTGTTGCTTTCGTGTCTCCTGGAATAGCGATCATATCCAAACCTACCGAACATACGCAGGTCATAGCCTCCAGTTTTTCTAAGGTAAGAGCGCCCAGATTGACCGCATCGATCATCCCCTGATCTTCACTGACAGGGATAAAAGCTCCGCTTAAACCGCCCACGTAAGAAGAAGCCATAACGCCTCCCTTTTTCACCTGATCGTTCAGCATGGCAAGCGCCGCTGTTGTTCCCGGAGCGCCTACCCGCTCCAGACCGATTTCTTCCAGAATCTCAGCCACAGAGTCACCGATTGCCGGTGTGGGAGCCAGAGAAAGATCTACAATACCAAAGGGAACGCCAAGACGTTTGGACGCCTCCTGAGCTACCAACTGTCCCACACGGGTGATCTTAAATGCCGTTTTCTTAATCGTCTCGCAGAGCACCTCAAAGTTTTCTCCACGGACCTGCGACAGAGCATGTTTTACTACTCCCGGTCCGCTGACACCCACATTGATGATCGCATCAGCCTCTGTCACTCCGTGGAAAGCTCCTGCCATAAACGGATTATCATCTGGCGCATTGCAAAATACTACCAGCTTAGCGCAGCCAAGAGAATCATTTTCTTTGGTGGCTTCCGCTGTAGCCAGTACGATCTCACCCATCAATTTAACCGCATCCATATTGATTCCCGTTTTTGTGGAACCAAGATTTACAGAGCTGCAGACTCTCTCCGTCTCTGCCAGCGCCTGAGGAATGGAACGGATCAGCAGTTCGTCTGCCCTTGTCATTCCCTTCGATACCAGCGCAGAATATCCTCCGATAAAGTTCACGCCCACTTCTTTTGCCGCTTTGTCAAGAGTTTTTGCCAGCGTCACAAAGTCCTCAGGAGTTTTGCAGGCTGCTCCTCCCACCAAAGCCATAGGAGTGATAGAAATTCTTTTATTTACAATAGGAATACCGTATTCTCTGGAAATATCTTCCCCAGTCTGCACCAAATCTTTCGCCAGTGTGGTGATCTTTTCATATACTTTGCGATTTACCTTGTCAAGATCGGCATCCACACAATCCAGAAGACTGATTCCCAGTGTGATCGTTCTCACATCCAGATTTTCCTGTTCGATCATTTGATTGGTTTCATTTACCTCAAACATATTAATCATGTCGCTTGTCCTCCGTCATCTTTTTTTGCCTGTTCCCTTAGATTCTGTGCATTTTATTAAAAATGTCCTCGTGCTGGCATCGGATAGCAACACCGATCTTTTCTCCCAGCTCTTCCAGTTCCTGGGCAATCTCCCCATTTCCTTTTCCACTGCCGGAAGCGTCTGTGATCATCATCATATTAAAAAATCCGTCTACGATCGTCTGGGTAATGTCCAGAATATTAATTTCATTTTCTGCCAAATATGCGCAGACCTTTGCAATAATTCCCACTGTGTCTTTTCCTACTACGGTAATAATCGTTTTCTTCATGTCTGTCTCCTTTACACCTGCACTGCCTCCGATGTGCGGTCTCTGTGTGCCACCGTAATCTTAAAATCCCCCGCCTTATAAGGATTATCTCCCATGGTCACTTCAGAACACACGGTCTCATATGCCAGCGCCTCATAATTATTTTCATTGCTTAAATGTCCCAGAAAAATCGCTTTCATATTATCATGGAGCAGCCGGCACAAAAGCTGTCCAGCCGTCTCATTGGATAAATGTCCCCGCTCTCCCAGAATCCTTCGCTTCAGATAATAAGGATATCTCCCCACCTGAAGCATATTTACATCGTGGTTCGCTTCCAGAAGAAGGGCGTCCAGATCTTTCAGCTCTTCCACAATATAATCATCATAAATCCCCATGTCCGTAGCCACTCCCACCGAACGATTTCCGTGGGAAATACGGTAACCTACCGGTTCTGCCGCATCATGGGAAATGTGAAAGGGATGTACTGTCAGATCCCCCACAATACAATCCTCATCTCCATGGATTTCCCTGAAAATTCCTTCCGGCATCTTTCCCAGTCCTTCCATCTCCTGCATAACCCGAATAGTTCCCGGCGTAGCATAAATGGGAACGCCATGCTTTCTTGCGATCACACCCAACCCTTTGATATGGTCGGAATGTTCATGGGTGACAAAAATCCCATCCAGATCTTTCGTGGTAAGATCCAAAGAATTCAGTCCAAATTCTACTTTTTTCCCGCTGATCCCCGTGTCGATCAGCAGATGGGTCGTATCACTGCCCACATAAATACAGTTTCCGCTGCTGCCGCTGGCGATACTACATAATCTCATATCTCTGCATCCTTTGCATTATCTGTTCTTTTGTATCTTCAAAATCCCCGCTGTTGTCTATTTCAAAATCGCAATGCTCACTGAATTCATCCTCTGTAAGCTGATTGGCAAAAATCCCCTGGATCTTCTCTCTGGAATATCCCCGATTCTGCATCAGACGTTCGGTGCGGGTTTCCTCGTCTGCATAAATATACCATAACTCGTCACAAATTTCATCATATTTATCTTCAATCAGCAGAGCTGCTTCCACCACAAAAATATCGGTTTCATTTTCCTTTTCCCGCTGAATTGCATTTTTTATATAATCCTTCACCGCCGGATGGACAATCTGGTTCAATTTCTTCAGCAGCTCTTTATCTTCAAATACCTTTCGGGCAATTTCTTCCCGGTTCAATGTTCCGTCTTCTTTCAAAATTCCCGGTCCGAACAATTCCACAATAGGCGCAAAGCAAGTCTTTCCCGGACGCATCACAAGATACCCCACCTCATCTGCCTCCATCACCGTGGCATTCCAGTTATCCGCGATAAAATTCAATATTTCACTTTTTCCGGCGCCTATACCGCCGGTTACACCGATCACTTTCATCTCTCGCCCTCCCTTTATCCTTTTTGTTTATTTTGCTTCATACCAGTTTTCTCCGGTATGCATATCCACTTCCAGCGGCACTGCCAGTTTGGCAGCTCCCAGCATTTCCTCTTTCAGTATCCGGGATACTTCTTCCAGTTCTTCCCGGGCAGTCTCAATGAGAAGCTCGTCATGCACCTGCAAAATCAGCCGGGATCGCAGATTTGCCTTACGCAAAGCCTCATTCACCCGGATCATGGCAATCTTAATGATATCTGCCGCTGTTCCCTGAATCGGTGAATTCATGGCTACCCGTTCTCCAAATGACCGCTGCATAAAATTGCTGGATTTCAGCTCCGGCACCGGACGGCGGCGTCCAAACATCGTTGTCACATAACCGTCTTTTTTTGCCTTTTCCACCTCTCCATCCAGATAACTCTTAATCTTAGGATACGTAGCAAAATATTTTTCAATATATTCCGTCGCTTCTTTTCTTGTAATACTGAGATCCTGACTCAGTCCAAAAGAACTGATCCCGTATACAATGCCAAAATTTACGGCCTTGGCATTTCTTCTCTGCAAAGGCGTTACTTCCTCAAAAGGAATGTGGAACACCTGCGAAGCCGTGATCCTGTGAATATCCTGCGCTTCCCGGTACGCCTGGATCAGCATCTCATCTCCGGAAAGATGAGCCAGCACCCGCAGCTCAATCTGGGAATAATCTGCATCCAGAAATACAAAGCCATCTCTCGGAACAAAAACTTTGCGGATCATTCGTCCCAATTCCATCCTTACAGGAATATTCTGCAGATTCGGCTCCGTACTGCTGATTCTTCCCGTTGCCGTGATTGTCTGATTGAAACTGGAATGAATTCTTCCATCTTCCTGAATATATCCTGCCAGTCCGTCCGCATACGTGGATTTCAGTTTAGTAAGCTGGCGATATTCCAGAATATCTGCCACGAAGGGATATTCCGGCGCCAGTTTATCCAGAACCTCCGCCGCTGTAGAATAGCCTGTCTTTGTCTTCTTTCCTCCCGGCATTCCCATTTTTTCAAACAAAATCACACCCAGCTGCTTGGGAGAGTTGATATTAAAAGTTTCTCCTGCCTGCTCATAAATCTTTTCTTCCAGTTCCTGAATACGAATCTGTAATTTTTCTCCGTAATCTTTCAGTTCTTGCGCCCGCACCAGAATACCCTCTTTTTCCATATCATCCAATGTGAATGCCAGCGGCATTTCAATCTCTTCAAAAAGCTCCCGCATTCCCGTCTCTTCCAGAGCCTTTGTCATCGGTTTCTGCGCCGCAAAAGATACGTATGCCTGATACGCCCCGTACTGTGTCACTTTTTCCTGCTCTTCCATGGAAAGATCTATGTGTTTTCCGCTTCCGAAAATTTCTTCCCGGGACGGAAACTGTTCTCCCAGATATTCCTTTGCCACATCATCATAGGAATACTCACTTTTCAGAGGATTCAACAGATACGCTGCGATTGTCAGATCAAAAATCCCTTTGTGGCAGGTGATATCCACTTTCTTTCGCAAGCTCTTGATATCCGGTGTTCCCACCAAAAGCTCTTTCTGGAAGAGATTTTTCACTTGATCCAAAAGATATTCCTCTGTAACAAAACCAGACACTGGAATATACCAGGCTTTTTGCTCCTCAAAAGCCAGACCGACACCCAGAACTTCCTGCTTTCCTTCTACCAGCGATACGCCCGCCCGCTCACAAGCTCCTGCTTTCTCCCAAAGATTCTGCACTTCTCCCAACTCCTCCAGAATCTCCACCTGCGGCGCTGCGCTCGCCTCCACTTTTTCAAATCTTGTCAGCAGATTCTTAAAGTCCAGCCGTTTAAACATCTCATAAGCTTCCGGTGTATATAGATTTTCCAGCTTTGCATCCTCCCAGGAAAATTCCACCGGGCTGTCCACCCGTATCGTTGCCAGATCTTTGCTGAGAACCGCCAGATCATAATGCTCCCTCAGAGATTCTCTTGCTTTATTTGGCTTGATCTCCTCCAAATGTTCATGGGCATTCTCGATAGAACCGTATTCCACGATCAATTTGGTGGCGGTCTTTTCTCCTACTCCCGGAATTCCCGGGATATTATCTGCCGTATCACCCATCAGCGCCTTTAATTCGATGATCTGAGGCGGTGTTACCTGGTAAGTTTCCAGCACTTCCGCCGTATGATAATCCTCAATGACAGTTTTGCCTCCGCGAGTCTTGGGAACTCTTATCAAAATCTTATCCGTTGCCAGCTGAAGAAGATCCCTGTCACCGGAAACGATGGTTACATCCATTCCCTTTTCCTCACTTCTTCTCGCAATGGTTCCCAGAAGATCATCTGCCTCATACCCTTCCATAGAGACGGTCGGCACTCCCATGGACTGCAGCACTTCCTTCATCAGTGGAACCTGCTCCCTCAACTCTTCCGGCATCGCTTTTCTTGTCCCTTTATACGCCTGATATTTCTGATGGCGGAAGGTAGGCGCATGTAAATCAAAAGCCACAGTCAGGTACTGAGGCTTCTCTTCTTCCAGTATTCGTGTCATGATATTCAGAAAGCCATACACGGCATTTGTGTGAAGTCCTTCCGAATTGGTCAGATCCGGCAGCCCGTAAAAAGCTCGGTTCAATATACTATGTCCATCAATCAATACAATCTTTTCACTCATACATTATAAATCCTTTCCCTCAAAACAGGACGGGCATCTCAATACGTCCCAGATAGAGCAACATGAGAACTGCCGCTGAAATAAGCCCAATCAGTCCTCCGGTAAACAGCGCCCCGGTCACTGCATGCACCCGGCGCACATACCGCTCCTTCTTTTTCAGATCTTCCCGGAGCATCTGGGGGATATTATATGCCTCCAGCCTCTCTTCTTCCAGATACTTCATCCCCACTGTGATCGTATAATACGTTTCCAGTTCGTCATAACAATCGGGACACTCTTTCACATGCTCCAGAAAATCTTCCAATTCCCGGTAAGACATTTTATTATGAATATATGCTTCTATTTTTGTCAGTGAATCTTCACATTTCATAGGCGCCTCCCGAGGCTCACTTTTTTCAGCCGCAGGCTGATAGATATTGACATTATAGCATGATTCTTTCCTTAGGGAAAGTGGGTAAATTTTTTCTTATAAACAGCCAGATTGTAGGCGTCAAAATGCACCGTTTTTCCTCCTTCTCCCGGAAAGTTCACCCATTCCCCTGTCACCAACCTTGCATTTTCTTTAAATTGCGCCCATGTTTCTTCCTGTATTTGATTGGGTGATATGGAACTTCTCCCGTATTCATAAATCTCTGCTATGGAATCGCCATAAATTTTCTTCATTTCTTTCTCTATTTTTTTCATATCCGCATCTTCTGGATAATAGGCGTAAATTTCAACCAGACCACCGAGTTCCCCAGCTTCTTTCTGATATCCCAAATTCATAAAATTCAACGCCATCTGCGAAGCCTTTTCTCCGCAAAACTCCACATTTTCCAAAAGATAATACTCCACACCTTCCACTGCATCCCGGCTCACAACATTCTCCTTAGGAACCTCCAGAAGCTCCAAAATCTCTTCCGGTGGCATTCCCCATTTGACCTGTCCATATTCCAGATATGTATTTTCTTCCAAGTCTTGACAGGATAGAAAGGATAACGCAAACGTAAATAACACAACTACCCATTCTTTATCCCTGAATGCCCTAAAACACATTTTAAAATAAGGAGCCATCGCTTAAAGCAACAGCTCCCCTTATAAGTCTACTTATTTCCACACCGGATGGTCTAATTCCGCCTGTACCCGTTTCAGATGTTCCCGAATGCTGATTTTTTGTGGACACTGTTCCTCACAAGCGCCGCACTCTACACAGTTTTCCGGTTTTGCATCTGCGGACAGTTCTTTCTCCCAGCGATTCTGTACAACGCTGTATTTCTGGTAGATATGGTAGTCATTCCAGATGCGGAAGCTGCCTGGAATATCCACGCCGGAAGGACATGGCATACAGTAGCGGCAGCCGGTACAG
>HF995391.1:35797-40250 GCA_000432335.1 Firmicutes bacterium CAG:646
GCCATTCTGTACTCTTCCCTTCAGAGTATCCACCACCCGTTTTACCGTATCCTGCTCTTTTTCCGATAAGGTTTCAAAATGATCGAATGTTTTCAGGTTATCTTCCACCTGTTCCGGCGTACTCATACCGCTTAAGATCACTTTTACATTTGCATGAGATCCTACCCAGCGAAGCGCCCAGGAGGCAATACTCTGATCCGGTCTGGTCTCCCGGAACATTTCTTCAATATCATCGGAAAATCCTGCCAGAAGTCCTCCTCGTACCGGTTCCATGATCACCATAGGAATGCCCTTCTGTTCTGCCAGCGCATAGCCTTTATCTCCTGCCTGCACATCTGTGTCCATATAATTATACTGGATCTGACAAAAATCCCAGTCATAACTGTTGATGATTTCCTCAAATACTTCATAATCATCATGGAAAGAAAATCCCAGATACCGTATTTTGCCTTCCTGGCGGAACTTTTCACACATTTCAATAAGACCCAGTTTTTTTACTTTTTCAAACCGTTCTTTGTCCAGCGCATGAAGAAGATAAAAATCTACATACTCTTTGTCCAGCCGTTTTAACTGATCTTCAAAAATCTTCTCCGCATCCTCTCTTGTCTCCACCATCCATACCGGCAGTTTCGTTGCAAGATAATAAGAAGAACGGTCATATTTGTTCAGCACTCTGCCCACGAAAGGCTCGCTGTCCCCATTGTGATAAGGAAATGCGGTATCGTAATACGTAACGCCCTGCGCCATCGCCTGATCCAGCATCTTTTCTGCCAGTATCTCGTCAATCTTTCCATCTTCCAGCGTAGGGAATCGCATACAACCAAATCCCAGAAGAGAAGTTTCAATTCCCAGCTTGTCCAATCTTCTTTTCTCCATCTTTTTGTCCTCCCAAGTTTTCTTTTTTCAAAACTGCGCTTTTCCAGTTTCTCCTTTGATCTTTTTAATAACAGCAAAATAGCTGACAATCAAAAGGACGGCCGCCCCGGTCCATGCACAAATTTCCGCATAAAATATTCCGTCTTCACCGATCAGCTTCGGCAAAAGCACCGCTACACTGATACGCATTACAAATTCCGCGATGCCGCTGGCAAGAGGGATCACCGTATTTCCCAGTCCCTGAATCGCCGAACGATATACATACAGAAGATACAGTACCCACAGAAAAACAGCCATAATAAACAGATACTTATAAGCAATATCCAAAACCTGCTGCACCTGTCCCGGATCTCCCGATACAAACAGCGACAGAATCGGTCTTCCCAGTACCACCATGATCACCGATACGAGCAGAGAAGTGACAACCGCCATAACCGTTCCGCTGGTCACACCCTTTCGGATCCTTCGAATCTCTCCTGCTCCCAGGTTCTGCCCTACATACGTGGTGATCGCATATCCATAGGAAATTGCCGCCAGCTCCAGAACGCCGTACAGCTTATTAGTAGCAGTAAAACCGGCAACAAACAAAAATCCAAAACCATTGACCACATACTGAACGGTCAGACCTCCCACGGAAATGATCACATTCTGAAAAGCAAGAGGAGCACCCAATTTCAACAACTTTTCTGTCATTCCCGGCTGAAGTTTAAAATCCTCCCTGCCGAGCTTCACCAGCTCAATTTTTCTCAAAACGATCAGACAGTAAATTGCCGAAACTGCCTGAGCGATCACCGTCGCTGCTGCCGCACCTGCCACACCCCAGTGAAATCCTGCTACAAAAAGCAGATCCAGCACCACGTTTGTGAGCGCTGCCACGATCATCGCCATCAGCGGAGAGCGGCTGTTTCCCATCGCCCTTAAAACAGCGGCAAGGATATTGTAAGCGGCAATAACCGGAATCCCGCAAAAAACAATCCTCAGATATATCATAGACATATCAATAACATTGGACGGTGTATTCAGAAAAACCATCACCTGATATACCGCCGCCTGACTGATCACCAAAACAAGTATCGCCGTAATTGCGGTAAGTATGTAACTCCATGCAATGGACTGTTTCATTTTTTTCCATTCCCGGGCCCCGTAATACTGAGAAACCAGAATAGAAAATCCCTGGGTCATACCAGAAACCAGTCCCAGCACCAGCCACACTAGCCAGTCCGCCGCCCCCAGCGCAGCCAGTGCCTGAATCCCCACAAACTGCCCCACTACCATCGTATCTACCATGGTATAAAACTGCTGAAAAATATTTCCCAACATCAGCGGGATCGCAAACATGATAATCAGCCTTCCCGGAGAACCGGAGGTCATATTTTTTACCTTCGATGCCATAACTTCCTCCTATCGATATTTTCTACAAATATTCTACAGGAATCCTTCTGGAAAAGCAAGAGCCGGGTGGAGCATTTACATCCATTTTCAATATTTATTTACTGTTTTTGTGGCTACCAGATCAACACCAGTTCCCCCTATGTTCTTCACGATCACCTCGCCGGATTTTACTGGCGCTTTCACCTCTGTATGCTGTAAAATCTTCATACATTCCATCAACTGCCCCTTGGGAATATCAGAAGCTGTTTTCACCGAAACCACCGGATAGACCCCACCTGTTACCCGAACAGTGGAGGTCAGTGTTCTGGCTGGCGCCGTCACTTCTTTTTCTCCGTAAGCAGCGCCCTTTTTACAGGTATTTCCTTCAATTTTTTCTACTTTTCCATCCCGAAGCCACACTTTCAGAGCGCAGCCCAAAGGACAACCAATACAGATCAGATTTTTCTCTTCCATAAACCTTCCTCCTATTCTTCCTCGATCCGAACAGTGATCTGCGTCAGATCCGGGTACTCTTCTAACTTTTTCTTTTCCAACCACACCGTTTCCATCTCTCCCGGAGCCATCACCGGTCTTTTCCTGTGCAAAATTCTTTCTCCATTCAGATAAACGGAAAGGTAACACTGATGGTACACCTGCCCCACCCGAAAACGCAGGGGAAGCTTTTCTTCCATTTGTTCCGGGCGGATCATTTCCGGAACGGTATAGCGCACACCATTTTCTCCCCGCACCGGGATTTCTCTTGTATTCTTCTGGATTTCTTGCTTCTTTTTGATATATTCCGCCGCATGTTTTCCCGCCAGCGCCGCCTCCTCCGACACAAAATCCACCAGATCATGCACGTGCAGCACATTGCCGCAGGCAAACACACCAGACAGATTCGTTTCCAGACTTTCATTAACTCTCGGTCCATTGGTTACAGGATTCATTTCCACTCCCATCCCTCTGGAAAGTTCATTCTCCGGGATAAGCCCTACAGACAGCAGTAAGGTATCACAAGTATATTCTTCCTCAGTACCGGGAATCGGTCTTCTGTTTTCATCCACCTTCGCCAGAGTCACCGATTCCACCCTCTCTTTTCCTTTGATATCCACAACCGTATGGCTCAGCTTCAAAGGAATCTGAAAATCATCCAGACATTGCACGATATTTCTCTTCAATCCCCCGGAATAAGGAAGCAATTCTGCCACTACTTTCACCTTGGCTCCTTCCAGCGTCATCCGCCTTGCCATGATCAAGCCAATATCACCAGACCCCAGAATCACTACTTCCCGTCCCGGCAAAAAGCCTTCCATATTTACCAGCCTCTGCGCCGTTCCCGCCGAATAAATCCCCGCTGGACGGTAGCCTGGAATCCGCAGAGCGCCTCTGGATCTTTCCCGACACCCCATAGCCAGAATCACCGCTCCTGCCTGTACCGTAAAAAGCCCCTCCTGGCGGGACAGCGCCGTAACTTCTCTTTGCGGACTGATCTCCAATACCATCGTATTCAATTCATAGGGAATTTCCAGTTCTTCCACCTGTCTGATAAACCGCTCGGCATATTCCGGTCCGGTAAGTTCCTCCCGAAAGGTATGAAGCCCAAATCCATTATGAATACACTGATTCAAAATTCCTCCCAGTTCCCGATCTCTTTCCAGAATCAGAATATCCTGTATCCCATTTTCCCGGGCAGCCACCGCTGCCGCCAGCCCTGCCGGACCGCCTCCTATAATTACTACATCATAATACTGTCTCATATCGTTCCTCCCTGAAAATCTTCCTTTGTATTTCCCACAAGTAATCTGGAATTTCCTCCTGCCTTCGTAAGCTGATCCATGGGAACCTCCCATTCCCTTGCCAGGATTTCCATAGTTTTCGGCGCGCAGAATCCCGACTGGCATCGTCCCATTCCCGCTCGGGTCCTCCGCTTGACCCCATCCAGCGATTTTGCTCCTAACGGACGATGAATCGCATCCAGAATCTCTCCCTCTGTAACACTTTCACAGCGGCAGATCACATTCCCGTAAGCCGGCTGCTTTTCTATCAGTTTCTTCCACTCCTCTCTGGGAAGGGTGCGAGGATTTACTATCCCTTTTCTTTGGGAAATAAAATCTGTTTTTTTCTCAGCCTGAAGCTTTTCCGAAACCATTTTTGCCAGCCGCGCTCCGATTGCCGGGGCGCTGGTAAGTCCCGGCGATTCAATTCC
>HF995392.1 GCA_000432335.1 Firmicutes bacterium CAG:646
GAAAGTATTCATGATCCGCTCTTTCCAGTTCTGCTGCCCGATCCGGTTTAACTGTCGATTTAACTTGTACTCCATCTGAGATTTAATCTCATCTCCTTTTCCATGTTGGATCGCAAGCTGGGCAATCATGATGATTACATCGGCACATTCGCTCCAGGTGTTATCTGTCAAATACACCATGTCTGGATCTCCTAAAGGGTTACTGCCTCTGTAGAGTTCGTCTTTCAGCTCTGTTACTTCTTCGATGGCTTTTTCATACTGTTCTTTCTTGGAATAATGATTCGCCAGGTATTCTTCTTTTCCTGTTAGATCAGGACAAAATAAAATCATTCTTCCACTCTCCTATTTTCCGACCAGTCAAGTACTTGTGTACAATCACAAACAATCATACTATCGTCAACAATACCGTTACAACTAGGGCATATACCAACATATCCGCAAATAGTATCATTATCTTTCACACAACTCTTATCTATAGGTTTCTTCGGTAACTGCTTTTCCAGTGCTTCGATTGC
>HF995393.1:0-27028 GCA_000432335.1 Firmicutes bacterium CAG:646
GTATCAAATCAAAACATATCCCCACAAAATCACGGAAATATGAGAAATATTTTTGCAGTACGAATACTGTTCGTGCAACCCTTTTCCCACAAAATATAGATTTCTTCAATTTTGCACTTTTTTGATGCAAAATCTACTCCTCACTACCAATATTTTCTTCCACCGTCTTGATGGATTCCAGTGCTTGATATTCCTGTTTTAATTCCCGCAGCAATTCTTCCTCGCTTGGTAGATACAATTTATATTTTGACGCAAAAATCTGTGTTTCATTTTCAGGTAACATATACTTAACTACTGACTCACTTTTATCTGCACATAATACAATACCAATCGGTGGATTGTCCCCTTCGTTCATAAGTTCTCGTTCATAATAATGAACATACATCTGCATCTGCCCCAAATCCTGATGTGTTAAGTCCCCAACCTTTAAATCTATCAGAACAAAACATTTCAAAATATAATTATAGAATACAAGATCAATTCTAAAATGCCGTCCATCAAATGTTATTCTTTTCTGCCTTGCAACAAATGAAAATCCTCTGCCAAGTTCCAAAAGAAATTTCTGTAAATGTGTAATTAACGCTTGTTCTAAATCACTTTCATAAAAATCATCATTAGGTGTCAGGCCAAGAAATTCTAATACATATGGGTCACGGATGACATCTTCTGGTTTCTTCATCGGCTCTAACATCTGTATTTCCTCTGCAACCTGCTCTTTATTTTTACTGGATAATAACCTTTCATAAAAGAAGGAATTTATCTGACGCTCAAGCTGTCTTGTACTCCATTGAGATTTTACAGCTTCCTGCATGTAAAATTCTCGTGCATTTTCATTCTCTACTCGCATTAGAAGGCGATAATGCGTCCAACTCAATTCGCTACGCAGTGCGTAGCCGTTTGGAAATTTCAAATAAAATTGTCGCATATTCTTCAAATTTGCAACGGTAAATCCTTTACCAAAATCCTGTGTCATTTGTTTTGACAATTCTTTTAATAAACCTGACCCATACTCTGATTTTTCATTACCGCCTTGTTCCGCTATAATAGATTTCCCAATATTCCAATAGGCTTCAACCATTGCAAAATTGGCAGTCTGATAGACCTTATTTCTAGCTGTGGTTAAAATATTTTTGATTCCTTCATAGAAATTTTGATTCATAAAAAGCTCCCCTTTTTATATCAATCATCATAATAAATTGCAACCGGATGCACAATATACATCTCATCTATATTTTCAAAGAATAATTTCGTCAATGTGTTCATAGAATTTCCTATTCCTGAGAAAGTTGAAATTGGGGAATTAGCCTGAGCCATGACTTTATTCGTAATATACCCTACAACAGTTATTTTTCCACCGTACTTAAAAGCTGCTGTTGATATATTATCTCTCATAAATTTTTCATCTAAAACCACAGCATAATTCGAAATACACAGTATTCTCGGATATGGAATAATAGCGGCCAACATTTCAACCATCTTTTTTAATGAATCCCAATTTTCATGATTTTTATCTAGAGCTTCTTGTACCGTTTCATTTACTTTACCTTGTACAATTTTACTTCGGCGCTGTTCTCTTGCAAATTCTTCTGTTTGTTTTTCTGCCTCTTTTCTTGTATTCATATCTTGAATCTGTGTAAGCATATCAACAAATCCATCTTTTACAAACAGTTTTTGATAAAACGCAATATCAAAAATATAAAATTTGTCTTTTACGATAAGGAAATCACCAACATCTGTCCCATTTAACAAATTATGCTCATGTAAATAATTCATAAATTGGTCAAACGCATTATCATGCATTATCTTTGTCTGCACATCTCGAACCATTTCGTCATCAGCAACTGTTTTCAAATGTTGATACGTTGCTTGAGCATTTGCATCTACTCCTTTTCCAAATAGTTTGAAAGCTATTTTCCCAGCAAGGCTAGTCGTAACAGAATTTTGCCTATTCACTTTTTTCTGATGCTGCGTTTCTGAATCTTCACTTTGAATCAATCCATCAAATATTTGTGCCAGATAAGAATTCAATGTATCAGTATCCAGATAAATAAACCTTCTCATCAGTTTCTCCTTCCCATTTATATTACGAAATAATCTCAAAATGCTTCAAAGCATCTTTGATTGCTTCTACTTTTTCTGCTGTCGGATGTTTCCTCGGCTGTTTCAATTCTTCTACCGCATTAGGGGCATCATACATCGGCAAGCCTAAATCTCTCTTAACCTCTGCAATATAAGCGGTATGCACCTTGAATCCATATTTTTCTTCTATGTACTCTTTCATCATTTTGTAGGTAACTCGCTCTTTCGGCTTATAGGCTTCTGCTCTTTCAGAGATTTCCTTTAACGGAACTTTACCTTCTCCCTCCCCAAACTCGACTTTTACGTTGATATGACTATCTGGCTTTTTGTGGGAAAGCATTACAACCGTCTCGACATGCACCGTTTGTGCAAATTGATCCACGCACACACACCGTTCCACCCGATATCCATTTGCCAAAAACATCTCCAAATCCCGAGCCAGACTGGTCGGCTTACAGGAAATGTATACCAGATGTTCCACCCCATACTGCAGTATTTTTGGCAGCGCTTTCGGATGTATCCCGTCTCTTGGCGGGTCCAGCACGATAAAATCTGGCTTTTCTTCTATTTCATCCAGTACTTTCAGCACATCTCCGGCAATAAATTCACAGTTTCCGATCCCATTTTCTGCTGCATTTTCCCGGGCTGCCTCCACTGCTTCCTCTACGATTTCCACGCCGATAACCTTTTTTGCCACCGACGCCAGAATCTGGGAGATCGTTCCCGTACCGCTGTACAGATCAAATACTGTCATATCTTTCGTATCACCGATGTATTCCCGAGCTGTCTGATACAGAACCTCCGCCCCCAGGGAATTTGGCTGGAAGAAGGAAAATGGAGTAATTTTAAACCGAAGCCCCAGAATTTCTTCATAGAAATAGTCTTGTCCATATAAGATTCTCGTCTCATCGCTCTGCACCGTATCTGCCAGAGAATCATTCAAAATATGTAAAACCCCCGTAATCTTTCCTTCCAGTTTAAGCGCAAGCAGACGATCCACCAATTCTGCAAGATCCGGCGCCATCTGTGTTGTAGTAACCAGATTTACCAGAATCTCTCCTGTAGTATTTCCCCTTCTTAAAAGCAGGTGGCGCAAATAGCCCGTATGCTGCATCTTATGATAATAAGTAAATCCTTTTTCCCGGGAATATTCCAGCACGCACTGAAGAATCCTGGTCATATCTTCATGCACCAGTTTACAGTCCAGCGCATCCAGAACATCATAGGTGCTTCCCTTTTTATGCAGTCCCAACGTCAAAGGACCGCCTTTTTCAGCGTCTCCAAAAGAAAATTCCATTTTATTCCTGTAGGCAAATTCCTGTGGACTTCCTTTGATCTTTTCAAATTGGTAATCCGGTCTTCCCTCTGCATCTACCTGACCGCCCCGGATCAGCGCCCCGTCAAGCAGTTCACGGATCTGAGACTCCTTCATATGAAGCTGCGCCTGATAATCCATCGTCTGGTACATACAACCGCCACATTGAGGAAATATGGAACATACCGGTTCTCTTATCTCCAATGGGGATTTTTCCAGCACTTCCAAAAGTCTTCCTTCCACTCGATTTCCCCTCTTTTTATTGATCATAAATCGAATTCTCTGTCCCGGTATTCCATTTTTCACCACCACAGTCTGTCCGTTTATTGTTACTTTTCCTTTATTGGGAAATTCTATTTTTTCAATAATTCCTTCATAAATCTCGCCTTTTTTCACTGATATGCTCCTCTCTTTTCAGGCAAAAAGAAAGCCCCGGGGTCTGTACTCCGAAGCTCTCCTGCTGTCTCATCACTGCATCTTGCTCAAACAGTAAAAATTAGTTCTCTTCTGCATCCTCATCATCAAAATAATCATCGAAGTCATCGTCAAAATCGTCTTCAAAATCTTCCAGATAATCCGGTGTGAAGAAGCGGTATACTGCGTATGCAATACCAGCTACTGCTGCCACTGCTCCTACAATAGCCAAAATCCAGATAATTGTATTCTTACATTTGTCGTCATCTCGTTCTTTTTTCTGCAGTAATGTCATCAACTCATCAATTTTATTCATTCAGAACACCGTCCTCTCTTAAAAACTATTGTTATTATACCACTCTTTTTACAAATTTACCACTAAAATTGTGAAATGTTATACTTTCTTCAATTTTGCAAAGGAGGCAAACATTTTTTTCACACCCACCTTATCAAAATCTACCGTAACTTCATAGTCTTTTCCCCCATCCACGATTGCAGTCACAACACCGCTGCCAAATTTGATATGACGTACGGTATCTCCCACGCTGTAGCTGAGTCCTTCTGCTTTTTTCACTTCAAAGTTTTTCGGTGAAAATGTATTTTTACTGTATGCCTGACGCATTTTCGCATATCTATTTCCCTGCTGAGGCATCGATACTATTTTCCGCTCCCGGGGCTCTTTTCCCAGCTCCACCAATTCCCTGGGAATTTCCCGGATAAACCGTGAAACCTTGTTATACTGCGTCTCTCCCCGAATCATTCGCTGCTGAGCTGCCGTAAGTGTCAGCTCTTTCATTGCCCGTGTGATTCCCACATAGCACAGTCTCCGCTCTTCCTCCAATTCCGTAGGATCATCTCCCACGATTGTCATATAACTGGGGAACATTCCGTCCTCCATACCTGCCAGATACACATCCTGAAATTCCAGACCCTTAGCGCTGTGAAGGGTCATCAAAAGTACTCGATTGTCGTTATCGTCCACGGAATCGATATCCGCTACCAGCGCTACCTCTTCCAAAAATCCGCTCAAACTGGATTCTTCCGCTTCTTCTTCATAAGATACCGCTTTAGAGATCAACTCATCGATATTTTCTATTCTCGCCTGCGCTTCTTCCGTATTTTCCGCCTGCAGCTCTGCCACATACCCGGTCTCGTCTATAATCTTCTGAAGCAATTCTGATACAGACAGGTATTCCAACTGACTTCTGAACTTCTGAATAAAATCTACAAACGGTTTTACCTTCACCGCGCTTCTTCCCAGCGTTGTGATCTGCTCCGCCTCTTTCAGCGCATCATAAAAGCTCATGCCCATCTCTTCCGCATACACCTGCACTTTTGTCAGGGTAGTAGCCCCAATCCCCCGCTTAGGTACATTGATAATCCGGCGCACTGCCACATCATCTCTGGCATTATCAATCGTTTTCAGATAAGCCAGAAGATCCTTGATCTCCTTTCTGGCATAGAAGTTCACACCGCCCACAATTTTATACGGAATATTCGCCAGCAAAAATTTTTCTTCAAACAAACGGGATTGAGCATTGGTACGATAAAGAATTGCGCAGTCCTTATACTCGTACACACCTTCTCGCACCTTTTTGGAAATATCTCCGGCGATATATTCTGCCTCTTCAAACCCATTTTGAAACTGTCGAAAATGAAGCGGCGCTCCCTGCTCATTGGCAGTCCACAAAGTCTTATCTTTTCTTCCCAGATTATTCTTGATCACCTCATTTGCCGCATTCAAAATATTCTGAGTAGAACGATAATTCTGTTCCAGCTTAATCACTTTTGCCTGAGGAAATACCTTCTCATATCCCAGAATATTTCCAATATTCGCTCCTCGAAACTTATAGATGGACTGGTCGTCATCTCCCACCACGCAGAGATTTTTATATTTTTCTGCCAGAAGACTTACAAACTTAAACTGTGCCGTATTCGTATCCTGATACTCATCCACCATAATATATCGAAAACGCTCCTGATAAGAATCTAATACGTCTGGACAATTCTGAAATAATTCCACAGTCTTTACGATCAGATCGTCAAAATCAAGAGCATTATTCTGCCGCAGCTGTTTCTGATAAGCATCATACACTCTTGCCACCGTCTGAGCGGACCAATCCTGACTAGAAGACGCATTCAGGCGGAATTCCTCCGGTGACACCAGCTCATCCTTCGCAGAAGAAATCGCTGCCATCAGCGTTCTTTCCTTATACATCTTCGTATCAATGTTTAACCTTTTACAGACATCCTTGATCACTGTTTTCTGATCGTCTGTATCGTAAATCGTAAAATTGTTATCGTAACCCAGGCGATCAATATAACGCCGCAAAATTCTTACGCAGCTGGAGTGAAAGGTACTAACCCAGATACTTTCTGATCCGAACCCCACGATCTTATCCACTCGCTCCCGCATCTCCTGCGCCGCCTTGTTGGTAAATGTAATCGCCATGATATTCCATGGGGTGACGCCCTTTTCTTCTATTAAATAGGCAATCCTGTGAGTCAGAACTCTCGTCTTTCCCGATCCTGCGCCTGCCAGGATCAAAACGGGACCTTCCGTATGATAAACAGCTTCCTGCTGCATGGGATTTAATCCGTCATATTTATTCATTCAACCTCTCTCCTCTTATTACCACAGCACTCCTGTATTTTGGCTGTATTGGATGCTTTTCATACTATCTTTTTCGCACATATGTTCATAATAGCATGGGCTTTCCGGGAAGTCAATGACGTTCTGTTTGTCTTACAGAGACTTTCAAATTATTAAAAAAGTTAGAAATAATCATAAAGTTTAATAAAAGCCCTTGCTTTTCTAATGCGTTGTGTTAAAATTAGAAAGTAGAAGTAATGGAAAGTATTGAAATCTTGGGGCGAAAAGGAGATTGCTATGAGTAAAAAAATACATACCGAAGCGGTAGATCATTTGTTTGAAGCCATTTTATGTCTGAAAGACAAAGAAGAGTGTTATACATTTTTTGAAGATGTATGTACGATCAATGAACTGTTGTCCCTGTCACAGAGATTTGAGGTGGCACGGATGCTGAGACAGAAAAAAACATATCTGGAAATTTCTGAGAAAACAGGCGCTTCCACAGCTACCATCAGCCGTGTAAACCGCTCCTTGACTTATGGAAACGACGGATATGAAATGGTATTTAATCGAATGAAAGAAGAGTAACAGCAAAAATCTATATAGACCAAATGGAACTGTCACGGTTCCATTTGGTCTATAAGCTTTTCTATGATTTGTTTTTTTACATACACATCAAAACTGAGCAGGCAGATAAAAGAAAATGTCTTTAAAAATTTCTGATCTTCCTGAGGCGCCGAGCCGAAAGTTTCCTGAGAAATGCGGTATCGGTTGATAATATCCTCTTTTAAAGCCTCCACCTGTTCTTTCTCCAACTGAAACACTTCATTATAAATGTCTTCCAGAGAGAGCCCTTCGCTGGCATGGAAATATTTATCTGTGATCGGTTTTAACAAAGACTGGATATCTGTGATCGTCAGCAGATTTTTAAAATAATAAATAAAAACCAGAACCAGAAGATGCTCCCGAGAATACTTTTTCTTCAGGGGCGGGGGCAGCAGGTCATTCTTCGCATAATTATTGATCATGGTCTTTGTCAGAATCTTATCTGTTTCATACCGTTTTGAAGAAGCAAGCTGCGTGTCCATATAGGTAGTCACCTGATCCATATATAAAGGAATGTTGGGGATATCTTCCGGTTTAATATAATCAATTCTGGAAATGCTTTCCAGAATACTGTTCAACATATCGTTCGTATCTATCGTCATCTTATCACCTCTGTTCCCTATTATATAGTTTTCAAAACCATTTGTAAAGAGTCTTCTCACTGTCTTGACAGCATTTTTCTCCCATGATATATTCAAATTCGAAAACAAAAGAAAATCAGGAGGTGTTCCTATGTTTCATGCACTTATCAACAGCGAAGGCGGTCTTACCTCCGCCGGTTACATCGTCACCATTGTTCTGGCAGTTCTTGCCCTCGTCGCAGCCTTTTTCCTGGCAGGAAAGTCCACAAAAGCGAAAAAAACATCGCCCCGACAGCTGGCATTCTGCTCCGCAGCGCTCGCTTTGGGCTTTGTCACTTCCTACATCAAGTTTTCCTTTCCTTTCGGAGGTTCCGTCACTGCCTTCAGTATGCTTTTTATCGTACTGATCGGTTACTGGTATGGAGCAAAAACAGGGATTTTAGTCGGATTTGTCTATGGAATCATGCAATTTCTTCAGGAGCCCTATGTACTTTCCCTTTTTCAGGTGTGCTGCGATTACCTGCTGGCTTTTGCCGCTTTAGGTCTGGGAGGATTTTTCCGCAATAAAAAACACGGACTGTTCAAAGGCTATCTGGTCGCAATTCTGATGCGGGGCGCTTTCCACGCTTTAGGAGGTTATCTTTACTGGATGGACTATATGCCGGATGAATTCCCGAAAGCAATCTCCTTTCTTTATCCCATCGTATATAACTACAGTTATATACTGGCTGAAGGCGTACTGACTGTCATTCTCCTCTCCATTCCCGCTGTAAAAAAAGCGCTGGAACAGGTGAGACAACTGGCATTATCCTAAGTTCAAAAGAAATCCTCCCTTGCATTCATCTTCTTCCAATGCTATCATGGTAGAAAAGACCCTGCCCCAAGGCAGGAGCAAAGGATGGTTGACTTTATGAAATGGCTGGAAAAGCCCTATCATTCTCTGGATTATATGCTGAAAGAGCGTTTCGGAGAAAAAGTATACAAATTAACCTTAAACGGCGGCATGTCTTGTCCCAACCGTGACGGAAAGCTGGGAACGGGAGGCTGTATTTTCTGCAGCGCAGGCGGCTCCGGAGATTTTGCCGGAGATCCTGCCCAGAGTATTGACCAGCAGATTGCTCAGCAAAAAGAACTGATCTGCAAGAAACGACCTGTAAATACTTTTATCGCTTATTTTCAGGCATATACAAATACGTACGCTCCTGTAGAGTATCTCCGCGCTCTCTTTACGCAGGCGCTGTCCCATCCAGAAGTTGCCGCTCTGAGTATCGGCACACGACCGGACTGTCTGGGGGAAGACGTTTTGGATCTTCTCTCCCAGCTCAACCGTATAAAACCGGTATGGGTGGAACTGGGACTTCAGACGATCCATCCCGCGACAGCACGCTACATCCGCCGGGGATATCCTCTCTCCTGTTTTGAGGAAGCAGTGAAAAATCTCCATGCACGGGATTTAGATATTATTGTCCACACGATTCTGGGACTTCCCGGAGAGACCACTGAACAGATGCTGCAAACGATTTCCTTTCTGAATCATCAGCCCATACAGGGAATCAAGATGCAGCTTCTCCATGTATTGAAAGGAACCGATCTGGCAGATGATTATCTCGCCGGAAAATTTTGTGTACTTTCTCAGGAAGCTTACGTAGATCTGGTCATTTCCTGTCTGGAACATCTGTCTCCTGACATTGTCGTACACCGAATCACGGGAGACGGTCCCAGAGATCTTCTGATCGCTCCCTTGTGGAGCAGCGCCAAACGCACTGTTCTCAATGAGATCCATCATCAGATGAAAGAAAGAAACACCTGGCAGGGAAAGTATTATAAGGAGGATGTTCTATGATTGAAAAATCTTCTACCCTTTACAAAATGATTATTCTGTATATGCTGGAAAAGGTCAGTTTCCCTCTGTCCAACAGTCAGATCACGAATTTCTTTCTGGACCGGGAATACACCACCTATTTTCATGTGCAGCAGACTATTCATGATCTTATGGAAAGTAATCTGATCAAGGAAAAAAAGAAAGGACAAAGTATTTGTTACGAAACTACAGAAGAAGGCAGCAAAACCCTGTCTTATTTTCATAAAAATATCTCCGAAGAAATATGTGCAGAAGTAGATGCCTACCTCAATGCCAAAGCCTATGAAATAAGAAATGAAAACGCACTGAAAGCAGAATACTACCGAACGCCGGAGCAGGAATACGTGGTACAGCTTCAGGTCAAAGAAAAGCAGACCACACTGATCAATCTGGAACTGACTGTTCCCGACAAAGAAACCGCCAAAAATTTCTGCAGTCACTGGTCGGATAAAAGTCAGGAAATATATGCCTATCTGATGGAAAATCTTTCCTGATAAAAAATAACGCCGTATAGAAGATTTGCCAAACCATCCGGTATCACAAATCATTCTATGCGGCGCTTTCTTATTCTTCTCTTTTCCTCAATCGTTCCAGACGTTCTCCCGCCTGTTTTTCATAACCAATATCCGTAGGATGATAAAATCTCATCCCTTCTATCTCAGCGGGCAAATACTGCTGTTTTACGTAATGTTCCGGAAAATCGTGAGCATACTGATAACCCAGCCCGTGTCCCAGCTTTGCGGAGCCCTTATAATGAGCATCCTGCAAATGAGGAGGCACTGTCGTTTTCTGATTTTTTACGGAGGCTAACGCAGCGTCTATAGACAGATAGGATGCGTTACTCTTCGGAGCTGTTGCCACGTAATTGACCGCCTCTGCCAGAATGATCCTTGCCTCCGGCATTCCGATCCGTTCCACCGCCTGCGCTGCCGCAGCTGCCACCACCAGCGCCTGAGGATCTGCCAGCCCCACATCTTCCGCCGCACAGATCATAATTCTTCTGGATATAAATTTGATATCTTCTCCGGCATAAAGCATCTTTGCCAGATAATAAACTGCCGCATCCGGGTCAGAACCCCGCATACTCTTGATAAACGCCGATATGGTATCATAATGCTGATCCCCTGTCTTATCGTACCGTACCACTCTCTTCTGAATGCACTCCGCCGCTGTTTCCAGATCGATCCGAATCTTGCCGTCCGCTCCCTTTTCCGTGGTGAGCACTCCCAACTCAATAGCATTCAGCGCTGCTCTTGCATCTCCTCCAGATATATCCGCCAAAAATTCCAGCGCCTCTTCCGTAATCTCCGCTCCATAACTGCCAAGACCTTTTTTGCAGTCCGTCAGCGCCCGCATCAGTAATTTTTTTATATCCTCTTTTTCCAGGGATTTTAGTTCAAATATGATCGAGCGGGAAATCAGAGCTCCATTCACTTCAAAATAAGGATTTTCTGTGGTCGCCCCGATAAGCACCAGCGTTCCGTCTTCCACAAATGGCAGAAGATAATCCTGCTGCCCCTTATTGAAACGATGAATTTCATCCACAAACAAAATCGTTTTCTTCCCGTACATTCCCAAACGGTTCTGAGCTTCTTTCACTACCTCTTCCATATCCTTTTTCCCGGCAGTCGTAGCGTTAAGCTGCATAAATTCTGCGCTGGTAGTATTTGCTATTACCTTTGCCAATGTGGTTTTTCCCGTCCCCGGCGGTCCATAGAAAATTACAGATCCCAGCTTATCCGCTTTTATCGCTCGATACAATAATTTATCTTTTCCTATAATATGCTCCTGTCCCACAACCTCATCCAACGTCGTAGGGCGCATTCTGGAAGCCAGAGGCGATTCATTTTCCAAAGCCGTCTCCTTCATATAATCAAATAAATCCATCTTTTCTCATCCTCGTTTTCTTTTAATCCAGCACCATCTGGTCTGCTGTTACAAATTCATACCCTTTTTTCTGCAACATATCCACAATCTGGAATGCCGCCTCCACGGAAGTCTCATACCCGTCATGCATCAGAATAATGCTTCCCTCTTGCACCTGCTCCGTCACCATCTGAACAATTTTTTCTGTATTCTTCACCTTCCAGTCCAGAGAATCCAGATTCCAGAATATGGGGATCATTTCCACCCCACAATCTAATTGCTCGTTCCATTCTCCAAAAGGCGGCCGCACATACTGAGGATATTCTCCGGTACATTCATAAATCTGATTGTTCGTCCGGGCAATCTCTCCACATGCTTTCTTCTGAGACATTTGATTCAGCTGCCCATGACTGTAAGAATGATTTCCCAGAAGATGTCCGTCTTTTGCCAGTTTTGTAACTGCTTCGGGATATTTCTCTATATTCTCCCCCAGTAAAAAGAAGGTTGCCGACACTCCTCGCTTTTTTAACCCTTCTGACAGGCGCTTCGTATACTTACTTGGTCCATCATCAAAGGTCAGTGCGATCCTGGGACGTTCTTCCCCTTCTTTCTCCTCCATCTGAGAAACAGTATCATAAACCTCTCCCACTACTTGTTTTTCTTCCGCCCCCATGCTCTGATTCCCCTCCCAAAGGTAGAAAATACAAAGTACTGTTCCCAAAGCCCATGTGATCAGCCGCTCAATCCCTTTCATTTAACGCTCCGCTTTTCTTCTCATTTATATTATGTATGAAAAAGATTCTTTTACTAATACCCATCTAACAAAAAAGATTTGTCGTTTTATGTCGTTTTTCTGTTTTATTTTCCATATTATGGTAAAATACACTCGTTCTTTCAATTCAAGGAACCTCCCCGGCATCCTTTCCCTTTATTATGGTGCCGGGGAATTTTATATCTTTTTCTTCTTACCACTTCTGTCTCTAAGTTCAGAAATACACTATATCACTCCTTGCTTTTTCAAAATTTGAATGATATCATCAAATCATGAATAACATTACGAGAGGAGTTGTTCCTATGCCATTACCAAAAGCAAAAACTTATACTCTGGAACATATCTATGCTCTGCCAGATGACGAACATGCTGAACTTATTGATGGACAGATTTTCAATATGGCTCCTCCAGGAACGCAGCATCAAGTTTTCCTGAATTAATAATCAAAATATCTGATTTACTATAATGCAAAAACCCCGGAAATTCAAGCTTTCCGGGGTTCAAAAATTCAATTAAGCCAATTTACTTTTTGCCAGCTCTGCCAGTGTAGCAAATCCTTCTGCATCATTGATAGCCATGTCTGCCAGAACTTTTCTGTTCAGCTCAACACCAGCTAATTTCAGACCGTACATGAACTTGCTGTAGGACAGACCGTTCATTCTTGCTGCTGCATTGATACGAGCGATCCACAGCTGTCTGAACTGACGTTTTTTCTGTTTTCTTCCAGCGTAAGCGCTTGTCAGAGCACGCATAACAGACTGTTTTGCAATTCTGTACTGTTTGGATCTTGCTCCTCTGTAACCTTTCGCCAGTTTCAATACTCTATTGTGTTTTTTCTTTGCGTTTAATCCGCCTTTGATTCTTGCCATCTCTTATATTCCTCCTTCAATCTCAATCTTATAAATACGGTAAGATTTTCTTCATGCTCTTAACGTTTGTCTGATCCAGCACTGCTGCTTTTCTGAGATTTCTTTTTCTCTTCTGAGATTTTTTTGTTAAGATATGGCTTTTATAAGCTTTATTTCTTACGATTTTACCTGTACCTGTAGTTTTGAAACGTTTAGCAGCGGCTCTGCTTGTTTTAATTTTTGGCATTTTATGTTCCTCCTTGATTTTGCTTATCTATTTTTAACGTTTTTCAGTTAAAAACATAGTCATACTTCTGCCTTCCACCTTGGGAGCTTTCTCGACAACAGCGATATCTGATAACTTCTCGGCGAACTCATCCAGAATGTACTTGCTGCTCTGCATATGTGCCATCTCTCGACCGCGGAAACGCAGGGTAACTTTTACTTTATCACCTTTGCTGATAAACTTTCTGGCTGCTCCCACTTTGGTATTCAGATCGTTCGTGTCAATGTTCGGTGACAGACGAACCTCTTTTACTTCTATGGTTTTCTGTTTTTTCTTTGCTTCTTTTTCTTTTCTGGCCAGTTCGTATTTGTATTTTCCGTAATCGATGATCTTACATACCGGCGGCTTTGCTGTTGGTGCGATCTTTACCAGATCCAGCCCGGCCTCCTGTGCACGTTTGTATGCATCTCTGGAAGACATGATTCCCAACTGTTCTCCATCTTCGCCGATCAGACGAACTTCTCTGTCTCTGATCTGCTCATTAATCATTAAATCGCTAATAGCCGTACACCTCCATCATTAAAAATCAGGTATAAAAAAAGCAGATAGACAGACTATCCGCAATAATATCATAAGGTTTCCTTATTGACTTATTAACCATAGTCACTTCTTCGTGCTAAGGTGAGAGCGGATACTCTTCTTTGTTTTTCATACCTGAATAACTTATCATATTTTTCCTTTCATGTCAACATATTTTTCTTTAAATCTTACATTTTCTTTAATCTTCCCCTTTGTAAACTTGTATATCTCTCCAAATCTGTTATAATAAGAAAATCAAATGTTTGCAGCTTATTTGGACTGCTGCATTCTCTGAAAAGGAGGCTTACGATCATGAAAATAAAATATTTATCTGTTCTTATGGCTTTGGGGCTTTTATCAGCAGCAGCCGCAGGCTGTGGAGAAAAAAAAGAGTCTTTTGACGCCGCCGCTTATACGCAGGCATATCTAGATGCCAGAATCAAAGGCAATACGGAGGAGTACGCCAAGTTGTCCGGAGAATCCCCGGAAGATCTCGCTGCCCTGTTTGATGAAAAGGTGCAGTCCCTGGTCACTCTTTCTATAGGTGAAAATTCCAACGAACCGGGAAGTCAGCTTCTCCCTCCCCAGTTATCTCAGGACTACGCTGCCATGTGGAAAGACGTTTTGCAACACACAAAATATAAGGCTGTGGAAGCAAAAAAGGACGGAGATTCTTATGCAGTCACTATAGAAACAGAATACATGGACCTGAATACTCCTGTCAACGATCTTCTTACGGAAAAACTGACGGAGTATTATGCAGAGTCTCCCGATGCCCAAACAAATGCTTCCGAAACCTATCTTCAGCTTATGTTGGAATCCTATCAGGAAGTTTTGCAGGAACCAGCTTATGAAGAGCCGGCAAAAACCACCGTCACCCTTTCTCAAGACGATAAAAAAGTCTGGACAGTATCTGACGAGGATCTTCAGACAGTACAAGACGGTCTGTTTCTTCCCGCTCTGTATTCTGATGCGGAAGCTGAAGGAGAAGGCGCATCCGATCCCGGGTCCCTTTCCACGGAAGCCACTCCCGACCAAACTTATCCCGAGGATCTCGATCAGACCCCAACCCATACTCTTGGAGAATCCTTTATTCTTCAGCAGGATGGGCAGGATATGGTTGAGTTTTCTGTTGATAAAGTAGAAGTTACCGATGAGCGAAGCGAATATGATACCTCCAATCCAGAAAAAGTTGTAGTTGTCACTTACACCTATAAAAATCTGGGATTTGCTGATCCGATTCTGTACGATCAGATGAGTTTTAAGCTCCTGGAAGGCGAATCCACCTGTTCCCCTTACTATCTGCAGAGTCTTTCGCCTGCCGATATCGCAACTAAAGGAGGAGATTCCGTCACTGCTTCTCTGGCTTACGGCGTAAGCGCAGATTGTAAGGAAGTTACCGTCTATGTAAATAACTCTCAGATTGAAAGTCCATTTCAGGTAACTGTCCCTTTGGCATAGAATAAGTTAAAAACTGCCGCAGCAAACATTTCTTCATGTCTGCTGCGGCAGTCCTTTTTCCAAAATCTCTAAACTGTTCCGCCTCTTGTCTTTTCTCTATTTTTCACGAAAGGTTCCGCAACAGGTTTCCTCACAAGTGCATGCCTGAGATCCGTTAATATTGATTGCTCCCGCTTCGCAATACTTTTCCTCATTGAATTTACAGTTGCAGGCTGTACATCCCACTTTGATGTTGTCACATCCGCAGCCGTCTACAGCGTTGCTTGTTCCTGTACGTTCTTTAAAACTGGAACAACAGGTTTCATCCACTGTTTTTGCATGATCTCCGCTTACCTTGATATCTCCCTTAGAACAAAGTTCTTCCTTGTTATATACGCATTTTACTGCTGTACATCGCAATGCTGGCATCACACATACCTCCTTTTTCTATTTGAAAGACAACGATCCAGCAGCTGCCAAACCGTTGTCTTCCCATTCAGTATGTGCAATTTTTCACCGTTTATACCCAAAATTTTATTCTTCGGTCTCCACCTTGCGTGCTTCACGATTTTTAATTTCTTTTGTGATATCTTCCACAAAGGTACTCAGAAGCTTCTGTCCTTCATCTCCCAGGAAACGGCTTCTCACAGATACTTTCTGCTCTTCTTCCTCTTTCGCTCCCACGATCAGCATATATGGAACTTTCTGAAGACGGGCTTCACGGATCTTGTATCCGATTTTTTCGGACCTCGTATCCACGCTGGTGCGAATGCCATTGTCACGAAGCGTCTGATTTACCTTTTCCGCATAGTCCATGAATTTTTCAGAAATAGGAAGCACTCTCACCTGTTCCGGAGAAAGCCATGTAGGGAATGCGCCTGCAAAATGCTCAATCAAAATACCGATGAAACGCTCGATGGAGCCAAACGCTACACGGTGGATCATGATCGGGCGATGTTTTTCTCCGTCTGCGCCGATATATTCACAGTTAAACCGCAGAGGAAGCTGGAAATCCAACTGGATTGTTCCACACTGCCAGGTTCTTCCAATAGAATCTTCCAGATGGAAGTCAATCTTCGGACCATAGAAAGCGCCGTCTCCTTCATTTACCACATAATTCAGCCCCAGATCATCCAATGCTCCCCGAAGAGCATCTGTAGCCATCTCCCAATCTTCATCACTTCCCATGGAATCTTCCGGACGAGTAGACAATTCTACATGATATTTGAAACCAAACAACTGATATACTTCATCGATCAGTTTTGCCACTCCTTTGATCTCATCTCGAATCTGCTCCGGCATCATGAAGATATGCGCATCGTCCTGAGTAAAGCAGCGAACACGCATCAGACCGTGGAGCTGACCGGATTTTTCATGACGGTGTACCAGACCCAGCTCACCCATACGCAAAGGAAGGTCACGGTAAGAACGGGGCTCAGACTGATATACCAGAATGCCGCCCGGACAGTTCATGGGTTTGATAGCAAAATCTGTCTCATCAATCTCAGTGGTATACATATTTTCTTTGTAATGATCCCAGTGACCGGATGTCTCCCACAGATGTCTGCTCAGCATGATCGGTGTGGAAATTTCCACATATCCTGCTTTATTGTGGATTTCTCTCCAGTAATCCAGCAGTGTATTTTTCAAAATCATTCCCTTTGGAAGGAAGAACGGGAATCCCGGTCCCTCCTCACGCATCATAAACAGTCCCAGTTCTTTGCCAAGCTTTCTGTGATCTCTCTTCTTTGCCTCTTCCATACGGGTAAGGTATTCTTCCAGATCTGCTTTCTTTGTAAAAGAAGTTCCGTAAATTCTGGTGAGCATTTTATTTTTCTCGCTTCCGCGCCAGTAAGCGCCTGCCAGATTTGTCAATTTGAAAGCTTTTACCGGTTTTGTGCTCATAAGATGCGGACCTGCACACAGATCGATAAATTCTCCCTGCTGATAAAAACTGATTTCAGAATCTTCCGGCAGATCTTCGATCAATTCTACTTTATAAGGTTCTCCCTTTTCTTTGAAAAATTCGATTGCCTCTGCTCTCGGTTTTGTAAATCTTGTGATCGGCAGCGCCTCTTTCACAATTTTTTTCATTTCTTTTTCAATCTTTTCCAGATCCTCTGTAGTCAGAGGCTCTTCGCTGTCCACATCATAATAAAATCCATCGGCAATAGAAGGTCCGATCGCCAACTTCACCTGAGGATACAGGCGTTTGATAGCCTGTGCCATAATATGAGAAGTTGTATGGCGGAATGCTGCTGCCCCCTCCTCGGAATCAAAAGTTAAAATATTCAACTGGCAGTCATGATCTACCACGGTACGCAGATCTACGCTCTCTCCATCGATTTCCCCGGCGGTTGCCACTCTTGCCAGACCTTCGCTGATATCCTGTGCGATCTCATATACGCTTTTTGGACTTTCATATTCTTTTACGGATCCATCTTTCAATGTAATGATCATCTGATTGTTCTCCTTTCATTTTCTGGTTTCAGGCAATAAAAAAATCCTTTATCTCCCTGCATCATACTTTGCAAGGGACGGATAAGGACTTCTTCACCCGCGGTTCCACCCTGATTGTCTATAAAACCACTTCATTCGCGATGGTAACGGAATCACCGGACCGGATTGGGGTCACTCAGAGGTAGTTTTCAGAAGGTTCCCGTTAAGATGGTTCCAGCGCCTGCCATCTCTCTCTGAAACGTTTCCCAGCTTACTCTTCTCTTCCACGTGTTTGCCTGATTTATCTATGTGCAATTATTATACCATGATTGCTGTATTTGTCAACGATTCTTTCTATAAACAATTCACGGGGGAATGCTATTTTCCAAGCTCTCCCCCGCTTTTTTCTGTTTATTTTAATGGTTTTTCTGTCCCGTATACCTGAACCTCATAGATTCTCGCTGCGGAATCAGATCCCTGCGTTGGTTTCACTACAGACAATTTTACATAACGGGCATTCACCGGAGTAAATGCATCCACAGTATTTCCTGCTGCATTTTTGGTGATTTTTGCCACGGATGTATATTCCGTATTATCGGAACTCACAGAGATCTCATAGCTCTTCGTATTCATGTCAGCGCCTTCACCGCCAGCCTCTGCATGTCCGATTGCCACCTGACTTACCGCCATTTCTTCGCCCAGATCGATGATAATCTCATGAGGCGCTGTTCCTGTTGCACACCATTTTTTCTTGATATCGCCGTCTACTGCATATTTGGGCGCCTCATTTTCATTCACATAAGAAGTTGCTTCCACATCCTTGCCCTGAGAAAGGAGGGTCAGTTCCCCATCTTTCTCCAGATCAGAGATAACTACTACCGACAGACTCTTTGTATCTTCACCAGATTCATTTTTCGCTGTCACTGATACTTCATAGGTGCCTTCTTTATCGAATACTGCCTTGACAGATTCGCCCTCCGCAGTTTCCTTGTCCGATCCCGGAATCGACCAGGTGATTTCTTCCGCATTTTCAGAGCAAGCGCTGGTAAATGTAACGGTACTTCCTGTTCCTACCAATGTCTGCGATGCGGTCAGACCAGCTTTCGGAATGCTGTTATCCGGCCATTCCATTTTTGCCGAAGCGCCTTTTCCCTGCTCTCCCTGCCCATTCACCGGAATCACCTTAAATTCGGAAGTATTTGTATCGTCGGTACGAGTCAGTGTATTAATATAGAAACAATTCGTATTGGAAATTCCCAGGAAAGAATAACTCTTGTCCTTGTTTACCCGATATACTTCATAATACGGAGCTTCCTCACTGCTTTCCCAGGAAAGACGAACCCCCGTATACATACCGTCCTCGTCAAATTCGGAGTTATCCACCGTCACACTGGTTACTTCTCCAGGATTCTTGAAATCTCCTTCATTATAGATGGAAATATTTCCAAAATTCAAAGCATACTGAGGATCTGCTTCCGCCGCAGTAATATCATAAGAAATTGTTCTGATCTTTTTCCCTGCAAATTTTGACAGATCGTAAGTAACCGTTGTCCATGTATCAGAAACTTTTTTATCCCCTTTCAGGGTTTCTTCACTGCCGTCATCAAAGGTAAGCACTGCATTCAGCTGAGATTCTGTAGATGCTTTTGCAGTAGTGGTAAATACTGTGTTTTTCTCCACCGGAAGATCTGCACTGTACATCTGGATTTTAGAAACCTTATCTTTCTCCATCTTTCCATAAAGCTTCAGGGAAGTTCCTCCATACCACGCTTCCGCCACATCAAATCTGGCGTCCAGAGCATTTTCTCCCTCATTCTCGATCATCCACCGGTAAGTAGGAAGAATATCTCCCACGCTTCTATTGTTCCAATCCATCTTGGAGATCTGTTCGCCTTCCCGGAAGAAACTGTAACCGCTTCCCGTAGCAAAATTCGTCACAAATGGAAGGGATGACAAGGCTGTTTTCTCTACTGCATAGGTAGACACGCCTCTCCACTGCTCATTGGAGCTGTAGGTTATTTCTTCTGACGGATCCCCCTTACTGTTTACCCAAAGGGTATTTTCCTTCTTATGAAAATCATCCTGGGTAGAAGATGAAGAATACGCCCAGCTTGGACAATACAAGCCCAGAGAGGTATTGGTAGTATTTTCTCCTGACTCAAACAAATCCCAGCGCGCCGGTGTAAAATATCCCTCTGCCTGTACATCGATACCTGCATACAGATCGTACGGGCTGATTCCCAGTTCTTCTGCTTTCTCTTTAGACGCCTTCAAAAGTTCCTGATCTGCCAATTCTTCCTCAGACCACCAGAAATTCAGGAACATTTCATCTGCAACTGCATTTCCCTCATCATCGGCCATGAACATAGCATTTTTATCTGTCAAAGCGTTCTGCCAGTCCATTTTACCTTCTGCTGTCATAGAATCGTAGTATACCAGTCGCATGTCTGGCGACTGCTCTTTAAAATACTTAATAAATTCCTGCATTTTAGCGGCATCTTTTTTGTTCAGAGGTCTTTCCTTATTTCCCTCTGTCTCCTGATTGATAAACCAACCGTCAAATCCATACGTTGTCGCCACCTGGATCAATTTATCTGCCATCGGGAAGCTGCCATCTTCTTGCTGCGTCAGGAAAGTTTCCAGCCACTCCATCTTTCCTCCTGCTACGTCCTGAGGAAAGAACACGGTACCGATCACCGGAACACCATTTTTATGCCCCAGATCGGTTACATCCGGGCTGGGAGGTACGATCAGTCCCTCCCCGGAAGAACCGCCCCAGTATACCAGTTCATCCACATACTGCCAGTAGGTAAATGTATTACAGTCCACACTGTTCAGACCATGCGGCGCATTTCCGCTGGTGCTGGAATTCATAATGGAAATCGCCATAACCTTTGTGTCTTTGTTCTGGGTTTTATTTACCGGAGTCAGATTTTCCTTTTCCACTCGTACAGCAAGCGGCACATGGCTGATATTATACGCCAGATCCTCGTCCGTTTCCGGCTCCCATTCCAGGAGCTGTTCCGGGAACCAGTAAGAGGATTCCGGCTGATTGTTCATCACTACATTTTCAATTTCATTTTCTTCTGTCACCTGATACTTCATATCATCTGACTTCTTCTCTTTTCCGGAAGCTGAGGCACCGCTTTCACAGGCGCAAAGACTGACTGCCATTCCGGCCGCCATTCCCACTGCTACCGTCTTTGTGAAAAATTGTTTCTTTTTCATAAACTTTCCTCTCTTTTCATGAAATTTAACTATACTATAACCAGAACCTCATGAAAAGAATAGTGTAAAAAGTCTAGTTTGTATGTATTTACTTTAGGAAAATTCCCTTCTTACACAATATCCCAGTACTGCTTCCAGCTGGGGCGACAGCCATTTATTCCGATGATACAGTAATTGTTTCCACACTTTTATCTGAAATCCTTCCACGGAAAGATAGACCAATCTCCCCTCTGCCACTGCCTTCGCCGTGACATAATCCGGCAAAAAAGAAAGTCCCGAACCCTGTTCCACCAGCTTACAGATGAGATCCGTACTCCCGATCTCCAGCACTGGTTCCACCTCCAGAGACATTTCTGCCAGCCGCTCCTCCAAAAGCCGTCGGTAACTCATCCCTTTTTCTGTGAGAATAAAGGGATAAGACACCAACTCCTGCACTGAAATCTTCTTTTTTTTGCTCAACGGACAATTTCTCCCTGCTACAAAATGCGTTCCTACCTTTTCCTCCGCCGCAATCACATATTCTCGATTATAGATAGGATTGTCCAAAGTGAGAATCGCATCCACCTCATTGTGATTCAGTAACCGAAGCATTTCCTCCGTTCCCGCCGGTATGATTTTCAGCATTAACCCGGGATAATGTTTCCGAAACTGATCAAAGCCCTCAATCAGCATAGACTGGCACAACGAATCTGCCATTCCCAGACGGATATATCCCTTCATCGTCTTTTCATCCTGAATATTGTCCTTTAGTTCTTGGGTCATCTTGTTGATCTGATGGGCGAAACTTAATACTTCCCGTCCTTTTTCTGTCAAGACCACGGTATGATTGATCCTCTCAAAAAGCTGAGAATTCAATTCCGTTTCCAACTGCTTAATCTGAAAGGATACGGTAGACTGAGAAAACCCCAATGCCTCCGCCGCCTTTGTAAAACTCCCTAATTCCGCCACATGAATAAATGTAGTCAGATTTTTAATGTCCATAATTCTATTTTCCTCTCTGCTTTAAATGTGCTGCTCCACCGTGGGAGCAACCGCTTGAAACCTGATTCAGAAATATATATTTTTTTCGATATTTCTAAAGAATGTCACCTTTTTCCCACAGCTTTTGCGGTATATTCTTTGAAAAACAGGATAATTTCGTTGAAAAATATTACGAAACCGCAATTTTAGAAAAAGTGTCACCATTTTTTTGCTGGAAAAGTGGTGACATTTTTTCAGAATTAGGAAAAAGTATATTTTTGATAGCAGAAATGAACTCTTTCCAAAGGAAAATCGACAAAATTCCATAAAAATATGGTGACACTTTTTTGAAGTCCCCGAAAAAATATATATACTGGACATCGCCTATGCGCAGTGGTACAACTCGCACTACGTGCTCATTGTACCACATATGCAGAAATCATGGTATCGATTTTTTCGATTGTATTCATCATAACTATCAATTTTACAGTTCTTCTTTTCCCATGTATAATGAATCCTATGAAATAGAAGGGGGTTTATCTTTATGGACTTTTTGCAATCCGCAGGTGATTTTTTCCTGCAGCTGATACACGTTGTGTACAATCTTCTCTGGGGTGATCTGATCACGATTCCGCTTCCCGGCGGAAGTTCTCTGGGCTTGTCCCTGCTGGTGCTTATTCTGATCCCTATGGGAATCTACTGCACCATCAAAACTCGTTTTCTTCCTTTCCGTCTGTTTCCCGAAATGATACGGACTGTTACGGAAAAGAAGAAAGTCATTCATGAACATCATATTTCCGGTGTGCAGGCTTTGGTTGTCTCCACTGCTACCCGGGTGGGAATGGGCAATCTGGTAGGTGTGGTGGCCGCTATCTCTGCCGGCGGAGCCGGAGCAGTCTTTTGGATGTGGGTAATCGCACTTTTAGGCTCCTCCACCGCTTTTGTAGAAGCTACGCTTGCTCAGCTTTACAAAGAAAAAGACCCTCTGTACGGAGGTTACCGAGGCGGCCCCGCTTACTATATCCATCACCTTTTTATGAAAAAGAAGGAGCATCCAAAGAAAAAACGTTCTGTCATCGCTGTACTTTTTGCTCTCTCCGGTCTGTTGTGTTGGTGTGGAATCAGCCAGGTGGTAGGAAATTCTGTTTCCTCTTCTTTTGAAAATGCCTTCCATATTCCGCCTCTTTACACAACCATCGTTCTTGTAGGTATCGCGGCTGTGATCGTCCTTCGGAAGAATGCCACGGTAAAAGTTTTAGATGTTATAGTTCCCGTGATGGCAGTCTGCTTTTTTGCCATTACTATCTTCATCACGCTGAAAAATATCACGCTGCTGCCTTCGGTATTGAAACAGATTTTTCAGGAGGCTTTCGGTTTTCGTCAGGTTGTCGCCGGAGGAATCGGCGCCGTTATTATGAACGGAGCAAAACGTGGACTTTTCTCCAATGAAGCCGGATCTGGTTCTGCTCCCTGCGCCGCTGCAGCGGCAGACATCGATCATCCTGCCAAAGAAGGACTTCTTCAGGCATTGGGCGTATTTATTGATACCCTGGTAATTTGCAGCTGTACCGCCATGATCATGCTGCTCACACCGGCAAAACTTACCAGTGGACTGGCTGGCATGGATCTCTTACAGGAATCCATGCGTTACCATCTGGGAGAATTTGGCGTGATTTTTATCGCCGTGATTCTCTGGCTGTTCAGTTTTTCCACCTTTATCGGAATTCTTTTTTACGCCAGACCCAATGTGGCATACCTTTTCGGTGATAACTGGACCTCTCAGACACTCTATAAAATTCTCGCCTTAGTCATGCTGTTTATCGGAGGACTTGCCACTTATACTTTTGTGTGGGATTTAGGAGATATCGGCGTGGGACTTATGACAGTGTTTAATATGATCGCTTTGATTCCTCTGACGCCGAAAGCTGTGGAATCGCTGAAAGATTTTGAAACAAAATATCGGACGAAGAAAAAATAATTCAAAGGAATATCATCATCAAATCGCACTTCTGAATTCTGATGCTCTAAACCGCCTTGACTATATATCATTGTAATGATATCATTCATACATAAAGAAACAAAGTATGTCTCAGTTTTTGCTTGCAGTTGCAAGCAAAAACCTCGCGAGACAGTAAACTGCTGAATCATTACAATTTTTCAACATTTCAGGAGGTACAAAATGAGTAATCTCACCTTATTTCATGGTTCTGATCACATTATTGAAAAACCGGATTTTCATCTTGGAAAGACTAATAATGATTACGGACGGGGTTTTTATTGTACAGAAGAATTGGAAATGGCAAAAGAATGGGTCTGCAAGCAAAACAATGACGGCTTTGCAAATAAGTACATCCTAAAATCAGATTCTTTGAACATATTAAATTTATTAGACGGATCGTATAATATTTTGCACTGGCTGGCACTCCTATTAAAAAACAGAACCTTTCGCCTTTCCAGTGAGATTGCCGAAGATGCCCGTCAATATATTATTCGGAATTTTTCTATTGATTTGGACGAGTATGATATTGTAATCGGATATCGGGCAGATGATTCTTATTTTTCTTTTGCAGAATCTTTTATACAAAACGGAATCCCGCTGCGTTCTTTAAATCAGGCGCTTCGGCTGGGAAAATTAGGCGCGCAAACTGTATTGATTTCAGAAAATTCTTTCGCAAATTTGCATTTTATCGGTGCCGAATCTGTTGAAAAGTCACTGTACTATTCCAAATTTATCGAGCGTGATTCCCTTGCCCGAAAAACGTACCGAGAAGAGATCCGTAATAGCATCACTTATCAGGATGATATTTTTGTACTGGATATTCTCAGAGAGGAGATGACAAAAGAAGATGTACGCATACAGCGAATTGTATCTGAATGATGCCAAACAAAATCTTGCAGTTTTTTTTGATTATATGGTCTGTACTTGTGGTCTTGATGGCGATTTTTGCACAAGATTATTCGTCCAGTCAGGATATGCGGATAAATTTGAGCGTGGCAATCCTGCTATCATCGCAGGAATGTCCGGCATTGAACTGGCAAGAAGGGTTCTGGAATACGCATATCCCCACAAACAATTTCCTCCCAGTGTATTTTCACCGGAACGTTCCGCAGAATACTGGGTTGGATGGGCTCTGGCAGAATATCAATGGATCACCTGCAAACGCTTTAAAAGTATTTTTTCCAGAATTTCATTTTCAGAGATCAGAGCCATGTACAGGGTTTATCATGAAATGGATATCATCCATTTCATAGAAGATATGGATACGCGATACCGGGAAGTTGAAAAAGAACCGCAACTGAAAGTAATCCGCGAAAGCCATGGTCTTTCCCAGCGGGAACTCGCCGAACTTTCCGGCGTAAAGCTTCGCTCCATTCAGATGTATGAGCAAAAAGTAAATAATATCGACAAAGCCCAGGCGGGTACTGTCTATAAACTTTCCAGAGTTCTCGGCTGTACCGTCGAAGACTTACTGGAAAATCCCGAAATGTGATTACATCAAAAATTAATCCAGAATATTTATACATTTTATTCTCAGTCTGCGCTCACTTTGATCCTGAAGTCTCAAAGATGTGTTCGACAAATTCGCTAAAAATGTATAAATATTCTGGATATACATTTAATGCAACAACGCTTTCCAGTTTTTATTTCTTACAGACTCTTTTCCAGTTTTTCCACCATCTCATCGATATCTTCTTCCGTGATCACCAGCGGCGGCACCAGACGCAGTACATTTTCTCCTGCCGAGATTACGATCAATCCCTGTTCCAACGCCCGACTTACCACTTCTCCCACTGGCTTTCCTTCCAGTACCAGTCCCTGCATCAATCCTTTTCCACGGCGAGCCATGATCATTGGATATTTATCCACCAGTTCATCCAGTTTTTCCTCCAGATAGGGAGTGATCTGCTGCACATGTTCCAGAATATGCTCCTGCTCAAACAGATCGAATACTTTGCTCACTGCCGCACAGGCAAAGGGATTTCCTCCATAAGTGGTTCCATGGTCTCCCGGAACCAGGGAGGCGTTGGCAGTCTTTTCGTTAAGCACAAAAGCTCCCACTGGTACGCCGCAGCCCAGCGCCTTGGCGCAAGTCATCACATCCGGCTGTACTCCATAGGACTGACAGGCGAACATACTTCCCGTCCGTCCCATTCCGCACTGGATTTCATCCAGAATCAGCAGCATATCTTTCTCATCGCAAAGTTTCCGCACTCCCTGCAGAAATTCTTCAGTGGCGGGATAAATTCCCCCTTCTCCCTGTACGGTCTCCATGATAATGGCGCAGGTCTTTTCATTGATCTGAGCTTTCACACTTTCCAGATCATTAAAGTCTGCAAAGCGGATACCGCCGATCAAAGGCTTAAAAGGCTCCTGATAATGGGTATTTCCCGTTACGGACAAAGCTCCCAGACTTCTTCCATGGAAGGAATGGTTCATGGCAATGATCTCATGGTCGGTGCTTCCGTCCTTCAGATACGCATATTTCCGGGCAACTTTGATGGCTCCCTCCACCGCCTCCGTTCCGCTGTTGGTAAAAAATACTTTGGACAGTCCTGCAGCTTTCGTCAGTTTTTCTGCCGCCTCGACCATCGGCACGTTGTAATACAGATTAGACGTATGAAGAAGCTTGTCGATCTGTTCTTTCAGGGTCTTACTATATTCCGGATGGTTATATCCCAGAGAAAACACAGCGATTCCCGCCGCAAAATCCAGATATTCCTTCCCCTCCACATCATAAAGGCGCACTCCCTGTCCCTTTTCCAGAACCACCGGAAAACGGTTATAGGTATGTAAAACTGCCTGTTCCGCCCGGTCTATATATTCTTTGCTACACATCATATTCTTTCATACCCTCCTTTCGCAGGATTGCCGTTCCAATCCCCTTATTGGTGAAGATTTCCAACAGAAGACAGTGCGGCTGCCGTCCATCCAGAATATGCACCCGGGAAACTCCTTCCTCAATAGCGTCAATGCAGTTCTGCAATTTGGGGATCATGCCGCCGCCCACATTTCCATTGTCGATCAGTTCCTTCGCATCTTTTACAAATAGTTTGGACAGCAGAGTGGAAGGGTCCTCCGGATTCAGGTATACCCCTTCAATATCCGTAAGGAATGCCAGTTTTTCCGCATGGACCGCTTTCGCAATGGCGCAGGCCGCATCATCCGCATTGATATTGTAGGTCTGAAATTCTTTGTCCAGCCCCACGGGACAGATGATCG
>HF995393.1:27078-32416 GCA_000432335.1 Firmicutes bacterium CAG:646
AATAATCTTTGGATTTACTTCGGTGATATTTCCCACGAAACCGATATCTTCGCCGTTAGAATATTTTTTCTCCACGGTAAGAAGGCTTCCGTCTTTTCCACTGATTCCCACTGCCTTTACCCCCAGAGATTCCACCAGTGTTACCAGCTCCTTATTTACCTTTCCCAGCACCATCTCCGCCACTTCCATGGTTTCTTTGTCTGTCACTCTCAGCCCATTCACAAACCGGGGCTGCATTCCAATCTTATTTACCCAACGGCTGATCTCTTTTCCTCCCCCATGAACGATGATCGGCTTAAATCCTACCAGCTTCAAAAGCACCACATCCTGGATCACTTTCTGCTTCAATTCTTCATCTACCATGGCGCTTCCGCCATATTTTACCACGATAATTTTCCGATTAAACCGCTGGATATAAGGCAGCGCTTCGATCAGCACCTGCGCCTTCTGCAAATATTCTTCATTCACCATTTCGTCTCCTCCTCACGTCCCATTTAAGAACGATAATCCGCATTGATTTTTACATATTCATAAGTCAGATCACAGCCCCATGCGGTGGCGCTCTCCTTGCCCATCTTGATATCCGTAATGGCAGTCACTTCTTTTTCGGATAAAATTCTGGTGGCTTCTTCCTCACTGTAATCTGTTGCCACACCATTTTCAATGATCTTTAAATGTCCCGCTGCGCTCTCAAAATACAGATCTACCTGCTCCGGATCGAACTGGGCGCCGGAATATCCCATAGCGCAGAGGATTCTTCCCCAGTTAGCGTCATGACCGAAAATAGCCGCTTTGGTCAGATTGGAAGTGATCACTGATTTACTGAGGGTAACTGCCTGCTCTTTGGTGGCAGCTCCCACCACTTTCACCTCAAACAAAGCGCTGGCTCCTTCCCCGTCCCCGGCGATTTTCTTCGCCAGACAGGTATTTACATAAAGAAGGGCTTTCAAAAATTCCTGATACTCTTCCTTTTCTTCCGTAATCTCCGGGTTTCCCGCCATTCCGTTTGCCAGAAGCAGTACCGTATCGTTTGTAGAGGTATCTCCGTCCACGGAGACCATATTGTAGGTATCTGCCACCACCTGGCTCAACGCTTTCTGAAGTAATTGCTTGGAAATAGCTGCGTCCGTAGTCACAAATCCCAACATCGTACACATATTGGGGTGGATCATGCCGGACCCTTTACACATTCCCCCAATAGTCACTGTCTTTCCTCCCAGCGTCAGGCTCACCGCCACTTCCTTGGAAACGGTGTCCGTTGTCATAATGGACTGCGCCGCCAGAGTACCAGCTTCTTTCGCCGGGGAAAGCAGCGGCGCCAGCTTTTTCACCCCGCCCTTCAAAATATCCATAGGAAGCTGTTTTCCGATCACTCCGGTTGATGCCACCAGTACAGATTCCACCGGAATTCCCAGTTCTTCGGCTGTTACCTGAGCCGTCTGTTCACAATAAGAATAACCTTCTCCCCCCGTACAGGCATTTGCCACGCCGCTGTTGCACACCACCGCCTGGGCTGTCGGCTGATCGTATACGATATGCTGATCCCATTTTACCGGAGCTGCTTTCACTACATTTGTGGTAAAAGTGCCTGCTGCCACGCAGGGCTGCTCACTGTAAATCAGAGCCATATCTTTCGTATTTCCCTTTTTTATCCCTGCCGCCACTCCGGCTGCCAGAAATCCTTTCGCCGCTGTCACGCCGCCTTCTATTCTTTCCATCTTCTCTCCTCCTGCTCTCTTACGGGAACATGGGAACCAATTCCAGTCCCTCGCTCTCCTTCAATCCAAACATCAGATTCATATTCTGAACAGCCTGTCCTGCTGCGCCTTTCATCAGATTGTCAATCGCTCCCAGCATAATGATCCGGTTGGTTCTGGGATCTATTTTGAAGTTTACATCCACATAATTGCTGCCTTCCACCCATTTCGTCTGAGGACATACATCCTTTTCCAGCACCCGCACAAATTTTTCCTGCTGATAATATTTGTCATATACTGCCTTGACCTCCTCATAAGTCACTTCTTTTTTCAAAGAAGCGTAGGCAGTTGCCAAAATCCCCCGATTCATAGGTACCAGATGAGGCGTAAAATTCACACGAATCTCCTGCCCGCAGGCATAACCTAACTGTTCCTCGATCTCCGGCGTATGGCGATGAGTGGCAACACCATAAGCTTTCATATTTTCATTTACTTCGCAAAACAGATTATCCACCTTAGCTCCCCGACCTGCCCCTGAAGTTCCTGATTTTGCATCGATGATCAGACTGTTAGGGTCAATAAGCCCCTCTTTCACCAACGGATAACAGGTGAGAATACTGCAGGTGGTATAACATCCGGGATTTGCCACCAGGCGAGCATGTTTCACATCTTCCCTGTTGATTTCACACAGACCGTAAACTGCTTCTTTTATATATTGAGGAGATTTATGTTCTAATTTATACCATTCCTCATAAACTTTCACATCCTTGATACGAAAATCTGCGCTGAGATCGATCACCTTTGTTTTAGAAAGGATTTCCTCATTTATAAGAGATGCGCACAATCCCTGCGGGGTTGCCGTAAAAATCACATCCACCTGATCTGCCATAGTTTCCATCTGATCTTCCATACAGGATGCATCCACCAATTCAAAAAAGTTCTGATATATGGAAGCATATTTCTGATCAATATAACTTCTGGAACCATACCACTGAATCTCTGCCTCTTTATGTCCCAGAAGAATTCTCACCAGTTCTGAACCTGCATAACCTGTTGCGCCGATAATTCCTACCTTAATCACTGTTCTGTTCTCCTTTCGGTACAGATTGTACTCTTTTATTTTACTCTTTTCTTGTATCTAAGTAAAGCAAGAAATTTTGTATAATTATACATTATCCCAAAATAATATGCAAGTATTTTATTTTTCCTCTTGATTTTTCCATTTATATAGTGTATATTATGCATTGTAGCACACGGGATTCCCCGTTGTTCTTCTTTTTTCTATACATAGTAATGAATAAAGATACATTTATGATATGAATAACAAACAGGAGGATATAAGATTATGAAAGAAAAAGTTGTTTTAGCTTACTCAGGAGGATTAGACACTACCGCGCTGATTCCATGGTTGAAGGAAACCTTTGATTATGAAGTAATCTGCTGCTGCATCGACTGCGGACAGGGCGCAGAACTGGATGGACTGGACGAGAGAGCAAAACTTTCCGGAGCTTCCAAACTCTACATTGAAAATATCGTCGATGAATTTTGCGACGATTATATTATGCCTTGTGTACAGGCAGGTGCCGTATACGAACACAAATATCTGCTGGGAACTTCCATGGCTCGCCCCGGTATCGCAAAACGTCTGGTGGAAATTGCCCGGAAGGAAAATGCCGCCGCTGTCTGCCACGGCGCTACGGGAAAAGGAAACGATCAGATCCGTTTTGAACTTGCCATCAAAGCCCTCGCCCCCGATCTGAAAATTATCGCTCCCTGGCGTATGACCGATGTATGGACCATGCAGTCCCGGGAAGATGAAATTGAATTTTGCAAACAGCATGGAATCAACCTTCCTTTCGATATGAGTCACAGTTACAGCCGTGACCGTAATCTGTGGCACATCAGCCACGAAGGACTGGAACTGGAAGATCCAGCCAACGAGCCAAATTATGATGATCTTCTCGTGCTGGGCGTTACACCGGAAAAAGCTCCCGATCAGGGAGAATACGTAACTCTCACCTTTGAAGCCGGCGTTCCGAAGACTTTGAACGGCAAAGCGATGAAAGTTTCCGAAATCATCACCGAACTGAATGCTCTTGGCGGAAAACATGGCATCGGTATCGTAGATATCGTAGAAAATCGTGTAGTAGGTATGAAGTCCCGCGGCGTATATGAAACACCGGGCGGTACGATTCTCATGGAAGCCCATGACCAACTGGAAGAACTGGTTTTAGATCGTGACACTATGGAAACAAAGAAGAAACTGGGAAGCCAATTTGCTCAGGTAGTCTATGAAGGAAAATGGTTTACACCTTTAAGAGAAGCGCTGCAGGCTTTCGTGGAATCCACCCAGAAATACGTCACCGGTGAAGTGAAATTCAAGCTTTACAAAGGAAATATCATAAAAGCCGGTACTACTTCTCCTTACAGCCTCTACAACGAATCTCTGGCTTCCTTTACCACCGGAGACCTGTACGATCATCACGATGCCAGCGGTTTCATTACCCTGTTCGGACTGCCGCTGAAAGTGCGCGCTATGATGCTTTCCGAAGTGGAAAAGAATAAAAAATAAATAAGACGAAAAAACACAGTGATTTTTTTGAAATATCATTGTGTTTTTTTTGTAACAAATGTATAATAATTGCGAGAAGAACCAGAACTCATTTTTCTGGCATCCTTCTCATAAATTTACCAATCGATAAGGGGGATATATGAAACAAAAATATAATAGAATATTGTCACTGGTTCTGACGGGTGTTCTCACATTTTCCGGCACTCTTCCCGTGGCGGCTGCCGCTGCGGATACCCAGAGTATTCCGGAAACTGCTTCTTTAGAAGCTGATTTCCTGTATTCTGAAACTCTGGCAGACAGCACTATGCAGGGAGTAATCATCAAGCTGGACACTGACGCTACACCAGACTCTGCTGTTTTGACTTCCCAGACCCCACAGGGCAAGGAAGAGACTGCAGCTACTCAGATTGTTTCCAACTATGCAGTATTCCAACTTCCCTCTGTGGAAGACAGAACATTTCTCACTGTGGAATCTGTGATTGCCGATACGGTTTACGAAACAAATCTTGCTCCTCTGGAAAACGGAACTACTCTGGATGCATCCGATTTTCAGGAAACTTCGGAATCGCCTGCCATGTACGATCTGGAAGAACTTTCACCGGAAAAAAAGGCTGCCGTGGAAGAAAGCGTGATCACTACAGATCTTGACGAAACAGTCACTGGAGAGGATATTGCCGCTTCTCTGGAAGCAACGGCGCCTTCCCAGAGAACACGAACCGGCAGCTCCGAAAAAAGCGGAAAGAAAATTATTGTCCTTGATCCAGGACACGGAGCGCCCGGTTCCGGTACGTATCGTGACTGGGGAGATATGGTCATCGATGAAGCCGTCATTAACTTCAAGATTTCAAAGTATACAAAAGCTGCTCTGGAATCCAATTATTCTAATATCGAAGTTTACATGACGAAAAACTCACAGAATGAAAACCCGGCCATCAAAGCCAGAGTAGAGTATGCGGTATCAAAAAATGCAAATATCTTAGTGAGCCAGCATATAAATGCTACCGGTGAAAATGTAACCAATGCCAGTGGTGTTCTGGCTATGGTTCCCAAAGTGGATGGAGAACATTCT
>HF995393.1:32462-45548 GCA_000432335.1 Firmicutes bacterium CAG:646
AACTCTCAGGAACTGGCCCGTTCTATCCTGGACGAACTGACAAAACTGGATTTTAAAAATATGGGATTCCAGTTCCGTCTCTCCTCAGAAAGTACTTACACCGACGGCTCTGTGGCAGACTATTACGGAATCGTCCGCTATTGCCGGATGAACAACCTTCCCGGAACCATCATCGAGCATGGTTTTGCCAACAACAGAAACGATGCATTAAAATTAAACAATGATAATGTACTTCAGGCAATCGGACAGGCTGATGCCAAGGGAATCGCCGCTTATCTGAAGCTGGACTCCGGTTCCTCAGAAACACCGGATGTTCCCTCGAAACCTGTTCAAACAGGATGGGTACAGACGAACGGAAAATGGTACTACTATGACAATAACGGCAGCAAAGCAACCGGTTGGAGACTGATTGGAAATACCTGGTATTATATGGATTCCTCCGGTGTCATGCTTACCGGATGGCAGCTTATCAACAACACATGGTATTTCTTAGATCCTTCCGGCGCTATGCTCACTGGTTGGCAATTCATTAACAACAACTGGTATTATATGAACTCCTCCGGCGCCATGCTCACCGGATGGCAGCTTATTAATAACAAATGGTACTACATGAATTCTTCCGGCGCTATGCTTACCGGATGGCAATTCATCAACCACAAATGGTACTATTTGAATTCTTCCGGCGCTATGCTTACTGGAACGCAGAAAATTGATGGAAAAACGTATACTTTCACCGAAAGCGGTGATCTCGTAGAGTAATCAAAAAATAAGGAGCTTTTGCATATAGATATTCCTCAAAAATATCTATTGCAAAGCTCCTTATTTTTTATCTTCTTTCCTCTACATACCGCTGGATATTCGAAGCATTCACATATTTTTTCTCCTGATCTCCCTGTACAACCACAAGGGTAGGCGCCTGCAGAATTCCATACCGTGATGCCAGTTCCGGATTCTTCTCTGCATCAACTACCTGATACTCTTCTCCTTCCAACATCTGTCTGGCAATCTTACAATTCGGACAGGTACTGGTAGTAAACAGATACTTTACTGTCTCCGGCCGTTCAATCTTCACATCATCTTTTGTCACCGTCACCACTGCCTTCTGTATCCTGTGGGCTGCCGGAGCTTTCGAATGAAGCACATCATATACGGTACGATTCTTATATTCTTGTGATTTTCCATCATTCCAGTTCTGTACCGGACGATAATAGCCTGTAATCCTGCTGTATACCTCAGATTTTTTTCCGCAGGTAGGACAGGTAAAATGTTCTCCCGCAATATATCCATGTTCTCTGCACACGGAATATGTGGGAGAAAGTGTATAATACGGAAGACGATAATTTTCTGCAATTTTTCGTACCAACGTTGCCGCCGCCTTCCAGTCTGGTAATTTTTCTCCCAAAAATGCATGAAATACCGTACCGGAGGTATAAAGGGTCTGCAGCTCGTCCTGAATATCCAAAGCGTCAAAGATATCCGAAGTATAATCCACCGGCAGATGGGAACTATTGGTGTAGTAAGGCGTATCTCCCTCATGCCCTGCGGTGATGATATCCGGCCACTGCTGACGGTCATGTTTTGCCAGGCGATACGCTGTAGATTCCGCCGGAGTGGCCTCCAGATTATACAGATCGCCATACATTTCCTGATAATCTGCCAGCCGCTCACGCATATGATTCAGCACATCCTTGGTAAACTTCTGCGTTCTCGGGTCGGACATATCCCCCTGAATCCATCTGGCATTCAAACCTGCTTCATTCATTCCCACAAGACCAATCGTGGAAAAATGACTGTCAAAATTGCCCAGATACCGTTTCGTGTAAGGATACAGTCCCTCCTCCAGAAGTTTTCCCACAACCTCCCGCTTAATATGGAGAGATCTGGCAGAAATATCCATCATATGATCCAATCTCTCATAAAATTCCTCTTCATTTCTGGACAGATATGCGATTCTTGGCATATTGATCGTCACCACACCAATGGAACCGGTGCTCTCCCCAGAGCCAAAATAACCTCCCGTTTTCTTTCTCAGTTCCCGCAGATCCAGTCTCAGACGGCAGCACATACTTCGCACATCGCTGGGCTCCATATCGCTGTTGATATAATTTGAGAAATACGGAGTTCCATATTTGGATGTCATCTCAAACAAAAGGCGATTATTTTCCGTATCCGACCAGTCAAAATCAGAGGTAATCGAATACGTGGGAATCGGATACTGAAATCCTCTTCCATTGGCATCCCCTTCGATCATCGTCTCGATAAACGCCCGATTGATCATATCCATCTCTTTCTTACAGTCCTTGTATTTAAAATCCATATTTTTCCCGCCTACGATCGCCGGCAATTCTGCCAGATCATCAGGAACGGTCCAGTCCAGTGTAATATTGGAAAACGGCGCCTGCGTCCCCCAGCGACTCGGGGTATTTACCCCATAAATAAAGGATTCTATACACTTTTTCACCTCCGGATAGGTGAGATGATCCGCTTTTACGAAAGGCGCAAGATACGTGTCAAAAGAGGAAAATGCCTGCGCTCCCGCCCATTCGTTCTGCATAATCCCCAGAAAGTTCACCATCTGATTACACAACACACTCAAATGTCTGGCAGGAGCAGACGTAATCTTCCCTTCTATTCCCCCCAGACCTTCCTGAATCAACTGTTTTAAAGACCAGCCGGCGCAATACCCGGTAAGCATGGAAAGGTCATGGATATGGATATCGGCATTTCTGTGCGCCTCTGCGATCTCTTCATCATAAATCTCCGACAGCCAATAATTTGCCGTCACTGCTCCCGAATTGCTCAGGATCAATCCTCCCACCGAATATGTCACCGTAGAATTTTCCTTAACTCTCCAGTCCTCCACTTTTACATAGCTATTTACAATCTCTTTATAATCTAAGATGGTGGATTTCATATTGCGGACTTTTTCTCTCTGCTTCCGATACAAAATATAAGCCTTTGCCACCTCCGCATAGCCGCACTGGATCAGAACATTTTCCACACTGTCCTGAATCGCTTCCACGGAAATCTGCTCTTTTTCAATCTTCTTCTGAAAATCGGCAGTCACACGAAGTCCCAGCATCTCCAGCATATCTCTGGTATACTGTTTTCCGTTTGCCTCAAAAGCTTTCCGTATTGCCTCCGTTATCTTATCCAGCTGAAATTCAGCGATTTCTCCATCTCTTTTTATAACTCTGAACATTTTTACTCATCCCCCATATCTATTTTCCTGCGTGTAGTTCTATACTAACAAACCAGCCTTTCCCTGTCAATAGACAAAAGCACCATATATTGTGTTATATCTTCTGCCATCACAATATATAGTGCTTTTGTGTTTTTTATACCGTATGATAATTTTCCATAGGAATATACGCCTTCACCGAAATTCCTTCCGGAAGATACTCCTCCTGAAGAACCTGACCATGCTTTCGGATCACAGAGATTTTCCCTGCCTGTTCATAGGGATACAGCCGTTCAATGTACACCTGACCTTCCCGCAGTGTCTGTTCCAGAATTTCTTTTACCTCTTCCAGCCCCTCCCCGGTACGAGCGGAAATATTCAGTACGTGATCCGCCTGAAAGTCCCGGAGCTGTTCTTTATCCAGACAGAGATCCTGTTTATTAAACAGCGTGATCACCTTCTTATTCTCCACTCCCAACTGTTTCAGCGTATCATATACCACATGCATATGGGTTTCTTTTCTGGGATTGGAGGCGTCCACCACATGGAGAATGATATCCGCATATTTCGCTTCTTCCAGCGTACTCTTAAAAGCTTCGATCAGATGATGGGGCAGCTTCCGTATAAATCCCACCGTATCGGTAAGAAGAATCTGCTGTTTTCCCGGAAGGTCCAATACCCTCGTGGTGGGGTCCAGCGTGGCAAAAAGCTGATCCTCTTCCAGAACTCCGGCTCCTGTCAGTGCATTCAGCAAGGTGGATTTTCCTGCATTGGTATATCCCACGATGGCTGCCACCTTCGTACGGCTCTTTTCCCTCTGCGTTCTGATCAGTGTTCGATGACGCTGTACTTCCTCTAATTGTTCCTTCAACTGACCGATCCGCTGATGAATCAGGCGGCGGTCCATCTCCAGTTTCTTCTCTCCGGGACCTCGGGTTCCAATCCCGCCTCCCAGCCGGGACAGGGAAGCCCGCATTCCTACCAGACGGGCGGCTCTGTATTTTAACTGTGCAAGTTCCACCTGAATCTTTCCTTCACTGGTTCTGGCTCTTCCGGCAAAAATATCCAAAATAACCATGGTCCGGTCCATGACCTTACATTCCAGTTCCCGTTCCAGGTTATTTAACTGCGCCGGAGTGAGCTCATCATCACAGATAACGCCCGTGGCATCCAGATTATAGATCATCTCCTTCAGCTCCTCCAGCTTCCCTTTGCCCAGATATGTGGCGGGATGCACCGATTCCCGACTCTGCATCACGCTTCCCACTGTAACAGCTCCCGCCGTCCGGGTCAGCTCTTCCAGCTCCAGCAGAGATTCCGCCGTATCTTCCGAATCGTACGTCTGCACTCCCGCCAGCACAACCCGCTCTAATTGTTCACCCATTTCATACATATACATTCCTCCTGCTACCTGGTAGAAAGAAACTCATTTTCCCGAAGTCCCTCTTCATCCTCCGGATATAACGCCAGATATTCCGCCATTTTCGTTTTTGCTGTGGCAAAGTCCAGCTTATATTCATAAGCTACGATCTCGTTATACAACAATCCTTTTTTATTCTCTTCTGTGCTTAAGGCAAGCCCTTTTTGTATATTTTCCAGTGCTCCGTCATAATTTCCTTCATAGATATCGCAGGTTGCCAGCCCATTATACGCCTCTGCCCCCTTCTCATTTCCCGAAAGATAATCCTGATACATCGCTCTGGCGCTGACCGGATCTTCCATTTCCAGATATACTCTGCCCAAAAGCAGCATCGCCTCCGGATATTCCAGTTCCAGCGCCTTTAAAAGAGAGTCTTTCGCTTTTTCATAATTTTGCAGATACTCGTAAATTCTTCCCCGGTGATAGTAATCTTCCCCTGTCTCCGGCTCTAATTCCAGCGCCATCTGCAAATACTGCTCTCCCTCATCCACTTTTCCTGTTTCCTGATAAATCCGGTAAATATTCATATAAAAATCGTAGTCTTTGCATTCTTTCAAGGCTCTCGTAAAATCCTTCTGCGCCTTCTCAAATTCCTGTTCCTCCATATAAGCCTTTCCCCTCAGGAAAAATGCCTGCACATCCTCACCCTTTTTCAGAATATTTCCGTATTCCTCGATCGCTTTATCAATTTCCCCATATTCCATGCGCGCCTGCGCCAGATAGAACCTCACATCTTTCTCAAATTCTGCGTTCGGCTCTTCCATATAGTTCAAACTTCTGGAAAATGCAGCTATGGCCTCGGGATAAGAATCCTTGGCAAGCCAGGCAATTCCCGCTCCCCGATAAGCTTCTGACAGACGCTGATCCATTTTTACGACCTGATCAAACATTTCGATTGCCGTATCATATTCCTTTTTTTCCAGAGCTTTCTTTCCACTTTCATAAGTCTCATCTGCTTTGGGATCCCCACAGCCTGACAAAAGCAGCGTCACACAGCCCAACATCATCCAAAACTTTTTCATGATATAATCAATCCCTCTTTATCCATCACTTCGATCACGCTGTCCACCATGGCTTCACAGATCGTGTCTTTCTTCGCTTCCACCATAACCCGGATCACCGGTTCCGTACCGCTTTCCCGCACCAGAATCCTTCCGTCATCTCCCAGCTCGGCCGCTACTTTTTCCACTGCTTCCCGTACTGCCGGATTATTTTTTGCCGTTTCCTTGTTGGATACTCTCACATTTTTCAAAAGCTGCGGATAAATCACCACCTCGGAAGCCAGACTGCTCAAAGGCTGTTTTTTCTCGATCATCACTTCCATGACCATCAGGGAAGTGAGAATACCATCTCCAGTGGTAGCGTGTTTGCTGAAAATAATATGGCCGGACTGCTCGCCTCCAAGGCTATGACCGTTTGCCATCATATTCTCACATACATATTTATCTCCAACTGCCGTTTTTTCATACTTGATACCAGCCCGGTCGCATGCTTTATAAAGTCCCAGATTCGACATGATCGTAGTAACGATCGTATCATTTTCCAGTCTGCCCTGCTCCTTCATATGCTTTCCGCACACATACATGATCAGATCCCCATCGATCACATTTCCCAGATGATCTACAGCGATACACCGATCTGCATCTCCGTCATAGGCAAATCCCACATCCAAGTGCTTTTCTTTCACATATTTCTGAAGATATTCGATATGAGTAGAGCCGCAGTTTGTATTGATATTCGTTCCATCCGGTTCATTGTTGATCACATAAGTTTTTGCTCCCAGCGCGTCAAATACACTCTTTGCCACGGAAGATGCGCTTCCGTTGGAACAATCCAGTCCCACCCTGTAATTTTTAAATGAGCGGGTAGGAATCGAGATCAGATAGCCGATATAACGGTTTCTTCCGGCTGCAAAGTCTATCGTCCGTCCCACATGTTCCCGCACTGCATACGGAATCCTTGGCTCACCATCGTCAATATATCGTTCAATCTGCGCTTCCACATCTGCATCCAGTTTCTGTCCGTTGCCGCCAATGATCTTAATCCCATTATCGTAAAATGGATTATGGCTTGCAGAAATCATAATACCGCAGTCAAAATTTTCTGTCCGCACCACATAAGAAACACTGGGAGTGGTCGTTACATGCAGCAGATAAGCGTCTGCGCCGGAAGCGGTAAGCCCCGCTACCAGAGAATATTCGAACATATAACTGCTTCTTCTGGTATCTTTTCCGATTACGATCTGCGCCTTGTGCTCTCTTCCATAATACCAGCCCAGAAAACGTCCCACCTGATAAGCATGTTCCACTGTCAGATCTACATTTGCTTCTCCTCGAAAACCATCTGTACCAAAATATTTTCCCATAACTTTTTCCTCCTCTGGAACTAATCACAAGGAATGTTCCTCACTTTCTCCGGGATATCATTTCAATTACTCAATTATATTACCATAACTTCTATAGACACACAATATCGGATTCATATCATGCTTCCAATGGCAATAAAATAAAATTTGCGATAATTTATCCCCCACTTTGCTTGAAATGATACTAAAATAGCATTTCTGAAAAAGTTTCACTACTTCCCCTGTTGTTTTTGCAACAAATGACCCGAATTTCCACTGAAAAATACTACAAAAATGCACTTTAAAAAAAGTTTCACCACTTTTTGGGGTAAAAAGTGGTGAAACTTTTTCAAATCAAGAAAATAATATATAGTTTACATAATATTTCAAGATTATTTTTATCTCTGCTTTGATAAGATGTTTCTATTTTTTATGATTCCTCCTGCAGATTTGCCAGTTTTGCCGCCTGGTCTGCAGCGATCAGGCTGTCGATCACTTCTGACAAGTCTCCATTTAAAATACTGTCCAGCCGATGCAGGGTCAATTTGATCCGATGGTCTGTCACTCGTCCCTGTGGGAAGTTGTAAGTACGGATTTTCTCAGAACGGTCCCCTGTTCCTACCTGACTTCTTCTTGCCTCCGCTTCCGCATCATGACGTTTCTGTAATTCCAGATCATACAGACGGGAACGCAGTACCTTGATCGCCTTATCCCTGTTCTTCAACTGAGATTTCTCATCCTGACAGGAGATAACGATACCCGTCGGTATATGAGTCAGACGCACCGCTGAGTCTGTCGTATTGACACACTGTCCTCCGTTTCCGGAAGCTCGGAACACATCAAACTTACAGTCATTCATATCCAGTTCAAAATCGATTTCCTCTGCCTCCGGCATAATTGCCACGGTAATGGTGGACGTATGGATTCTTCCGCCTGACTCTGTCTCCGGAACTCTCTGTACCCGATGTACTCCACTCTCGTATTTTAAACGAGAATATGCACCGTTTCCGTTGATCATAAAGGTTACTTCCTTAAATCCCCCGATTCCGTTCTCATTGAGAGACAGCATCTCTGTTTTCCATCTCTGGGTCTCCGCGTATTTCACATACATCCGGTAGATTTCTGCCGCAAAAAGCGCAGCCTCATCACCGCCGGCTCCTGCACGGATCTCCACGATAACGTTTTTGCTGTCATTCGGGTCTTTCGGCAGAAGAAGGATCTTCAGCTCATGTTCCAGTTCTTCAATCCGCTTCTTTGCTTCCGCCAACTCTTCTTTCAGCATCTCCCGCATCTCTTCGTCAGACTCTTCATCCAGCATGGAAAGGCTTTCTTCCACGGTCTGCTGACAATCTTTATATTCTTTATATGCATCTACAATCGGCTGCAGTTCGCTCTGTTCTTTCATCAACTTCTGAAATCTCGCCGGATCGTTTGCCACGCCCGGTTCATTCAATTCGCTTAAGATCTCTTCCAGGCGAATCAACAGATCTTCTAATTTATCAAACATTTTCTTTCCTCCTGATCTTTCCGTTTTTCTGTCCGATAACCACCCGGTCAAGCCCCGCCAGATCCTTCACGATCCTGATCTGATCATATCCCTGCTCTTCCATCATAGTTTTCAGACTCTCTCCCTGATCATATCCTATTTCCAAGCACAGCCATCCGCTCTCTTCCAGATAATCCGGAGCCTGCTCCACGATTTTTCTGTAAAAATATAAACCGTCCTCTTTTCCATCCAGAGCCAGATGAGGTTCGTGATCCCGAACCTCCGGCATCAGTTTCCCGATCTCTTTTGACGCTATATAAGGCGGATTCGCCGTGATCACATGGTATTTTCCCTCTACACTGGAAAACAGATCGCTCTCCACAAGCTCTGCCTTCACATCCAGTCTCCGGGCATTCTCCTTTGCCACTTCTAACGCCTGGGGAGAAATATCCACTCCCACACCCGTAAGGTTTAACCCTCGGTGCTCTGCCAAAAGACTCAGTAGTACACAGCCGCTCCCCGTACACAGATCCAGAAGCTTCCTTTCCTGTTTCAGCAGTTTCCCCGCTTCTTCCACAAGAATCTCCGTATCAAACCGGGGAATCAGCACGTGATCGTTCACATAAAACTCATAGCCCATAAACCAGCCGGAACCGGTAATCTGCTGCAGGGGAATCCTCTCGGCTCGCTTTTCAAGAACTTCCTGATACCGTTCCCTTTGTTTTTCTTCCATTTTATCATCTGCATGGAGAAAATAGTAACTTTTTTCCATGGCAAAGGCAAATTCCATCAATGCCCAGGCGTCATACGCCCCATCCGGCACTCCCGCTCTGACAAGCATCTCTTCCCCTGCTTTTAAAGCTTCTCTCCATGTACTCATCTCGTCTCATCTCCGTACTGTTCCGGAAAATTCTCCCTCAGGTACGCTTTCCAGTCAAAAACTGCCTCCACTGCCTTGATCGCTACTTCTGCCATCTCCGGTTCCGGCTCCCGGGTGGTAAGACGCTGCAGCGCCAGCCCCGGTTTACTGAGCCAGGCAACCAGCCAGTGGTCGCTGTTTCCCGCCAGCCGAATGATCTCATAAGACACCCCTGCGATCACCGGAAGCAGCAGCAAACGTACCACAACCCTCAGCCATGGAGAAGATACCCGGATAAACAAAAAGAAAATAATACTCACGATCATTACAAACAATAGAAAGCTGGTACCGCATCGCTTATGTTCCCGGGAACTTTTCATTACATTTTCTACATTTAATTCCAGACCATGTTCCACACAATTAATACATTTGTGCTCCGCTCCATGATACATAAACACTCTCTGGATGTCTTTCATCCGGGAGATCAAAAGCAGATATCCCAGAAATAGAAGCATTCTGACGCAAGCCTCCGCCACGGCAATCAGCGCCTCCGACTGTGTCACCTTCCGAAGAAAACTTGCTATAAAATAAGGAAGAAGAATAAACAACGCCACTGACAGGATTACCGAAAATGCCACGGTTCCGTACATCAGCCACTGATCCTGTTTTTCCTTTTTCTGTTCTTTTTTTGTTCTTTCTTCCTCCGTCAGCTCTTTTTTAGAAGCGGAATCTTCCTCATCCTCATAAAAACTGGCAGAATACATCAGGCACTTCATACCTACCACCAGAGATTCAAAAAAGGCCACGACACCCCGGAAAATAGGAAGCTTCCATAATTTTTTCCCTTTTCCCCAGCTTTTATATGGCTCAACCTTCACCTCAATCTCTCCGTCCGGCTTTCTGACGCCCACGGAATACTGATCTCCACTGCGCATCATGATTCCTTCCATGACTGCCTGACCACCGATATTTGATGATTTCATCTTTCCTCCACTTTTTCCATGGTTTTCTATTTGCTCGCCATTTTTCTATAGAGTAAAACAGGTTGAGATTTTATCAACCTCAACCCGCTCATTTCTCGTATTTTCTTATGCATTAATACCGTATTTCTTATTGAACTTGTCAATACGTCCACGGGCTGCTGCTGCCTTCTGCTGTCCTGTATAGAAAGGATGACATTTAGAACAGATTTCTACGTGGATATCTTTCTTTGTAGATCCTGTCACGAATGTGTTACCGCAGTTGCATGTTACTGTTGCCTGATGATATTCAGGATGGATTCCTTCTCTCATGATTTTCACCTCTTCTTATTTACTTAATTAAACTTATATTCATTTGTAATTCTCCGGCTGATAACAGCCAAATCCTTACAGCTATTTTGTTTTTTAATATTAAACAGCTTGTAAAGTATAACATATCCCCCTGCAAAATGCAAGTTGTTTCCATAAAAATTTAGATGAATTTCTGTTTTTTCACCATTTGTACCAATTCCTGATTGTTTCTGGTCTTGGCAAACATATTCAGGATATTTTCTACCGCTTCCTCGGCTTTCATACCGTTCAACGCTTTTCTCATAATATAAACGGCTTCCTGCTCGTCCTGACTCAGCAAAAGATCTTCTCTTCTTGTCCCGGATTTGGCAATATCAATGGCCGGAAATACTCTCTTTTCCTGAAGTTTTCGATCCAGTACCAGTTCCATATTACCGGTACCTTTAAATTCTTCATAAACCACATCGTCCATCTTGCTTCCCGTATCTACCAGCGCCGTTGCCAGGATCGTAAGACTTCCGCCCTCCCGCATATTTCTCGCAGCGCCGAAAAATCTCTTTGGCATATGCAGCGCCGCCGGATCCAGACCACCGGACAGCGTTCTTCCGCTGGGAGGAACTGTCAGGTTGTACGCCCGCGCCAGTCTTGTGATACTGTCGATAAAAATGGTCACATCCTTTTTATGCTCTACCAGACGTTTTGCCCGCTCGATCACCATCTCCGATACCCTCTTATGGTGTTCCGGCAGCTCATCAAAGGTAGAATAGATCACTTCCACATTCTTTCCGCGAATAGCTTCCTTGATATCCGTCACTTCTTCTGGCCGTTCATCGATCAGCAGAATGATCAGATGCATCTCCGGATTATTGCGCAAAATAGACTGCGCCGCTTCCTTCAAAAGGGTAGTTTTACCTGCCTTTGGCGGAGAAACGATCATTCCCCTCTGTCCCTTACCAATCGGGCTGATCAGATCGGTGATCCGCATGGCCATACTTCCACCGGGCCGTTCCAGACGAAGTCGCTCATCCGGGAAAACAGGGGTCATATCCTCAAAATTCCACCGGCGGCTGCTCTCATTCGGAGACATTCCATTGACAGAAGTCACATATAAAAGAGCTCCGAACTTTTCATTCTCTTTTTTCACGCGAGTGCTTCCCCGGAGAATGTCCCCCGTTTTCAGATTAAAGCGACGGATCTGGGATGGAGATACATAGACATCATTCTCCCCCGGCATATAATTATCACTTCGAATAAAACCGTAGCCATCTGACAGGACTTCCAAAATACCATTGGCTTCAATTCCGCTGTCCAGTTGTCCAAATTCTGCACGCTTTTCTTCTATCTGGCGCTCCTGCTCCTTTGCATCCTCTTCCAGCATCCGTTCTACCAGTTCATCTTTTCTAAGTCCCGAAATACCTTTCAGACCTCTGGCTTTCGCCACCTCTCTCAATTCACTGGCAGACAGTGATTCATATTTTTCTCTCATTGATCTTTCCTTTCTCAATTATTCTAATAATACCTGAAATTCATTAAGCCTTCCATGGCCACAATCGAAATGAATCAGACTGTTTGTTTAAGAAATGGATTTCCATATGTATGTTCTAACAGAACAGAATCTTCTAGTAGTCTCTTATATTTTAACAGGGGCAGGAAAATGTGTCAATGTATATACTTGTAATTCTTTCTCTATCTGTTATGATAATGTGATAGTGTTATTGTTCACGGCAACGACCGTGCCATGTGAACAGTTCCTAAAATCTAATACATTTCGAGGTATTTACTATGCAGCACAATCTTACAAAAGGACCGATTACGTCCTCGATTCTACTCTTTGCTTTCCCCATGATCCTGGGCAATCTTCTGCAGCAGTGCTACAACATCGCTGACACTCTGATCGTGGGACGTTTCCTGGGCGCCAATGCGCTGGCTGCCGTAGGCTCCGCCTATACGCTGATGACCTTTCTCACGTCAATTTTTATTGGTCTCTGTATGGGAAGCGGCGTTTTATTTTCCATATATTTTGGAAAGAACGACATGGAAGGACTGAAACATTCTATTTTTCTCTCTTTTACTATGATCGGTTTCCTCACACTGATTCTCAATATCGGTGTGTTTTGTCTCATGGAGCCTCTTCTGGTCTGGCTTCATATTCCCCCTGTGGTTCTCCCTATGTTCCGGGAATATATCTGGATCATCTTCTGGGGAATCAGTGGAACCTTCCTTTATAATTATGCTGCAGCGCTTCTCCGGGCGCTGGGAAATTCCTCTGTTCCTCTGATATTTTTAGGCGTCTCCGCCGTTTTAAACCTGATTCTCGATCTCTGGTTTGTGGTGGGATTATCCTGGGGCATTGGCGGAGCAGCCTTCGCCACTGTCATCGCTCAGATGGTGGCAGGCATCGGTATTATGATCTATACGTTTGCCAGATATAAGCATCTGCGGATCGGACGCCGCCATATGGTATGGAAGAAAAATCTGCTTCTGGAAATCGCCCACTGTTCCTTCCTCACCTGCCTGCAGCAGTC
>HF995393.1:45650-46995 GCA_000432335.1 Firmicutes bacterium CAG:646
CCGCTGCCGTAAAAATTGACTCTCTCGCCTACCTGCCCGTACAGGATTTTGGAAATGCATTTTCCACTTTCATTGCCCAAAACCACGGCGCAAATCAGCAGGAACGAATCAAAAAAGGCATCCGGGTATCCACTCTGACCGCCATTTTATTTTCCGTGGCAATCTCTCTGATCGTGATCTTTGCCGCAAAACCGCTCCTTCTTCTGTTTATTTCCCCGGAAGAAACAGAAATCCTTGCGGTAGGCATCCAGTATCTTCGGATTGAAGGCTCTTTTTACTGGGGAATCGGCTGTCTCTTCTTATTCTATGGATTATTTCGGGGCATCCAGAAACCTGGAATCTCGCTGGTACTCACCGTTATTTCTCTGGGAACCAGAGTAGCGCTGGCTTATCTATTATCTTCCATTCCTTTTATCGGCGTGATCGGAATCTGGGCATCCGTTCCTATCGGATGGATTCTGGCGGATCTGGCTGGTTTTTTCTTCTATCGAAGATTTCTGGGGCGCAAAAAAAATGTTCTTTTATAAACTTGAAATCCCATATGCTCATAAAAGCCTTTTGCCTGGGGATTCTGTTCATTCACCGCCAAACTTTTAACGGAATACTTCTCTATTCCGTATTGAATGAGCTGTTTCCCCAGATCTTTTCCCCGCTCCTTAGGGGTTATAAATAACATTTCCAGACTTCCTTCCTCTATCCCCATAAAGGCGACAGGAATATGGTTCCCATCTTCTGCGATCACAAGACTTTCAATCCCTCTTAACGCCTGCGGAACATAATCTTTGATGTTCTCTATTTCACTGTCAGACAAAAACAGATGCGTTACCCGCACAGATTTTTCCCAAACTTCTACAAGCGACTGTATAAAATGCTCCGGTCTTTCCGATACTGCTATCATCTGCATATAAATTTCCCTCTTGCCTCGTATTCTATTCTCTCTGATTCCACGTAAGAACTGTACAAAAAAACGACGGTACCACTCACGATATCGCCGTTTTCTGCATTCCTCTTCAAGCTAAAAAATTCATTTTCAGCTGCTCTTCCCTCGATGCGGTTAGTGAGACTCGAACTCACACGGTTGCCCACTGGCCCCTAAAACCAGCGCGTCTGCCAATTCCGCCATAACCGCATGTATTTTCCAAAAAAATTCGTAACAGTTCTTCTGGAATAAAAAAGGACAAGTTCTAGAACTTGTCCAATGAGACATCGGGGATTCGAACCCCGGACAACTTGATTAAAAGTCAAGTGCTCTACCAACTGAGCTAATATCCCATATACCTGGGCTAGGCAGATTCGAACTGCCGAATGCAGGAGTCAAAGTCCTGTGCCTTACCGCTTGGCGATA
>HF995394.1:0-1926 GCA_000432335.1 Firmicutes bacterium CAG:646
TCCTTTCCTCCACGGATTACCCGCGCATGGGGCGCTGACATATTCTTCAAAGCGTCCAGCGCTTTTTCTGCCTTACTTTCCTGCAGCATGCCCATCACGGCATTGAGAATAACGATCAGCAAAATCAAAGCCGGCTCAAAAAACTCTTTGGGCTCTCCCTCTGTACATGCGATCACAAAAGATATTGCCGCAGCCGCCAGAAGGATCAGGATCATAACATCCTTAAACTCATCCAAAAATCGCTGAAGATTTGTTTTCTTCTTCTTTTCTCTGAGTTTGTTCTCTCCATACTGACTCTGCCTTTTCACTACTTCTTCTGGAGAAAGTCCTTTCACCCCATCAGAAGATAATTCCTGCAGGACTTCTTCTCCCTGCACATTGTGATATTTCAATTAACCTACCTCCTTTATCTGCCCTATTCAGAAGTATTCCAACATCTGTTTCCTGACAGATAGATATATAAACCTATCATAGATGATTTTATATACCGCGTCAACGATTACTATGCTTTTCTTCTATATTTTAGACTTTATTTCTAAAAAATTTCTACTCTTTTACGATTTATATTTTCTTTTACATATTTTCCTTCTACCAGGTCAACAAAGCTGCCGCCCAGGTAAGTCCTGCGCCAAAACCAGAAAGGATCACCCGATCTCCCCGCCGCAATTTACCGCTTTTATTCATTTCATCCAACAGGATCGGTATACTTGCCGCAGAAGTATTTCCATACTCCTGCAGATTCATGGGAAATTTTTCTTCCGGCTCTTCCAGCCGCTTTGCCACTGCATGGATGATACGGCTGTTTGCCTGATGCAGAATGTACCAGCGGATCTCCTCCTTTTTTCTTCCTGCTTTCTCCATTACCTGTTGTATACATTCCGGAACCTTTTTTACTGCAAATCGAAAAACTTCCTGTCCGTTCATAGTCAGATACGTATCTTCCTCCTGATCTTCCTGAAAAAAATTTTTTCTTTTTCCTCCTTTACAGGTAAGTACTTCTCCTTTCCTGCCATCCGCATACTGGACAAATCCTTCCAGTCCCGTCTCCTCTGCTCCCACGACAACTGCTCCCGCTCCATCCCCGAACAGTACGCAGGTGGAACGGTCCTTCCAGTCCACCAGACCGGAAAGAACCTCTGTTCCTATCACCAGCGCTTTTTTATAAATCCCTGCCTGCTGATACGCCTGAACCGTGTTAAGCGCATATAAAAAACCGGAACACGCAGCGCTTAAGTCAAAAGCGGCGGCATTGACCGCTCCCAGCTCTTTCTGTACCCGACAGGCAAGACTGGGAAAACAACTCTCTCCTGAGCAAGTTGCCACAATGATCAGTTCGATCTCCTCTGGAGCTGTTTTGCTGTCTTCCAACGCCGTTCGTGCTGCCTTTGCCGCCATATCTGCGCCTGTTTCTCCCACTGCGATCCTTCGTTTTCTGATTCCTGTTCTGGAGGAAATCCATACATCGCTGGTATCGATCCATTCCGCAAGCGCATCATTGGTGACGATTTTCTCTGGAAGATAACTTCCTGTTCCTATAATCCTTGTTTTCATCTCTGTTCCCTCATTTATTTTGATTTTCAAAATATTTCTTTTTCAAAGTATATTACAGGAATTTCCGTTTGTCAACCTTGGAATCCGTTGCCGCTACGCCCCGTTCATGGTAACTCAGATCCTCTGTCACTCTGTACCGCACATAACAACAATCTTCTGGGGCGTCGTCTGAGGAGGAATACTGAATGTAGTTGTGGTATAATACACCAGCAATTCTGCATTTTCCGGCGTGCACCAATATCTCTGCCCATTGCTGGAAACCACATTTGTTCCCATAGCAAGATTCAGCTTCAAAGACTGATCTTTCGCCATCAGATTTTCATCAAAGTACTGCAGCATTACATTTTGATCCCGCCGCAAAACTGTGATCAACTC
>HF995394.1:2021-7740 GCA_000432335.1 Firmicutes bacterium CAG:646
CCGAATATTATCAATGATCTGCGTATCCCCATTCACGATAAAATTTACCATATCCTGATCCGTCCGCAAGGCAATCTGCAGCGTACAACAGGAACCTCCGCTGCTGATCTCCTGTATGACCCCTGTGACCTGTATATAATTTTCGTATGCCATATCTACCTCCATGAGAATAATAGGAAATAATTATCTTAAGATATGCCAAAAAGATTCTTATGGTTCCCCCATAAGAAAAAGATTAGAATAAAATAACACCAGACAGATAGTTTCGTACTGGACTCTTCCTATCCGTCTGGTATCTTTCTTCTTTGCTTCAAGATTTTATGCCATCATAATGTCAGAAATAGCATGCAGAATTTTATCATGACATCCGCCACAGCCTGTGGAACAATGGGTAATTTTCTGAACCTCATCAAAAGTTTTCAGTACGTCATCAAATTTTCCCAACTGTCTCAATGCGTCTTCTACATCGCCATAGGATACCTGTTTACAGTTACAAATCATTTCATTTGTCGTCATATATCTTATCCTCCTGTTTCTTCATAAACTTTTATCTGTCTGTATCTGTTATCTTACCATATTCGGCGGTATACTTCCAGTTTTTTTTCAAAGGAAACTGCTATTCAGCTTCCCCCTCCTTGTTCAGCACCGGCGGCGTCAGAGAAGGATATAATTCCTCATACGCTTCCCTCTCATCCTCTGACACAAGACCAGCAGGAATCAAACCGGTACAATCTGTACCGGAGCAAGTGAAAAATTCTTCTGTCTCTCTGTTTTTATCTTTCATAACGAATCTCCTTTTCTTTTTTAAAAGGATAACCCGATCTGAATTTCTTATGCATGAACAGCAGCTTTTTCTTTTGGACATTTCCATGGTCTGGAACGATACGTATCGCCGTCTCCCCCGAAGCGTCCCTTATTTTTTAAATATATATTTTTTATATACCAAAGTGTGGCTTTTTCTCCTTTTACTGCCAGCATTTTCAAAAGATATTCCATCTGTTCTCTCGTATCTTCATGAATAAACCAGAGTTTTTCTTTTCCTTTTGCATAGTATCTCCAGGGAGCTCCATCATCATAATCTTCCGGATGGTACACTTTTGATGCGCTGATACGGTCCATCATCATCTCTGCAATATATTTTCTTGGCATGGGCACTCCTGTCAGCACCGGATCCGGCGCAATCCCATAGTCCACCCAGTATTCAAAATGATGGCGGTTTCTTCCTTTGTGGTGCATCCAGGAACGGGACGCGCCCGTTGCCTCCCGCTCGGCATTATTTGGACTTCTTGTCCCCTGATAATATCTTGCCCCCACACAAAATTCTGTCGGGGAATATTTGGAAAGATCGTGCAAAAGCCCCTGTCTGTACAGCCCGATTCTGAAACAATATTTCATCACTAACAGCTTATGATGTGTGATCGTCTTAAAATGTCTCCATGCGTTCATGATATCCCTACTTTCCAATCAATACTACGATCGTTCTTCCTTTCACCGTGAGAAATTTTCTCTCCTCTATCTTTTCTTCCGCTCCCTTCGGGCTCACCGCTTCCTCTGCCTTCTTCCCGGAATCCACTGCCAGATACCAGTTGCTTTTTTCCGGGAGATCCGGAAGGGCAAACGTATAATCGTTCCAGTGCATATTATACATCACATAAATGAAATCATCCCCCGGTTTTTCCTCATCCTGCACATACGCTCCGCAATATAATATGCCTGCCTGTCGGCTGCTGCTTTCCGTGTTGGAAAACCATGCGCGCTCCGAATGGTACGACAGCTCCGGCCATCCCAACGACCGATAATCTGTCACCCGCAATTCCCTCCGCATATGCAAAATCGGATGTTCCCTGCGAAAACGAATCACGTCCTGCACAAACCGGGTGAATCCAGAAAATTTTCTGCTCCTGCTCCAGTCTACCCAGCCGATCTCATTATCCTGACAATACGGATTATTATTTCCATTCTGACTGTTCCCCAGTTCATCCCCCCCATAAAGAAGAGGCGTTCCCTGACTGAGCATCAACAGTAGAATCGCATTCTTCATCTGTCTTTCACGAAGCTTTTGCACTTTGATTTTCCGGGTTTCTCCCTCGATCCCGCAGTTCCAGCTATAATTATTGGTGCAGCCGTCTCTGTTTTCTTCTCCATTTTCCTCATTATGGCGATAATCATAAGAAACCAGATCCGCCAGAGTAAAGCCATCATGATTCGCCATATAATGGATCACTCCATGGGTAGCAGGATTTTCCTTATTATAATATAAAAATCCTGGAATCTGATCTTCATCTCCTTTCAGAAAACGGCGCATGGTATTCTGGAATCCTCCATGATACTCTCCCAGACAACGACGCTCGGGGGCTTTTCCTCCATACATTCCTTTGATATCAAAACCTGGACAGATCAGCTTCGTATCTTGCAAAATCTCATCTCTTGCAAGCAATTCCATCCAAACGCCCTCTCCCAACAGCACAAAACCATCCACCGCATACTCCAGCTTCCAAAAGCGAAGGATATCCAGCACTTTTTGGGGTGCCACCTCTCTCGGAAAATAAAAATCCAGCAAAAGCTCCATTCCTTCACGGTGCAGCTGACCGATAAAGTCCTTCATCTCCCGCTCCGGCGAATTTCCCTGACAGTAAGACGCTTTCGGAGCATAATATCCCCCGTCCGTATACCCCCAGTAATTCAACTGCTCCTTAGAAAGCAGGTTTCTGTACTTTGCCCGATCTTCCTTTTCTTTTTGAGGCAGATACTCCCAAAACTCATAACATGGCATAAGTTCCAGAGAAGTAACTCCCAACTCCCGCCAATAAGAAATTTTTTCTTTCAGTCCGGCAAAAGTTCCTTTCTTTCCTACCTTAGAGTTTTTCTGCATGGTATATCCTCTCACATGGATTTTATACAGAAACATTTCCTCATAAGGAATCCCACATTTCAAACTCTCCGCAGGCGCTTCCGTTAAAACTCTTCCTCTCCACACCTGTCCCTGCTCCGGCTTTTTTCCAAATTCCTTTCTCCCGGAAAATATTCTGGCATTATCATCTGTAAAATAACGCTCTCCCTGCCGATATACATATTCATAAAGGGAAAGATTCTGTTTTTTCACAACCACCGCACAGATTCTTCCCGTCTGAAAACTGGAGGGAATTATAATCTCCTGCTCCGGAACATCACTCCCTTTTCGGTAAAAAAGCAGCTCCACCGATCCCTCTTTCGGCGCTGACACCGCAAAGTTATACCCATCTGCCGTTCTCGTCGTTCCCGGCTTTGTGGGATCTCCCTTCCGAATCTCCCACTGTTTCCTTTCCATACTCATGTCCGCTGCCTCCTACAAGTTTATGTCCAATTCCACGGGACAATGATCCGATCCCATGATTTCCGTATGGATTTTCGCATCCTCCAATCGATCTTTCAGAGCCTCAGATACACAAAAATAATCAATCCGCCAGCCAGCATTCTTTTCCCTTGCTTTAAAACGATAGGACCACCAGGAGTAGATCTGTTCCTGCTCTGGATAGAAATACCGGAACGTATCAATAAAACCAGCATCTAAAAGCTGGGAGAATTTTTCTCTTTCCTCATCTGTAAAACCGGCATTTTTTCTGTTGGTTTTCGGATTTTTCAGATCGATTTCCTGATGCGCCACATTAAGATCGCCGCAGAAAACAACTGGTTTTCTTGTTTCCAACTCTTTCAGATACGCCAGAAAATCTCTTTCCCACTCCATCCGATAAGGCAATCTGGCTAGTTCATTCTGGGAATTTGGCGTATACACCGTTACCATATAAAATTCCGAAAATTCTAATGTGATCACTCTGCCTTCCTGATCATGCTCCTCTTTGCCAATCCCATATGCCACCGACAAGGGCTCTGCTTTGGTGAAAATTGCTGTCCCGGAATATCCCTTCTTTACCGCATAGTTCCAATACTGATGGTACCCTTCCAATTCCAGCTGAATCTGTCCCTCCTGCAGCTTACTCTCCTGAATGCAGAAAATATCTGCATCTATTTCCTTAAAAAAGTCCAAAAATCCTTTATTTACACAAGCTCGCAGCCCGTTAACATTCCAAGATATCAGTCTCAAATTGTTTTCCTCCTTAAACTTTTGTAATCATTGTACCATATTTTTTATTTTTCTAACATAATAATCTGAAATGTTTCCAGCCGCTCATCCGCAGGACCATGAAAATGCAGTCCCTTTCTTCTGTATTCTTCCATATAGTCCCAGATTTCTTCTGTCACCCGCTCTCCGGGATTCAGGATGGGAATGCCCGGTGGATAAGGAATCAGCGCCTCCCCGGCGATTTCTCCCACTGCATCTTTCCACAAAATCACTTTTTTTTCTGAAAAATATGCCTGTCTTGGGCTCATGACATATGGAGGCAAACCGGGAAGCTTTGTCTGTCCCGGATTTTCAAAGTTTTTTCTTTCTTTTCTGCTTATGCTTTCCAACGCCTTTATAAGCCGCTCCATATCCTCCGGCTCATTGGCATAGGTAACGATCGCTACCGCATTTTTTTCATCCGAAAGCTCCAGTCCCACGCCATACTCTTCATACAGGATATCCGCCAGTTCAAATCCTGTAAGCCCAAGCGCAGAAGCGGATATTACCAGGCGGGTAGTATCCAGATCATATATCTTTTCTCCCAGAAGTTCTTTCCCATAACACTCCATGCCGGGAATCTGGCGAATCCTCTCTCTGGCATCTTCCGCCATCTGACAGGTTTTTTCCAGCATTTCTTCTCCGTGAAGCGCCAGTTCGTATCTGGCTGCATCCAGCGAAGTCATGAGAAGATAAGATGGACTGGTGCTCTGCACCAAATGAAGCGCTGATTCCAGCCTTCCTCTGTCAATTCTGGATGATCCCACATGAAGAAGAGAACTCTGTCCCAGAGAACCCGTCACCTTGTGCATACTCTGGGCGCACAGATCTGCGCCGGAGAGAATCGCTCCCCGAGGAAGCTCCCCGCTTTTGCCTCCTTTTTTTCCAAAATACAGGTGTCCCCCGTGAGCCTCATCCACCAGAAGAACCGCCCCATTTCGGTGACAGATTTCACTGATTTTTTCCAGATTGCTGCATACTCCATAATACGTGGGACTCACCAGAAAAACCCCTTTACAGTCTGGATATTTTGCAAATCCTTCCTCCACGGTTTCCGGTCTTACACTTCCCCATAGCCCCGTTTTTTCATCGTACTCCGGCATCAGATATATGGGGATTGCGCCGCTTAAGATCAATCCCATCAGTACGGATTTATGAGCATTTCTTGGAATCATAATCCGGTCCCCCTCTCCGGCGCATGCCAGAACCATCGCTTCATTTCCGCAGGTCGTTCCATTTACAAGAAAATACGTTTTTTCCGCCCGAAAAACTTCTGCCGCCAGCTCCTGCGCCTGACGGATCACACCTTCCGGACAATGAAGATCATCCAGCCCCTCCGCTTCCGTAAGATCAAACCGAAAAATCCCATCTCCCGTCCACTGCCGCCAGCGGGGGCTGATCCCTTTTTCATACCTGTGACCGGGAATTTTAAAGTAAGCCGGTCTTTTTTCTGTATATTTCACGATTGCGTCCAACAACGGCGTCTGATTCTGATCCATAATTCCTCCCGTAAACATTTTTTGAACGTTAAAAAGGAGCCGGCCCGGAAATACTTCCGATGCGACGGCTCCTCCGTCTAACTTTAAGTTTAATTTATTTTACCAGTCTTGTCCAGCCATA
>HF995394.1:7770-11947 GCA_000432335.1 Firmicutes bacterium CAG:646
CTTCTACTCTTCCCCACTGGATGCCTGTAAGATAATCGTATAATTTCTGCGTCAGTTCTCCGATCTGGAAATTATTTATGGTCAGCTCCTCTCCCTTATATACCAATCCTCCCACCGGGGAAATGACAGCCGCCGTACCGGTTCCAAATACTTCCTCTACTCTTCCTTCTCTGCCTGCCTGCATCAGATCATCGATGGCAAGATGGGTTTCATTTACTTTATATCCCCAATCTCTCAAAATATGCAGAATGGAATCTCTGGTCACGCCGGGAAGTACCGTTCCCTCGATCGGAGCTGTATAGATTTCTCCGTCAATCTTAAACATAATATTCATGGAACCTACTTCTTCCACATATTTTCTCTGCTCACCGTCCAGCCACAGCACCTGCGCGCATCCTGCTTTCTCTGCTTTTACCTGTCCGATAATGGAACCTGCATAATTACCTCCGCACTTTGCAAATCCCGTACCGCCTTTTACTGCCCGCACATATTCGTCCTCCACCATGATCTTCACTGGATTCAGCCCTTCCGCATAGTAGGCTCCCACTGGTGAAAGAATGATTACGAATTTATATGCCCGGGACTGATGAACGCCCAGGGTAGATTCCGTGGCAAACGCAAACGGGCGGATATATAAGGACGTCCCCGGCTCTGAGGGAACCCAGTCCTTCTCCACTTTTAACAGCGCATTCACCGCTTCCAAAAACATTTCTTCCGGAATCGGCGCCATACAAAGGCGCTCATTGGAACGAATCATTCGTCTGGCATTCATCTCCGGGCGGAACAACTGAATCTCACCATCAGCTCTTCGGTACGCCTTTAATCCCTCAAAAGTTTCCTGCGCATAGTGCAGAACCACCGTTGCCGGCGTCATAGGGATCGGTCCATACGGCACGATTGCAGCGTCATGCCAGCCGATTCCTTCCTCATAATCCATGATAAACATATGATCTGTAAAGTATTTTCCAAAACCCAGCTGCTTCTCATCCGGCTTTTTCTGAAGACGGTCTCTTTTTATAAATAAAATTTCCATAATGTTCACTCCTCCTGCATTTCCTGTAATGTTCTTCTTCCAGTATAAAACTACATTTTGCTCACGTCAATAGAAAATCACTTTATTTTGCTAAAACTGTAAAATCCTGTTGTTTCAAATTTTCTTTCTCAGTGTTTGACTTTCCCCCCTTTATCTGGTAAAGTATACATAGTATCCGAGATTTTTCGGATTACAGGTACTATAGTTGATAACAAAAGCGAGGACGAATCATGAGTGATATTGAAAACGGAAGCTGCAGCGGCAACTGCACAGACTGCGGATCAGATTGTAATCTGGATCTTTCCAATCCCAATGCAACGGTAACTCTGACTCTGGATGACGATACAGAACTGGAATGCGCCGTACTTACCATTTACCCGGCTGGCGAGCACAAATATATTGCGCTCCTTCCTCTGGATGAAAATGGCGAAAACCATGACGGTGAAGTGTTCCTGTACCGCTTCTCTCAGGAAGAAGGCGATCAGCCTGTTCTGGAAAATATTCTGGATGATGACGAATATGACATCGCTGCGGATGCCTTTGATGAATTGCTGGATAAGGCAGAATACGATGAGATCGTAGATGGAGAAGAACTGTAAAAAATGATAAAAAGCTGGATCTGTCTCAATAGATTTTTGGAATCTAAAGATGACAGTTCCAGCTTTTTTATTTTTCTCCATAGATAGAATAGATTACCCATTCCCCCAGATTTACCGCATGATCTCCGATTCTTTCCAGATATTTTGCGATCATCAGTACGTCCAACTCGCATCCGTCGGAATCTTTCTTTTTCTGAAGAGTTTCCACCAGTTCTTCTTTTACTTTCGCAAACAGCTCGTCCACCTGATCGTCTGCATCGATCACATCCTGCGCCAGTTTCTCATCCCGCCGCACATAGGCATTGATACTGTCGTCTACCATTTTCCCCACCACTTTTCCCATGGTAAAAATCGTAGGATGGATTTCCAGCTGAGATTTCGTAATATACTTCGTGATATCGGCAATATCCGCCGTCTGATCTCCGATCCTTTCCATATCTGCAATCATGCGAAGAGCCGCTGAGATTTCCCGCAGATCGCCCGCTACCGGCTGCTGGCGAAGAAGAAGCGTCATGCACTGCGCCTCAATATCCCGTTCCTTATCGTCAATCTCCCGCTCAATTTTGTGGACGCCCCGGGCTATTTCTTCATCCTTTTCTCTCAACGCTTTCATAACCAGCGACATGGCTTTCTCGCACAGATCTCCCATCTGAATCAGCTCACTGTTCAGCTTACGCAGCTGTTCCTGATATACTTTTCTTCCCATTATCCAAACCTCCCCGTAATGTAGTCTTCCGTTCTGGAGTCCTCTGGCATAGAAAACATTTTTTCGGTATCTCCCATCTCGATCATCTCTCCCAACAGGAAAAATGCCGTTTGATCAGATATTCTTGCTGCCTGCTGCATATTATGAGTAACCATTACAATCGTATACTGTTTTTTCAGCTCCAATACTAAATCTTCGATTTTCGTGGTGGAAATAGGGTCCAACGCACTGGTTGGCTCGTCCATCAAAAGTACCTCCGGCTGTACCGCCAGCGCCCTCGCTATGCATAACCTCTGCTGCTGACCTCCAGACATTCCCAGAGCGGATTTTTTCAGACGATCTTTTGTTTCCTCCCAGATCGCAGCCTTTCGAAGAGAATCCTCCACGATTTCATCCAACTGGCTTTTTGAACGGATTCCATGAGTTCTGGGACCATAGGCAACATTATCGTAAATACTCATGGGAAATGGATTTGGTTTCTGAAACACCATCCCCACCCGTTTTCTCAGAAGGTTTACATTTTTAATTTCCTTGATTTCCTCACCATCCAATTTCATGCTGCCTGTAATTCGACACCCCTCCACCAGATCATTCATTCGGTTTAAGGATTTTAATAGCGTAGATTTTCCGCACCCGGAAGGACCGATAAAAGCCGTAATTTTCTTTTCCGGTATATGCATATTTATTTTTTTCAGTGCCTGAAAATCGCCATAATACAGATCCAGATCCTTTATTGTAAATTTGTCCATTTTTTTACCCTTTCGTCAATCTTTTTGCGACCCAGCCTGAACAGGCGTTTATCAGAAGCACCACTATCAGAAGGATGACTGCCGATGCGTACGCTTGCTCCATATAAAGCCCTTCTGACAGCAAGGCATACATATGTACCGCCAATGTTCTTCCTGAATCCATCAGGCTTCCCGGAATTTTTGCAATAGTTCCCGCCGTATACATCAAGGCAGCCGTTTCACCTACCACACGCCCGATTCCCAGAATGATACCGGAGAGAATCCCCGGAACGGCGGAAGGCAGGATAATCCGAAAAATCGTCCGTAATTTTCCTGCGCCCAGCCCCAGGCTTCCCTCCCGAAAAGAATCAGGAACTGATTTCAATGCCTCCTCTGTCGTCCGAAGGATCAGGGGAAGAATCATCATCGCCAGAGTGATCGCCCCTGCCAAAAAGGAATTTCCCCATCCGCAGGCGATAACAAAAAATAAATATCCAAACAGTCCATATACAATAGAAGGAATCCCAGATAATGTTTCTGCCGTGATTCGGATCAGTTTTACCAGTTTATTTCCCCGGTTGGCATACTCCACCAGATAAATCGCACCTCCCACGCCCACGGGAACTGCAAAAAGCAGTACCAGAAGAACCATCAAGATTGTATTAATGATCGCAGGCATCATGGATACATTATCCGTATTGTATTCCCAGGCAAATTGCTCCAATGTAAGATTAGGGATTCCTTTGATTAGAATATAACCCACGATACATACTGTGATTCCCACAGTTATCGCAGATGCCAGCACCATAAGAATCCGCAGAATCAGAGAACCGGGATGATATCTGTATACTTCCATACGGTCTTTCAGTCTCATTGTCCGTTCCTCCTTTGCAGCGCCGAACAGCACATATTAATGATCAAAATCAATACAAACAGTACCACCGCTGTAGCAATCAACGCTTCTCTGTGCAGATCTGCCGCATATCCCATTTCCATAACGATATTGGAGGTAAGGGTACGCACTCCCATAATCAGACTTTTCCACCCATGGGTCGGCATAATTGGCTGATTTCCCGCTACCATGATCACCGCCATCGTCTCTCCCACGGCT
>HF995394.1:12083-26137 GCA_000432335.1 Firmicutes bacterium CAG:646
CCCAGCGCCAGAGCACCTTCATAATAGGAATCCGGTACTGCCCGAATGTTGCTCTCCGCCACGCTGATCACCGTAGGCAGAATCATAATTCCCAGTAAAATAGAAGCGGTCAGCATGCTTTTTCCATTTCCGCCCACCAGATCCTGCATAATAGGTACAATGACAACCAAACCAAAGAACCCATATACAATAGAAGGGATTCCTGCCATCAATCCAACCGCCGGTTTCATGATTCTGTATACTTTCGGATTACAGAATTTTGCCATGTAAACCGCTGCAAGGAAGGCAATGGGAACGCCGATGATCACTGCTCCAACGGTCACATATATGCTTCCCAGAATCATGGGAAGAATCCCAAAAAGATTCTGCATGGGTTTCCATTTTTCCCCCAGCAGAAAATCTGCTGGGCCAATTTCCGCGATTGCCGGAAGTCCCTTGGCAAACATAAAGATACAGATCAGCGCCACCGCCAAAATAGATACACAGGCTGTCAGCAAAAATACGACCTTCATGATAGACTCTTTTACTTCCTTCATGTTTCCAAACAATCCTTTACTGAATTTCAGACCAGTCAATGGTTTCACCGGTAAAGATAGAAGCTACCTGTTCGCTTGTCATATCATTGATCGGGTTTTCTTTGTTTACGATCACGGCAATACCATCCAGTGCAATGGCTGTACCTGTAATGCCTTCTGCAAGCTCTGTATCTTTCAGTTCTCTGGACGCCATACCGATATCGCATACGCCTTCTATTGCAGATGTAACACCTGTCGTAGAATCATTCTGCTGAACCTCGATTTTCACATCTGGATTCAAAGCTACATAACCTTCTTTCAGTTTTTCCATTACCGGTGTAACAGAAGAAGAACCTGCGACCGTTATTTTTCCAGAAAGCTCTGCTGCTTCATATGCGCCTTCATTCCCCTGGCTGATGTACCCATTTTCCTCTACTACTCTCTGTCCATCTTCGCTCATAATGTATTTTACAAAATCAGCAGCCACTTCACTCAGACCTTCTTTTGTAACAATATTGAAAGGACGGGAAATTTTGTAATCACCACTCTTGATATTTTCCACCGTAGCCTCTGCTCCGTCGATATTCAGAGCTTTTACTTTCGTATCGTCCATAGATCCCAGAGAAATATAGCCGATCGCATACTCATTTCCTTCTACCGTAGTCAGCATAACAGAAGTGCTGTTGGTAACTTCCGCCATATCTGTCGTATTGTCAATCTTATTGCCCGCTTCATCTTTTGTTTCAATCCCGAAAAGTTCAATAAAAGCGCCTCTTGTTCCTGAACCTTCCTCACGGGACACCGGACTGATCATCCCCTCAAAACTTCCGCCTTCTGTTTCCTCCGGGGTGCTTTCTGCATCTTTTTCTTCTCCTGCTGTTTCCTGTGTGCTTGCCGCCTCATCCTTGTTCTCTGTATTTCCGCATCCTGCCATCATCATTGCAGATATCATAAGCGCTGTTCCTACTGTCAACCATTTTTTTCTCATCTTCATTTCCTCCTTGACGAGTATCTCCTAATCGGATACTCTCTTTCACTACTCTTTTTTATTTTCTATTTCTTGACGACAAAAAAGAGTATACCGAACGTCTGTTAAAACCAAAAGTCGGCTTCTGTTAAATGAACATTAAAAAAAGCCGCCAAAAAAAGCGACTTTTTTACATTCCGCGGGAAAATCTTAGGATTTTGCAGATTTTTTGTATTTTTAAATTTTACTTTTGCTTTACAAAACAGACTATTTCCCTGTGGTACTGCCAAATCCGCCGTTTCGTTTCTCTGTAGCGTCATCATCCACAGTAACTCCATATTCCAGAAAGATTCCCTGAGCAAATCCTTCTCCGGCTTTCAGTTCCACAGTTTTTCCTTCCCGTCCGTCATTCATGATTTTCATAAAAATATGTCCCTCATTGTCGGAATAGAAATAGTCGCTGTCAATGATTCCCACCGTGTTATTCATCTGCAGTCTGTATTTAAATCCCAAACCACTTCTGGGATATACTTTCAGCACCCACTCCTGTTCCATCTGCGCGCGGATACCGGTAGGGATCTTTATTGTCTCACCAGGCGCCAGCTGCACGTCTACAGGGGCAAAAAAGTCATACCCGGCGCTTCCTGCGGTAGCTCTTCTGGGCAGTCGGATCTGATCGTAAATCTCCTGAATCTTTTCTTCCGTTACATCCCCAAACGTATCTTTCCAATCTGCTGAAAACTGTTTCAAACTTACCTTCTCAAATTTTGCAATCCGTTTCATCCTGTTCCTCCTATGCGTGTAATACTACCAGACCCAATTCCAGCGTTTTCGGCACATCGATCACTTTCTGGTTAGGGCTTCCTTTCCATTTTAAACTTACGTCTCTGGTGGCAAGATCAAACTTTCCATCCACCAGGATATCCAGATAGCGAACAATTTCCAGATCTTTGATTTCTTCCCAGGTATATCCGGTATAAAGCCAGATGGTCTTGTCCGGATATTTTTCCCGAATCTCTTTTGCCAGCACAGTAATCTCCTTCACATTATTTTCATGAAGGGGATCTCCGCCGCTGAAGGTAATTCCTTCGATATAAGATTTGTCCAGTTGTTCAAAAAGCTCCGCTTTATCCTCTTCACCAAAAGGAATTCCCCCTTCCGGATCCCAGGTCATGGGATTCTGACAGCCCTTGCAGCCATGACTGCAGCCAGCCACCCAGAGTACCACCCGCAGCCCGTCTCCGTTCAGCATATCATCCTTTGTTATATTATGGTATCTCATTTTATATCTTCCTTTCCATCCACCGTTTCCTGTTTTTTCAGCTCCAGCGATTTTCCATCCAGCGCCGCTTCCAAAAGCACATCTTCCCGGTTGTACACCAGTTTCAGTGAAAAGAACGGTCTCTTCTCCTCCAGAAGCCGGAAAAAGATTTTATCCCCTTCCCAGATATTCAGAGCATCTATTTTCTTTTTGTCTACCCATTCCAGTTCTCCCTCATCACAGGGATGCGCCTCTCCGGTAAATCCATCTGCCGTGTATAAAGACATATATTCCACCGTATCTTCCCCATATACAAAAGTCACGATTCCGCGATATTGATAAGAAGTAAGCGTATATCCTGTCTCTTCCCATACCTCACGGAGCAGGCAGTCTTCCGGGCTTTCTCCATATTCAAAATGTCCGCCCACTCCGATCCATTTATCCTTGTTGACATCATTCTCTTTTACCGTCCGGTGCAGCATCAGATACTGGTCATCTTTTTCTATATAACAGAGGGTACTCAATCTCACCATTTCTTTCCTCCTTTAAAAAACCCCAGAGAGCCAATACTCTCCGGGGTCCTATTTACACTCATGCACTCATCCGGGAAAACGCCCGAAAACGTTTAAGCCTCTGCCGGTACGTCCTTGATACTGAAGCTCATTCTTCCCATCTTGTCTTTGCCCATGCATACTACTTTCACAATATCACCCAGAGTCAGTACATCCTCCACGCGGTTGATACGCTCTTTTGCGATCTTGGAAATATGAACCATGCCTTCTTTTCCAGGTGCAAATTCAATGAAAGCGCCAAATTCTTTGATGCTTACCACCTTACCGGTAAATATCTGACCTGCTTCAAAATCAGTTACGATGGTTTTAATATAGTTCAGAGCCTTATCCATCATCTTCTGATCGGTACCGCAAACAGAAACTGCTCCGTCATCTGTAATATCGATCTTCACACCAGTCTCGTCAATGATCGCATTGATGGTTTTTCCTCTCTGACCTACTACGTCACCGATTTTCTCCGGATCGATCATGATCTGAACGATCTTCGGCGCATAAGCGCTCACCTGTGTTCTCGGCTCTGCAATACATTTTTCCATAACTTCTGTCAGGATATATTCTCTTGCCTCTTTTGTTCTGGCAATCGCTTCCTCAATAATCGGACGAGTCAGACCGTGGATCTTAATATCCATCTGGATAGCAGTGATACCATCATGGGTACCTGCCACCTTAAAGTCCATATCTCCAAAGAAATCTTCTAGCCCCTGAATATCTGTGAGAACAATATAATCATCATCTGTCTCACCGGTCACCAGACCGCAGGAAATACCTGCTACCGGTTTTTTGATCGGCACACCTGCTGCCATCAGAGACATGGTAGATGCACAAATACTCGCCTGAGAGGTAGAACCATTAGATTCAAAAGTCTCAGATACGGTACGGATCGCATATGGGAATTCTTTCTCAGAAGGCAGTACCGGCACAAGCGCTTTCTCTGCTAAAGCTCCGTGCCCAATCTCACGACGTCCCGGTCCACGGCTCGGTTTTGTCTCCCCAACAGAGTAGGATGGGAAGTTATAATGATGCATATAACGTTTTCCTGTCTCTGTCTCATCCAGACCATCCAGACGCTGCGCTTCAGCCAGAGGTGCCAGTGTAGTAATAGTACAGATCTGAGTCTGTCCTCTTGTGAACATCGCAGAACCATGCACTCTCGGAATCAGATCTGTCTCTGCTGCCAGAGGACGGATCTGGGTGATCGCACGACCATCCGGACGCTTGTGATCTTTCAGGATCATCTTACGAACCGTCTTCTTCTGATACTGGTAAACAGCCTCGCCCAGAACAGCCAGCCATTCTTCTTTCTCAGCAAAAGCTTCTTCCAGCTTTTCTGTCACCTGACGGATATTTTCTTCCCTTGTCTGTTTATCATCAGAGAATACGGCAACTTCCATCTCTTCCGGAGTTACGATCTCTTTCATAGCTGCAAACAATTCTTCCGGAACTGCGCAGGATTCGTAAGTATGCTTTTCTTTTCCACATTCTGCTACGATTTTGTCGATAAATTCAATAATCTGTCCGTTTACTTCATGGGCTTTGAAAATAGCCTCGATCATCTTATCCTCTGGAATCTCATTTGCTCCAGCCTCGATCATGATAACCTTTTCTCTTGTGGAAGCAACTGTCAGCTTCAGATCAGATACTGCATTCTGTGCCAATGTAGGGTTGATGATCAGTTCCCCGTCAATCATACCTACCTGAGTGGTAGCGCAGGGACCATCAAAAGGAATATCAGAAATACAGGTTGCAATAGCGGAACCCAGCATAGCAACCACTTCCGGGTTACACTCCGGATCTACAGACATTACCATATTGTTCAGTGTAACGTCATTTCTGTAATCTTTCGGAAACAGAGGACGCATCGGACGGTCAATAACACGAGAGGTCAGGATTGCATGTTCACTGGCTTTTCCCTCTCTCTTATTAAATCCGCCCGGGATCTTTCCCACTGCATACATCTTCTCTTCATATTCTACACTCAACGGGAAGAAATCGATGCCCTCTCTCGGTTTATCAGATGCTGTTGCTGTAGACAGCACTACGGTATCTCCATAATGCATAAATGCAGCTCCGTTGGCCTGTTTTGCCACACGATCAATATCCACTGTCAGGGTTCTTCCTGCCAGTTCCATGGAATAACTTTTGTACATAGCTTTCTCTCCTTATTCTGCCTGACGGCTTTTTTTCAGGCGTAAGGTCTCCGAAACAACTGAAAAAACCACTCTGCTCTTCTCACAATGGGCTTTTCAGTGGTCTCGGCTCATCCTTCTGCCTGATACTTTTGCTTAATGCTTAGGAAGGGGCGGAAAACCTTCCACCCCTCGCCTTAAAAAATTACTTTCTGATTCCCAATTTCTCGATCAGTGCACGATATCTTTCAATATCTTTCTCTTTCAGATAATCCAGAAGACCTCTTCTCTGACCTACCATCTTCAGCAGACCTCTTCTGGAGTGATGATCTTTGTGATGTGTTTTCAGATGCTCTGTCAGCTCCTGAATTCTTGCTGTCAGTACAGCAACCTGTACTTCCGGTGAACCTGTGTCGCCTTCGCATCTTGCATATTCAGCCATGATAGCCTGTTTCTTTTCTTTAGAAATCATTGTAGTTTCCTCCTTATTCTTTAAACGCCTCACATTAAGAAACGGTCGGAGACTCCTGCCTCTGAATGTGGGCTAACTCATACCTGTTCAGTATATCATAGGGATTTTCAGATGTAAACCTTTTTCCTGAAAACTTTGAAAAATTGTGTAACAGCTCAGCCATACAGTGTACGTGAGGCACAAAACATGCTTGCATGTTTTTGCAAGCGGACATCTGTATGAGCTAAGCGCCTGTCAATGAGTAAAACAGTGGCGTTAGCCACGATAAGCACGCAGTGCGGTTTTACGACTGGCGCAGGCTGAACTGTTCCGCGAGGTGTTTTGACATGTATATGCCAAAACCCGAAACATCCAAGCCAAAATTCCATTGTCGCAGGCAATCTGGAGTGAATTTTGACTCGTTATTGTATGAATATATACTTTTTCACTATTTCAAAAAAAGTGTCACCACTTTTTCCTCAAAAAAATGGTGACATTTTTTCAAAATTTCTAAAAAGTATACTTTCTCTCCTCTATCAGCGTTTCTCTTAATTCCTGCAACGTTGGCGCCTTTGCATCTTTCTCAGATATCTGTTCAAGATTCTTTGGATCAATTGGAATCGGCCATTCAATTCCCAATTCCGGATCTAATGGAGTCAGGGCTGTTCCTGCCATCCCTGCAGCCCATTCATTATCAAAAAATACAAATATTCTGTATGTTCTTCCAACGCCTGAAAACCATTGCATACTCCCTGAGGAACAAAAACCTGAACACCAGGCGTAATATGAACGGTTTCCACTGCCCCAAAAGTTTTACTTTCCGGTCTTGTATCTACATACACACCAAAAACAGAACCCAAAGCAACCGTAACTAATTTCGACATAGCTTCACCGTGTAGCCCTCGAACTGCTCCCCGTTTTGTACGGGTCAGATTTATTTGCTTCCATCCTGAAACCGTTTGAGGCAAAACGTCCATATGCGCACTTTCACGATAAAGTTCCCGAACAGTTCCTCGATCATCCGTTACCATTTTAGCATTGATAACTTTCAATCCGTCAATTTTTGACTCTGTGGCTGAAAAAGGTCTTATTTCCAAGTTCATTGTACATTCTCCTTCCGTTGTTTTACTTTTCTCCAAAAAAGAGAAAGCAGTCTTCTATAATCAGAATAACTGCTTTCTATAATTATTTCAATATTCTTTTTTTTATCTCAGATATCCTCCTGCGCCCCGCAGGCAATATTCACTCCATGAACCGCCACGCGTTCCAGATCTGATATAATATCCGCAAATACCATACCCGCCTCCAGACTACATTCGTCCTGAGCGATCCGTTCAATATATTTCGCCTGTAATTCACGTTCCGACTGACTGATTTCTTCTTTCACTGCAAGTATTTCCGGCAATTTTTGTCGGTCGTTTCCATAAAATACTTCCAGCGCTTCTTTCAAGACCCATTCCACTTTTCCGGCAAGTTTTCCCAGATCTGCCTCCCCTTCCCGGGTAAGATGCACATTTCCTTCTTTCAGTTTCACTGCCGAATTGCTAATTCGCTGTCCCCGGTCAGCGATCCGCTCCAGATCTGTCACCATATACAGAAGGGAATCCACATATACGGCGTCATCAATAACCAGCGTAGACTGCTTTAATCGCACCAGATAACTGGTAATCTCCCGATGGAGAAAGTTGATATTCTGTTCTGTCTGACAGACTTCCTGAATTTTTTCCGATGTCGGTTCCTGAATGGTTTCTATGGAACGGCTCAAATTTTCTGCCGTAAGCTTTGCCATTTCTTCTGTCTCCCGAATCACCTGTAAAACGGCAGTTGCAGGAGAAAATCCATGATTTTCTCCTATGTATTTCAGCTCAAACGCTGCCTCAGCTCCATCCTGTCCCCAGATCAGTTTTTCTGTCACTGCCACGATCTTTGCCGTAAAAGGCATACAAACTGCCGTCCAGACAAGCTTCATAAGCATATTGGCATTTACAACTGCCGCTGCCTCTTTTCCATCAGAAAATTTCAGGAAGAAATTTTCGATTCCATCTCTGCCCAAAAGCAACAGAAGCAGCCAGAAAATCCCTCCCGCAAGATTGATGCATACATGCATCCACAAGGTCCTTTTGCCATCTTTCTTACATCCGATTCCCACCAAAAGCGCTGGAAGCGCACAGCCAATATTTGCGCCCAAAAGCATATACAGACTTCCTGAAAATCCCAGCCATCCACTTCCTGTCCAGACAGCCAAAAGCCCCGTCGCCGCCAATTCACTTTGGAACAGACATCCAAGAAGGATTCCCGCACCAAATGCCAGAAGGGGATGCGAAAGCTTCTCCAGAATTACCTGCACGGCAGACAGCTCTCCTGCCCACGCCGCTCCCTTCGTCATACCGGAAACACTGGTAAATAAAAGTCCAAAGCCCATCAAAACCTTGCCCAGACTGAGCGCCGTTTTCCTCTCTCCTCCAAACAGAATCAGACAAGCACCGCCAAGGATTAAAACTGGCGCAAGATATTCCGGATCGAAAGACAACATCTGACCCGTTATGCTGCCTCCCAGATTTACCCCCAACAAAAAGCCGGGAATCTGGGACAGTTCCAGCAATCCCCCATTGACGAAACTCATCATCAGGACTGTCGAACCGTTGGCAGATTGGATCAATGCGGTAAAAAATGTTCCCACCAGCATACTGATCCATTTGTTTTTTGTAAATATTTCCAAAAAGCTCTGCATTTTCTGTCCGGCTGCCTGAGCAATTCCCTCGCTCATGATCTTCATCCCGTAAAGGAAAAGCCCCAAACTGCCCGTCAGATACATTACGGCAACCATACGACCGCTCCGTTCTTTACAGCAAAATATTCCTGCCCTGCTCTGGCGTCTCTTTGTATCTGCTCCCGCAGCTCTTCCACAGAATCAAACTTGCACTCCGGCCGCACAAAATGGTAAAATTCCACCCAGGCAATTTTATCATAGAGATCTTTATCACAGTCAAACAGATACGTTTCCACACCGGCAAAAGGAACTTCCACGGTAGGTTTTACTCCCACATTAGAAATCCCCAGATATTCTTCTCCATTGATAAAAGTTCTCGAAGCGTACACACCAAAAGGCGGCAACAATTTCCCGTCTTCTGGAATCTGATTGATGGTGGGAAGTCCCCAGGTGCGCCCCAGCTGTCTTCCATGCACCACTTTTCCCAGTACAAAATAGGGATAGCCTAAAAGATCATTGACCTTTTCTATCTTGCCCTCCCGCAATGTTTCCCGAATCCAGGTACTGCTGATCTCCCGGTCACCTTCCCGTTCTTTTTCCAGAATTTCTACCTGAAAATCGTAAGCCTGACCCAGACGCTGCAAAAGCTCCGGTGTTCCCTTCCGCTCATGCCCAAAATGAAAATCCGGTCCCACGATCACATAAGCTGCCTGAAGCTGCTTCACAAGAATTTTTTTCACAAAATCTTCCGGTTCCATATGAATCAGCTCTGAAACAAACGGACACTCGATCAGCGTATTGATCCCGCGCTTTTCCAGAAGAATTTTTCTTTCTTCATTATTCAGAAGCGTTCTGGTGATGCGCGTTCCTAATTTAACCAGAGGCGACACATCAAAGGTAAATACCACAGTTTCATACCCCTTTTTTCCCACTTCCAGAACTCTCTGCAGCAGTCTCTCGTGACCCCTGTGCAGTCCATCGAACTTTCCCAGCGTTACCACGCTTCTTTTTTCCAACTGAAAATCCAGCGTATCTGTCATGTACTTCATATTTTATACATCCTTACTATAGAACATCTTTATCGGAGCGAATTTTTCCCCTTTTCTTGCAAAAATTCCTATAAACTCTCCTGTACTGTCATAGATTCTCCACGGCTCACCCTTTTTTATTTCAGAAATTTCTTCCAGAAATTCCACCAAAAAAGGATTTCCATTGTGCACCAGACGGTCTCCCTCTGGCTTCACTTTACCTGCAGGGTATGCGTCAAACATCTGATCCACCGGCACTACAAACTCTGCGATCGTCCCCTGATCCACTGCCTTTTGAACCTCCTCCAGTTTTTTTGCACCGGAAAGGGAGAATCGCTCTACCCTGGTTCTCAGCAATTTTTCCATACAGCCGCCGCATCCCAGCTTACCGCCGATATCATGGCAGAGTGTACGGATATACGTTCCCTTGGAACAACGCACGCGAATCCTCACCCGGGGCAGTTCCATCTCCAGAATCTCAATCTCATGAAAGCAAACGGGGCGGGGTTTTCTCTCCACTTCAATTCCTTCCCTTGCCAGCTCATAAAGCTTTTTTCCTCCCACTTTTAAAGCGGAATACATGGGCGGAATCTGCATCTGCTCCCCAATAAAAGACTGAATACAGGCTTTCACTTCCTCCTCAGAAACTGTCACCGGACTGGTATGGAGTACTGTTCCCGTGGTATCCTGCGTATCTGTCACCACACCGAGAAGAAGTACGGCTTCATATTCCTTCTCATGATCGGTCAGCATATCACAAAGCCGTGTGCCTCTTCCCAGACATACTGGCAGTACGCCCTCCGCATCCGGGTCCAGCGTCCCCGTATGTCCGATTTTTTTCTGATGAAGAATGCCTCTTAGCTTTGCCACCACATCATGGGAAGTATATCCCTTTTCTTTATAGATATTGATCACACCGTTAATCTGCATTTTCACACTCCTGAAGCTGTTTTTCTATATCGTACGTCAGACTGTTGATCACATCATAGACAGACCCCTGCATGGTACAGCCTGCCGCCAGCACATGACCGCCGCCGCCAAAATAGGAAGCGATCTTTGCCACATTCACAGTGCCGCTGGAGCGCATACTGACTTTATACTCCTGAACGCCTGTCTCGTAAAGGAAAATCGCCACTTCCACTCCTTTTGTATTCCGAAGTTGACTCACGATCCCTCCCAGATCTTTTCCGGTAACTCCGTAAAACTTCATATCCTTCTGTTTTACATAGCCCACGATACATTTTCCATGCAAAAGCATAATACTTTCCATGATTGTTCTTCCCATGATCTGATTCTGTGCATACGTTTTGGTATAAAAAGAATCCTGAATGATCTTTGTAAAATCAATGCCCGTATTCATCAGTTTTCCGGCAATCTCCATGGTTCTCGTTCCCGTACAGGAATGCTGAAACACACCGGTATCATGGATAATCCCGGTATAAAGAGCTCCTGCGATCCCCTTTGTGATCTTCTCCTCATCCAAAAGCTCGTACAACACCTCGCAAGTAGAACTTGCCTGAGGAACCACATGATTTTCTTTAGCAATCCCCGGATTTGTAATATGATGATCTACGCAGAAAGAATGTTTCGCCGTTTCCAGCGCTTTTCCTGCCACACCGATGCGGTCCACACTGCTCACATCAAAAAGCAGTAAAAGATCGTATATCCGATCTTCCTGCCATACACTTTTTACCTGATCCAGATTTGGAATATGAGAAAAGACGTCCTCCGCCCCTTCCAGATATACGTCCGCCTGAATGGTAGGATAATTTTCTTTCAAATACAGATACATTCCCATACAGGAACCCACGCAGTCTCCATCCGGGCGCTGATGTCCGGCAATGGCTACCGTGGACACTCCCTGAAGAATCGCATCCATCTTACTCTTCATCTTCCTCATCCCTTTCTGAGATTGTCTGATTTACATCATCGATCAGTTTTGACATATGAACGCCATATTCTATAGATTCATCCAGCTTAAAATAAATTTCCGGCGTATTGCGAAGGTTCAGATTTTTTGCAAGCTGTCTGCGGATATAGCCTTCTGCACTGCGAAGTCCTGCGATAGTATCACGTTTTTCCTGATCTGACCCCAGAACACTGATATATGCTTTACAGGTTTTCAGATCAGGAGCAACCTCAACGGCTGTGACAGAGGTCATCATATGAATACGGGGATCCTTGATCTCCTGTCGAATAATCATGCTAAGCTCTTTTAAAACCTCACCGTTGATTCTTGTATTTTTTATACTGTTTTTTCTCATTTTTAACCTCTCATATTTAAAAGCGCCAAAGACTGCATCCGGTTCAAAACCGAAGGTGCAGTCTTTCGCATTTTCCCTGTTCTAACGAGGAACCTCTACCATGGTATAAGCCTCTACCTGATCAAATTCCTGGATGTCGTTGAAGCCTTCAAATACCAGACCACATTCATAGCCGGCTCTCACTTCTTTTACATCATCCTTGAATCTTTTCAGGGATGCCAGCGGTCCTTCAAAGATCTGGCTTCCCTCTCGTGTAATACGTACGGAGCAGCCTCTCTGGAATACACCGTCCAGAACGTAGCTTCCTGCGATATTACCCACACCGGAAGCCTTGAAAATCTGACGTACCTCGGCGTGACCGATCACCTTCTCTTCAAATACAGGATCCAGCATACCTTTCATAGCGGCCTCTACATCTTCCAGCGCCTGATAAATGACTCTGTACAGGCGAAGATCTACACCTTCCTGCTCTGCGATGGTCTTCGCAGTAGCATCCGGTCTTACATTGAAACCGATAATGATCGCATTGGATGCTGATGCCAGCGTAACATCAGACTCGTTGATAGCGCCCACGCCGCCGTGGATGATCTTAACCACCACTTCTTCATTGGACAATTTTACAAGACTCTGTTTTACCGCTTCTACAGATCCCTGAACATCTGCTTTTACCACGATATTCAATTCTTTCAGATTACCCTCCTGGATCTGGTTAAACAGATCATCCAGAGACATTTTTGCTTTTGTCTCTTCCAGAAGTTTATTTTTATTTTCTGATACAAAGGTTGCAGCAAAATGTTTTGCCTCTTTGTCATTTTCTGTTGCTACCAATACCTCTCCGGCATTCGGCACATCAGAAAGTCCCAGAATCTCTACCGGAGTAGAAGGACCTGCCTCTTTCACACGGCGTCCCTTATCGTCCATCATGGCGCGGACTTTACCGGAAGAAGCGCCTGCAGCGATAAAGTCGCCGACACGAAGCGTTCCTTTCTGTACAAGAATCGTAGCCACTGGTCCTTTTCCTTTATCCAGCTGCGCTTCAATAACAAGACCTCTCGCTCTTCTCTTCGGATTTGCTTTCAGCTCGCACACTTCTGAAGTCAGCAGGATCATTTCCAGCAATTCCTCGATACCGTCATGAGTTTTTGCAGATACCGGAACGAAAATCGTGCTTCCGCCCCAATCTTCCGGGATCAGTTCGTATTCAGACAATTCCTGTTTTACTCTCTCGATATTTGCGCTTGGCTTATCGACCTTATTGATGGCAACGATAATTTCTACCCCTGCAGCTTTTGCATGGTTAATCGCTTCTACAGTCTGAGGCATCACACCGTCATCCGCAGCTACTACCAATACCGCAATATCTGTAGCATTTGCACCACGCATACGCATAGCGGTAAATGCTTCATGACCCGGTGTATCCAGGAACGTGATCTTCTGTCCTTTAATGGAAACCACATAAGCTCCGATATGCTGCGTGATTCCGCCAGCCTCACGATCTGTTACATTCGTTCTTCTGATGGCATCCAGAAGAGAGGTCTTACCGTGGTCAACGTGACCCATAACGCAGACTACCGGAGGTCTTGGCACCAATGTGGAAGCGTCTTCCTCTTCCTCTTTCAGAAGTTCCTCGATCACATCCACTTTTTCTTCCTGCTCTGCAATGATATCAAACTCCAGAGCGATCTCCTGTGCCTTTTCAAAGTCGATCTCGTGGTTTACGGTAACCATGATGCCTTCCATAAACAGTTTCTTTACGATTACGGACGGCTGCATTTTCATCTTTTCAGCCAGCTCACGGATAGTCAGCTTCTCCGGGATCACAATCTCTTTTACTTCCTCTTTCTTCTCTTCCTTCGGCTGTGGACGAACCGGTTTCTGAAGGGCTTTCGGAAGTCTCTGATTCGGACGGCGTCCCTGGTTTGGACGATTGCCGCCCTGACCGCTTCTTCTGTCCTGGGTCTTTTTCTCTTCTCTTTCCCGCTCTTTTTCTTTATCTTTCTCTTTACTCTTTACATCTCTTACCGGCTTTCTTGCCAGTCCCAGATCCATCGTATCTACAGAAGACGGTCTGGAATCTCTTCTGTCATTTCTCCGATTGTTATTTTCTCTTCCGTCTCTGTCTCTTCCATCCCGGTTCATACCGTTTCTGTTATTATCGAA
>HF995394.1:26186-77423 GCA_000432335.1 Firmicutes bacterium CAG:646
AGCAACTGTAACCAACCTCCCGGTACGTCCCATAGCGTTCCGCCCTCCGGTCTTCCCTGACCCTGCGGACGTCCCTGACCTCTTCCCTGATTATCGCCTCTGTTGTTGTCAAAGCGACGACCTTCATTGTTTCTGTTATTGTCGAAGCGGCGACCTTCATTATTTCTTCCGCCTTCCGGTCTTCCCTGACCGTATCTTCTGTTCTGCCCGTCCTGACGATTAGTATTCTGAGTCTTTGGCGCATTTCCGCTTTCCTGCGTTTTTACAGTTCCATTCTGCTGTCCTTCTGTTCTTGGAGTTCCCTCCTGCGCTTTACCATTGCCCTGCGGACGGTTATTTCCCTGCTGCGCCTTATTCTTACGGAAGTTTTTTCCTTCCTGTGTCATGGCATTCTGAGGACGATATACCTGGATCAGATTAGATTTCTTCTTAGGACGATCTGCCGCTTTCTTATCCTCTCCATTTTTCTGTTCTTTATAATCTGCTTTCTCCTCTTTCTTTCCGGCGAAAGCATCACGTACCATTTTTTCTTCCTTTTCTTCTAATGTACTCATATGACTTTTAACTTCTATATTTTTCTCCTTCAAAAAATCTAATACCTCTTTATTCGTTTTGTTGATTTCCTGTGCAATTTCATAAATTCTCAGTTTTGGCATTTTACCACCAACCTTTCTTTACTCATGCCAAAGTCAGTTGTTTCTCCAGCGCTGACGCAAGATTTTCATCCGTAACGGCCAACGATGCCCGGAACTCTTTCCCTATCGCGTTGCCCAGCTCTGTTTTCTCACCAAATTCATAAAAAGGAACCTGATAATACTCACACATATTGCGAAATTTTTTTCTGGTATTGTCAGAAGCCTCCGCCGCCACAACCACCAGATAAGCTTTTCCTGTTTTTACAGCTTTCTCCGTTGCGAATTCTCCACTTGCGATCTTGCCGGCTTTCATGGAAAGACCGATCAGTGATAATACTTTATTTTTGTTCAATGGATTCCAACTCCCTTTCCAGGTTCTCATAGATCTCCTGCGGGATCGGCATTTTCAGCGAACGCTCCAGCCCTTTATTTTTTATAGCTTTTTTCAGACATTCTCCCGAAAAGCATACGTAGGCTCCCCGTCCGTTCTTCCTTCCTGTAGTATCCAGGACAATCTGATCATCCGTGGTCTTTAACACACGCATCATTTCTTTTTTATTTTTCATTTCATTGCAGCCGATACATTTTCGCAGGGGTACTTTTTTTACGTTTCCCATACTTCTACCGCCTTACCGCTTATTCTTCCACTTCTTCCGGTACTTCTGTCTCCTCCGGGATCACTTCTTCTGTATCTGAAAATTCTTCTTCTACAGCTGTCTCTTCCGGTGTTTCTTCCTGATAATACTCGAAATCTCCTGCTTCTCTCGCCTGCGTCTCGCTCTTGATATCGATCTTAAATCCAGTCAGACGGGCTGCCAGACGGGCATTCTGTCCTTCTTTACCGATGGCAAGAGAAAGCTGATAATCCGGTACGATCACCAGAGCTGTCTTTTCATCCGGATCTGCCATAACAGAAATAACCTTTGCCGGACTCAATGCATTTTCAATCAGAAGCGCCGGGTTTTCATCCCAGTTGATAATATCAATCTTCTCTCCCCGAAGCTCTGCCACGATAGCATTTACCCTTGCGCCGTTGATACCTACGCAGGCTCCCACTGCATCTACATCAGGATCGTTGGACCAAACGGCGATCTTGGTTCTGGAGCCTGCCTCTCTGGCAATGCTCTTGATCTCCACAATGCCGTCCTTTACTTCGGTAACCTCTGCCTCAAACAGACGTTTTACCAGTTCCGGATGTGTTCTGGACACCAGGATCTTCGGTCCCTTCGGAGTTTCCTTCACTTCCAGCACATACAGCTTAATACGCTCGGTAGGACGGAACACTTCGCCTTTCACCTGCTCGTTTTCATTCAGGATCGCATCTACTTTTCCCAGATTGATGCTTACATTTCTTCCCAGATAACGCTGTACCACACCGGTAACGATATCTCTTTCCTTCTGATAATATTCGTCACACAGAGCTTTTCTTTCTTCTTCCCGGATCTTCTGCAAAATCACATTCTTTGCATTCTGGGTAGCAATACGTCCAAACTGTTTGGACTGGATCGGCACCTGTACCACATCTCCAAGATCATACTTAGAATCCATCATCTTTGCATTTGCAAGACTGATCTCCAGTACCGGATCTTCCACCTCTTCCACTACGGTCTTTTCTGCATATACTCCAAAATCGCAGGTATCCGGGTCGATACTCACCTTTACATTGTCAGCCTTTCCGAAATGATTTTTGCAGGCCTGAATCAGAGACTGCTCAATCGCCTCCAGCAAAACGCTTTTGCTGATACCTTTTTCCTTTTCCAGAATATTTAATGCTTCCATTAATTCTGTGTTCATTTTTTTCTTTGTCCTCCTTAAAAATCAAACGCAAGTCGGATCAGTGCGATCTCGGCTTTCTGAAACACTCTGGTCTCCTGATTTTCCAGAGTGATCGTCACTTGTTTTTCATCATATGCAGTGAGAATACCGAAGAATTCTTTCTGTTTATCGATCGGACGATAGGTTCGGATCTCGATCTCTTTTCCAAGACTTCGCTTATAATCCTTTTCTTTCTTCAAGGGGCGGCCCAATCCCGGAGAACTCACTTCCATAATATAGGCATCCTCAATAAAATCCTCTGCATCCAGACGGTCGCTGAATTCTCTGCTGACCACCTCGCAGTCATCTATGGTAATACCGCCTTCTTTATCGATATACAGTCTCAGATACCATGTTCCCGCTTCCTTCACATACTCCACATCCACCAGTTCAAATCCATGACCTGCAACAATAGGTTCTGCCAATGCTTCTGCTTTCTGTTCGTACTGTTCTTTTACGCTCATCTTCTCACCACCTTATAACTTATCGAGTTCTTTATGTCATGCTCTCCATTACATAAAGAAGAGTGGACGTATCGCCCACTCTTCATGCTGTAATCTTATATCATTAAGAATCATAACACTCTTTTTACCAAAAAGCAAGCCTGAAATCCTTATTTTCTTCGGATTTTACAGTTTTCATGGGGATTTTCGTCCAGATCCACCAGTTCTTCCGGCTTTGCTGCAACAAATTCCACATCTTCTCTGTGAAGAAGAAGGATTTTCTTTCCGCCCCGGTCACCGGAGAGTTTTTCCAGTTCTTTTTTATATGCTCTGGAAAAAATCACCGGATTTCCTATATTCTCTCCGCATCTGACTGCCGCGATCCCCCGCAAGCTCTCCCGAAAGGTTTCCAGCAATTTTTCTACCGTTTCCCTGCAAAGCCATGGCTGATCTCCCACCAGGAACATCCAGCCGTCCATATCTCCCTGTTTTTCAAGACCGAGATGGATGGAATGGGAAATTCCAAGCTCCGGGTTTTCATTTCTCACCCAGGAAAGTCCCAGTCTTTTTGCAAGCTGCTCCACCTGCGGATATTGCGTAACCACGATTTTCTGTTCAAAGGGAAGCTGGGAGATAATCTCCATACTGTACTGCACCAGAGGGTTTCCTTCTATTTCATATAAGAGTTTATTGGCTCCGAACCGGCTGCTGTTTCCTGCCGCCAAAAGTATGGCTCCCACCTTTTTGTCTTTCATTTACACTCTTACCTTGGTTCCTTTCGTGTCCCGTTTTCCAAGCTTGATCTTATTCAAAATCATCTGCTTTCCTTTATATTCCACGCTGTACTCCATACGGCTTTCCAGCAGATAAGCATTTTCCAACTCATCCTCTTCCATCAGCTTCATGGCTCTCACGCCCACAGCCGCTTTTTTCTTCTCGGGAACCTCTTCTTTTAAGAAGCGCAGGAAATATCCGCCCTTACTCTGAAGTACCAGATAATCCATGGTATCGCATTGCTGAACCATCACCAGTTCATCTTCATCCCCCAGCTTTGTAGAGGCAATGGTACGTTTCACCACGTCAAATTCTTCCCCTTTTACCTGTTTTGCCATTCCACTCTTTGTGACAAACAACAGGGTACTGTTTTTCACATTTTCCATACTGGACACATACAGGATGCGTTCCTGAGCGCTGGAATAATTACTCACATTATCCACGGGAGTTCCCTTATCCCTCAGTTTTGTCATGGGAAGGTCCAACACCTTTACCGTATGCATCTGTCCCTGATCTGTAAACAGACAGATCTTATCGGTATTCATACAGAAAAATACATACTTATACTCTTCCAGAATCGTTTCTTTGTTTCTCTCATACAGATTCTTGTCCATGATTTTCGCATATCCGAAGCGATCCATCAGGAAACAGACTTCCATCTCTTCGATCTTCTTTTCTTCAAATACCGCTTCTTCCACATTTTCCACCACAGTCCGGCGTTTTCTTCCGTATTCCTTTTTCGTCCGTTCCAGATCCTCTATAATTACCTGCGCCATGGAATCATAATTATTTAAAATATCTTCATACCGGGCAATATTTTTCAGTGTGGTTTCATGTTCCGCCATCAAAGCCTCGATTTCCAGACCGATCAGCTTATACAAACGCATCTCCAAAATGGCTGTTGCCTGTCTCTGGGTAAACTGCAGCTTCTTTGCCGCCCGCTCGCTGGTTTTCGTCTTAAATCGAATCCCCTCGGTAATTCCCAGTGTCAGACAGTCTTTTACCTGCTTCTGGCTCTTACTTCCTCTCAGAATCTCTATGATCAGATCGATCACGTCACACGCCTTGATAAGACCTTCCTGAACTTCCTTTTTCTCCAGTTCCCGTTCCAGAAGGGTTCTGTACTTTCTGGTACAAACATCAAACTGAAAATCCACATGGTGCTCGATGATCTGCTTTAGACTCAAGGTTTCCGGTCTGCCGTCTGCCACCGCCAGCATATTCACTCCGAACGTATCTTCCAGACGGGTTTTTTTATAGAGCATATTTTTCAGATTTTCCACATCCGCGCCCTTTTTCAGTTCCAGTACAATGCGGATTCCCTCTTTGGAGGACTGATTGGAAATATCCACAATATCCGTAGTTTTCTTATTTTCCACCAGAGCGGCCACATCATTTAAAAATTTCCCGATATTCGCGCCCATCATAGTATAAGGAATCTCGGTGATCACCAGATTCACTTTACCGCCTTTCAGCTTCTCCACTTCTACTTTTCCCCGGATCTTAATCTTTCCTGTTCCCGTCTCGTAAATTTTCAAAAGCTCGTCTTTATTCGTGACAATTCCGCCTGTCGGGAAATCCGGTCCTTTGATATACCGCATCAATCCTTTCACGGTAATATCGGTATTTTTCATATAGGCTTTCACCCCGTCCACGATCTCACCCAGATTGTGGGGAGGAATACTGGTTGCCATACCTACTGCGATTCCCTCCGCTCCATTCAAAAGCAGGTTCGGTACCCGCACGGGCAGTACCCCCGGCTCCTTCTCCGTCTCGTCAAAGTTAGGAACAAAATCCACCACATTTTTGTCCATATCTGCAAGATACACTTCCTGCGTGATCTTCTGGAGTCTTGCCTCCGTATATCGCATGGCGGCAGCCCCGTCTCCCTCGATGGAACCGAAGTTTCCATGACCGTCCACCAACGTCTGTCCCTTCTTAAAATCCTGCGCCATCACCACCAGGGCATCATAAATAGAACTATCCCCATGGGGATGATATTTACCCATGGTATCTCCCACGATACGGGCACATTTTCTATAGGGCCGGTCATAACGGATCCCCAGCTCATACATATCATACAGGGTTCTTCTCTGTACCGGTTTTAAGCCATCCCTCACATCCGGCAAAGCTCTCGATACGATAACGCTCATGGCATAATCAATATACGATTTCTGCATAAGCTCCGAATATTCTGTTCTGATAATTTGTCCTTCCATGTTTCTCTCTCTTTCTTAAACCCTTTATATATCCAACTGTGCATCCTGCGCGTGGCGATAAATAAACGCCTTTCTGGGCGGCACATCCGTCCCCATCAGAATTTCCGTCACCTCGGAAGCCATTCTTGCATCCTCGATCTCCACCCGCTTCAAAATTCTTGTGGCGGGATCCAGCGTCGTTTCCCACAGCTGCTGCGCATCCATTTCTCCCAGACCTTTATACCGCTGAAGAGTGAACGCGCCCTTATGCGTCTTTCTGTATTTTTCCAGCGCCTTATCGTCATAGAGATACTCCTCTTTCCCCTTTGCAGGAATCGCCTTGTAAAGAGGCGGCATGGCAATATATACGTGACCCTCATAGATCAATTCCGGCATGAAGCGATAAAACAGCGTCAAAAGCAGTGTGGAAATATGCGCTCCGTCCACGTCCGCATCCGCCATGATCACGATTTTATCATACCGAAGTTTCGTAATATCAAAATCATTTCCATAACCTTCTGAAAATCCGCAGCCAAAAGCATTGATCATGGTTTTGATCTCTGCATTTGCCAATACCTTATCAATAGTAGCCTTCTCCACATTCAGGATTTTTCCCCGGATAGGAAGAATTGCCTGATAATCTCTGTTTCTGGCTGTTTTCGCAGAACCTCCCGCAGAATCTCCCTCCACGATAAAGATCTCGCACTGTTTGGGATCTTTTTTCAGACAGTTTGCCAGCTTTCCATTGGAATCAAAGGAATACTTCTGTTTGGTAAGAAGATTTGTTTTTGTCCGCTCTTCCGTTTTTCTGATCTTAGCAGAACGCTCTGCGCAGGAAAGAATAGCTTTCAGATCTTCCAGATTTCGGTCAAAATACAAGACGATCTCATCACCAGTCACCTTAGAAGCAGCCTTTGCCGCATCCTGATTGTCCAGTTTCGTCTTGGTCTGTCCCTCAAACCGTGGAGCGGGATGCTTGATAGAAACCACCGCCGTCATGCCGTTTCGGATATCCGCTCCCGTAAAATTGGCATCTTTTTCCTTCAAAATACCCAACTGACGAGCATAATTATTCATCACGGTGGTGAACATCGATTTAAAACCTGTCAGATGCGTACCGCCTTCTGCATTATAAATATTGTTACAAAAGCCCAGAACATTTTCATGAAATTCATTGACATACTGGAATACCGCCTCCACAGTAATTCCCTCACATTCCCCGGAAAAATATACCGGCTCGTGAAGAACCTCTTTTTTCTTATTCAAATCCCGGACAAACCCTACGATTCCCTCCGGTTCGTGATATTCCACAACCTCTGTCTCTGCCTTTCTCCGATCTTCAAAATGGATCGTCAACTTCGGATTCAGATATGCCGTCTCATGAAGGCGGCTTTTTACTTCTTCCTCTGCAAATTTTGTCACTTCAAAAATTTCCGGGTCCGGCAAAAAATTCACACACGTTCCCGTCTCTTTCGTTCTTCCCAACCTGGGCAGTAAACCATCCTCCAGTTCGATTGTAGGAATTCCCCGCTCAAAATGATCGTGATGTACATAACCATCCACGCTGACTTTCACATCCATATAGGTAGAAAGAGCATTCACCACAGACGATCCTACCCCGTGAAGCCCTCCGCTGGTCTTATAAGAATCATTGTCAAATTTACCGCCCGCATGAAGCGTAGTAAATACCAGACGCTCCGCCGACATGCCCTTTTCATGCATTCCCACGGGAATTCCACGCCCATTATCTATAACCGTACAGGAACCATCTTTTTCCAAAAACACCTGAATATCATCACAATAACCTGCCAGATGCTCATCCACCGCATTGTCCACGATCTCATAAATCAAATGATTCAGACCTTTTCTGGAAACGCTTCCTATATACATGCCCGGTCGTTTCCGGACAGCCTCCAACCCTTCCAGCACTGAAATACTGCTGGCATCGTACGTATTTTTCTTCGCCATACTCTCATCCCCTTACTTTAATAACTCTTTCAAAGCCCAGAAAACTCCGTCCTGCTCATTGGATCTTGTCACAAAATCCGCCGCTTTGCGCACCCGATCGGAAGCATTTTCCATGGCAACTCCCGTACCAGCCCAGCAGATCCCTTCATAATCATTTTCACTGTCCCCGATAGCGATCACCTGCTCCACCAAAAATCCTGTCTGTTCGCACAGCCATTCCAATGCATCCCGCTTACTCCAGTATGCATCCGCAATTTCAATATTATGAGACGCAGTGGAAATCGGATATACTCCCGGAATCTTTGCCAGCCGTTCCATCAATTCTTTTTTGTCTTCCAGAGAAACACACATGATATGAAACTTACTGATGAGATTTTCTTCTTTCAGCACAAAATCATCCAGACTTTCCATATGAATATTGGTTTCCAAAAGCTGCTTTCTATATGCCTCCATACAGCCGCTTTGCGCCATATATTCACATCCCTGATAACTGTCATAGGCATCCCGCCCATGATATAACTCAATAAAAGTGGGATATTCCCGAACAATACGATAAATACTCCGCCCCGTTTCCAGCGGAATCGTATGAGAAAACAGAAGTTTTTCTCCTTGCCCCAAAGTCACTGTAGTTCCATTCGCATTGATATAATAAGGCAGTACAGGAAAATCCTTCAATACAAATCTGCTGTTTCTATAACTCCTGCCTGTAGAGGGCACCACAAGATGCCCCTGCTCCAAAGCTTTTAAAATACCCTGCCGGTTTCTCTCTGAAATTGTACAATCCTCCCGCAAAAGAGTCCCATCAAGATCAATGGCAATCAGCTTTCGTTCCATTTTCATCATCCTCACTGGTAAAAATACTTCTATTTTTGCAAAAAACTTCCGCTATTATACCACAGATTCCCGCAAATGCCAAATAAAAAAGAGGGAAAGCGCCACTTTTTACCTTACACCCGGGGATATTCCCTCCTTTTTTGCTTACTTTTCCTCTTCTTTTTTCTCCTGAACCGATTCTTTTTCCTCTTTCAATTTTTTCTTACTCTTCTCTATTTTTCTTCTTTTCAAAAGTTTTTTCATGAAAAATACCGCCACTGCCGCCACGCCGCCAATAAGAAGCAATACCGGCAGGTTCGACACGAGCCACACAAACAGATTGACAAAGAAATCCCGTACCCCATAAAGGCTGGAACGAAAACCATTGCTGATCCTGTTTCCTATGGTATCATTCTTTTCCTGCTCATACTCCACCTCAGAGATATAAATATGTACGGTGCTGTAATCAATCAGGTTATCATACGTACGAAGCTGAGACTCATAGCTGTCAATTTCATAACGCAACTGAGATAATTTGGATTCCAAAGCCAGAATCTGATCCAGATCCTTTGCTTCCTCCAAAAGCTCCATCACCCGGTCGTACTCTACCTGCAAAGATTCTTTGTACGCTGTTTTGTCCACGTAATCCAGCGTCACATCCTCCACATTTTCCGACTTATTCGTAACCTGACCCAGCTCTCCCGCTTTCTCGGTAAAACTGTCCAGTTGATCAGAAGGAATCCTGGCAGTGATCGAGTAATAACGATATCCTTCTCCCCCCTGAGGATCGTCAAAACTGGAATGTTCCACATATCCGCCGCAGGCTAAAATCTCTTCCTTCAATAGATGTCTCTTGCACTTGTGTTTCCCTGGCATCCAGTCTCGCTTTTTCCCCCTCACTTTCAAAACTTACCGCTGCCGTATCTGCACTTCTGTTTTGCGTTATTCCTTCCGACTCTTTTGTGGAAGCTCCGCATCCTCCGAAAACAAACATCACCATCAATAGCAAAACTACCCACTTTGACTTCTTCATAGAATCCCTCCTTGTTATTTTCAGAAAATTCTTTATACTATCTAATTTTATTTAAAATTGAAAAAAATTAATTTTTTTCAAAAAAAGCTTGCTTTTTTCCCCTTCTTGTAGTATTATAATCGAGTAAGGTTCGTTGGTCAAGCGGTTAAGACGCCGCCCTCTCACGGCGGAAACAGGGGTTCGATTCCCCTACGAACTGTTTTCAACTCCGAAGATTCGGAGTTTTTTTATTGTCTTTTTGTAATTATCCAAATAACTGCGAGGATAGCAGGTTGCCAAATCATTCTATCGTTTCTTCTAACAATATTTTTAATCCCTCTTTTTTCTGCTTTATGCAAAAAATCAACCGCCAATCCATACCCCATCTCTGTAAATTGCCATTTCTCTTCATTTTCTTTTAGTAACAGTTCAGCCATACAGTGTACGTGAGGCACGATAAGCACGCAGTGCGGTTTTACGAATGGCGCAAGCTGAACTGTTACTTCTTTTATGATTTTATAAGTTTCAACGGTAGATAATTTGTTTAATTCAGTTGGTATATCATCATTTTTCAACATATTCACCCCTTCACTTTACTTTAACTTTTTATGATACCGATGCTTTTTCAATCACATATGCCCCTTTCACTTTTCCCCTTTTACATTCCTCAATATATACCATTGATTGATACCAGCATTGTTTTTTTCCTTGTATATATCCTTCAATTTCACGGCAAATCAGCCACAAACCTCTACATATAGAATATAATAGAACTGCAATGGCTATTATTTTAATTACATTTTCAAATAAATCATTTTTTTCAATCCGAAAAATAATTACCAACAAAAATATCAACATCGGCACTGCTAAAATATCTACAAATACTTGTTGTTTTATTTCTTTTTCCCATTGCTCTAAATATTTTTTCTTTTCTAATGAATTCAATAGTATAGATGAATTCTCATACAATCGCTCTCTAATACTTTCGGTCATAAAGTATCCCCTCTTGCTCTTTTGAAACGAAAAAATTTTTCGAATATTTTTTTCAAAAAGCACTTGCATTTTTCTCCAGAGTATAGTATTATATTCAAGCAAGGTTCGTTGGTCAAGCGGTTAAGACGCCGCCCTCTCACGGCGGAAACAGGGGTTCGATTCCCCTACGAACTGTTTTCAGCTCCGAAGATTCGGAGCTTTTTTATTTTCCTAACATAAGTTATTCACCGATCTACTATTCCTTACATGAATATATACTTTTTCAGTATTTATTAAAAAGCATCACCACTTTCCAGAGAAATTCGGATGGTTTTCTTCAAAAATCCTTTGTTTCAGCATCAAAAACATACTTTTTACCTGATTTAAAAAAATGTCACCACTTTTTTCTCAAAAAGTTGGTGACATTTTTTTGAAATCTGTAATTTTGTAATATTCCCCAACCAAATTATCCTATTTTTTAAAGAAATTGTTGCAAAAACAACACCAGAAATGGTGACACTTTTTTTAATTTCCCAAAAGATAACTTTTCTGCCCCTCTATTCAAAGATAACATCAGCAAAAGACATATTTCTTCAAACGTTCAAAGGCTTCTTTCACCCGTGAAAACGGCAGTGCCAGATTCATCCGAATGGAATGCGCACCATGAAATGCCCGTCCATCCTGCCAGAGCACACCTACCTCATATCCAGCATCCAGCAATTCATCCATGGTCTTTCCCTGTTCCTCGCACCACTTGGTACAATCCAGAAACAGCATATAGGTTCCCTGGGGTTTCGATACTTTCACTCCTGGAAAATGCTCCTGTATAAAGTTGCAGGCAAATTCTGCATTTTCTCCAATCACCTGCCGCATCTCACTTACCCATTCTTCTCCTTCTTCGCAGTAAGCCCCCAACAATGCATACATAGACATCAGATTGATCTCATTATAATGACTGAGAGAAGATTCCTTTTCCATCCGATCCCGCAGCCAGGAATTATAGATAATATGATAACTTCCTACCAATCCTGCCAGATTAAAAGTCTTGGATGGAGCATAGAAAGCGATCGTCCTGTCTCTTGCATCTTCCGATACAGACTGGGTAGGGATATGGTGATGGTTGTACAGGATAATATCCGACCAGATCTCATCGGAAATCACATACACATCATATTTTTTGTAGATTTCCATGGTCTTTTTAATTTCCCATTCTTCCCATACACGTCCCACCGGATTGTGGGGAGAACAAAAGATCGCCGCATGGATTTTCTCTTCCCGGAGTTTCCGCTCCATATCTTCAAAATCCATCCTCCACACGCCTTCTTCATCTTTTTTCAATGGACTGTGAACAATGTCAAATCCATTATTTTCCAGCGAACTGGTAAATCCAATATACGTGGGCGAGTGCAAAAGAACCTTGTCACCCTGAGAGCAAAATACCCGCAAAGCATTTACCACACCGCCTAATACACCATTTTCATAACCGATACATTCTTTGGTCAGACCTCTGACACCATTTCTTGTTTCCTGCCAGTGTATGATCTTCTCAAAATACTCCTCCCGCGGTTCAAAATATCCATAAGTAGGATGGTCCAGTCTCGCCTTCATTGCCTCGGGAATCGTGGGTACCGTGGGAAAATTCATATCCGCCACCCACATAGGAATCGTATCGAATCCTTCCCTCAATTTCACTCCTCGTTTATAGGGAGAGAAAAACTCCGGCAGATCTACTGCTATAGAATCCTTTCCATGTCGATCAATCACTGACGTAAAATCGTACTTCATAATTACCTTCTCCTTTAAAAAATATATTTTTTCTTTTTCCATCTTCCAGAAATATAGCACCCAATCCCCAACGCCAAATTGACTCCTCCTGCAATGGAAAAAAGCAGGTAGGTGGCATTTCCCGTCACACTCACCGCCGCAAGAGCATTTCCACCAATAAATTGCCCCACAATAATAGAATCTGCCAGACTGTATATCAAGTGAAACAAACTGCTGAACATGATCGGAAATGCAAATGTCAACAGATTGCGCGGAATCGACCCTTCTGTCATATCATGGTTTCCTTTAAATATTTTCATCTGGTATTCCTTTTATCTTTTTCTTAAAAGATACTACAAAATTCCTCACAAAACAATACAAATCACCATATTTTTTCACAAAAATGCCTTCATCCATTACCGTTCATACACTAACTAGAACTAAATAAAACCGATGGCTTTGACTATGTATCAGTCTGCACCATCGGTTCATCTTTATGTCCTTTTGTTCTGTTTTTATATTTCTACCACATCAAATCCCAGATCATCCATCACTTCTTTTGCTTTTGCCACGCAGTTAGCACATCCCTCTACCGTTACCGTCTTATCAGCCAGCGATACCGTAAAGTCCAGACCAGCTGCATTCATTCCTTTCGTAATTCTCTCTACACATTTTTCACAGTGCATATCTTCTGCTTTTAATACTGTTGCCATTTGTTTTCTCTCCTTATTTCATTAATTTTTTAATCGTTCCACAAAGCTCGTCCACCGCCTCTTCATTTCCCGCCTGTATGTCTCTCACCACACAGGTTTTGATATGATTCGCCAGCAGTGTTTTATTAAAGCTGTTTAAGGCAGACTGTATTGCCGAAACTTGTGTGAGAATATCTACACAGTAGCGGTCTTCCTCCACCATTCCTTTGATCCCCCGGATTTGTCCCTCGATCCGATTCAGCCGATGGATCAAATCCTTGTATTCTTTCTCATCTCTTACTTTATGTCTGCATTCACTGCAGCATTTTTCACAGGTTTCACTCATATTTTTTCTCCCTTACACAGTTATAATAAACATCTTACAATTTTAATCTTTTCAGCCGCAGAGCGTTACTTACCACAAATACAGAACTGAAGGACATGGCAAGTCCTGCGATCATAGGATTTAACAGCGGTCCGCCGAAAGCATATAACAGTCCGGCTGCCACCGGGATTCCACAACTGTTAAAGGCAAAAGCCCAAAAGAGATTTTCTTTGATATTCCGTATCGTCGCCTTTGACAGCTTGATCGCCCGATATACATCCTCCAGATCTGAACGCATCAGTACCACATCGCTGGATTCCATTGCGATATCACTGCCGCTGCCAATAGCCACGCCAATATCCGCCTGCGCCAGTGCGGGAGCATCATTGATTCCATCTCCCACCATCAGTACCGTCTTTCCTTCCTGCTGCAATTTCTGTACCACTGCCGCCTTATCCTGAGGCAGTACCTCAGCGATCACTTCATCCGCATGAACCTGACTGCCAATGTATTCCGCCGTCCAACGATTATCCCCCGTAAGCATATATACCTTAATTCCCGCTTTTTTTATTTTATCGATAGCTGACCGGCTGGTTTCTTTCACTGTATCTGCTACACTGATAATCCCCTCCAGTACTCCGTCTATTACCACAAACATCGGTGTCTGCCCCTTTGCGGCAATCTCTTCCGCTTCTTTTTCCAGATCCTTCGCTGAAAAGTTCTTCTCTTTCAGAAGTTTCGCATTTCCAATCCAAAAACTCTTTCCTTCCAAAACTGCATGAATCCCCTGCCCGGTGATACTGGAAAATTCTTCACACGCCGGAAGTTTCCCTCTCTGTTCTCTGGCAGCCTCCACAATCGCCTTTCCCAGAGGATGCTCTGATGGAACCTCACAGGCTCCCGCCATCCAGAGTAATTCCTCCCTGCTTCTCGTCTTACTGATTACCTGAACCACCTTGGGTTTTCCTTCCGTCACCGTTCCCGTTTTATCCAAAACTACCGCCTGCGCCTTGTGAGTTATTTCCAACGCTTCTCCACTCTTGATCAGAATACCATGGCTGGCTCCCAGACCAGTTCCCACCATGATCGCCGTAGGCGTAGCCAACCCCAGAGCGCACGGGCAGGCAATCACAAGAACCGACACAAAGATCTTCAGCACAAAACTGATCGGATGACCGGTCACTGCCCAGATCACCGCCGCCAATACTGCAATCACCAGCACCGCCGGAACAAAATACCCTGCCACCACGTCAGCCATTTTGGAAATCGGCGCTTTTCTTCCCTGCGCTTCTTCCATCAAACGGATAATCTTCGCCAGCGTCGTATCTTTTCCCGTATGGGTCACTTCCATCTCCAGCGCCCCGTTATAATTCATACTTCCACCGATCACTTCCGCTCCGGTTTCCTTCTCCACCGGAATACTTTCTCCTGTCAGCATCGACTCATCCACACTGCTGACTCCTCTGACCACAATACCGTCCAGAGGTATCTTGCTGCCGGGACGTACCAGAAGAACATCTCCCTTATTTACCTGTTCTACCGGAATCTCTTCTTCCTTTCCCTCTTTGAGCCGCACTGCTGTATCCGGCGCCAGTTCCATCAATTTCCGTATTGCCTCTGAAGTTTTTCCTTTACTCTTGCTTTCAAAATATTTTCCCAACATAACCAGCGTAACTACAACCGCCGCTGATTCATAGTACAGGGAATGTACCGCATGGGCATCGAAGGGAATCCGTATCGTCATTACCAGACTGTACAAAAATGCGCTTCCCGTTCCGATAGCCACCAGCGAATCCATATTCGGATGTCCATGAAACAGCGTTTTAAATCCCACAATATAAAACTTTCTCCCGAAAATCAGAACAACAACGGTGAGAAGCAGCTGCGCCAGCGCATAATTGAACGGATTTTCTTCCATACTGAGGATTCGGGGAAGAGGAAGTTCAAAAGGCAGCATATGTCCCATGGAAATATACAGCAGAGGAACCGCAAAAATAATACTTCCGATCACTCTTTGGCGGATCTTGTGCTGAGCCTCCTCCTGTTCCAGCTTTTCTTCTTTTTCCTGCTCTTTTTCTTTTATCTGTTCCAGCGCCGCTCCAAATCCTGCCTTTTCCACCCGACCGATAATATCTTCCGGGGAAACCTTACTTTCATCATAAGTAATCGTCATTTTATTGGTGGCAAGGTTTACATTACTTTCCTGTACACCTTCCATCTTTCTGGTTACCCGTTCCACTGCCGCCGAGCAGGATGCGCAGGTCATCCCTGTAATATCATAACATTCCTGTTTCATATAAGACTCCTTTCTCACGTTTTATATACCCGTATGGGGTATATAAACATTGTAATCCAGAAGTCTCATCCTGTCAAGCTTCTTTTTCTTCTGCTCCTTCGCTGGTCAAACTAAGCACTGAACGTATCTCTTCTTCATCCATATCCAGATAAGCGGATAATTCCTCCACGCTGAATTTCTGTTCTTCTTCCCCGGCGATTTCCCGGATAGCAGCTTCCAGCTTCCGCACTTTTTCCACCAGATAATCATCCTGAAACTTCTGTTCCGTCTGTTCCTCTACCCAGTTGTTCATTCCAGCGCAGATCTGATCTTTCATCCAATGATCCGCCTGTTCTTCAGGAATATCCGCCACTTTCACTGACAGCAGCGCCATATTTCCTTCCTGGATCAGATCTCCTATAAAAAATCCTTCTCGGTACAGTTCTCTTGCCTTCGCGATCATATAAGGAAGGTATAACTGACTCAAACGCTCCCGAACTGCCATATTTCCTCCGGCAAATTTCCGAAGCAGATTTTCTATCTCTCCTCCCCTCTCTGCAGGAAGCCCTTTCAGATAAGCTTCATATTCCTCCAGACAGATTTGATCTTCCCCGGTCAACTCCTGTTTTTCCTCTTTTTTCTCTGCCAGAGAAGTAAATTCCAAACCATCTTTTTTCGATTCTTCCAAAGAATCCTCCGACTTTCCTTCCGTCTGCAGCTCCAGATCCATAGACTCCAGCGCGGTCCCCCCTATGCGTATTCCCTGCAAACGCAGATATTCATACAAGCTCTTTAGCTGTTCCGTTGAAAGCTGATTTTCCCCAAAGCAATGTAAAATGTCTTCATGGCTGAGATTTTTTTCCTGTTTTCCTGCCAGTGCCAGAAGCTCCTGCAATTTCTCCTGAAATTCCCTCACATCCATCATTTTAATCCACCACCTTTATACTCTCAATTACCGGCTGATCCTCCTTCGCCACCGTACCGTTATTATCCTGAACTGCAGTATCCTCACAGATTTTATCTACGATTTCCATTCCTTCTGTCACCTTTCCAAAGGCTGCATACTGCCCGTCCAAATGAGGGGCATCCTCATGCATGATAAAAAACTGAGAACTCGCACTGTCCATATCCCGGGATCTCGCCATGGAAAGTACGCCCCGCTCATGGGCAATGGGATTTTCCACTCCATTATCTGCAAATTCGCCTTTGATCGTCTTATCGGAACCGCCCGTTCCATTTCCATTGGGATCTCCTCCCTGAATCATGAATCCACTGATGATTCTGTGGAACGTGAGCCCATCATAAAAGCCATCTTCTGCCAGATCCACAAAATTAGTCACGGTAATAGGAGCCGCATCTGCATCTAACTCTGCCTTGATCACACCGTAGTCCTCCACCTGAATCTCCACATGATGCTTTCCAGAAAGCAGATCCTCCTGGGATGCGCCCTCCGTTTCCTTCTTCTCGGAAGGAGATTGCGATTTCTCTGCGCTGTTTCCACAGCCTACTAAAAGACCTGTTGTCCCCACTGCCAAAGCTGCTGCTAATAAGATACTGCAAATTTTTTTCTTCATTTTATCTTCCTTTCTAAAAAGCGAAGGCTGTTGCCTTCCGATCCAGCAACAGCCCCCTCTATTTTATTTTTCGTAGTTATTCATTACTGAATATGACTGTGCAGCTCCTGCAGAGAAATTACATCTTTTGCTTCCTGTTTCTGAACAGTCAGAATTCCATCTGCACTGGCAAGGGCTGCTGCCATCGTCGTAATATATGGCACACGGCTCTTGATACATGCTTTTCTTACATAACTGTCGTCGGGACCATCCTCGTCTCCCTTCGGAGTATTTACTACCAGATCTACTTTACCATTGGTAATGATATCGTAGATATTCGGACGTCCTTCACTCATCTTACAGATTCTCTCTGCGGAAATATCTGCCGCTTCGATCATCTCTTTTGTATGACCGGTAGCAATGATATGGAAGCCTGCTTCATGGAAACGTTTTGCCACTTCCACAACTTCTCCCTTATCTCTGTCGCTGACACTGATCAGCACACTTCCGGACAATGGCAGTTTGCTCTTTGTTCCTTCCTGTGCCTTAAAGTAAGCCTCTCCTACAGTGTCTGCCAGACCCAGAACCTCTCCGGTAGAACGCATCTCCGGTCCTAACAGCGGGTCTACTTCCGGGAACATATTGAACGGGAATACTGCCTCTTTCACACCAAAGTGCGGAATCTTCTTCTCTTTCAGTGTCTTCAGCGGAGACTCTTTTCCTGTAAATTCAGAAGTAATGATCTCTGTAGCCAACGGTACCATGGAAATATTACATACCTTAGACACCAATGGCACGGTTCTGGACGCTCTTGGATTCGCTTCCAGCACATATACTTTACCATCCTCAATGGCATACTGCATATTCATAAGACCACATACATGCATCTCTTCTGCAATCTTCTTCGTATATTCCTTAATAGTTTTCAGATTTTCTTCTGAAATATTCCTGGAAGGAATGATACAAGCGGAATCGCCGGAATGAACACCCGCCAGCTCAATATGCTCCATAACCGCCGGAACAAATGCCTGCTCGCCGTCACTGATCGCATCTGCCTCGCACTCCATCGCATGACGCAGGAAACGGTCAATCAAAATCGGACGATCCGGTGTAACACCTTCTGCCGCTTCCATATAAATCTTCAGATTTTCCGGATCATAAACCACTTCCATACCACGACCGCCCAGCACATAAGAAGGACGAACCATAACCGGATAACCGATTTTTTCTGCGATTGCCAGCGCTTCCTCTACATCGACTGCCATACCTGCTTCCGGCATAGGGATTTCCAGTTTATCCATCATTGCGCGGAACAGATCTCTGTCCTCTGCCATATCAATAACTGCAGGAGAAGTTCCCAGAATCTTCACACCGTATTTTTCCAGATCCGCAGACAGATTCAGCGGAGTCTGACCTCCAAACTGAGCGATAACACCCAGCGGTTTTTCTTTCTTATAAATAGCCAGTACGTCTTCCAGTGTCAGCGGCTCAAAATACAGCTTATCGGATGTATCATAGTCCGTAGACACTGTCTCAGGATTACAGTTTACGATAATCGTCTCAAACCCTGCTTTTTTCAGCGCCAGCGCTGCATGTACACAACAATAATCGAACTCGATACCCTGACCGATACGGTTTGGTCCGCCGCCAAGGATCATGATTTTATTCTTATTATCACTTACCGGACTCTCATCCTTTGCGTGATAGGTAGAATAATAGTAAGCATTATCCTTTGTTCCGCTTACATGAACACCTTCCCAGGCTTCCTCTACACCGTTTGCCACTCTGGCGTCACGAATCTCTTCTTCCGAAACTTCCAGGATCTGGCTGAGATATTTGTCTGAGAAACCGTCCAGTTTTGCCTGTTTCAATACATCTGCTGCCGGAACCTGTCCTTTATTTTTCAGAAGTTCTTCCTCTTCTTCCACCAGCTCTTTCATCTGCTCGATGAAGTAATGCTTAATCTTGGTAAGCTGGAAGAGTTCTTCCACAGTAGCGCCCTTTCTCAGAGCTTCATACATAATAAACTGTCTCTGGCTGCTTGCATTTACCAGCATCTTCAACAGCTCTTCTTTTGTCTTTTCATGGAAATCCTTCGCATATCCAAGACCATACTGACCGATCTCCAGGCTTCGGATTGCTTTTTGGAAAGCCTCTTTGTAAGTCTTACCAATACTCATAACCTCGCCTACGGCGCGCATCTGAGTACCCAGCTTATCTTCTACACCTTTGAATTTCTCAAATGCCCAACGGGCAAATTTGATAACAATATAATCTCCATCTGGAACATATTTATCCAGTGTACCATATTTTCCACAAGGAATCTCATCCAGATTCAATCCTGCTGCCAACATAGCGGAAATCAAAGCAATCGGGAAACCTGTTGCCTTACTTGCCAGTGCAGAAGAACGGGAGGTTCTTGGATTAATCTCAATAACAATGATTCTTCCACTCACCGGATCATGAGCAAACTGTACGTTTGTTCCACCGATAACTTCTACTTCTTCTACAATTTTAAATGCCTGACGTTTCAGTTCGTCCTGAGTCTCCTGAGAAATTGTCAGCATCGGTGCAGAACAGAAAGAGTCTCCGGTATGAACGCCCAACGGATCGATATTTTCAATGAAACATACGGCAATCATGTTATTCTTGGAGTCACGAACAACTTCCACTTCCAGCTCTTCCCAGCCCAGAATGGATTCTTCTACCAGAACCTGACCTACCATACTTGCCTGAAGACCTCTTGCGCAGACAGTTTTCAGCTCTTCCACATTATAAACCAGCCCGCCGCCTGCTCCACCCATGGTATAAGCCGGACGAAGAACTACCGGATATCCCAGTTCGTCTGCGATCTTCAGCGCCTCGTCAACCGTGTAGGCAACTTCGCTTCTTGCCATCTCGATGCCCAGACGGTTCATGGTCTTCTTAAATTCCACACGGTCTTCACCACGCTCAATAGCGTCTACCTGAACACCGATTACTTTTACATTGTATTTTTCAAGAACTCCTGCTTCTGACAATTCTGAACACAGATTCAGTCCAGACTGTCCGCCCAGATTTGGAAGAATCGCATCTGGGCGCTCTTTTGCAATAATCTGCTCCAAGCGCTCCACGTTCAGGGGCTCAATATAAGTTACATCTGCAATTCCCGGGTCCGTCATGATCGTAGCGGGATTGGAATTCACCAAAACAATCTCATATCCCAGCTGGCGCAGCGCCTTACATGCCTGTGTACCGGAATAGTCAAACTCACAGGCCTGACCGATAATAATCGGGCCAGAACCGATAATCAATACTTTGTGAATATCATTTCTCTTGCTCATAAGTTTCTCCTGTTTGTATGAATGATTAATATAACATTTTTATCCAACCTTCATTATACTCGACTGACCGATAAAATTCCACACAAAATTGACACTTCCTGAAATTTTTTCCACATTGCCGAAAATTCTAAAGACAGTGCCTTAGAAACTGTGCTATAATGAGTATCAGAAGAGGGCAATTTTGCCCCCATATTTTTTACTAAAGTAACATAGGAGTGTGTAACATGACAGTAAAACAATTATTTGCCCCTTCCGATATGACGAAAGGAAAACCCTGGGAAAAGATCTTAGTTTTTACCATTCCCATGCTGATCGGCAATATTGCCCAGCAGCTCTACAATACGGTAGACAGCATTGTCGTAGGTCATTATGTAGGAGATAACGCCCTGGCAGCCGTAGGTTCCGCCAGCCCCATCCTGAATCTTCTTCTGGTTCTGTTTATGGGTATTTCTGTCGGCGCCGGCGTCATGGTATCTCAGTATTTTGGAGCGAAAGAGCGAAAGGAATTATCCAAAACCATCGGAAACTGCATCACCCTCACTGCGATCGCCACGATATTGATCATGATCATCGGTGCACTGGGAATCCGACCTCTTCTGAAGATTTTGAACACGCCCGAAAGTATCATTGACTGGTGTACTTCTTATTTGATGATCCTTCTTCTGGGAATCGCCGGAGTAGCTTATTACAATATCCTTTGCGGTATCTTGAGAGGCCTGGGAGATTCCATCTCCGCTCTCGTCTATCTTCTAATCGCTACCGTGATCAATATCGTTCTGGATATCTGGTTCGTAGCCGGATTTCACATGGGAGTAACTGGCGTAGCTCTTGCCACCGTGATTGCACAGGCAGTTTCCGCTGTTTTATGCTTTATCAAACTTTGCCGGATGCGTGATATCTTTGATATGGGACCCCGTTACCTGAAAATATCGTCCTCTCACTCACTGAATATCATCCGGTTGGGACTTCCTTCCGGTCTGACACAGGCTATTTTTTCCATGGCCATGATCGTGGTTCAGTCTCTGACCAACAGTTTTGGAGAACTGGTAATTGCCGCTAATGTTATCATCATGCGTGTAGATGGCTTCGCCATGATGCCGAACTTCTCTTTCGGCACCGCCATGACCACTTATGCCGGACAGAACGTGGGCGCCCGCCGCTATGACCGTGTGGAGCAGGGAACGCGGCAGGGAACACTGATCGCAGTAGCTACCTCCACAATAATTACCGGACTGATCCTGATCTTCGGTAAATACCTCATGGGAATTTTCACCAGTACTGCTGAATTGGTAACTCTAAGCGCCAATATGATGAAGATTCTGGCTGTAGGCTATATTGCCATGGCTGTCACGCAGTGTCTCTCTGGCGTAATGCGTGGAGCCGGTGACACCATGACACCCATGTGGATCTCTCTGATCACCACAGTTGCTATCCGTGTCCCTCTGGCTTACGGTATTTCCTATGCCACCCGTACCCCGGAACTTCCCAACGGAGCTTACCAGTGCATCTGGATTTCCCTGTTGTGTTCCTGGATCTTCGGAGCTGTGATCACCTGGCTGTTCTATATGAAAGGCGGATGGAAAAAGAAAGCGCTGGCGCTGGATAAGAATTGATTTTATACGAAAGCAACGACCACAATAAACATTTTATACATTTATTGCGGTCGTTGTTCTTTTTACTTATACATTTCCATATATTTCCCATGTGCTTCGATCAGTTCATCACACATAGATACAATATCATCTGGATTTAACTCTGCGGCAGTATGAGGATCCAGCATAGCTGCCTGATAAATCTTCTGTTTATCTCTGGTAACCGCCGCCTCAATAGTAAGAAGCTGAACATTGATGTTCGTCATGTTCATTGCCGCCAACTGTACCGGCAATTTTCCCACATGGCAGGGATTGACTCCATTGGCATCTATCATACAAGGCACTTCCACACAAGCATCCTGAGGAAGATTTTCGATCAACCCCTGATTCAGTACATTTCCACCAATCTTATACGGCTTGCCTGTCACTACAGCTTCCATGATATAAGATGCATATTCTCCAGATCTTTCATGAGTGATCTTCCCATCTTTCAGGATATCTTCCCTTTCTTTCTCCCAACCCTTGATCTGTTCAATACATCTTCTCGGGTATTCATCCAGAGGAATATTATATTTTTCAATCATTTCCGGATATTTGGACTTGATAAATAACGGATTGTATTCCGCATTATGTTCGCTGGACTCCGTACAGTAGTATCCCAGATGACGAATATATTCAAACCGTACCATATCGTCATGCTTTTCTTCCGCATTCTTTTTTGCTGCCCGTCTGCGAATCTCCGGATACAGGTCATTGCCGTCTTTATCTCTCAGATCCAGCAGCCAGCCCATATGGTTGATTCCTGCTATCGTTTCTCTTCTGCCTTCCAGTTTATCTTCCATACCCAGTTTCTTCAAAAGACCTTCCGAACAGACTTGTACACTATGGCACAGACCTACGGTACGAATTTTTGTATAACGCTGCATATAACCGGTGAGCATTGCCATAGGATTCGTGTAATTCATAAATAATGTATTGGGGCAAACCTCTTCCATATCTCTGGCAAACTCTTCCAGAACCGGAATCGTACGCAGAGCTCTCATGATACCGCCAATTCCCAAAGTATCTGCGATTGTCTGACGAAGACCATATTTTTTCGGAATCTCAAAATCTGTAACGGTACACGGCTCATAACCGCCCACCTGAATGGCATTCACCACAAAATCCGCATCCCGCAGCGCATCTTTCCTGTTTTCTACACCCAAATACGTATGGATCCTGGAACGTCCCTCATTTACATTGCGATTGATGGCGCTTAAGATAATCTCCGAATCTTCCAGACGCTTCTCGTCAATGTCATACAGCGCGATTTCTGCATCCCGCAGAGCCGGTGTACACATGCAGTCCCCCAATACATTTCTTGCAAATACAGTACTTCCCGCTCCCATAAAAGTAATCTTCATGTTGTCCTCCTCCTTGGAACTTTTTGTTTTTTCCATTATACAAAAGACTTCTGAAAATTCCTATGGGTTTTGTTTCCTGAAATTTTTATTTTGTTGCAGAAATTCCCAGGACAGCTGAATGTCCTCGCTGAAATTGCACTCCAGCGTATGGCTGATCGGTCCTCCCAAAGCCTCAAATAGTGGGAAGATCTTCTTCCATGGAATATTTCCACGGGATAAAGCCAGATGAGAATCTTTCTGTCCCCAATTATCATGAAGATGCACATGACTGATCCGCTCTCCCATCTGGGTTATCCATTGTTCTACAGAAAACGCCGAATAACAATGCGCATGCCCCACATCCAGACAAAGCATAAATTCTGGAGATTCCACACGATCTTTTACTTCTGTCAACGGGACAATTTCTCTATCATAAACATTTTCCAGCAAGATCTGTATTCCTTCCTTTTCCCGCAAAAAATCATTCCAGAACTCTGCCGTCCTCTCCACCCAGCCTTCCAGATAATAAATCTGTGGAAGAAAGCAACTGTGGAAAATAATTTTCTCCGCTCCCAGACACTGCGCCACCTCATACACCTGTTCATACCTTTCTCTGGTTGCCCCGGCAATCTTTGTATCATAAGAGACCGGATTCAGATCCAGAAACGGACCATGCAACGTCAATCTCCTGCATCCCATATATTCCAGGCGTTTTTTATAACTTTTCAATCTGCTCTTTCGATGATCCAGATTCTCTGCAATCGAAAACTCTATACTCTCTATCCCTGCATGCGTTTTTTCAATTAACCTTTTCATCTCTTCATCCGTTAGCAGGTGACTGATATACAGATCTTGCTTCTTTCTCATATCCCGTCCTTCTCTTGCCTTTTTATAAATATTCCACTGCAAATCCTGCATCATGAGCGTATTTTTCGGTTCTCCCGCCTCTTCGGCAGCGAATAATCGTACTTTTATTCACGATCCACTCTCCAATCTCTTCCGGTTCTCCCTGAATCTCCAAAACCTTCAACTTACTGCAGCCATGAAACGCCCATTTGCCAATTTTTCTAACAGAGGACGGAAGCACCGCTTTTTCCAACATTTTACTTTTCAAAAAAGCGCTCTCCCCAATTTCTTCCAGGGAATCGGGAAATTCTATTTCCTGTATTCCTGTCCAGTAAAATGCCTCTCTTCCAATACTCTTCAATCCCTGCTCCGGGAAAATCACCTGATGCAGATTGATACATCGGTAAAATGCTCTGTCCCCTATACTTTCCATCCCTTTCGGAATACATATCTTTTCTATACTTTCGCACTCCTGAAAGGTTCCCTTCTCCAGTTTTCGCAGTTTCTCACCTTCGAATTTTATCGCTTCCAATCGCTTGCACTGAGAAAACGAATATTTGCCCAACATCCACAATTTATCCGAAAACTTCGCCTCTTTTAGACGAATACAGCCTGAAAATGCTTCTTTTCGAATCTGAGAAACGCCCTCAAGATTAATATTACGCAGTCCAGTACAATGATAAAAACTCTGCATTCCAATAACTGTCACCGTATCTGAAATCTCTGCCTCCTTTACTTTTACATTGTTTTTCAAGGCATATTCCTGAATACTGTGATAATTATTTCCCAATACCAACGTTTTCCCTTTAAATTCTTTTCCTTCACTTCTGTCAAACGCATCTCTTTCTCTCGCTCTCCAAGTCAACGTCTTTTCCATCGTACCTTTTCCACCTTCTTCCTCATTTTCCACTACTCTGTTTAAACCTTAACATAAAATTTTTCAACACTCAAATCATTCTCTATACTTCTAAAATTCCATATTTTTTTCGTATTCTGTCCAACTTCCTCTCCATTGGTACAGCCATAAAAAACAGGAAAATCACTGTAGATACCGCATGTATCACATTAAAAGGAAATCCTGTAGCATACGACGCTGCAAACGCCTGCCATGACAAGTCCTGTCCCACCATCGTCACTGACGCCGTATCCATCAGCAATCCATAAATGATCAGCACCGACAGACCGCCATACACGCAAAGCAAAATTTTATGTTTCCATTCTTTTTTTCTGCTGCCACTTCTTTTCTTCGGATCACGAAACAGAATTCCCGCCAAAAATCCAATGATTCCAAAAGAAAACATCTGCCATGGAGTCCATGGTCCCTGACCAAAGAAAAAATTAGATACAAAACCTGCCATAGCCCCAGTAAGAAAGCCTGCTTCTGCTCCCAATCCCACACCGGCAAGAATCACAACTGCCGCCATCGGTTTAAACTGCGGAATCATAAAAAAAGCCATACGTCCCACTACTGCAATCGCCGCCATAACCGCAATGAGAAGAATTTCTCTCGCCTGTGGCTTTCGCTCCTCAAATACCATAAAAAACGGAATCATAGCAAGACCGATAATGCATAATGCTATAAAGATCTCACTTCTGTCATTTAAAAAGAAGATACCAAAAAATATGACAAAGGGAATCGCCACAAGAATCAGCGCCATTGCCGTCCATGTTCTTTTCCCGATCTTTCGGTCCACTTTGATCCGGCGTTCCATATATTTCTGGCTTTCATATTCCGCCTGCGTATCTAAAAGCTTACCTGCGCCCAATACCATGAGAACGGATAAAATCATCTGTGCATACTGCCACGCCGTCAGCTGAATATAACTGTGAATCGTCATATTGATAAAACTATTTGCCCTGCCCATCCTGTTATTTATAAAAATATTAGCCGCTGCTATACAGCCAAACGCTGCCAGAGCCATCCCTCCGCTCCAAACAAAGGAAAATCGAACATATTTTAAGCTTTTCTTTCTTTTTCTATAGGATAAAATTCCGCATAAAAACATTTCTGCAATCTCTATCCCTGCTGCCCCTTTTATCACCCTACTGACGCTGCGCAATGCTTCCACTTCTTTATTCCCCAAAGGTTCCATAGGCAATACACCCATCTGGCTGCCTGTCTGTATATTCTCCACACACTGCTCCAGTTCCCAGAATGTATATGTGGCAGGCATCTGAGTATATTTCAGCGCCGGTATGGAAATCCACGGAAAGCACAGCGCACACAATATCACAAATACACTTACATACAGAGGGATCATCCCTCTGGTATCTATTCCCGTTGCCTCACTTTCTGACATTCCTCTATCACTTCCTTTACTGTTACTGCCTGAGGAAACACCTGTCTTGCCATACGATTTGCCGCCGTAGTATAAAAACTGTTTCCTGTAAAAAATTCCCTGGCTTTGCAGGAGGTCACAATACTGCCATCAAAAAACATGGCGCAGGTATCTGCATATGCTGCACAAAATTCAATATCATGAGAAACCATAAGTATTGTAATTCCCTGCTCTTTCAGACCGGAAAAAATCTCTGCCAGTTTGCTTTTATAATATCCGTCCATACCCTTTGTCGGTTCATCCAAAATCAAGATCTCCGGTTCCAGCAGCAAAACCTTTGCCAAAGCAACTCTTTGCTGTTCTCCTCCGCTCAAATCGTAGGGATGCATAGATAACAGATGACCAATCTGTGTATCTTCCACAACCTTTCTTATCTTTTCCCGTTCTTCTTTTCTTTTGACAGGAGAATATTCTGAAAACATTTCCCACAGATCATCCTCCACCGTATTTCCTACAAATAAAGTCTGCGGATTCTGGGGCAATACCCCCAGAAAATGGTGAAACAATTCTTTATCACTGATTTTTCTTATTTCTTTTCCTTTCAGAAAGATTTTTCCCCGATATGGCTTATGAATACCAGAAAGCAGTGACAGCGTTGTACTTTTCCCGGTACCATTTCCGCCCAAAATACAGAAAAACTCTCCCTTCAAAACCTGGAAAGACAGATCCTTTACAATATCCTTTCCTTCCTTCTCATATCGGAACCATACCTCTCTCACATCAATGATACACTCCCTCTCGGGTTTCTCTTTCCTTCGTTTCTGCCAGAAGTTATCCCCTCTTCTCTTTTTCTCTTCCTCGCTGCTTTCTGTTTCTTCCTTGGATATATCTGACTTCTGTCCATAATGTTCTTCCAGCCATTTTCTGCCCTCGCACACCGTCAACGGACAGATGCCTTCCTGACCGGCTCCGTTATAAATCTGCACTGGACTGGGCATTGCCAGAAACAAATCATTATCTGCAAGATTTTTTCCCACTTTGCGTGGTGTGTTGTAAAAAATCTGTTTTCCTTCTTCCAACACCAGCACTTTATCCGCCATCGGAAAAACCTCTTCCAGACGATGCTCAATAATAATCACTGTTATCCCCAGATCCAAATTAATTTTTCGTATCGTAGACAAAAACTCTCCGGCTGCAATGGGGTCCAACTGTGAGGTCGGTTCGTCAAGTACCAGCGCTTTCGGCTGCATAGCCATTACCGATGCCAGATTTAAAAGCTGTTTCTGCCCGCCTGATAATTCCTGTACATTTTTAGAAAACCAATTCTGAATCCCAAAGAAACTGGCCATTTCTGCCACACGAAGCCGTATCGTTTTCTGATCATAACCCAGATTTTCCACTCCAAAAGCCAATTCATGCCAGACCTTGTCCGTCACAATCTGATTATCCGGACTTTGAAGAACGTAACCAATCTGGGCAGACTGTTTCCTCATAGATACGTTCTCCAACCTCTCGCCCTCAAAAAAAATCTCTCCTTCTCTTTTCCCGTAAGGGCTCATCACTGTTTTAAAATGCCGCAGCAGCGTTGTCTTGCCACATCCAGATTTCCCACAGATTACCACAAATTCTCCCGCATCAATGGAAAAATTGAGATTCTCGATTGCCGGTTTTTCTGCATCCGGATAAGTAAAATTCAAATCTTTGATTTCAAATAATGCCATTTTAAATCCTCTATTATATTCATTATCGTTGGAAGAAAACATAAAATCCCATAACACCCATAAACCAACATAGCCTGTACCGTATTTTCATTCATCTGTAACATGGGATAATACAGAAAATGTACGCTTCCGGTAAGTATCCCGGCAAAGATACACCCTCCCAGAAAAATCAAAATCCCAAACACCATCTTATCTCTGGTATCAAAACGATAAATGGAAAAATTATTTCTGCCCCTGAGTCCATAGCCTCTGGATCGCATGGAATCTGCTGTCTCCACGGAGTTTTCCAATGCCCAGGAAATCATTACTGATAAAATCTTCATTCCGTGTTTTGCCCGCGCTAATATATTTCCATTGGTCACGTCACGCCCGATACATTTTTGCGAATCCGAAACTTTCCTGATCTGCTCCTGAAATCTCGGAACGAAGCGAAGAACCATAGATAAGATCAAAGACATCGCCGGAATTGCCTTTCCAAACAGATAGATAAACTTATCAGAAGTCATCACTACCTGATAACAGGAAAACCAGTTCAACACGCTTACCAGCATAACACCAGCCGCCAGACCGTACAGAATCGACTCCAGCGTCAAAGGATTTCCATTTTTCAAATATAAAATCAACGTGATTCCCTCATGATTAAACAGGGGATTCACTGTTGCCGATATCAAAAATACCGGCAGCATCAGCCATAAAGCTGTTTTCATCGCTTTCCAGTGTTTCAAATACAGGTAATACGCCATGCCTCCTGCGCAGGATAGCCCTAAAAATACCGGATGCATCAAAAACATAGAAAATCCGATCACCAGTACAAAGTAGACAAAATTCACAATCGGGTGATACGCTGAAAATACATCTCTTTTCATATTATCCTTCCCAGATCTGTCCTAAATCCCGTCCCAGATCACAAGTATAATTCCAATGGATCACATCGCCTTCCTTCACCAGATATCTGCTGCATCCATAATTGGGATACCATCCATTCACCTCATACATCCAACCGGAATACTGTCCGCAGTCAAACTCATACAGATTATTGATTCCCTCCACATATGCGCTGTTGTACATAGGAGTAAAACTTGCTTCCATATGAATACGATTGTTCTGCGTTTCTCTCAGCAATACGTCATATACCGATTCTCCCTGATAAAAAGTAACCTCCTGCTCGCTGAAAATAATTCCATCTTCCGGTACCAGTACGTCTTTTCCTTCCGTCAGATCCCCCATGTGATTCAAAATCGTATCACAGGCGATACTTAAATAGCAGGTTCCCGGTTTACTCTTATCAATTTCCACACTTCCCGGTTCTACAGGATTAGGATTTCCTTCTGGAATCGGATCCGTCTGATACTGATCCTTCTCGGTGGAAGTTCCGTCACTATAGGTCACAAGATCTTCACTGCTGCTTCCGCTGTTCTCTGATCCGTCTCCGTCCGTATCTGTTCCCTCAGAATTCTTTTTATCAGCAGATCCATTTGATTTTTTCTCTTCATATTTGGAATAATCTACTTCCTTATCTTTTGCAGACTCTACATCCAGATACTCGTCTTCTTCTGCTTTTTCCTCTGTTTTTTCTTTCTCTTTTTCCTGTACTTCGATTTCCTCTTTTTCTTCTTTCTTCTCCGATTCCTGAGATTTTTCCTCCTCTTTCTCCATCTCGTTATTACTATTCTCAACTTTCGCTTCGCCCGGCACCTGTAACTGCTCTGTACCACAGCCCACTGCTGAAAATATCAGGAGCATGACTAACGCCATAGTCCCCATTACTTTTTTTCTTATACTTCTCATGTTTTTCACCTACTGTCTTTTCTTTCTAAAATACCAGATACATCCGCCGACAACACTTCCCAGCACAACAAGAACGCCTGCTAAAACAACAAAAATCGTATTTTTTTGATCTGATTTCTGGGAAAATGTTTCTTCCGCACTTTCCTTCTCTTCTGTTGTTTCTGGTATTTCTTTCTTCTCTGTTGTTATCTGCTCTACATCTTTTTTCTCGGCTGCCTTCTCCTCTTGCTCCAGTTCATCCACTGACTTTGTTTTTACTCTCTTCGCAAAAAAATAATCGCCGCCGGTTTTCACGATAAATTTTGTTTTTTCATCTTTCACTGTAACCTTCTGGATATATTCTCCCTTCCGCTCCTTTTCATTATATTTCAGCAGCAGATATTCTCCATCCTTCTGTCCAGTAGTGAGTTCCACCTGCATTTCTCCCGGAAAATCACCCGTTTCTTCAAAAGAAAACATATAGGGATCCTCTGCTAATTTTCGGATATCCTTTTCATAGTCGCTGCCTTCCTGAATTCCTACCTTCATATCCCTGGCCTTCTTAATATCTTTTCCGTACACTGTCAGCGTATAAGGTTTGTCCTTTCCTATTTCCCCTTTCACCCTCAAATTCTTTTCTGTTCCCTTAACTGCTTCGAATTCTGATTTTTTCACTACGCCGTCTTTTACTTTCGCTTCTACAATATTGGTAGTCACTGGCTTTACAGACGTTTTCTTTCTAACGGAAGTACTTCTTCTGGCAGACTGTTTTTTTCCGCTGCTTTGCTGCTTTTCCTCTTTATATACTCCCGCCAGCGGTTCCGTTTCATCTTCAAAATCCATCTCGCCTCTCCGCAGAGTATAAGTTCCTCCCGAGGAAACATCACAGACTGCTTTTCCATCGCTCACGCCACACCACTGCTCTTCTCGCTGTCCACTGGAAAGCACATAGATTCCATCGTTTAAATCACAAGGAATCGTAAGTTCCACTTCCCCGGGAAGTTTTCCCTCCTGCATAATGGTAAACTCTAAACTTTTACCGTCCTGATGAATCTGCACTGCTGCATTCATATCCGCAGGAACACCTACTTTTTTCCCCTTGATGCGGATAGTATATCCCTTTCCCTCGTGCACATAATCTTTTCTGGAATTTTTGGCATTTTCAAAAATCTCTTTTCCAAGAATTCCCTTTTCTAATTTAGTGATAATCTGTTTTGCCATTTCCAGATCTTTACTCCTGGTTACAAAAGATTTGTTTTGCTCAGGAAGACTCTTATAAATAGAATACAGTTCTTCCACTGTTTCTTTCTTCTCCAGCGTAATTTTCAATGGATGAATTTCATTCCAGATACGCTCATCTAATGCTTCTACTTCTTTTTCCTGTCTTTCTATCTCTGCACTCTTTTCTTCCAGAAAGTTCCGAAAACTTTCTTTTTCTTCAAAAGCTTTCATTTGTTCCAACTCTATTTTCAGATTATAGACCTGTTCTTTTTCCGCCAGCGTAACCTGTTTCGGCAACTCCTCTAATTTTTTTCTGAAAGCCTCCACTTTTTCCGGAGATTCCGTCCCCTGACTCTGCCCTGTCACATCCGTCATATCATACAAACTCGTCTGTCCATTCATCGCTCTGGACCATGCTACCAGAGCAAGTGTTCCCTGATCCGTCGCCATACCATCCGTGCCGCCGCCCTTTATATGCTCAAAAGAGCCGTCCGCCTTCTGAAATCTTAAAATCTCATCCAACAAAGTTTTTCCATTTTTCACAAACCGTTCCTGCTCCAGAAGAGAGACATCCACTGCTGAAAGCGCGATCACTACCTGCGCTGTACTTTCCAGGTTCTTAACTGCTGTTCCGTTTCCAGATATATAATTACTGCTGTATCCTCCGTCTGCATCCTGCATAGAAGCCAGCTTATCAATCCCCCGGTTCAATGCTGCACTCACATCCGCCCTTCCTTTATAAGACGCCAATCCCTGGATTGCCATAGCGGTGATATCTGGATCTGCTACACTTCCCTGCAAAGTCCACCCTCCCCCCGGCAATTCTTTAGACAGTATTTCCTGGATAAGGAGTTCCCGGGTTGTCTGAGTGCCGTCTCCTTCCCTTACAGGAATCTCATAAATTCCCGTGTCGAGGGCAATCAGAGCGAAAATTGTTCCATTAATCCCCTGCCAGATCACCTTATCATATTCTGCCAAAGGCTTTAAAAGATTATATCCATTTACATTAGATGGGTCCACTCCTATGGAGGATAATGCCATAACAACTCTGGAATATTCCGTATATTTTACTTTATGAAGAACCCCACCGGTCTCATCCAATTTCATATAAAGATTTGCCAGATAATTTCCTTTCGCACTGTCCGTCAGATGTCCTGCTCTTGCCATACCCATTACGGACCATTCGCCTGCATTCGTATCCACGATCGGAGATGTCACCGTTGCCTGAAGATAGCTTTCGGCCCGATCCAGAGCCTCCTGCACTGCAGAATTTCCTGCATGAGTAATATCGGATGTTCCTGTCAGAACCTGTTCCTCTTCTCCTTCCGTTCCCGGTAAAATTTCTTCCTCTGTTCCTGTTACAATTTCCTCCCCCGTCCCTTCCAGAATTTCCTCCGGAATGTCTTCCTCCGTTTCCAAAACCTCTGTTTCAACCACTTCTTCCTGCACAATCTGCTGTTCGGTACCTTCCAAACTCTCTGCCAGCACCATAACTGGTGTCTGTACCGCCAACACAACAGATATACCGGAAACTAATAAATTCAATTTTCTTTTTTTCATATTCTCACCTGTTCACCCTTCCTTTTGCATAAAAAAAGAGCCTCCTTACCGTTTTCTGGTAAAGAAACTCTGCTATCTTGAATTATAAATAAAAAAATGCATACAAAAACAAAATCTCCTCAGCCCGGAAACATTATCTGTAATGACGGCAGATATTCTGACTTAGTTTCATCCTCCAAAACACCTTCTCAAGCTTTTTATTCACTCAATGGTAATCGTTTTGTCGTCAACATCACAGCAGAGGTAACTGTATCGGATTTTCACCGATTTCCCTTTTAACCCTGGATTCTTCAATCGCAGCGACCATCATATGTATGCAGTTACAAATCTAGTATCATAGTACACAAACGCTGGAAAAAAGTCAAGTTTTTTACTTTTTCTTATATGGAAAAAGCAGCAAAGCCCGTAAGGACTCTGCCGCTTTTTTCTATTTCCTATCTTGCCTGACGTTTCTGTTTCTTGTATACAGTAGCGCCAAGGACTGCTGCGGAGGCTACCAGTATCAGCAAAAGCGCTGTAATTGGCGTTTCGTCTCCTGTCTTTACTCCTGTTCCCTGTAATGTACCATTTCCACGGTTTCCATTGCCGCTATTGTTTCCGCCATTTCCATTACTTCCACCGTTTCCATTGTTTCCAGAACCATTATTTCCATTAGAAGCCGGTGTATCGATGACTACACCAAAGCTTTTCAGGCTGCTCACCTTTACTTGTACCACTCCATCTGTCACTTTTCCATTAAGCTTCTCTACTTTAGAATTGATACAGTGCAGTACTGTCAATTCTTTTCCATTATAATCTGTTCCTACAGGAATCGACAAAATACTCTCAGATGGAAGTTCTGCTTCTTTTCCATTCTTGAGAAGCTGGATATTATACAGACGGAACACTGATTTTGCAGAAGGAATTTCTTTTCTCATCTGCTCTACATCCGCATGATCTTTTCCAATCGGTGTAACCTTCAGTTCCATATCGGAGGTAAGACCTTCTCCTTCCAGTTTCACACCATACTTTTCATTCACCAGCATTTTTACGCTTTGTGGTTTGTTTGGATCTTCCCCTGGTTTCTGATTCTCAGCTTCCAGTCTCTTCAGCTCTTCTTCTGCTTTTTCCAGTTTTCCAAGAACCTTGTCTCCTACCAGTTCTTTCTGTTCTTTACTCAGCGCTTCATATGCTGCTCTCGCGGCTTTGATCGCCGGTCCTTTTTCCAGTGTTACTTCTCCGATCTCTTCGATCATTTTTATTACGCCATCTGCTGCTGCTTTGTCAGCAGCTTCCTGATCCGCTTCCTGTTTCAATTTATCATAAGCTTTTCTTGCCGCTGTCAACTTTGCAACCGTTTCTTCTGTGACGTAATTCTTCTGTTCTTCGCTCAAGTCTGCATATGCTTTTTCTGCTGCTTCAATCTTACCCAGACTTTCCAGGGTCACCTCTCCAATCGCATCGATCAGTTTTGTAACCTTATCCGCCTCTGCCCGATCTGTTTCTTCCTTTAATCTGTCATAAGCTGCTCTTGCATCTGTCAGTTTTGTAACTGTTTCCTCAGAAATATATTTCTTCTGATCTGGCGTCAGCGCTGCATATGCATTCTCTGCCGCTTCAATCTTGGACAGACTTTCCAGAGTCACTTCTCCAATCGCATCAATGAGTTTTGTCACTTCATCCGCCTTTGCTTTATCATCTGCCTCTTTCTTTAGCTGATCATACTTTGCTCTTGCTGCCGTCAGTTTCGCAACCGTTTCTTCCGTAACATATTTTTTCTGATCCGGCGTCAGCGCTGCATACGCATTTTCTGCCGCTTCAATCTTGGGCAGACTCTCCAACGTTACTTCTCCAATCTCTTCGATCATTTTTGTTACGCCAGCTGCCGCTGCCTGATCTGCCTGTTCCTTATCTGTTTCTTCTTTCAATCTGTCATAAGCTGCTCTTGCATCGATCAGCGTCTGGTGATTCGTAACATACGCTTTTCTTTCCTCTGAAAGCTTATTATAAGCTGCTTCCGCTGCTTCGATTTTTCCCAGACTATCCAGAGTCACTTCTCCAATCACATTGATCAGAGTCTGAACATTTGCCACATCTGTGTAAACACCATTATTGTCCAGCAATTCTTTCAGATCTGCAGTTGCCGCATCAATTTCTTCTTTTGGAGTAATCACTGCGGAAACTAAATCTACCGCCTTATCATACGCAGCTTTTACCGCTGGCATTGGTTTCAAGGTATCCTGCTTTTCGTTAATCTGCGCCATCACTCTCGTGATCTCATCTTTGGTACAGATCTGGATAACCGGATCCGGATTGCCCCACTCTTTCCCTGTCAAATCTGTTCCATATCCCCAAAGGGTAAACTGATATCTGAGTACATCTCCGTCCTTCGGTTCATAATTGGCCATTCCATAACCAACTTCCTCACCATTTACATGATACATCCAACCAGACATATTACTATAATCAAATTCTCCAAGAGTATCCGGTGTATCCCATGCCCCACTTTTACCGTACTCTTTCGCTTTTTCTGTCGTAGGACCTCCAATTTCTGCGATATAATCCGGCACTTTTACATGTTCCACACCGAGGTCTCCTCCTACAATACCTTGCAGATATGCGGCCTCTCCATCCTCACCTACCCAGTTTTCTGCTCCGATAACCTTTTTCAAAATAGATACTGCATTATCGCTTGTCACAAACGGCACTACCACCGGCTCATGGATATAACCCTGACCGATCGTAAATCTTTCCACAGAAACTACCACGTGTCCTACCACAGTGGTATCTTCCAAATTTTTCAGTTCTTTTTCTGCTGCCTCCAACTTTGCAAGAACATCTGCTCCTACCAGCTTTTTCTGCTTCTCAGTTAAAGCATTGTATGCTCTTCTTGCTGTGTTAATCGCATCTTTACTTTCCAAGGTGATCGGTTCCCCGATCGCATTGATTTTTTCAATAACTGCATCTGCAGCCTGGCGATCACTTTCATCCACTTTGATCTCCACATCCGTCAGATCATAGAGACGATTTCCATTTTCAGCAAAACGTCTGTAAGCTTCCAGTGCATATACAACCTGCTGGGTTGCTATACCGTTTGCTCCCTGTCCTTGCTGCCACATAAAGCCGCTGTCCGCCTTATAGCTGTCCAGATTTGCCACTATATTTTTCTCGCCGTTTGTAAATCCATTTTCCTTTGCCAAAGGATCGATACCAGCAGCGGTAAGAGCGGTTAATACCTGTGCAGTTGAATTGCTGTTTTCTTTTCCCGCATCCAGAAATCCTGCATTTTCTGTCATTTGACTCTGTAAATGGCTCACTGCCTTATCAAACGCTGCACTCACCTGCTGATTGTCCCGATGAGGAGCCAAAGCCTGCAATGCCATACTGGTCATATCAATACTGCTTCTCTTATTGTCTGTCAGTCCAAAGCCGCCCTCTGCGGTCTGAAAACTTAAGATCTGCTGAATTAATTTGTCCCGAGTCCACACGGCTCCATCTGGGATTTCTGCCTTCTGACAATCCAGCGCAATCAACGCCCAGATTGGTCCATTGGAAGTATCTTTTCCGAGTCCAGTCATTAGTTCATCATTATAGAGACTCTTCATCAGATCTACACCTTCGATATCGGTCAGATCTTTTCCCATGGCTGCAAGAGTGATACTTACTCTTGCCACATCAGTAGCTTTCAGTGTCTTCGTTCCCTTTTTCAGCTTTTCTGATACGCTTGCATAGTACGCATCCAGATTCTCCTGGCTGACTGCTCCGCCTGCGCGAAGCGTGGAAAAAATATTCCACTCGTTCCCATATTTATTCATGGGTTGATTTTGAAGATAAGCTATACCATGCTGGATATCTTCTTTTGCCATCTTCAGATAATCACCTTCACCCGGGACTACTCCATCTTTTGTAACGCGAACCGTAAATTGTACCGGTTTACATCCTCCCGTAGCATCCATAGGTGTTCCTGTTACCGTAACAACTCCCGCCTTCTGCGCCTTGATTGTATGTGTCGTGATCTTTGGTGCATTCACATCCCCGGACTCCATGGAAACCGAACTTTTCACTTCCACAATACCTTCCTGACTGTACGTCCAGATAAATCTCTGCTCAGTGGCATTTTCCGGTGTCGCTGCAATCTTGACTTTCGTATTTGTTCCCTCTTCCAGCTCATAAACCTCTTTCTCAGGCTGCGCGTTTCGCAAAGGGTCCTTATAATAAAATCTTATTTTTACATCCTGATAAACTTCCGGATTTTCTTCACTGTATACATGGAATTTTGCCACACCTGCTTTCTTTGGCACAATACCATTTCCAAAAGCTTCCATATACTCCGCAATTTCCGGTGTCTTTGCTTCCCAGATCAGATTCTGATTGGTAGCATTTTCTGGGGTGAAAGAATAATTAAAATTGTTTTCTCCATGTCCCCGTGTGATACCGACATAATAGTCTGCCAGCGCATTCCATGCATCTATGTACCATACAGCAGGTACCTTTACCTGCACACCCTCTACTGGAACCTTGTTAGAGGTTACTTTAAAATCCACATTCAAATTTTTCCTATCTTCATACATAGACAGCCTGAATGTAGCATCTCCCTCTCCCGTCAGCATGATGGTGCTTCCCTGCACACCATTCCAGATCATACCAGGACCACCGGTACATTTATGACTCCATGCGCCTACAGGAATTCTTTTCCATTCCTCAGATCCCTGTACTCTTGCCTTCAGGTATACTTCCGCGCGGCTGGACCCCTGCATAATAAACGGTTTGTCCAGAGATACTTCCTGATCTCCCACAAAAGCTTTTAATTCTTCAATATTACTGGAAACATTGTTAATCTTAAACTGCTGAAAAACTTCTCCCGGATTATCTGCATTAGATACAGATCCTTCGACTACCCGAAGATCTGCCGGGCAATACTTCCCATCATTTCCTACCCAATAATGTGTTCCATAAGAACCATCTTCTTCATCCAATCTCCCAGAGACATTCCACTCTGGAGTTTTATCTGTACCAGCAAGTACAAATTTTCCACTATCCACTGCACTCAGGGTAAACGTATTGCTTTCATCCATCTGCTGTGTTCTTCCATCATCATACTGGAAGTAAACATACGGTTTCTCTTCTACCGCTTCTGTAGATTCTTCCATAGGTGCAGATACTTGATCGTCTTCCGGATTCTGATTCTCCGGTAAAGACCCCTGTAACTCTTCCTCTGTTACTGCATTTTCTGTGTTCTGGAGCGCATCTTCTCCCGTTTCTGTCAACGGTTCTCCCGTCTCTGAAACCTGTTGTTCGTAAGCAGGATTTTCTTCTGCAGACGGCAAGGCTGACGCCTGTACCGGTACAATCATACCGGATACTGTAAGAACCATTGCCAGAAGAATACTGAGAATCCTGCTGCCCACATGACGTTTCTCGTGTTTCATACCTTTTCTCCTCTTCTTATTATTCTACATAACCGTCCTTTGTTTTCAGAAAAAAAGCTCTTTCGTCCGCCGGACAAAAGAGCTGTATTTATCACTTTACCATATGAAATTCTAGTGTAAACCGCAAAATATCCTCATCCCGGAAACAAAAAACGAATTAACGGCAAGTATTCTGACTCAACTTCATCCTCGGAAATACCTTCTCAGGCTTACCCAATGGTTTTATTTCCTCGTCCATTTCACAGCAGAGGTGACTGTATCCGATTCTCACGGATTTCCTTTTTAACTCTGAACAAAAACTCTGTTCAAAGACCGTTATAATTATGCAGTTATACCTTTCTCACATATAGACTACACAAGATCGTGTGAAATGTCAAGAAGTTCTTTTTGGCAAAATCTCCTGTTAAAGTAGTTTAGCCTGAGATGAATCTACAAGTATTAGGTTATCTCAAAAGCATCATTCATGATAAATTCCAAGGTTCTTTTTTGTCCGCATAACTGAACCGTTTCTTTTAACTTCCAAATTTTAGGAAATTCTAATACCCCTTAGAATTTTTATCATTTGCGCCTTGCTACTTTGTAAAATATCCTCTATAATAAATTTATCAAGATATCTTCTCTGACTTTACAAAGGACGGTGATCACGGACACTTCTGATTTTTCTTTCTCACATAAGACAAATTTTGTGAACAAACAGATTCATGAAACAATACACTTTCCGATGAATTTCCAAACTCCAAAAGACAACACTACACCACGGAAAGGAAGATCTCATGACAAACAACCCGATTTTTGATGATGTTTTCCGAACTCTCATTGAGAAAATGCCGCAGTTGGTCATTCCGCTGCTAAATGAAATTTTTCATACCTCTTATCCTGAAAACATCAAAATCTCACAAAAGAGAAACGAACATCAGACAAACTCCGGTGAGATCCTCACCGATTCTCACCTTCTGATTGCAGACAAAACTTATCACATCGAATGTCAGAGTACATATGATACTGAAATGGTAATTCGGATGATTGAATGCGATTTTTCGATTAGTTTAGAATCCATCCAAAAAGAATCTGGGCGATACTGCATGTATTTCCCCCATTCCTGTATCTTATATCTCCGGGGGAATAAAACCGAAGAACTTCTGCAAAAACGATTATTCTTTTTATTGCCATTTTTCATTTTACGATACGAAAAAATATTCTTGTATGAAAATGAACAGGAACTTTCTAAACTACTCAGGGAATATACTTCGATTGAATTGTCGCTAGAAAATTTCTTCTTTTTTCTGCCCTTTTGCTTCGTCATTTGCTGACCCGCATGCTGAAACTGAAAACAACATCGTTCCACTCAATAACAGCGCTAATACCTTCTTCATGTTCATACCTTATCCTCCTGATTTTGTGAATCTCTTTGTTCACTTTTGATAAGATTGTTATAGCTTTCCCCTATCCTTTATCCTATCTTCATATTTTTACTTTCCGTTCATTTATTTACTTTTGCTTTCCCATCTCTCTGTATTCCTGAGGAGATACCCCCATATATCCTCGAAATGCCCGGGAAAAAGAGGTAGAAGACAGATATCCCGTCTTCGTACTGATACTCTGTATCTTTTCCTGTGATTCCTGTAAAAGCACTTTTGCCGCTTCCATTCTCTTTTTCAAAACGTAATCAGATATCGTCTCATTCTGAACCTTCTTAAAAAGCCTTGACAGATAACTCGCATTAAATCCCCCTATTGCCGCCAGATTCGTCAAAGATAAATCCCCCTCCAAATGCGTATCTATATATTCTACAACCCGATCAAGCGCCCGATCGGAAAGGGTATTTTCATATTGTCCCAAAGCGTCAAAAATTTCTTCCGAAAGATTCATCAGATATGTTCCTGCCTCCTCCCAATTCCTGTGTTCATCTACACTCAACAATTTATACAATCCAATGCGAAAGGCAAGAATCTCCTGAAGATGATGTTCATTGATAAACTGCAGCAATACCGAACTGACTTTAAAATATAGTTCCATTGCCCTCATATCATGCCGGCTCCTGCCTTTCCCGATCTGTTCGCAAAACCTGTGCAAAAGCTGAAAAAAACTGGTTCTCTGATGAAGTTCCAGATATAATTTCAAGCATTCCTCGTTAACTTTTTCGTCTGTCTCAAATACTTGTGTTTCATATACCGTTTCCGTTTTTTCCGCATCCAGAATGGCAGATCTCATGCCCCCCATATAACCAGCCATGATTCTGCGCATCCGTAAAATATGCTCTTTGACTTTTTCCAGACACAAAGTCTGAGAAGAAACTACCGCCGAAAAACTCTTTTCCTGTGCATAGATCTCCTGCACATTTTCCACTGCGCCCTTCGACACCTGAAAAATCCTGTGCCACTGATGATTATCCCTTTCTGTCGGCTGAAAAAAGAGCAGCAGAAAACGATGCTCCAACAGAACTTCTTCCATTCGTATCCATTCCGGAATCCGTTTTTTCAGTATATCTCCACACTGTTCCAAAAAGCTTTCATCATCAGGGGCATACTCCCATCTTGTATCCAAACGCAGCAAAAAAAGAAGCATTTTTTCCGAAAATGCAAACCTGCTCCCCAATTCCCGCAACGACTCCAAATTTTCTGACAGGCATTCCGATCTTTCCACAATCTAATATCCGTCAAAATCACATGGAAAGCCATCTGATCTAAAATTTCCAGAGCCTCATAGGCGGAAGATACCGCATGCACTTCCACCTCTCTGGGGTACTCATACAGGAATAATTCTTCCAGCCATTCCAATATCTCAATTTCATCATCTACAATCAACATTCTTTCCATTACGCTGCCCCCTCTATCCAAATGCAAATATCCAATCCGCCCAACGGACTGCGCTCCAAAAGCAATCCTGCCTTTCCTTTAAAATATAACTGCAGCCGTTTATGAATATTGACAATTCCTGTAATTTCAGCCTGAGTTTCTCCATGGAGCGAATTTCTCATATTTTCCAGCATTTCATCCGTCAGTATTTCCCCATTATCTTCCACATGAATCCGAAGCCCTTCTTTTTCCTCAAACCGCACTCTGAGAATCCCATCTTTCACCTTATCTTCCAGACCATGACCAAAGGCATTTTCCAAAAGCGGCTGCAAAATCAATCTTGGAACCTTCATCGTTCTGTAATTTTCCGGAAGTTCTCCAAATTCCATACGCATCCTCTGCCGAAAACGTGTTCCCTGAATATCACTATAACAACGGGCGTGTTCCACCTCCTGAGACAGTTCCACAAAATCTGTCCCATTTCTTGTGAGGAAACGAAAATATTTTCCCAAAAGAGTGGCAAATTGTTCCGCTCCCTCATAATCTCTTCGTTTCACCCGGCGACTCAGCACAAAAAAACTGTTATATAAAAAGTGGGGATTAATCTGTGCCTGCAGCTGTTTCAATTCCGTTCTCTGGATCAGATCTTTCTGGAGTAAAACCTCATTTACCAAATGATTGATCTGCCGTCCCATATCATTAAATCCCCGATAAAGATACGCAAATTCATCTTCACTATCCGTTCGGATCTGAGCATTCAGGTTTCCCTCTTTCACCGAATCAAAGGCACGCATCAGTTTCTTCATCGGTTTGTGAATGGTCTGCTGCGTATAATACACGAAGAATAGCGCCAGCACTGCGATAACGATCCATATAAGATACATATAGCCCCGCAATGTTATCATAGACTTCATAACTTCCTGTTCGCTGGAAAACTGATAAAGCCGCCCCAGATATTTTGACTCATCCGAAAATAACAGATATCTCTTACCATCTATAACAGCTTTCTGCTCTTTTCCTCCTGTTTCCATATCCGTCTGATTCAGTTCTGAAAAAAGTTTTTCTGCCGCTTTCCTGTCGGTATTTTCCCCCGATAAAATTCCATGCTTCTCACTGTAAAAAAATGCTCCTCCCTCTTTCTCTTCCAGTGGACGAATACTTTGAATAATTTTATTTTTAGGGTACGTTATTACAAGCAGATAGTTTGTATTATCCATATCTGTCTCTTTTGTCGTTCCATTTTCCAGAACGAAAAATTCTTCTTCATTCTCATAAAAAATCCCATTTTCCAAAGTATCATACTGTTGAAATTCTTTCCATTCTGCCTCTCGCATTCTTGAAACTGTGGCTCCGTCAATGACGTATCCAGATTTTGGAACATACAAAGTGATCTCTCCCGTTAATTCACTGAGTCCATCCAGAGAATTAATTTTCTCTTTCACCGACAAAAGCGCTTCTCGCATCTCATAGGGAGAAGGATTAATCTCAGGCGCTACGATGGAAACCAGCTTTCTGTCACTGAAAAAACTGATCTGAACTCTTCTCATATGAGAAATTTCTTTATCGATCATCCCCAGATAATAACTGATCTGAGTATCCATCGTTTCATACGCAGCATTGCGTATATTATTCATGGACGCAATCTGCAAACCGGTTGTCGCGCCCACGATCAGCGCAATAATACAGCCAAAGATCACTAAATGTTTGCAAACTAATGACTTTTTCATATATTCCTTCCCCCAATGTCTCTTACACTAAATACTCAAACCGATGAATCCCTCCGCAAACAGACACTTTTTCTTCCGGTAAATGTATCGCCGCTTCCATATTGGTTGGAATTCTCACCTCCATGGTACAACGGTTTTCTTTCTTCTGCAAGAATACCTCTATCTTCCCTGCAATAGAATCATACGCACACCGAATCCATGACAAGTTCCCCACAAAATGAGGATTGATCTCCACCGTTTTAAACCCATCCCGAGAATAGATACCCCCTACCTCACGATAAAACCATTCCATAATGTGTCCCATCATATCATGGTTTCTGCTTCTGGCATCATCTGACCAAAATTCCGGCAAAGTTGTCTCACCTTTTTCAATAAACCGATAATAACTGGGGTGTTCCTTCTGCATAATCATTTTTTCAATCCATTCATTTTTCCCATATTGAGATAACATACAGAAAATGTAACGCAGACAGATCTCTCCGGATTGAATTTTCCCTTTTTCAGCCAAATCCAAAAATGTCTGTTTCACATCTTTTTCTTTATCTTCCGGTACCATCCCCAGATATAAAGGAAGCGCCTGATTTGCCATCATTTTTTCCTTTTTCAGCTCTCCTTTGCCTCCATAATACCAAATACCGGATTCATCTTTTTGCAAAAGGCTCTGATTATATTCTCTTTTCACCCGCTCTGCGCATGCCTTTGCCCAGTTTTCCCTCTCTTTGTCTTTTTGATCGTTCGCCCATTTTCCCAATACGCACAAGTCATAATATAAATAAGCCGTTTCCACATTTTCCCGACATTCTCCCTCTTTTCGATCGGTTCCCCAGTCGCCAAGTCCATGACAAAGAAAATGTTCTGTTCCGTCTTTTCCATAAATTTTTGGGTAATCCTCATATTTTTTCCAAAGATATTCCACGTAAGCTGCCGCCGCCAAATAATTCTTTTTTATCACCCGTGTATTTCCATAAAAATCTGCCAGAAGATCCTCTGCCAGTAAAAGACTGCTTCCCCATGGAATAATATCCCAAAAACTGCCTGCTCCGCAGTCCACAATAAATTTTGCGTACCGAGGCGCAATCGAAGGGATCAGCCCCGCTCCATATACATGAGGAAATTCTCCCAAATCCACGTCTTCTTCCTCTTCTCCATACTGGGCATCCCGCATATCATCTCCAATTTTATCCCACAATGTTTCCACATTTTTCAGATACATAATAGAAGGTCCCATTAGATGATTCGGCTCCAACCACCCCATTCTCTCTACCGTAGGACAGTCTGTATGTACATGATTCAAATTGCTTTCCACTGCACATTTCACCAGCTGATGAATCTCCTCATATCTTTTGTCAGAACAGGAAAATTTTCCTGTATCTTTCGCTCCGCTGGATATAAAATGTCCGTTCACAGATTCAATCTGTGGTTCACAGTTTTCCGGCGCCTGCAAAATTTCCACAAGAATCCAGCGACCCGCTCCATAAGTAAACCGTGGACAATAGCTCTCAATCTCACCTTTTCCCTGCATTTTCCAGATACTCCATGTATTTGTACTGGGTACAATATTTCCATCTGTATCTATTTTTTCTGCCGATGTGATTTTGAGAATCGTTCCTTTTTCTCCTTTTGCAGTCATCTCAAAGAAACCGGACATATTCTGCCCCAGATCATACAGATATTTCCTTCCTGCTTTTTTCAGTAATTTCCCCGAATAGGTGCGAAGAATCTTTACCGGAGGGTATAACGCCGGTACCAGACATCCCTGAGGCTTTTCTTCCTCCGACAAAATCTTTACTTTATTCTTTTTAAACAGCAGAAAGAGTTCTTCCCACGTACAGGCTTTTTCTCCATCATAATCCTCAGCCCCATACGCATTTGCCAAAGTCACCGGGCTCTCCCAGGTTCCCCAGGATTCATCTGTAACTACAAGTTCTTCCGTACCGTCTTCATATACGATCCTCATCTGGATGATACCAGTCAGTTCCGTTCCAAAAGCATGATAGCGATGATTCATGGTATAAAAATGTCTGCCCTCGGAAGTATCTCCTATATACCAACCATTTCCTACTTCCATACAGATCTCATTCACTCCCTGGCGCACCTGCCCGGATACGTCAAACACCCAATAATGCAGTCTTTTTTCAAAGTCCGTCCAGGAACCGTAAAGACATCCTTCTCCCGCCTGTTCCTGATTCACCCGTATCTGAAACTGTCCCAGACCACAGACCGCCATATATGCGGATTTTATTTTTCTCTCCAGAAAAATTTCTTTTCCCACATAAAATGGCTTGCTGCTTCCTGCTCCGATCCATCTTCCTTTCCATTCTCCCGGCTGAACCCCAGAAATAAAATGCCCGGTTTCTCCCCATTCTTCCTCTCCATCCTGAGATTTTACCTTTACTTGTATCTCATACCCATGCAGACTTTTCAATTCCATCGGAATCTCAATATTATTCTGCTCAGAAGAATTGATTTCTCCCGTGTCCGCACAGATTTCTCCCTTTTCCTTTAAGATCTGAATCTGATAAGAAGACTGACGTTTTCCGGCATCCTCCTCTCCATATTGCCACTGAATCACCGGATTTTTTTCAATACCTGCCTGCATCGATGCATTTTGTAATCTCACTTCTACTGCTCTCATATCGTTTTCCCTCACCTGTATCTTTATTTCTGCTTTTATATTAAACAGATACCCGATTATCTTTATCATACACGGACAAGAGCTTTTCAAACATCATCTTTTATTTACTTTATCCACATTTCATTACTTTTCTCCTACTCCCGGATCAAAACCATGACCTGCGTCATATAATCTTCCGGTTTATGAATAGCAAATTCATTCAATCCCATTTCATAGACGTATCCTGTCAGTTCCAGCCCATGGGTTTTAGCGTACGTAAGCATTTTCTCATACACCTCCGGGAGTCTTTCCCATTTCCCCCTCTGATAACCGCTGAGATATCTCCCCGCCGGTTTGATCATGCTTTTCCCCGGAGATTTTTTGTCCACTGCCGGAGTATACAGTCCGTCGTATTCCGAAAATCTTCCTTCTCTTATCTTTTCCAGCGAGATAAAATCACCGATTCCCATGCGAATTTGTTCCATATCCCAGACCGCCTTCGCCTCTGCAAATAAAGAATCCACTTCTTCCTCTCCAAACTTCCCGTCCAGGATCAAAAGTTTCTCTTCTTTACACGATACAATCCTAATCTCCTGTTCCTGTAACTGCTCGCAAAAAGCAAGTTGCTCTTTCCGCCTTTTTAAAACCGCTTTCCTATGGCGCAGTTTTGTAATCTCTTCTTCTAATTCCCTTTCTTTTTCCAGCGCTATTTCCATAAAAGCTCCTGCAGATGGATGTTTTCTATATTCCTGTATTTCTTCTATACTCATATGCAATTCTTTCAGCATCCGAATATACTCAAATTCCATACTTTGCGAAGGATCATAATAGCGATATCCATTTTCTCCTTTTTCCTGAGGGGAAAACAGACCAATCGTATCGTAGTAATGCAGCGTACGTTTATTGACTCCGTGAAGCTTTGCAAATTGCGCCGTGGTAAGCCCTGACCTCTTTTTCTTCATTTTTCTTTTCTCCCTGTTGACTTTACACTTACTGTATACTTTATCATACAAAATATCAAAACAAATCACAAGGAGAAAAAATTATGAACACTATTTTACGCAGTTATCAAAAACAGGATTTTCTTCCCCTCAAGCATATCATCCGGGAGACCTGGCATTACGATCAGATGTGCAGCCCCAAAACCGCAGATAAACTTGCCCGGGTATTTCTTACCAGCTGCCTCACCAATTATACTTTTTCACAAGTGGCAGTCTGTCAGGGAGAAGTCGTGGGAATCATTCTGGTAAAAAATATACAAAAGCATAAGTGTCCTCCAGGCGCCAGACTTCGTCAGATACGGTCTCTTTTATCTCTCTATCTTTCCCGGGAAGGACGAAAAATGATGAAAATTTTTGGAAGTGTAAATGGAATTGATCAGCAGCTTTTAAAAGAAAATCACCGCTCCTACCCGGCAGAACTGGCTCTTTTTGCCGTCAGTCCCGTCTGCCGGGGAAAAGGAATCGGAAAACAGCTTTTTCAGGCTGCCATGAATTATATGAAACAAGAAAATTTAAACGAATTTTATCTTTTTACAGATACCAGCTGCAATTACGGATTCTATGAACATCAGGGAATGCACCGTTGCTGCGAAAAGAAACATATTTTTCAGATTAAAGGGCAAAATGCTAAAATGCACTTTTTTATTTATGAAGGAGTACCCTGCGCCTGAAGATAGCTTTCCATTTCCCTGCAAAATTTTTCATGCCACTCTGGTTTGGAGCGTTTCAGGGAAATGGGTTTTCCTTCCCTGTCAAGAAAGCAATGACTGCTCTCCCCGATGCACCGCGCCACTTTAGAATCCCGGTCTTTGATCAGATACTCCAGACGGATACGGATTCCATTATATTCTTTTATCCCCACCTGAATCTCCACCGTCTCTCCATAGCGAGTCATGGATTTGTAAGCCGCCTCTATGGTCAGCACCGGACTTACAATCCCTGCCTCCTCCATCTTATCATACCCCATACCGAGAACTCTCAGATAATCACTCCGCACTTCCTCAAACCAACGGATATAATTAGAATGATGTACGCAGCCCATCTGATCCGTCTCATAATACTGTACCTGATGTTCATATCCCGGATAATTGACACCTGACCGTCCGTTTTCCATCAGAAAACACCTTCTTCCTTCTTAAGTTCCTGATAAATCCTTCCCACGGGCAAACCTACCACATTATTATAGTCCCCCTGAATCTGTCGGATAAACCGGGCACACAACCCCTGAATCCCGTAAGCTCCTGCCTTGTCCATAGGTTCTCCCGTATTTACATACCACAAAATCTCCTCCGGTGTCATGGGACACATCTGCACTCGAGTCTCCTCTGCAAAAACAATTTCCTGCTCCCCTGACAAAAGCGCCACCCCTGTATAAACACTGTGCTCTTTTCCCTGAAGCATGGTAAGCATCCGAACAGCATCTTCTTTATCTTCAGGTTTTCCCAGAATCTTTCCCTCGTACACCACAATCGTATCTGCGCCAATCACCAGCAAAGAATCCTTCGCCATTTCTCTCCCTGCCACTTCTGCCACATCCCGGGCTTTCTGCTGCGCCAGTTCCTGTACCACTTCCACTGGGTTCGCGCTGGTAATCACTTCCTCCACGGTACTGGGAATTACTTCAAACTTTAATCCAATCTGAGTTAACAACTCCCTCCGACGGGGAGACTGCGATGCTAAAATAATCCTTTTCATTCGTTTTCTCCTTTTCTAACCTAAAGCATCCTATATAATGATGTTATGGTCAAAAGATGCCTGACGAATTGTTTCGTGCTGCGCACTTCCACAATTCTGCCCCAATATGAGAATAAAAAGACTGCCCTGAGAGAGTGCGCAATACCAAATTCCGCACCTGCTCCCGTGGCAGTCTGTATTTTTTATCTCGTAAGCAGAACGATAAGCCGGGTTATGTCGTGAATGGTCATCTATCTAATCCTGCTGTTACCAACAAGCTTCAGCGACCCACCTAAAAGCGTGACGGGCAGCCACATTGCTTTTATTCGGTCTTGCTTCGGATGGGGTTTACATGTGCCCTCGCTGTTACCAGAGAGGCGGTAGTCTCTTACACTGCCTTTCCACCCTTACGTTAGCAATGAACCCTACAGACCAGTCTGCACGGCTCATTGCTAACGCGGTATATTTCTGTTGCACTGGCCTTGGAGTCACCTCCACCGGACGTTATCCGGCATCCTGCCCTGCGAAGCCCGGACTTTCCTCACCTGACACCTTTCGGATCCGTCAGCTGCGACCATTTATTCTACTTACGGGAAGTATTCTAACACATAACATACAGATTCGTCAAATACTTGTTGAGAAGTCCTCTCACACATCAAAGCAGCTTCCCCCTACAAATTCCCGTAAAATGGAATTATTCGGTATCGCTTCGCTGGGAACTCCCACAAAATAATCAAGGAACTTCAAGAGTCGCTTCGCTTCCTGATATTCCGGTGTGTCCTCCTGAATCTGAAAAAGCAGCGGCTCCGCATATAATTTTAATACTGCCAGTTCGTAGATCAGCGCCGAATTGAACATAGCGTCCGCTTCCTCCTGATAAGGGAATATATTTTCGTCTTCCCCTCTGCGCACCGAAGGCCACATAGCGATCGTTTCTCTTGCACTGGTACCCCGGGTTCTGTTATCCCGTACCATACGCCGGATCAGCCGTCCATCTGTAGTGGAAATACGATTGTGTTCATCCACATTTAGCTGTGTCAGAGCGCTGATATAAATCTTAAACTTACTCTCTTTTGGCAAAGAGTAGCTCATCCGATCGTTAAGGCTGTGAATTCCCTCGATCACCAAAATATCATTTGGTTTCATCTGCAGGAAATCTCCCTTGTACTCCCGTTTTCCCAATTTGAAGTTAAACCGGGGAAGTTCCACCCGCTCTCCTCTCAAAAGGGCGTTCATATCGTGATTGAAAAGCTCGATATCGATAGCTTCCAAGCACTCAAAATTATAATTGCCATTTTCATCCCTCGGAGTATCTTCCCGGTTCACAAAATAATTATCCACTGCGATAGGATGTGGTTTCATACCATGGGCCGCCAACTGAATAGACAGTCTGTGAGAAAATGTTGTTTTCCCGGAAGAAGACGGACCGGCAATCATCACAAATTTTACATCTCTTTGCTGACTGATCTGCTCTGCTATTTTAGAAATCTTTCCTTCCTGCAAAGCCTCCGATATCAAAATCATTTCTTCTATCTTTCCCCGGGAAATTTTCTCATTGATTTCTCCCACCACTGAAACATCCAGCATTTCTCCCCATTTTTCAGATTCCTTCTGCACCTGAAAGATCTTTGGGGACGGCACGAACTCTGCCACCCGTTCCGGATCTTTTCTTTTTGGCATCTGCATCACAAAACCTTCATCGTAAGGATATAATTTAAAATATTTCAGATATCCTGTGTGCCATACCATATACCCATAAAAATAATCCTCAAATTCTTCCAGACTATAGATATTTACACGAGAAACTCTCCGGTACTTAAACAATTTTTCTTTATCATACATGCCATACCGATGAAACAGATCAATAGCCGCCGAAGTAGATATACTTCTTTTCATAACGGGAATCTTTTTCTCCACCATCTGCTGCATATAGATTTCTACTTTCTGGAGAAATTCTTCATTGACCTGTACATTTCCATCGATCGTATAATAAAATCCTGCCCCTGTAGTAAAGTGCAGCACGATCTTTTTTATATTTTCATGACCTGCCACATGATACACCGCTTTTAAAAGCAGCAGATTCATACTTCTCTTATAAGTTTTATTACCAATATCGTCCGCTGTGGTGATCAGAGACAGGCTGCAGTCTCCATGAAGCCGCTTATGCAGCTCCCGAAGCTTATTTCCAACCATCACCAACACCACCGGATACGCCGCCTGATGTTCGAAATCCTTTACAATTTCTCCATAAGGCGTTCCTTCCGGATACTCTCTGCTCTCTTCCCCCACTGTCACACGATACATTTTCTGCTCCATGACTGCTGCCTCCTTTCCTGCTGTCCCTACAATACCTGATAGGGATGGTGCACCTTTGCGCTTATAATTTCCAGTTCTGGAAACATTACTTTTAATTCTCCTGTCATATACTCTATGAAACAATATTCCGTTCCATAATGACCGGCATCCACCACCGCCAATCCCTGCGCCACCGCATCAATCCCACTGTGATAGTCAATATCTCCCGTCACCAGAACATCCGCCTGCTGCGCTAATGCCGCGCCGATCATACTTTTTCCCGAACCGCTGCTTACTGCGACCTGTTCCACCAGAAGTTCCGGTTCTCCGTAAACTCTCACATCTGGAATCTGAAAATCCTCTTTCACTTTTTTCGCAAAAGCTTCCAGTGTCATTTTCTTTTCCAGCCGTCCCACTCTTCCAATCCCTTCCTCTTTTCCGCTGACATCTGCCCCGGTAACCTCCAAAACGCGGGAATTTAAAAGTCCAAGACAAGTCTCATTTAACTGCGCCATTCCTTTTACATCAAAATTTGTATGCATGGCGTAATAGCAAAGATCATTCTGTATCATCTTTATGAGCCTTCTTCCGATAAAATCCCCGGAAGTAACCTTTTTTACCGGAGAAAATAAAAGCGGATGGTGCGTGATCATCAGATCCGCCCCTGCTTCCACTGCCTGTTCCAGCGTTTCCTCTGTAACATCCAGCGCCACAAAAATCTTTCCGATCTCTTTTTCTTCCTTCCCCACAAGAAGTCCCACATTATCCCAGCTCAATGCAAAGGAAGGATTCC
>HF995394.1:77500-86203 GCA_000432335.1 Firmicutes bacterium CAG:646
CAGCGCTGTATCGATGCGCTGTATTTCCTCCTTTATTTCCTGAAGTCTCGCCTGTGTACGCTCTTCTATCCTGCCTTCCTGGTCAAGTTTTTTTAAAAGCTGTTCACACAACGCTCTTCTCTGCGTGAGATATTTTCTCAAAACAGGATGTCCGCTTTCCAGAAGCAGTTTTCCATAGTGGTAAAAATTCTCACAGTCATAATGCATTTCCCCAGCTTCTGCCTTCATGACCTGATAGTATTTTCCCTCTTCCCATACCATGTCTTCTTTTGTGATTTTATATCCTGCCTGTTCCAGATAACGGCGCACTTTATCAATCTCCGACTGCGGCTGAAGGATCAGTTCTTTTACCGTTCTCAGAACTTCTCTTCCCTCCTGCAAAATCTTCACTGTCAAAGCGCCTCCCATACCTGCGATCAATACAGAATCCGCCTCTCCAGGCTGCAGAGACTGCACACCATCAGAGAGGCGGGTATGTATGTCGGATTCCAGATGGGATTCCCGAATATGCTGCTTTGCCCGTTCCAGGGGCCCCGGATTCACATCCATCGCCAATGCAGAGGGAATGATTTTCTCCTGCACCAGAGCAATCGGAATATAACCGTGATCCGTTCCCACATCAGCCAACCGGTTTCCCGGCGTCACAAAAGAAGCATTCATGGAAAGTCTCTTCGATAAACGGATCAATCCAGATAATCCTTTAATTTACGGCTGCGGCTGGGGTGACGCAGCTTTCTCAGCGCTTTCGCCTCAATCTGACGAATACGCTCACGGGTAACGTTAAATACCTTACCCACTTCTTCCAACGTTCTCGCTCTTCCATCATCAAGACCGAATCTCAGACGGAGTACTTTCTGCTCACGCTCAGTAAGCGTACTCAAAACCTCCACCAACTGTTCCTTCAGCAAAGTAAATGCCGCTGCATCCGCCGGAACCGGTACATTGTCATCCTGAATGAAATCACCCAGATGGCTGTCTTCCTCTTCACCGATTGGCGTCTCCAGAGAAACCGGCTCCTGAGAAATCTTCAGAATCTCACGCACACGCTCCACTGGCATACTCATTTCCTCTGCGATCTCTTCCGGCGTTGGTTCACGTCCAAGCTCCTGAAGCAGCTGACGGGATACGCGGATCAGTTTATTGATCGTCTCCACCATATGCACCGGAATACGGATAGTTCTCGCCTGATCTGCAATCGCTCTCGTGATTGCCTGACGAATCCACCAAGTAGCATACGTACTGAACTTGTACCCTTTGGTATAGTCAAACTTCTCTACCGCCTTGATAAGACCAAGGTTTCCTTCCTGAATCAGATCAAGGAACAACATACCGCGTCCTACATAACGTTTTGCAATACTTACCACAAGACGAAGGTTGGCTTCTGCCAGACGCTTTTTGGCAGCTTCATCTCCATTTTCCATTCTTCTTGCCAGATCAATCTCTTCTTCTGCGCTCAGCAAGGGAACTTTTCCAATTTCTTTCAGATACATCCGCACAGGATCCTCGATGCTGACTCCTTCTGGAACGGAAAGGTCGATATTTTCCATATCCACTTCTTCCTCTTCCAAAGGAAGATCATCAGACTCCAGCAACGCGTCATCCTCCGTGATTCGCAAAACATCGATGCCGTTTGCCTCCAGATATTCAAAGATCAAATCCATCTGCTCTGTTGTCAGCGTAATCCCCTGAAAGAAATCATTAATCTCCTGATATTCCAGAACATTTTTCTTCTTCTTTCCCAAGTCCAAAAGCGCCTTCAGTTTTTCTGCAAACTGGGCTTTATCCATTTCCATCTGTTTTCCACCTTCCATAACTTCTATCTTACACTCCTGAATATGTTTTCCCTATTTCAAAAAAATATGCAGCTGCAATTTGCCTGATTTCAAATCCTCCAGTTCCTTTTTTGACTGCATCAGCTTCATCAGCCCCTGCATATCGGTAGGTTCCAGCAATGCCGTGCGATGGGCAATACTGTCTTCCTTCATTCTGCACACCACATCCAGAAGCGCTTTCTTCCTTTCTTCATCTGTTTCAAGAGGAATGGCTGCATTGAAAACAGCTGCCACCTCTTTTTGTTCTTCATTGTCCGTAAAATAATTTAACAGTCTTGCAGGATTCAATTCACCCTTTTCATACTGCTCAAACAACATCTTTGCCACCGTATGATAAAGCGGCTTTGTAAAATCCTCCGGTCCGATATAACGAGCGATCTCTCCGAACAATTCCGGATAAGAAGTCATCCAGGTAAGCATCAGCTTCTGGGACAATTCAAATCCATCCTGCTTTTCCTGCGAACGGTTACGCCCGGACTTTGGCTTTACCGGTTCCGGGATTCCTGTTCCACGCAGCGCCAGCCGATTGACCATCCTGCGAAGTTCTTCGGGACTGACCTCATACGTTTTTGCTACCGCCTGAATATAATTGTTTCTCTCCAGTTCGTCTTCAAACCGAAGAAGCTTCTGGGCGGCTTCTTTATAAAAGTCCGTTTTTCCCTGAGGATCCTCCATATCAAACTGACCTTCCATGGCTTTCAACTCAAAGAGGAAACTGTTCATCCCGTGATCCAACCGCTCCTGAAACGCCTCTGTTCCCAGATTCTTAATAAATTCATCGGGGTCCTTATACGGCTTCAGATTGATCACCTTTGTAGACAACCCCGCTGTTTTCAGCATGGGAATCGCCCGCAGAGCTGCCTTTGTTCCCGCCTCATCACTGTCATAAATGATCAGCACCTCATCGGTATACCGTTTCAAAAGGCTTGCCTGCTGAGAAGTCAATGCCGTCCCTAAAGACGCCACTGCATTATTGAAACCTGCCTGATGCATGGCAATCACATCCATATACCCCTCGCAGATGATCAAATTCTTCTTTCTCGACGTCCGAGCCAGATTCAGCCCATACAGATTGCGGCTCTTATCAAAAATCTTAGTCTCCGGAGAGTTCAGATATTTGGGCTTTCCATCCCCCATAACTCTTCCTCCGAATCCGATCACCCGATGATTCACATCCATAATAGGAAAAATCACCCGATTCCAAAACTTATCATACATTCCCCGGCGTTCATCCACATTGAATAAACCGGACTGTCTGAGAATCTCGTCTGAATAATTCTTACTCTTCAGATAACGATAAAGATCGTCGCTGAACTTGTCCGAATATCCGAGACCAAATTGATTCATGGTACTTTCGCTCAGCTTGCGCCCTTTCAAATAAGCCATCGCTGCAGCCCCGCCTTCTCTGCGAAGCTGATAATAATAATACTTTGCCGCCAGTTTATTTACTTCCAGAAGAGTAGCTTTCAGATCTGCCTGCTCTTTCGCCTCTTTGGAATATTCCAGCTGCGGCAGTTCCACTCCCGCCCGCTCAGCCAGCGCCCGAAGCGCTTCTACAAAAGTGAAATTCTCATATTCCATGAGAAATGTGAATACATTTCCTCCCGCTCCACAGCCAAAACAATAATACATCTGCTTTGCGGGACTTACGGAGAAGGACGGCGACTTCTCATTGTGAAAGGGACACAGGCCAAAATAGGAACTGCCCTTTCTCTGCAGCTTCACATAACCGGAAATCACATCCACAATGTCGTTCTTCATCCGTATCTCTTCGATTAAATCTTCTGAATAACGCATGCTTCCTCCATATTTTCACGTTCTCATTTTTATTATTCCCCACAACAAGGACTTTTCCTTTTTCTTTTTCCATCATTTTTCAAAAAACACCAACGAACCCTTTAATACACTGCCCATCCGGAAGGCACAAAAATCTCCTTAAACTTAGCCATAGAATACTGATCTGTCATTCCTGAGATATAATCACACACCACTCGTTCTAATGGTTCCCCTTTCCGAATCAGTTCCCGATATTCTGTGGACATAGCATCTGGATGTTTCACATAATACAGATACATCTCCTGCAGCATACTTCCCGCTTTCTTTTCTTCCTTCTTGGCAATGGGATTTCGATATACGCTGGCAAACATCAGCTTGCGAAGCGCCATCATAGCATCTCCCACTTCTGGAGACATCTCTACCCGATCTTTTCCATAGCTGGTCGTAATAATGTCATGAATCAAGGCATTCAACCGTTCCCGACAGGAATCTCCCAAAACTACCCGAATCGTAATGGGAATATCATCCTCACTGAAAATTCCTGCCCGCTCCGCATCATCCATATCATGATGAATATATGAGATTTTATCACACAAGCGAACTACCTGCCCCTCCAAAGTATGAGGTGTTCCCGCTGTCCGGTGATTTTTTATCCCGTCCCGCACTTCCCAGGAAAGATTCAGACCTTCTCCATTCTTCTCCAAAAGCTCCACCACACGAATACTCTGTTTATAATGAGAAAATCCCAATGGACAGATCTCATTCAACGCCGCTTCTCCCGCATGACCAAACGGCGTATGCCCCAGATCATGCCCCAGAGCGATCGCCTCCACCAGATCCTCATTCAGTTCCAGAGCCTTAGCGATCGTTCTCGCCGTCTGGGACACCTCCAGCGTATGGGTAAGTCTGGTACGGTAATGATCCCCCTGCGCTGCCAGAAAAACCTGAGTTTTATCTTTCAGCCTGCGAAATGCCTTTGAGTGAATAATCCGATCCCGGTCTCTTTGGTACACCGTCCGAATATCACACTCCGTCTCCAAACGCTCCCTGCCCCGGGAATCTCGGCTGAAAGACGCATAGGGACTGAGATTTTGATACTCTTTTTCTTCTGCACGTTCTCTGATATTCATAGATACACCTGCCCTTCTCAATGACTTTGTGTAATAAAATATTCCGTATTATTCTCTGATTTCCTCTTTTCGCCAAAATTTTTCATTATAAAGAAATGCAGGGACACGATACGCCGTTAGCGATCATGTCCCCACTTTCATTTTTATTTTTATGCCTCGTCAATAGCTTTTCCAATGTCATGACGATAATATTTATTTTCAAATTCCACCAGTTCAATCGCCTCATAAGCATTTGCTCTGGCTTTTTTCAGATCCTCTCCTTTGGCAACTACGCCCAGTACACGACCGCCATTGGTAACGATCTGTCCGTCTTTTTTAGCTGTTCCTGCATGGAACACGTAATACCCTTCTTTTTCCTTGAATTTTTCCAGACCATGAATGGGATAACCTTTTTCATAAGATACAGGATAGCCATCAGAAGCCAGCACCACACAGACAGCCGCATTTTCTTCAAACTGCAGATCAATCTGATCCAGCGTACCGTCAATACAAGCCTCGAATACATCCACAATATCCGTTTTCATTCTCGGAAGAACCACCTGCGCCTCCGGGTCACCAAAACGAGCATTGTACTCTAATACCTTAGGACCTTCCTCCGTAAGCATCAGACCAAAGAAAATAATCCCTTTGAACTCTCTTCCCTCTGCCGCCATAGCATCCACCGTTGCCTGATAAATATGCTCCTTACAAAATGCATCCACTTCTTTTGTATAGAAAGGACTGGGGGAAAAGGTTCCCATACCACCCGTATTCAATCCCTGATCGCCGTCCTGCGCCCGTTTATGATCCTGGGCTGAAGTCATAGGCTTAATGGTCTTTCCATCCACATAGGTGAGCACGGAAACTTCCCGACCAGTCATAAATTCTTCGATTACCATGGTATTTCCGGCGCTACCAAACTTCTTATCTTCCATAATCTCTCTCACGCCGTCCTGAGCTTCTTCAAGCGTATTGCAGATCAAAACACCTTTTCCCAGAGCCAGTCCATCCGCTTTCAATACGATGGGAAATTTCGCAGTTGCCAGATACTCCAAAGCTTCTTTGGGGTCTGTAAAATTCTCATACGCCGCTGTAGGGATATTATATTTTTTCATAAGATCCTTGGAAAATGCTTTGGAACCTTCCAGAATCGCCGCATTCTTCCGCGGACCAAATACCCGAAGTCCCTCCGATTCAAATACATCCACGATTCCTCCCACCAGAGGATCGTCCATACCGATCACCGTAAGGTCAATTTTTTCTTCCTTTGCAAATGCCGCCAACTTCTCAAATTCCATTGCGCCGATAGGTACACACTGAGCATACTCTTCAATTCCCGCATTTCCCGGGGCGCAGTAAATTTTATCTACCTTAGGACTCTGCGCTACTTTCCATGCAATCGCATGTTCTCTTCCGCCGCTTCCCACGATCAAAACTTTCATCTCTTTATCCTCCTGTTATCATTAACTACATCCCGGGAATACAAAATCCCCGGGATGTCCGCTTTCCGTTTTTATTTTAATTTTACCAGACCGTCTTCCACCTTAATCCGATCATTGGCAATCAGATCGATCGCCTTTGGCATAATCTCCCATTCTGCCTCTTCCATCACACGGCGCTGCAAAATCTCCGGCGTATCGCCCTCTCTTACTTCCACCGCTTTCTGCAAGATAATCGGTCCGGTATCGGTACCTTCATCCACAAAATGCACCGTAGCGCCCGTCACTTTCGCTCCTCTTGCCAGAACAGCTTCGTGCACCTTCAGTCCATAATAACCAGTTCCGCAAAACGACGGGATCAAGGACGGATGCACATTGATGATCCGATTTGGGTACGCCTGAACCATAATCTCCGGAATCACCACCAGACAGCCAGCCAGAACAACAAGATCTACGCCATAAGACTGCAGCGCAGCCAGCAACGCCTCATTAAATGCCTCTCTGTTCTCATACTGTTTAGGAGAAATACATCTCGCTTCAATTCCATGTTTTTTTGCCCTCTCCAGAGCATAGGCATTGGGATTATTACTGATCACTACGGAAATCTCCGCATTGGTAATCTGTCCCTCTTCCAGTTTATCGATAATAGCCTGAAGATTAGTTCCGCCACCGGAAACCAAAACTGCCATTTTTAACATAAGGTCACTCCCTTTTCGCCCTCTTCAATCTTACCGATCACATAAGGCACATCGCCTGCTGCTTTGATTGCTTCCATGGTCTTGTCCACATCTGCAGGATCTACCGCAACGATCATACCAATACCCATATTGAAGGTATTGTACATCATGGTCTCTTCGATTTCGCCTTTCTCTGCCATCAATTTGAAAATCGGAGGAACCGGATAACTGTCTTTTTCTACAACTGCGCGCACACCGTCTTTCAGCATACGGGGAACATTCTCATAGAAACCGCCGCCTGTAATATGGCTGCAGGCTTTTACTGTCACACCGGACCCCTTAATGCTCTTCAGCGCTTTTACGTAAATTCTTGTAGGAGCCAGCAAAGTTTCTCCTAAAGTTTTGCCCAGCTCATCATAATAAGTATCCAGAGATTCCTTTGTCATCTCAAATACTTTTCTCACCAGAGAAAAACCATTGCTATGTACACCGGAAGAAGCCATACCGATCAGCACGTCTCCCGCTTTCAGATTTTCTCCTGTAATCATATCTTTCTTATCGCAGACACCTACTGCAAATCCAGCCAGATCATAATCATCCTCCGGCATCAGCCCCGGATGCTCCGCAGTCTCACCACCAATCAAAGCTGCTTCTGACTGCAGACAGCCGTCAGCCACACCCTTTACGATAGCAGCGATCTTCTCCGGATAATTCTTGCCGCAGGCAATATAATCCAGGAAAAACAGCGGTTCTCCACCTGCGCATGCGATATCATTTACACACATGGCAACAGCGTCAATACCGATGGTATCATGTTTATCCATGATCATCGCCAGTTTTACCTTTGTTCCGCAGCCATCTGTACCGGACAGCAGTACCGGCTCTTCCATCTCTTTGATCTTTTCCAGAGAAAATGCTCCGGAAAATCCGCCCAGACCGCCTAATACTTCTGCACGCATGGTCTTTTTCACATGCTCTTTCATCAACTCTACAGACTTATAACCTGCTTCAATATCTACTCCAGCCTTCTTGTAATCCATGATATTCCTCCATCCCTCTGCTCAGGGCTCCCTTTTATTTTACGTAATTTTTATGTCCTACTTCCTGAAGTTTTGCATCTTTCGCAACAACTTCTTCTTTCATTTCTTCGGAATAAGCTTTCAGGCGTCCAAGCAATTCTTCATCTGATGTCGCCAGAATCTTTGCTGCAAGAATTGCCGCATTTACCCCTCCGTTGATCGCTACCGTCGCAACCGGAATACCGGAAGGCATCTGCACGATGGAGTACAGAGAATCTCTTCCTCCCAGAGAAGTGGTATGCATCGGAATACCGATTACGGGCATTGGGAAAATAGCTGCGCACATTCCCGGAAGATGCGCTGCCATACCTGCACCTGCAATGATCACTTTGAACCCTTTCGCCTCTGCTGATTTTGCATACTCAAAAAACACATCTGGTTCTCTGTGTGCGGAAATAATGGTCATCTCATAATCCACACCTAACTTCTCCAGCATACTTGCTGCTTTGCTCATTACAGGCATATCAGAGTCACTACCCATCACAATTCCTACTTTAGCCATTGTTTGTCTCCTTTGCTCATAAATATTCATTAGTCAAACTTATAAGTAGTCTTTATTAATTCATCTCTACTTATTAGTAATAATACTAAGACTGAGGGGAGTTGTCAATATGATTCTTCTTTTTAAAATAAATTTTAGTAACAGTTCAACCATACAGTGTACGTGAGGCACAAAACATGCTTGCATGTTTTTGCAAGCGGACATCTGTATGAGCTGAGCGCCTGTTAATGAGTAAAACAGTGGCGTTAGCCACGATAAGCACGCAGTGCGGTTTTACAAATGGCGCAGG
>HF995394.1:86246-98795 GCA_000432335.1 Firmicutes bacterium CAG:646
TAACAATGCAATCTTTTGAATGACCGTAAAAACTGGATTTTCCTGATACTTTAAATTGAAATTTAAGATCTCACTTCTCTTGAAATGATACCAAAATACATTTTTTCAAAAATTACTATTTCGTAATATTTCTCAACAGAATTAGTCTATTTTTCCATAAAAATAACGCAAAACCACCAAAGAAATAGTGACAAATTTTCAAAACACCAAAAAAGTATACTTTCTTCCCCTAATCCATTGAATACGACAGCTTTACTAAATTTTATATCCTTCTTGACGCAAAATCTCTCACATGACAATATGAAGTTAACTTCACAAGAAGTTTCCTTCATATAAGAAAGGCAGAACAACATGAAAACAAAAGTAAAAGAACTTCGCACCCATTTTAAAATGACCCAGCAGCAGTTAGCTGATCTGGTTCATGTATCTTCAAGAACCATTATTTCTATTGAAAAAGGACAATATAATCCTTCCCTGATGTTAGCCTACCGTATGGCTGAAGTATTTCAAGTTACTGTTGAGGATTTATGCTGTCTGAGAGAAAACAAAGAAATGGAGGACAAACAATATGAAGAATTTTAAACCACGCACCTACACACAAAAAATCCAGCTGCGAATAAAAATGTCTTATTTCCTGCTTGTTCTGATGTTAATCTATATGGTGGTTATGGGCGAACTGGGCGGCGATTCAAGAGTTATGACCGGTCTGGCCAACACGATCAGCGACTTCATTTTTTTTCGGCGGAATCATTTACACTACCACAAGAATTGTCCATAATAAAAAATTGCTCAAAAACAAATTACTTTTAAAGGAACAACTTCAGAGCGAACAAGACGAACGAAACCAGTATCTGCATGACAAAAGCGGCGGAATCGCCTTAGATCTTTTACTGATCTTTCAATTATTTATCACCGTTACCACCGCCCTGCTCAATATGCCTGCTTTCTGTACCGTTCTCACTCTGCTGCTCATCACGCTTTTTCTGAAAGCAGGTCTGTATCTGTTCTACTCTTATTTTCGATAAGGTTTATAAACATAAGTTGCAGCTGTCGCTTTAATTATTTCTGAATATGCATTTCATGTGACAGCTGCAGCAAGTATCCAAATTTTGTATTAAATTTTCCCTTTTCTATCATTAATCATCCCTACAAATCTATCGACCGTTTCAGTTGTCTGATGATTGAAGAATAAACTTGTATTTGTGTCCAATTCGCGGATAGTTTCCATATCCTGTTCCGATAAGCGGAAATCAAAAATCTCAAAATTCTCCTTCTTTCTTTCGATATGTGTTGATTTCGCCAATGCTACGATATCCCTTTGCATGAGCCAGCGCAAGATTACCTGTGCAACCGATTTTTTATATTTTTCTCCTATTTCTTTAAGGACAGGATTTGCAAACATATTATTTTTCCCCTCTCCAAAAGGGCCCATGCTTCCATCTGCACATTTCTCTTTATCATATTTTCCTGTGCGATTACCTGCTGACAAAGCGGGTTTGTTTCCACCTGATTAACCTGTGGAGGTATTTCATTAAACGCGACCATATCAGCTAATCTGTCCGGATAAAAGTTGCTAACGCCGATTGCACGGATTTTTCCTGCTTTATACAGTTCTTCTAAGGCTCTGTAAGCCCCATAATAGTCCGAAAAAGGCTGATGTAACAATACCAGATCAAGATAATCCGTTTTTAACTTTTTCATAGAATTCAACACGGACTGTTTTGCTTTTTCATATCCATAATTATCGATCCATACCTTTGTAGTAATAAATAATTCTTCTCTTGGAACACTGCATTTTGCAATGGCATTTCCCACCTCTTCTTCATTGAAATAGGATTGTGCCGTATCAATATGCCGATACCCAACCCTAATTGCCTCAAGTACGCAATCTTCACAATCTTCTTTCGGAATTTGGAAAACTCCAAAACCTAATTTGGGCATTTTCACTCCATTGTTTAATGTTACATATTCCATGATCTATTCCTCCTTGCTTTTCCCTTATTTTTCAGGTACAATATCATTGTAGAACTCGGTAGTAACTACCGGTCAATACCTTATCAGAAAATTAAGGAGAAAAATTATGTATTCTATGAAAGATATCTGCAATTTAACCGGCATGAAATATGAAACCTTAAAATATTACTGTAACGAAGGGTTAATCCCAAATGTAAAGCGAAACGAAAATAATTACAGAATTTTTGATGATAGAGATATTGCCTGGATTGAAAGTTTATCCTGCTTAAAAAAATGTGGTATGGGTATTGCCGAAATGAAAGAATATGTGGATTTATGTTTGGAAGGTCAAAGTTCCATTCCAAAACGCAAAAATATATTGGATAAGAAAAAAGAATTGCTGGAAAAAAAATTGAAAGAAGTACAAGAATGTATCAATTATATCCATTCAAAGCAACAGTTTTATGATGATGTCCTATCCGGCAAAATCAAGTACCACAGCAACTTAATCATCGTAAACAATGAAGAAGCATAAAATCCGGCGGTCAATCTTTGACCGCCGGCAAAAAGTATAAACTTTATATTCTTTTCTCCGGAAAACTAAAATCACCCGACCATTTTTTCATTCAATATATAGGATGCATCTCTGTAAGAACCTTTTTTACACAAAATATCTTTTTCTGTCAATTCTTTCAGAATTTCTCTGGCTCTCCTCTGTTTCACGCCCAATATCTCTCCCGCCTGACCGGAGGTGATTCCTTCTTCTGCTAATACCACGTAAGCCAACAACCGTTTCTGCTGACTGGTTAACAAAAGTCCTTTCTTTTCCAGAAAAGCAGAAAGCTCTTTACCGGCACTCCTATTGTTTTGTTCTATCTTTCCCGGCATTTTACCGGCATTTTCCGTTTCTTTACCGGCACTTTTCTCTGTTTTATCGGCATTACTTTTATTTTTAATACCTTCTACACTATACAGCGTTTTCTTTTCACTCACCAGCTGCCCTCGATTTTCATAATCAAAAGAATACTCTTCTTCCAGAGGAACCGTGATTCGAAACACATCTCCCTCTTTAAATTCAGGATCTTTTCCAGAATATAACCTGGAATATTTATACAGATTCCTCACACCGGAACCTAACTGATCTGCATAGCCTATATTCCTGAAAAAAGCTGCAATAATAGGATTTTTCGGATTTGGTTCCAGATTTTCCGGCGTAATCACCCCATCTTTTGTAGCTCGATTTGCATTTTCCACATAAATTTTCTTCTTTTCAATTACAAATTTTGCAATAAAAGAACTTGTCAATTCTCGATGAATCAACGTATTGACCAACATTTCTCTTGCTATAATATTGCGAAGACTCTTTCTTTGATCACCTTCCAGATAAAATTTATCAGAAAGATGTTTCCTTGCAAACTTTTTAGATGCCAGGGTCAAAAGGTCATAAACCAGACATCTTTTGACCACAACATCTTTTTTTAAGTATACTATAAATAAAAATCGGCAACAATGGATTTCGTTACAAAAATATCTTCTTTTTCCTACACGCCTTACTATTCCCAAGAATAAATCACAGAATAAAAGAGCTCTCAAGATACAGTTTCTTATATCCTGAAAGCTCCCTCACTAAAATCCTCTTAAATTAATTTTTCCAGCACTTCTTTTGCCATAAGAATGTCTTTTTTCTGTTCTTCTCCAGAAATTTCCCGCTCAATGGTGATATCTCCCTGATATCCCACCTCTTTTAATTTAGCAATAAAAGCCGGATAATTTACTTTTCCCTGTCCCAACGGCATCTCTGCTCCCAGCGCATGACCATCCGTAGGGTAACATCCATCTTTTCCGTGAATTCCCATTACATACTCTCCAAACACGTCCAGAGCATCTACAGGATTTGCTTTTCCATACATCAGCAGATTTGCCGGATCCAGATTGATTCCCACATGCCCTTTTCCCAATGCCTTCTCGATATCCTGAATCGCTCTCTTTAAGGTGACTGGTGTTTCCTGTCCCGTCTCAAAAAGAAAATTCTGTCCATTTTCCCGACATTTTTCTACGATTGCCTTGCAAGCCACTAATACTTCTTCATATTTCGGATCATAGGGGTTTTCCGGCATATATCCCACATGAGTTGCAAAGTCTTTCACATGGATTTTCTTAGCAAAATCAGAGCCTTCCATTAACATTTTCAATCGTTCCACGCGATAGTCTGAGGGAACCAATCCCAAAGTGAGCTGCCCTTCGTAAAAATCCCACACTTTTCTGCCTTCCCATCCGCACCAGAATGCCGTGATATGAACTCCATGTTTTTCCACTGCTGCATTCACTGCCTCTGCCACCTTATCATCATGAAGAATTTCTCTGTTCCAGCACACCAACTGACAGCTCTCCATTCCCATAGAGCGCAGTTCTGCAAATCTTTCATCAATATTCGTATCCTTAAAAAGTTCGATCAATACACCTATTTTCATATGTTTACCTATCCTTTCCTATATCAGCCTTTGACTGCCCCCGCCGTCACACCGCCTACAATATGTTTCTGCATAAACACAAAGAAAATCAAACTGGGGATCATAGACATCACGATACCAGGAAGCGCATGTTCCCAGTCCGCCGTCTGAGCAGAAAACTGCATATACAAAGCATTCTGAATGTTCATCGCTTTTGCGTTCCCTCCTACGATCAACTGGTTGGTAATAATATCATTCCAGGTAGCAAGCGTATCCAAAACCACAACTGTCGTTAAAATCGGTTTCAGAAGCGGAAGCACAATGCTAAAATACGTTCTCACCTTTCCTGCTCCATCAATACATGCACATTCTTCCAATTCAATAGGCACATTTTTTACAAATCCATGGATCATATACACTGCCAGAGGCATACAAAGTCCTATACTTACCAACGACTGCCCCATTCTTGTTCCTGTAAGATTCACATTTGCTACCAATCGTGTCAGCGTGATCATATAAGACTGGAACGGTACCATCATCGGCATAATAATCAGTACAAAGCAAATACCACTGAGTTTACTTTTTGTTCTTGCCAGCTTATAAGCCGCCATAGGTGCCAGCAGAACAATCATAACCACGGTAGCCACTGTATATAACAGGGTATTGGCAATCAACAGCGGAAAATCAAATTTTGTCCAGGTCTCCACATACATATCCAAACTCCAGCTCTTTGGAAGAGACAGGAAATGTTGAATCATATCGTTATACGGTTTAAAAGAGTTAATGAAAATCAAAATCAAGGGCATCAGCCAGAAAATTGAACATACAAAAACAATAATTGCAAGGACATTGACTTTTTTCAGTTTTTTCATTATGCTTCAACCTCCTTACTCTTCGTCACTTTCAGCTGAATTGCTGTTACAATCAATACAAATACAACAAATACCAGAGACTTCGCCGTTGCCATGCCGTACTGACTATTTACAAACGCTTCTTTATAAATATTGTATGCGACGGTCACTGTTGAGTTTGCCGGTCCGCCCTTGGTAAATACCATGATGATATCAAACAGTTTGAAGGCAAAAGTCAAAGAGGTCAGCATACAGATGGATACCGCCGGCATAATTAGCGGGAAGGTGATCTTCCGAAACACCTGAAATCCATTTGCCCCGTCAATCTTCGCCGCCTCAATGAGTTCTTTCGGGACCGCTATAATTCCGGCAATGTAATTCACCATATAGAATCCCACATTCTGCCATACCGCCATGATCACGACCACATAAAATGCCAGTTTTGGCGTTCCTACCCAACTCCAGTTAAAGAATTCCCATCCGGTAATATCATACAGCGCCTCAAATCCCGGTCCAAAGATAAATTTCCAGATCAAACTGATTGCCGTCAGACTGATAATATAGGGGATATAGTAAAATGCTCTTCCCACGCTGGATGATTTTCTTTCTTTTGACATGACCATAGCCACCACAAGAGAAATGACATTCACGATCACCACATAAAATACGGCAAATTTTAAAGTGAAGGTAACACCCTTCCAGAACAGACTATCATTCGTAAAAATCTTCACAAAGTTATCCAATCCCACAAACTTCATGGATTTTCCGATACCATTCCACTCAAATACAGAATAGTACAGGTTCATCACAAACGGGATGTCCGTTGCAAAAAGGACAAATGCTACTGCCGGAAATACAAATAAAGCAAACAAAAGCACTTCTTTTATCTTTTTACTTTTCAAAATTTATCCCCTCCCAGATCGTAATTTCAAAAACGGGGATGCCGCACGAAATATCTTAACACGCTCAAGTGCAGCACCCCCCATTTATCAGCCTGCTGTCCAGAATTCCTGGAACGCCTGCGTTACTTCTTCAGCGCTCATATCGCCAGTCATGTAAGCCTGAAGATATGGTCCGCAAACATCTGTATAGCTTGTAGGTGCAATCGTATGAATCCATCCATCTGTCTTTCCATCAGCAATGTACGTTTTTGCATCATTTGCCAATGCACCTTTTACTTCTTTCTCTGTTTTCACACCCGGTACAGCTCCTACACCTTCACACATCCAATACTGTCCCATTTCTGACGTCAAAATATATTCACAGTATTCTTTTGCAAGTTCCAGATGTTCGGAATCCTTATTTACAATATACGTCCAGTTACAAGAAGAAAGCAGCGTACAGTCTTCTGCTCCATCTCCTACAGGTGTCGGCAAAAATCCCAGATTTGCATCAGGATTAAAGGAATCCAGCGTAGACTGACACCAGTCTCCCATATGGATCATTGCAGCATCGCCATTTGCCAGCATATTTTCTGAAGTTTCCCAATCCACTTCCAAAGGTTTGTCCGGACCATATTCCATAGCAAGATCAAGGAATTTGAAAAGATTTTCCCAATGAGGAAGATCTGCAAAAGTCAGCTCACCAGATTTTAATGCTTCATTCGTTCCTTCTGCTCCCAACTCTTTATCGATTATGAAGTGAGTAGCCAGCTGTCCCATCACCCAGGTCTCTTTTGCCGGAAGCGCAATCGGTGTGATGCCTGCATCTTTCAGTTTCTTACATACCTCCTCCAATTCACTCATTGTAGTGGGAAGAGCTGTAATTCCAGCTTTTTCAAAACAATCCTTATTATAAAGGATACCCATATTTTCATAAGTCCATGGAAGGGATTTTATTTTGCCATCATCATCTCTTCCTGTTTCTAAAGCATCTTCATTAAAAAGGCTCGTTACATCCGTATCTTCTGTCCAATCATAAGCGTATTCATAATATTTTTTTGCGGAAGTTCCAGATTCCACATCAAATACGTCAGGAATATCACCGGAATTTACTCTGGACTGAAGCAGTGTATTGGAATCATTCGCCGCATGCTGAACCTCAATCTTTACACCCGGATGATCTTTTTCAAAAGCCTCCACCATCTCCGCATATTGGTCAAGACCATATGCATGAGCGTCAAAAACCTTCAGTGTGATCTCTTCTCCGGAATCTTCACCTTTTTCTGTTGTTTCCTTACCGTTTGAGTTTTCTTCTTTGCCTTTTGGTTCGCCGCATGCCGCCATCATAGATGCAACCATTGCTGCTGATAAAAAAAGCGCTACTATTTTCTTTGCCATAACTTTTCCTCCTATATCTGTTGATGTTTTCTTACATATTCTTTTGCTGCTTCCCATTCTCTCAACGCCAGTTCCACTGATTTTACCCCCTCGCTGACAGGCGCCACCTCAATCGGTTTGTTTTCCTTCAGGCATTGGATAAAGTATTTAATCTCTGTATAATACGGTCCCAGATTAGAAATATTGATTCCGGCAGAAGTATCCTCCGCTTCATACTCTGGATGAAACTGTGGTGTTTCTACCGTGCCATCTTTCTTGTACACTACCAGCGATGGCGTTTTCGTTCCATGAAAGACCACGGTGGCTTCATCAAAACACGCTCGGAAGCTGGCTTCAAATTTCAAGGCAGGAGAAATATCCCACACCCCCTCCACACTGGCAAAAACATTTCCAAATTCATAAGTTGTAATAATCTGGTTAATCATACCGCTGTCAAAGGGCGTTGCCCGTACTTCAAAATTATCCGGTTCTCCCAACATATACCGTAAAAAATCAAGATCATGGACATGAAGATCCAAAACGACAGATCCACTTCTCTTTTCATCATGAAACCAATCTTCAAATCCCCATCGTACGTCCCCGCTGATACGCTGCATCACAATCGAGCGAAGTTTACCAAAAGTCTTATCGTCATACACTTTTTTCAGATACCGATATTCTTCAAAGGAACGTACCACCTGACCGACCATCACTTTCATTCCCGTCCGTTTTTCTGCATCCAGAATCGCATCCGCATCTTCCCTCGTCAGACATACCGGCTTTTCTACAAAAACATTCATCCCCTTCTCCATCGCTGCCACCGCATGACTCACATGAAGATAACTCGGAAGGCAAATATGTACGATATCCAAGTTCTCCTGCTCAATCAGATCCATTCCCAGCTCATACTTTCGTACACCAGGAAAATGTTCTGCCGCTTTGTCCAGAAATTCTTTTCTGCAGTCTGCCACCGCCACAACCTCCACATCCATCTGCTCAGATAAAGCTTTGAGAGAGAGGTAATGGGTCGTTCCCATACCCCCACATCCTATAACGCCTACCTTCATTCTTTTTCCACCTCTCTTTGTTTGTCCAGTGACTTTATTATTGTTGAAAAATAAAAGTCAATCCCACAAATTTTGCATCTATTTTCATTAAGAATTGACTTCTGTTTCCCATTTGCTTTAAACCAAAAATATCACCACTTGTCTGATATGTCAATATTTTCATTTACTATTTATAGTTATAATAGTGTTTTTCTTCTATTTTTAACAAGTTTTCTTTTTATTTTTTGTATATATTCACTTTTATTTTTTAATTAGTTTTTTCTCATTACAATTATAACGTTGTTTTTATACTGTTTTTCTTAAGTTTTTTTCTATTCTTTTTCTATATATTTCAACATATTTTTCTATAATATTCTTTCTTTCAAACATGTATTGCTAATATTTTTGTTTTATGATAGGATATTTTTAATAAAGTGAGTTTACAAAGGTAGGGTTTTATGAAACTGGTTAATCAACAAATCATCAAGAACAACAATCTGAAAACATTATATCACTATATCCATCAGGAACCCGGGATTTCCCGCGCCCAGCTAGCGAAACTTTCCGGTCTGAGTAAAACTACCGTTTCTTCTCTGGTAGATGAAATGATTGACAGAAAATTTATCCAGGACACAGGAATTTCCGAGGATATTTCCACCGTAGGACGAAAGCCCAACGGTCTTCAGCTTCTTCAGGGTCAGCATTATATCGTTGTTATCTCTTGGAGCCAAAAAGAAGTCCACGCCAAACTGGTAGATATCTGCGGCATGATTGTTCGGGAAACCAGCTGCATTCTGGACGAACCAGGAAGCTACATCTCTCTTTCTCAAAAACTTTTTCACGAACTGATTACTACTGATTTTTCTCGCTGGCAATTACTCGGAATCTGTATCGTTGTTCCCGCCATGATCGATCCAGAGCAGAAAAAAATCTACACCACCACTCTGTCTCTGCCATCTGACGAACATGCCAATTATCTCAAAGAACTAAAAGACGCTTTTTCCGAATACTCTGTAGGCATCCTCAATGATACTGCCTGCGCAGCGTATGCAGAAAAAGTTTACACAAAAATTCCCTATCCCGATTTTGCTTACATTAATTTTCAGCACGGCATCGGTGCCGCATTATTTATCCAGAATCAGCTGCTTGGACAGGCGACAGCTTCCTACACCCAATTCGGTCACTATTCCATTGACCCTCACGGAAAAGTCTGTTCCTGCGGTAACCGCGGTTGTCTGGAACTGATGATCGGAGAAAACGTCCTCAAAGAACGCCTTTTAGATGCTGGATGCTGCGCTCCTCTTTTAAACAACGAAAAAATAACGTATGCCGATCTTTCTTCCTGTGCCCTCTATGGCGATCTCTCCGCCCAGAAAGTAATTCGGGAAATGGCTCAGGAATTTGCTCTGGCGCTCAGCAATCTGGTATGCATCGTTCATCCAAAACTCATCATTATCGGCGGCAAGGGCAAAAATCTGGGTCCCTTATTTCTGGATACTGTCACAGAAGTTCTGAAAACTACCGGTTTTCGCCAAATGCTGGATTCCATCAAGATCCGGTACAGTTTTTTAGATTCTACCGCTTATTTTATAGGCGCTATGAAATATTTTTTTGATATTCATTATGATTTTACGCAGGAATCCAATACTACTTTTTACATCGGATAACACGTCCTGCAGAATGGAGGTTTTATGAGAAAACTAAGAGTTGCCCTTGTGGGCTGCGGAAGAATTTCCGTATGTTACAAAGATGCTTTTCACCGTCTGTCTGACCAGATGGAGCTTGTCTGGGCTGTAGACAAAGACATTGAAATATTTTAAAGAAATTTTTAATTATCCGCATAAACACTGTACTTTCAAACATTTTGAAATATAGAAAATCATTCATTTTGCCACGAATTTACCACGATTGCATGCGCCTTAATATAACACAAAAAAAGTAACATGGGGCCATCGCTTTAATTAATGCGACAGCCCCGTTTTTCATATATCTTTATTTATTATCCGTTGGCAAAGAACATACCAAGAAATAACAAATAGTAGTATTGCTATAAAAATACTAATAGCAAATGCAAAAACATGATTTTCAATCAACTTCATCATACCAAAGAAAAATGCTCCCGATATTCCGTATGCTAAAATCCCAATAGCTCCGCTTAATTCTTCCTTAATAAAATAATAACAAGGAATAAGAATAGCTCCTGCCATAAATATCATAGTAATTGTCATACAAGTGAATAATAAAAGCGAATACGTATCTATTTCATTACGAATTGAAGTAATAGTAATACTTAAAATCAAACCAACACCAATACCTAATAAACATAGTAGAGCATACATAATATATTTGCTACTGACATGTGTTTTTTTTGATATTGGAAATGTTATTGATGATTTCAACCAACCGCATTTTCTATCTGAGTAAATGGTAGATGTTACAAACTGTCCAAGTATAATAGAACCAATCAACATTAAAACATAAGGCGGAGCATAAAAAGAAACTCCAAATCCAAAAACAACAAATCCGATAAGTAATATTATCATTGAAGATTTGATAACAAAATAATCTTTTAACAATAAGCCTTTCATAATCAACATTCCCCTTTCACATAAAGTAACATTATATCATCTATTGAAGCAGGTACAACTAATGTGTGCGGATAGTCTTTTTCTGCCTTCTGTCTGTTGGCAACAAGCACTTGCCATTCATAATCTTGTTTTCTATAACGGATAATATCATTTTTATTCACTTCATCAAATTGTTTAGTATTGCATTTGATGATACCATATTCCTCAATCAAGTCGTCTTTAGGTTTTGAAAATAATACTTTCCCTTCATGTATGAATACGATATAATCTGCGATTTTTTCTAAATCACTTGTAATGTGTGATGAAACCAAAATTGAATGTTCTTCATCTTGAATAAAATCTAAAAACATTTCTAAAATATCATCTCGTATTACGGGATCAAGTCCACTTGTTGCCTCATCAAGAATAAGTAATTTTGAATTATGAGATAAAGCAACTGCTATGGAATACTTCATACTCATTCCTTTTGAAAATTCTTTTAATTTTTTATTGATAGGAAGCTCAAACTTATTTAATAGTCCAAAGTATTTTTCGTTATTCCACTCTGTATAAATATTTTGAAAGACTTTTCCCAGCTTTTTAGGTGTCAAATTATCCGGGTAATTACTTCCGTCAAATACAACACCAATATGTTCTTTTGTTTCAGCACTAATATCTTTTCCGTTGAATACAGAAATTTTTCCTTGTTCAGTAACAATCAGTCCTAAAATAGCGTTAATCGTCGTGCTTTTCCCGGCTCCATTTTCTCCAATCAATCCGACGATACTTCCTTGCGGAACGTTAAAAGAAATATTATCAAGCTTGAAACCGTTATACTGTTTAGTTACTCCATTAAGTTCTAAAGCATATTTTTCCATAATCTCATTCCTCCTCATATAGTAGTGCAAGTAAAGATTGTAATTTATCCAGTTTTATTCCACTTACTTTTGCAATTTCGATTGCTTCTACAAAATAGTTTTCAATTTTCTTTTGCTGTTCTTCTAAATAGAAGTCTTGATTTTGAGCAGATACAAAACAACCTTTTCCTGCTGTTGTTTCAATAAAACCGTCTTTTTGAAGTACGTCATAAGATTTCTGTACTGTTAAAACGCTAATATGCAACGATTTTGCCAGTCCTCTTATAGAAGGAAGTGCTTCACCAGCTTGTAAATCTCCATTGATAATCATCGCTTTTATCTGTGAAGAAATTTGTTCGTAGATTGGAATACTGGCATGATTATTTATAAAAATTTCCACTATACCACCGCCTTGTTATATACTATATTATTGTCACAAGTACAGTATAATATTAAGCAATACAGTTGTCAATATATGAATATTCAAAAGTTCAATTATAAATTATCTCGCTCTTGATTACCAATCATCAAAAAGAAAAAGCTGGTCCTATGTCAAGATTTAGTACA
>HF995395.1:0-42423 GCA_000432335.1 Firmicutes bacterium CAG:646
GGCGTCTGCGTTTTGACAGAGTATATCTGGCAGAAGCTGACGAAAAAACAGATAACGGCGGGGGATTTCAGCGCAGTAGTGACGGGAATTCTGATGGCATTTAATATGCCGGTCACTGTGCCTGTATGGGTTCTGGTGGCGACAGATGTATTCAGCATCCTGATCGTAAAGCAGATGTTTGGAGGCATCGGAAACAATTTTGTAAATCCGGCGTTGATGGGAAGACTTCTGGTTATGGTGGCATGGCCTGGAGCAGTGATGCAGTATGTGGCGCCACAGACAATCACTACCGATGCAGTATCAGCAGCTACGATTTTGGGAACAGCTAAGAGTGGAGCGGAGACGGGTTACAGTTATCTTCAGATGTTTTTGGGAGAAATGCCAGGCGCTATGGGAGAGACCAGTAAGCTTTTACTGTTAGTAGGCTTTGCTTATATGTTCTATATGGGCATTGTCAATGCAGAAGCTGCTTTTACATATATAGCAACGGTGACGGTACTTACTTTTGTATTTGGTCCAGAAGGACTTTTTACAGGAGATATTCTGCTGAATCTTTTTGGCGGCGGTCTGATCATGGGCGGATGCTATATGCTGACAGATTATCGTTTTGTTTCCCGAAAAGGAAAACTTTTATATGCGATAACAGCAGGTGTGATCACTGCAGGCATCCGTATTTTCAGCAATTATCCAGAAGGTATCTGCTTTGGTATTTTGACAGCGAACTGTCTGGCAGGATTACTATCTGGATTATATAAACGTCATGTATATGGAACAAAGAAAATAGAAGCATAGGAGAGAAAATCATATGAAGAATAAAAATGTAAGAGGAATTCTTGCCCTGGCAGTAGTAACGGCTCTGTCTTTCGGAGTGATCATCGGTTCCAAAGCTCTGGCAACCGATATGGAAGGAGAAAATGGGGGCGCTGCTCAGGCAAAGGTAACGGAAGAGTTGGATGTAAGCGGCGCAGAAAATATTGAAAAGGCAGCAAAAACAGACAGCGGTTATGTAGTTACCGTAAAAGAAAAAGGTTACGGTGGAGATATCCTGATGGATGTTTCTTTTGATGCAGATGCAAAGAAAATCACAAAGGTAGAAGTGACAGAGCAGAGTGAAACGGAAAATCTGGGCGCACGTATAGCAGAAGCAGAGTTTTTGAGCCAGTTTGAAGGTGTGGAAGCGCCGGTATATCTTCCAGGGATGAGTCTGGAAGAGGATTCTGACAAAGAGGCGGCAGATCCGCTGGAAGGCGCTGTACTGAAAGATGGAACTTACGAAGCAAAAGCAGACGGTCCAGATGATAATGGAATGACAGAACAGGTGACGATGACCATCAAAGATGGAAAGATTACCGAAGTAAACTGGGATTCCATTGGCGAAGACGGAACAAAGAAGAGTGTTCTGGCAGAAACCGGAGAGTATGTGATGACGGAAGACGGTTTGAACTGGAAAGAGCAGGCAGAGGCTCTGGCAAACGCTTTGATCGAAAATCAGTCTCTTTCTTTCTTTACTATGGATGAGCAGGGAAAGACCGATGTGGTATCAGGAGTAAGTATTTCCATCGAAAGTTTTGTGAGTCTGGCAGAAAAATGTATGTATGAAGCAGCGGGAATGGAAAAAGAAGTAAGTGTTCCGTCTAATGGAACGCAGGTGGATGCAGTGTCCGGCGCTACCATTTCTTCCACAGCGGCAGTAAATGGAATCAATGCTGCTTATGAGTATCTGCAGACAGTAAAATAAAAGAACGGAGGATCTTGTGATATGAAATTAAAATATCCGGCAGAAGCGTTTGCTTTTGGGATTCTTCTGTTTTCCGCAGGAATGAAGGAAGCATTTACCGCAGGTGTATTGGTGATTTTATCTGTGGCTTTCGCAGAATTTATCAAAAATCTTCTGGAAAATGTGATTCCTGCATGGAGTTTAAAAGCCTGTGTACTGATTTCTACAGCAGCAGTTACTTCCAGCGTCTTTTTGTTGGGCTTTGCTTTCCTTGGCGATCCTCTTACTGTGGAGACTTGGGTAATGACCCTTGTAGTGGGACTTTTGTCAGCAAAATGTGTGCTTATGAATGATCTTGAAGGAGATTACGGAGAGATTTTCTGGGAGTCAGGAATCTGCTGGGGCTTTTGGGTGCTTCTGGCAGTTTTGCGGGAATTTGCAGGAAGCGGAAGAATTTTCGGAAATATGATCCTGGAGATGGAGTTTCAGTCAAAAGCGTTTTTAGAAATGACCTTTGCTTTCCTCACAGCGGGTCTTGTGTTGGCATTTACCAATGGAGTTCTGAAGAAAAAATGCGGACAGACCCACAGTCTTTTTCTTGTAGTGCTGGCGGCGCTGTACACGAAACCTTTTACGATGGAATCGTTCGGTGAATTGGCAGGACTTTTATGGACGATTGCAGTTCCGATTGTCTTATTTATCTCGGTGAAGAAAACACTGAAATTTGCCCGTACCGGACAGGCATACAGAGGACTTCCGGTGGAAATGATCTCTATGGGATTTATTTATATGATTTTGGGAATTTATTAGAGTAGATGGAAGCTGTCGCTTTAAACATGGTTCAGAAATATTCTGGATATGCACTTAAAGCGACAGCTTTTTACTTTAAGAAATTCAGGATAAGATATGGATCTCTTCTTCAAAATTATCGCTATAATGAAGCTGATAATCGTCAGTGATAAAGACCGCCTGAACATCCGGCAGACTGTTAATCAATTCCATGCCTTTTTCCAGTCCAAGGGCGAAGCAGGTGGTGCTCAGTCCATCGCCGTCCACGCCATGTTCGGTGATGATAGTCACGGAGACCAGAGAGGTATCGCAGGGATAGCCGGTTTTTGGGTTCAGGATATGATGGTAAAGGGTTCCGTCTTTTTCAAAGTATCGTTCGTAGATACCAGAGGAAATTACGGACTTATCTGTAATTTCTATGACGGCGGCAGTTTCGTTCCGATCGGCAAAAGGCTTCTGAATACCGATGCGAAAGGGCGTATTGCCGGGACGGTTCCCAATACATAGTACATTTCCCCCCAGATTGATCGTAGCGCTTTTTACTCCTTTCGATACCAGAAAATCCTTGATGCGGTCGGAGATAAATCCTTTGGCGATTGCTCCCAGATCGAGACCCATCCCTTCTTTCTGAAAGGAAAGCTGGTGATTATTCAAGAGAACGTCCTGATCGTTGACCAGAGGCAGGGCAGTCTGAATGGCTGTTTCCTGAGGGACAATCTTCTCTCCAGAGGTAAAATCCCAGAGGGAGGACACGGGTTCGATAGCGATATCGAAGGCGCCTTTAGAAAGCTCGCCGTAGGATAGACCAGATCGGATCAGTTCTTCCAGTTCGGAAGAAATCAGAAAGCCGTCGGAGCCTTTGGGAAGCGTACCGTGATTCAAACGATAGAGTTCACTAGTTTCTTTGGTCCTACTGAAAATTTCCTCATAGTAGTCGCAGAGGGCGAGCGCTTCATCCAGAAGAGAAGTATCCTGAGAATCATAGATCGTCACAGTCACAACGGTATTCAGCTTGAAAGCTGTAGCAGTGATGGGATTCCGGGATTTCATTTCTTTCTGATATAAAATAAAAAATATCAGGAGAAAAGTAAAAATAAGAATACAGATGGCGCCGATGCGCCGTTTTTTATTCGTCATAGATGCTCCTTTTTATGGTTTATTCAGGAACATTGTAGAATGGGAGACGGATCGTGTCAAGTCTGTGTTTCTGGTAAATGTTCCAGAAGCTGCATAAGTTCAGTGGACATCCAGCTCATAACTTCCCGATAAATTTCCTGTTTTATTTCACAGCAATCCGAACTGCAGCAGCTTTTCTCATGAGAAGTGTCATCAGGTCTGGCGAGCTGGCGGCATCGCAGGTATAGTGTACGCAGCAGATTGGAGTTTTGCGGATTCATAAGATCCAGATATTGTTCCAGAACATCAGGTTTTCCTTTTTTGATTGCTGTCTCGAAAGCATGACGGATCGCCCGTTCCACTCGGGATGCGGTAGTGTCTCTTTGAAGAGCGATTTCGTGGTACAGGGCGCAGATCTTCCCATCGGCATAATAAGGATCTGTATCGAAAAGTTCCATGGCATCGCAGATATAGGTAAATCCTTTAATGCCCGCGGGGACTCCAAGCTCCAGAAGTATGTTTACAGTATTTTGTTTCATCTTTTTCATTTCCTCACTTCACACAAATATTTTGTCAGATAAAATACACAATGCAACTATTATATGTCGAATAACAACAAAAGTCAACAGATTTATGTTGACAACAAAACAAATTTCTATTAGTATGTAGTAGGAAAAAAGGGAGAAAGGGGACCTTACAGAATTGAAAGATAGAATAAAATTGATTCGGCAGAATGCCGGGATGACACAGCAGGAGTTTGCAAAGCAAATTGGAGTTTCCAGAAACACCATTGCAACGTATGAAACCAGCGTTCGTATACCGATAGATGCCATTGTACTGTCCATCTGCCGGGAATTCAATATCAATGAAACATGGCTGAGAACAGGAGAAGGAAATATGTATATGGAAGAAAACCCGGATTTTATGCTGTCCAAGTGGTTTGGAGAGATACTCCGAGAAGAATCCTCTTCTTTTAAAAAACAGCTTATCCTGGCGCTTTCCCAAATGTCAGAGCGGGAATGGAGCCTTCTGCAGAACTTTGTAGATACCTTTGTTGCAGGGAAAAACAAGTGTTAAGTTTTGTTCACAAGAGCTTTGATAAACTTATAAATGCAGATCAGCTGAGTTTGGTCTGCTTTTTTAATTAACTGGATAATCTGTTGTTTTCGCCCCATAGATCCTCCTGATTCTAATGATTTTATGGAGTACAATTTAAGAAGTCTCTTATAGTCTACGTCATTTTCTCTGGAAAGTCAATGAGGTATTACAAAAAACTTGTAAATCTCGTTGAAGCAACAAGAAATTTGTAGTATTATGTAAGAGAGTAACAGGGAAATGCGTAACATGGGACAGAGAGGAGGTTTCATATGGATATACGAAATAAACTTCGGTTTCGGAGGACGGAACTGAATATTAGTAGAAATGAACTGGCAAAGAAGGTACATGTAACTCCATCCGCTATCGCCAATTATGAGAATGGGGTCAGTTATCCAAAGCCGGATATTTTGATTGCGTTGATGCAGGCGCTGCAAATAGACGCTAATTACCTGTATCAGGATTATTTGTCAGACAGTGTAATTCGGAGTATGTATGGAGATCTTTCTTTTGAGGAAAAGGAATCGCTTACCCGATATCGTCTCCTTACAGAATATGGCAAGAAGCTTGTACGGCTGGTGATCGATGAAGAGTATCAGAGAATGCAAAAAGAGCGCTGGGTGAAGCTTCTCTGTTGTCTGCCGGGAGAAAGAAAGGAGTATTCCGGTTTTTTGATGAGGCAGGAAGTACAAAAGATTCAGAGCCGTCAGGAGAATATTCCTGAGGGGACGGATTTTTGTTTTCAGATTCAGGTGGATTGTTATGAACCAGTTTTTCGGAATCGTGATGTGATCGCACTCAGTTGTCGACCTGCCAGACATAATGAACTGGGAATCTTTAAGCTGAATGGCGTTTGCTATATCCGATCCTTGTATTTGCAGGACAGAAAGTGCCGTCTTTGTTCTCTGAATGTGATGGACTCTGATATAGAGGTAAGTGAAAACGATACGTTAAGTTGTGTGGGAACGATTTTGGGACAGATTTTTGGGGAAATTAAGATGGAAGAATAGAAGAGGTGACAAATGACATATACTATTTGGGATTTACTGGCTTTTTTTCTGATTTATTCCTTTTTTGGCTGGGTGATTGAAGTAGGCGTGATGGCAATAAAGGAAAGAAGATTTTGCAACAGGGGATTTCTGAATCTTCCCGTATGTCTGACTTACGGGATAAGTCTGGATATACTGATACTGATTTTCCCGACCTGGAGAGGAAATCTTCTGATCCAGGCAGTGGCAGTGATGGCAGTAACATCGGCAGTGGAAGTGCTGGCAGGTTTTATGGTAAAAAGAATTTGGAAGAACACGCTGTGGCATTATGAGAGTCATACCATTTTTAGCGGAGAAAAAACAGGTTTTCTGTATTCCATGCTCCATACGGCAGCGACGATGATAACGATTTATCTGATTCAGCCGGTGATTTATATGGCGGTAAGTCTGGTGCCGGGAACTTTGCTGAAGGCGCTGTGCCTGACCGGAATGGTTATGATCGTACTGGATCTGTTTACTGTACTGTATGCAGCCAGGAAGGGAATATCCAGAAAGAGTCTGGGAAGGCTGAACAGAAAAGGGAAGAAAGCGCTGGGAAATTGGATTTATCAGAGTGTATGGGGAAGACTGAATAAGGCGTATCCGCAGATGGAACAGGTAAAAGAGACGGAGGATTCCTGCTATATCTTTGCCCAGGGCGTTTGTTTCGACAAACTGGTATGGGTTTTCTTGATTTGCGCGCTTGTAGGAGATGGAATAGAAACGGTGTTTTGCAGGGTCACGGCGGGGGTCTGGATGAGTCGTTCCAGCGTAATCTACGGTCCTTTTAGTATTGTATGGGGGATCGGAGCCGTTTTGCTTACCGTTGTGTTACAGAGGTTGGCAGGGAAAGAAGACCGTTATGTATTCTTCGCCGGATGTATCTTAGGGGGAGTTTATGAGTATCTTTGCAGTGTATTTACGGAGATTTTTCTGGGAATGACTTTCTGGGACTATAGTAAGATGCCGTTTAATATAGGGGGACGTACGAATCTTTTGTACTGTGTTTTCTGGGGAATTCTTTCCGTAGGGTGGGTGAAAATCTGCTATCCCCGGATCAGCAGGTGGATAGAAAAGATTCCGCCTCTGGGAGGGAAGATCGCCACCTGGATTTTACTGGTTTTGATGATCTGCAACGGTCTTATTTCCGCGGCTGCTATGATACGATATGTGGAAAGAAAAGATGGCGTGGCAGCGGAAAATAGTGTAGAAGATTTTTTGGATGACAAGTACCCGGATGCTCTGGTAGAGTGGGTATGGCCGAATATGAAAGTAGAAAAATAAAGAAAGTGAGAAAACTGTATGAATGAAATTCTGACGAAGATCAATGATGTGATGTATACCTATGTTTTGATCGTGCTTTTGGCAGGTGTGGGCATATATTTCACCATTCGCACCAAAGGTGTTCAGCTGCGGCTTTTTAAGGATGCGATCCGATCGCTGATGGAAAAGGCAGGAACGGGAACAGATGGAAAGAAAAAGGTTTCTTCTTTTCAGGCGCTTATGATCTCCACAGCATCCCGGGTAGGTACTGGAAATATAGCCGGAATCGCTACGGCGATCGCGGCAGGGGGACCGGGCGCAGTTTTCTGGATGTGGGTGATGGCTGTGATCGGAGGAGCTTCTGCATTTGTGGAGAGTACGCTGGCGCAGATCTACAAGGTAAAAGACGGGGAAGGATTCCGTGGAGGTCCTTCCTATTATATGGAGAAAGCACTGGGAAAACGATGGCTGGGAATTCTGTTTTCCGTATTGCTGATCATCTGTTTTGCTTATGGATTTAACGGATTGCAGGCATTTAATATTTCTTCCGCTATGGAATACTATATTTCTGACTATTCGAATTCTATTTATCCGGTACTTTTGGGGATTCTTCTGGCAGCGGCTACAGCAGCAGTGATCTGGGGCGGTGTTCATCGGATCGGATTTATCACATCGGTAATGGTGCCAGTGATGGCAACGATCTATATTTTGATCGGTCTTGTGACGATGGCGCTTCATATCCGTGAGCTTCCTCAGGTGTTTGCGATGATTCTGGAGAATGCTTTTGACTTTCAGGCTATGGCAGGGGGGCTGGCAGGAAGCGCCGTGGTGATCGGTATTAAAAGAGGACTGTTTTCCAATGAAGCAGGTATGGGAAGCGCGCCCAATGCATCAGCGTCCGCAGAAGTGGATCATCCGGTGAAACAGGGGCTGGTGCAGGTGATTTCTGTATTTATCGACACCCTGCTGATCTGTTCCAGTACAGCGATGATGCTTCTGGTATCTGGCGTGGAGGGAAAACCGGAAGTTTTAGACGGGATTCCTTTTGTGCAGGCGGCTATCCGGGAAAATGTGGGAGAATGGGGCATTCATTTTATCACATTTTCTATCTTTGCATTTGCTTTCAGTAGTCTTGTGGGAAACTATTATTATGCGGAATCAAATATTTTGTTTATCAAGAACAATAAGGTGCTTCTCTTTTTCTTCCGTATCAGTTGTATCGTGGCGATTTTCCTTGGAACACAGGCAGACTTTTCCCTGATGTGGAATATTGCGGATATTACTATGGGATGTATGGCGATTGTAAATATTGTGGCTATCTTTTTGTTGGGAGGAATTGTATTCCGGGCGCTGGATCATTATGAGAAGCAAAGAAAATCGGGAAAACCGATCAAGTTTAAGGGGACGGATATAGGGATTTCCGATACCGTATGGAAATAGTGTTGGGAGAAAAAGATTACAAATCTCTCTTTAATTATTACGGAAATATGACAGAAATTTACGGAAATATAGAAAAAAGGGTTGATGTTTGATGGAAAAGATGGTAGTATAAAAAGCGAGCAACCGAAATATTACAGAAATCTTACAAATCAGATAACAAAACAGTAGATATAGGAGAGATTTATAAGCATGAAAAAAAGAGTAGTATGTGCGGTTCTGGGACTGGTTATGATGTTGTCACAGACATTTACTGTACTGGCAAAGACAGAAGAGCAGCTGCAGCAGGAAAAATCCCAGGCACAGAGCCAGTTAAGTGAGACCAACGCAGTGATTAACAGCCTGTCTGAAAAACAGACACAGGTTCAGGCGCAGATCAATGCCATGGATGGAGATATGGTGGATCTGATGATTCAGATTGACGCTACAAAAGCGGATATTACAAGTACGGAAGAAAGTATCAGTCAGAAAGAGACGGATATTACTGATAAGACTGCTGAGATCGAGGAGAGCAAAGAGAATCTTGCGGAGGCTGAAAAAGTCAGAGACAAGCAGTATCAGGATATGAAGAAGCGTATCCAGTACATATATGAGCATGGCGGAAGTGAAGTGTGGGTAAATATGCTGACAGGCTCTGAGGACGTATCTTCTTTCCTGAATCGTGCAGAGTATGCGCAGAGTATGCATGAGTATGACAGAGAGCAGCTGGACGAATATATAGCAGTGGTAGATCAGGTAACAGAACTGAAGAGTACACTGGAGACGCAGAAAGCAGATCTGGAGACGCAGAAGGCATCTCTGGAATCTCAGGAAGCAGATCTGGAAGTGCAGCAGGCAGATCTGCAGTCTCAGATGGATGCGATGAAAGCGACAAACAGCGATTATGCTGCGCAGATTGAAGCGGCACAGCAGCAGGCATCCGAGATCAGTAATCTGATCGCACAGCAGGATGCAGAATTGCAGCGTCTGGCAGAGGAGAGAAGAAAAGCGGAGGAAGAAGCTGCCCGTAAAGCAGCGGAAGAAGAAGCCGCTCGCCAGGCAGCAGCAGAAGAGGCAGAGAGACAGCAGGCTGCCCGTGAAGAAGAAGCAAGACAGGAAGCAGCAAGAGAAGAAGCTTCCAGAGAGGAAGCTGCAGAACAGCAGAATCACACTTCCGATCGTCAGGAAGCAGAGAGCAACAGTTCCAGCAATGGTGGAGACAGTTCTGAACAGCAGAACAGTTCTTCCCAGGGAAACAATGATTCTCAGGAAAGCAGTTCCTCTAAGGAAGAAACTTCTTCCGGAAGTGTTTCCAGCGGCGGTTCTACAGGAGAGGCTATCGTAGCTTATGCCGATCAGTTTGTAGGCAATCCGTATGTATGGGGAGGAAATTCTCTGACAAACGGAATTGACTGTTCTCATTTTGTATATCAGGTGTTGAAAAACTGTGGAGTGTACAGTGGTGGTTATACTACTTCAGCAGGTTGGAGAACACTGGGTAAACCAGTTGCCAGTCTGTCGGAAGCGAGAGCAGGAGATGTCCTTTGCTATTCCGGTCATGTGGCTATTTATGATGGACATGGTGGGATTGTAGAGGCAAAGGGAAGCAAATGGGGCATTACCCATGACAGAAGCGCTAATTATAAAACTATTCTGGCAATCAGAAGATTTACCTGATAAAACTATAGTAAAGGTATATGAATCAGAAGAGGGAGACATATGTTTCGAAAAGAATCTTATGTCCCCTCTTTTTCTTATGAGAAAATTGCGGTATAATAAAAATACAGCGATAAGCTGTGAAAGAAGCGGACATAGAAGGAAAACAGAATGGATAAAAAGATTTTAGTGATGAATGATCTTCCCGGTTATGGGAAGGTGGCTTTAGCGGCCGCTCAGCCGATTTTGTCTCATTTCGGTTATCATGTATATAATCTTCCTACTGCGCTGGTATCTAATACTTTAAATTATGGGAAATATCAAATTTTAGATACGACGGAATATATGCGGGAAACGGTAAAAGTATGGCAGGAGCTGGGATTTGCTTTTGATGTTGTTATGACGGGATTTATCGTATCTCATGAACAGCTCCTGTTTGTCAAAGAATTTTGTGAGATGCAGGCGGATAGAGGAACAAAGATTATTGTAGATCCGATTATGGGAGATTATGGAAGGCTGTATCATGGAGTATCAGATCAGACGGTACAGAGGATGCGGGAGCTTTGTAAAAGCGCCGATTATGTGATTCCAAACTTTACAGAAGCCACATTCCTTGCGGATGTTTATAAGGAGCAGCTACAAGTGAATGAAAAGCAGATAGGGGAATTGGTGGATAAGCTGCGTGGGAAGAGAGCTCAGTCGGTGGTGATTACCAGCGTTCCTCTGGAGGGAGAGCAGGCAGTAGTTGGCTATGATAAAGAAAGCGGAGAACGGTTTTTCTTTCCCTATGAACAGATTCCAACTAAATTTCCGGGGACGGGAGATATCTTTTCTGCTCTTATGATGGCAGAATTATTGGGCGGAAAGCGCCTGAAGGATGCAGTGGGATTTGCTATGAGACAACTGGAAAAGATGCTAACGGTAAATGTAAAGCAGTTGGAGAAGTACGGGGAGTTATCTTTGGAACCGCTGTTTCAGAAATAGAAAAATGTCGGGGGCAAAGGATGGAAGCTTTGCAGAAAGAGGGACAGCATGGAAGTACGAGAGATTCTTGAAAAATTTAAAGAGGGAGAAATATCCCTGGAAGATACGGAACAATATTTGCGCAGAGCGCCATTTGATGAAATGGGGTATGCGAAACTGGATATGCATCGGAAACTTCGTTCTGGATTTCCAGAAGTGATTTTTTGCAGTGGAAAGGCAGACGAACATTTGTTGCCGATCGTAGAGCGTCTGTATGAGGAAAATGGGGAGGTATTTGGCACCAGAGCGACGAAAGAGCAGTATGAGATGCTCCGGGAGCATTTGCCTCAGATTCAGTATGATCCCATCTCCCGGATCATAAAGCTGGAAAAAGAAAAGAAAGAGAGAAGCGGTCTGATTGCTGTCTGTACTGCCGGGACAGCGGATATTCCGGTGGCAGAAGAAGCGGCGCAGACAGCAGAATATTTTGGGGCTAAAGTAGAAAGGATTTACGATGTGGGAGTGGCGGGAATTCATCGCCTGTTTTCCCGGCTGGATGTGATCCAGCGGGCAAACTGTGTGATCGCAGTGGCAGGGATGGAAGGCGCTCTTGCCAGTGTATTGGGAGGTCTGGTGGACAAGCCAGTGATCGCAGTCCCCACTTCTGTAGGCTATGGGGCAAGTATGCATGGGCTTTCCGCCCTTTTGACGATGATCAATTCCTGCGCCAATGGTATAGCAACTGTGAATATAGATAATGGCTACGGCGCAGGTTATATTGCCACGCAGATCAACCGGATGGGGACGGCTGCAGGTAGACCAAAGTAGATAGAAGAATTAAGATAACTATTAAAAGAAGTAATTTAGGATAAGAATTTTTGGCTTTCAAGAATTCTTATCTTTTTTTATAAGAAAATCAATAATTTTATGTAATATTTAGAGGGAATCAGGTGTCAAATAAATAGTAGGGGATATATTGAAAAATTTGGGAGGTGATGAGAAAACATTTAAACGATTCGCTACATAAATTTATCAGTGTGAAATTAAAAAAGGAGAATGAAAGAAGAGTTAAGATCGTGTATTTTAGTGGGGAAGGGGGAAAGAATTTGGCGATAAAAATAAATGAGGAGTTATTCAAGAAACTAGTTACTCAATATGGAAACAGTATATTGCGGATGTGCTATATGTATTTAAAAGATTATCAACTGGCAGAAGATGTTACTCAGGAAACTTTTTTGCAGGTATGGAATAAGTATGAAACATTTGAAAATAAGTCTTCTGAAAAAACGTGGATTACACGTATAGCAATCAATCGATGTAAAAATTGCATGAGAGCATCGTGGTTTAAGAGGATTAGCATAGAAGAACTACCGGAAATTTTTGAAAATGATAGCAGTGAAATGATCTTAAATAAGGGGACAATATCATTGAAAATTATGAAATTACCTCAGAAATACAGAGAGGTGATATTACTGTATTATTATCAGGAGTTATCTGTAAAGGAAATTTCTGCTGTTCTAAATCAAAAAGAAACAACAATATTACAACGACTAAAAAGAGCTAGGGAATGTCTGAAACCACGATTGCAGGAGGTGTTGTGATGACGGTAAGGGATCAAATTGATTACGAGTTACAGAACATAAAGCTGCCTGAAAATTTTGAGAGGAAAATATTACATAATGTGAAACCCAAAAAGACGAAATGGAAATATCAGATAGCAGTTCTAATTTTATGTTTTATATTGGGAGGTACAACCGTTTATGCAGGTTATGTTATTCTAAATAAAATAAATATAAATAGAGAAATGCTTCCGGATCTGCAGCCGATGAAAAAAAAGGAAACAAAAAAATTGATTGCAGATCAGGATGAAATAGGGGATTATAGAAAAGAATACGATACTTATGATGCTTTATGTGAGGAATTAGGAATTAAATTTTTAAATTCTGATTTGTCGAAGAATAATACGTTGATGATGATTCAAAGAAAAACAGATAATGAAAATTGGGAAGAAATAAGGATAAGTCCGTATATTTTAGGTGATATATCTAAGATAGAAAAGGTGGAGGGAGAAAATTTTTATTCTTGGGAAAGAGGAAAGGAATATGCGGCTCCAGTGGATCTGTTAATTGAAATTATTTCCAGTGAAAAACAATTAAAGAGTGGGTGGGAAAAAGATTATCTGGAAACCTTTGCGTTTGTGGAAAGCTATCAGTCAAAACAAGGATATCTGGTTAATATTTTACAAGATACTACGATAGAAGAAAAAGATAGAAATATGGGATATAAATCTAAATGTTATGCGATTTTTGTTGCAGATGGAATTAGATATACTTTAAGTGGTTCGATAGAGTTAGAAAAAATGAAAGAACTTGTGGATTCTATGCATTATTGAGGGGAGTTTAAAACTCCCCTTTTCGCATTCTCTCTTTATATTGTTTCGGCGTGATCCCAATCTGTTGGCGGAAACAGGTGCAGAAGGCGGCGGTATCCCGAAAACCACAGGAATAAGCGGTTTCCGTTACCGTATATTTCTGGCTTTGCAGCAGCTTCCCGGCTTCTCGGATGCGAAATTGCAGGAGGTATTGTTTCGGGGAAATACCGGCGGTTTTCATGAAAATTTTATACAGATACGTCCGGTCGATTCCCACATAATTTGCAATATCCTGCACTTTCAGATCATACGTATAGTTATTGGTGATATAATCAAGAGCAAGCTGATAGTAGCGTTCTTCCTGAGAACCGGTGGCAGTTGCTTCGCAGGCAGGCATCTGGGAAAAGAGCAGTAAAAGTTTAGACATCAGTTCCAGAGGATTTCTTTCCGGAAGGGAAAAGGACTGCACCAGAGCAAGCATGGTTTCACAGCACTGGGGAGTATCGGAGAGAAAAACGGGAGAGTACCCAAAAACCGTGTGAGATAAAATCTCAGAAACACCGGAACCGTCAAATCCCACCCAGGCATATGCCCAGGGATTTTCTCTGGAAGCGTGGTAATAGTGAGTCTCCATCGGTTCAATAAGAAAAGCATCCCCTGCTTTCAGATGATATTCTTTGTTTTTATATTCAAAATATCCCTCTCCTTTTAAGATGACATGGAGAAGATAGTGGGGGCGGACAGCGGGTCCCCAGAAATGTCCCGGACTGCACTGTTCCTGACCGCAGTAATAGATACGCAGAAGATTGTTCGTATCATCCTTTCTCATGGAAATCTTTCTCCTTCCCAAGATGCAACATTTTCACAACTTTTTGAAACAAAATCTCGTAGGTTTTTTCTGAGAAATATTATATACTAAAGAAAGAAAAAAGGAAAGAAGAACCATATCAGGAGGTAAAAATGAGTATTATTTTTCATGAGAATACAAAAGAATTTCATTTGACAAATGGTCAGGTGAGCTACATTATGGAAATTATGGAGAATGGTCAGATTGGACAACTCTATTATGGAAAAGCGCTGCGGGATCGAGATTCTTTTCAGCATTTACATGAAGAGAAAATGCGTTCTCTGATGGCAGTCGCTTTGCCGGAACCTTCCAGTCTGTCCATGGAATTTATCCGACAGGAGTACCCATCTTACGGTACGGGCGATTATCGGATGCCGGCAGTGACGATTCAGCAGAAAAATGGAAGCAGAATCTGCAATTTCATGTATCAGTCCCATGAGATTTTTGCGGGCAAGAAGAGTTTGGCGCCTCTTCCGTCAACGTATGTGGAAACAGAAGAGGAAGCGGAAACACTGGAAATTCTTCTTCATGATGAAGTGATCGATACCGATCTTGTTCTCTCTTATACGATTTACAGAGATTATCCGGTTATCACAAGAAATGTGAGATTTTTCCACAAAGGAAAAGAAGCGATTGTCCTGGATCGCGCTTTGAGCGCATCCGTGGAATTTAACGATATGGAGTTTGAGATGGTTCATCTGGCAGGGGCGTGGTCCAGAGAACGGTATGTAAAAAGAAGAACACTTGAAATGGGGATTCAGGCAATCCAGAGTCTTCACGGAGCCAGCAGTTCAGAACATAATCCGTTCCTTGCCCTGAAACGACCGGACGCTACGGAACAGCAGGGAGAGGTTTATGGATTCAGTCTGGTATACAGCGGTAATTTTTTGGCGCAGGTGGAAGTGAATACCCATCAGATGACCAGAATGACTATGGGTATCCATCCGGAAATGTTTTCCTGGGAACTGCATGCAGGGGAAAGTTTCCAGACACCGGAAGTGGTTATGGTGTACAGCGATCAGGGATTGAATAAGATGAGTCAGACCTATCATCGGCTGTATAGAAAACGTCTCGTAAGAGGAGAGTGGAGAGACAAAGTCCGCCCGATCCTCTTGAACAACTGGGAAGCGACTTACTTTGATTTTGATGAAGAAAAGATTTTGAAGATTGCCCAGAAGGCGAAGGATGCCGGAGCCGAGCTGTTTGTCCTGGATGACGGTTGGTTTGGAGCGAGAAATGACGATTACAGAGGTCTGGGAGATTGGTATGTAAATTTGGAAAAATTACCAAATGGCATCAAAGGTCTGTCAGAGAAGGTAGAGGCGTTGGGTCTGAAGTTTGGACTTTGGGTGGAACTGGAAATGGTAAATAAAGACAGCGATCTGTACCGGGCGCATCCCGATTGGGTGATCGGGGTACCGGGACGTTTTGAGAGCCATTCCCGTCACCAGCACGTACTTGATTTTTCCAGAAAAGAAGTGGTAGACGCCATTCATGAGATGATTGCAAAAATTCTTCGGGAATCTAAGATTTCCTATATCAAATGGGATATGAACCGCTATATTACAGAACCGTTTTCCAAAGGCGCAAATGCATCAGACCAGGGGAAAATGATGCACAAGTATATCCTTGGAGTATATGACCTGTATACACGATTGACGACAGAATTTCCACAGATTCTTTTTGAATCCTGTTCCAGCGGCGGCGCGCGGTTTGATCCGGGCATGCTGGCGTTTGCTCCGCAAACCTGGACCAGTGACGACACCGATGCGGGAGAGAGAATGAAGATCCAGTATGGAACTTCTTATGTATATCCGCTGGTTTCCATGGGATCTCATGTATCGGCAGTGCCGAATCATCAGGTATACAGAAAAACACCGATATCCACTCGGGCAAATGTGGCATATTTTGGAACGTTTGGCTACGAACTGGATCTGAATCTCCTTAGTGATGAGGAATTTTCTCAGGTAAAAGAGCAGATCTGTTTCATGAAAAAATATCGGGAATTGATTCAAATTGACGGAGACTTTTATCGGTTGGTGAATCCTTTTGAGGGAAATGATACCGCATGGATGGTGGTATCTCAGGATAAAAAACAGGCGGTGGCAGCATTCTATCAGAGATTGAACAAGGTAAATGCATCCTGGCTCAGACTGAAACTCCAGGGACTTGACCCGGATAAACAGTATGAGGTAACCTATCATTCTGGAAGAGCCCATACAGAGCCGGAAGTGGTACTGCAGGCATATGGAGATGAGCTGATTCATGCGGGCATGGTGATCGACAGAGAAGAACTGAATCGAAATGGTGGAGACTTCTCCTCCGTACTATACACCCTTCGCGAGATTTAAGAAAAAGTGACTGTTTCTTTATAAACCATTCAGAAATCTTCATACATTTTCAGCGAATTTGTCGAGCACATCTTTGAGACTTCAGGCTCAAAGTGAGCGCAGACTGAGCGGAAAATGTATGAAGATTTTTGTATCGGTATTTCATAAAAAACAGCCACTTTTTATGTTATATTTTATTTATTTCGGCTTCCCCGATATTTCTCTTCGCAATATTTGCAGCGATAGATTTCTTTTTCTTTATCTGCCAGGATAAAGACCTGATCCAATTCCTGTTCAATGGAAGTGATACAGCGGGGATTTTTGCACCGGATCACATTGACCACCTGTTTTGGCAGATGCAGATCTTTCTTTTCGGTGATTTCTCCGTTTTTGATCACATTTACAGTGATATTATGGTCGATAAAGCCCAGAATATCCAGATCCAGCATATCAATGGAACATTCTACTTTAATGATATCTTTTTTGCCCATCTTGTTGCTGCGGGCATTTTTGATGATTGCTACGCAGCAGTCCAGTTTATCCAGTTTCAGGTCATGATAAATGGTCATGGATTTGCCGGCTTTGATATGGTCTAACACGAAACCTTCTTCGATTCGTCCTACATTTAACATACGTCCACCTCCAGTAAGGTAAGAATAAGAGCCATACGGACATAAACGCCGTATTGTACCTGTTTGAAATAGATTGCCCGGGGATCTGCGTCCACTTCGGTGGAAATTTCGTTGACACGGGGAAGCGGATGAAGAACCAGCATATCGGAAGGCGCCAGTTTCATTTTTTCTTTGTCCAGGATATAGAAGTCTTTCATGCGGACATAGTCATCCTCGTTGAAGAAACGTTCTTTCTGTACGCGGGTCATGTAAAGGATATCCAGTTCAGGAAGGGCATTTTCCAGACGGATTACTTCTTCAAATTCATGACCGCTGGCTTTCAGAACGTCTTCGCGGATATAATCAGGAATCCGCAGCTCTTCTGGAGAGATCAGTACGAACTTTACGCCTTCATAGCGAACCAGCGCTTCGATCAGAGAATGAACCGTACGTCCGAACTTCAGATCGCCGCAGAGCCCCACAGTGATATTGTCCAGTCTGCCCTTCTCGGAACGGATGGTGAGAAGATCTGTCAGGGTCTGGGTAGGGTGCTGATGACCGCCGTCGCCGGCATTGATCACAGGGATAGAAGAGTGCATGGAAGCCACCAATGGGGCGCCTTCTTTAGGATGACGCATAGCGCAGATGTCTGCAAAACAGGAGACTACGCGGATGGTATCTGCAACACTTTCTCCTTTTGAAGCAGAGCTGGAGCTGGCAGAAGAGAAGCCAAGGGCCTTTCCTCCCAGATTCATCATGGCTGCTTCAAAACTGAGACGGGTACGGGTACTTGGCTCGTAAAACAAGGTAGCTATTTTTTTACCATCACATACGTGTGCGTATTTTTCCGGATTTTTCTTAATGTCGTCTGCCAGGTCAAGAACATGACCCAGTTCTTCCACGGAGAAATCCAGAGGACTCATAAGATGTCTCATTTCATACCTCCTAGTAATTTTTTTCTGCCATCTATCATATAATAAATCCACCATAATTTCAAGAAAATCCGAAAACTATTTTCCATACGGTTCAACTTGTAAAAATGGTAGTACTGTACTATAATGAAAAAAATAAAAAATGAAGGAAAAGATACAGTTATGGATTATCGAAAAGCAAGGAGCTATATTGATGAAGCGCACCGATTCGGAGGCGAAATGGGGCTGGATGTGATCACCAGATTTTTGGAATATTTAGGAAATCCTCAGGACGATCTTCGATTTGTCCATATCGCAGGGACAAATGGCAAGGGAAGTGTAGGCGCTTATCTGGAAGCGGTGCTTGTGGAGGCGGGATATCGGGTGGGAAGATTTATTTCTCCCACACTCTATGAGTATCGGGAACGGATTCAGATCAACGGAGCTTATATAACAGAAGAAGATTTTGGCAGATGGATGGATCAGATCGTTCCGGTAATGGAAAAGATGAAACGGGAAGGGGAAGCGCTTCCCTCTCCTTTTGAGATAGAAACCGCTTTATCCTTTCTCTATTACAGAGAAAAGAAATGTGATCTTGTATTGCTGGAGTGCGGGATGGGTGGAAAAACAGATGCCACCAATGTGATAAAGAATACGGAGTTGGCGGTGATCACTTCGATCAGTATGGATCATATGGAATATCTGGGTGACACGCTGGAAAAAATTGCCAGACAGAAGGCGGGAATTATAAAGCCGGGCGCATCGGTTGTCACGTGCAGCCAGCAGACGGAAGCGGCAAAAGAGATAGAAAGGGTCTGTAGGCAGGGGGGAAACCTTCTGACCGTAGGCAGGGTGGAGAATGCGGAGAAAATAGAAGCTGATCTGGAACATCAGACATTTTCTTATGGAGGACAGAGGATCACGATTCATCTGGCCGGGTCCCACCAACTGGAAAATGCAGTGCTTGCTCTTGTAGGCGTACAGGCGCTGGTTCAAAGAGGATATAAGATTACCCGGGAGCAGATTCGCCGGGGATTTGAGAAGGCGCAGTGGAGCGGCAGATTTACGATTCTTAAAAAGGAACCGTATGTGGTGGTAGACGGGGCTCACAACCCGGATGCGGCCGAAAAGCTGAAAGCCTCGCTGGAAATGTATTTTCATGGAAGAAAGTTGATTTTTCTGATGGGAGTACTGAAGGATAAGCAGTATGATAAGATCGCTTCGATTCTGGCTCCTATGGCGAAGGAAGTGATCACGCTGGAAACGCCGGACAACGGCAGGGCGCTTTCCGCAGAAAAGCTGGCGGAGACAGTGAGAAAATATAACGGCAGAGTACAGGCGGCAAAGAGTCTTTCCGATGCCGTGGACCAGGGTATGAATCTGGCAGAAAAAGAGGATGTGGTGGTTGCGTTTGGTTCTCTTTCTTTTACCGGAGAGATCACCCGGCTGTTTAGAGAATGGAAAGGATACAGGAGAGAGGAATGTTAGATTTACTTGACATCAGGAAGCAGATTGACAGCATTGACGGACAGATGGTTGCATTATTTGAAAAGAGAATGGAATTATGCGCGCAGGTGGCAGAATATAAGATCCAGAATGGAAAAGAAGTACTGGATCGAAAGAGAGAAGAAGAGAAGCTGGAAGCCCTTGCAAAGCTGGCGACAGGTTCTTTTAATCAGGTGGGCGTTCAGGAATTGTTCCGGCAGATCATGGCTATGAGCCGAAAACTCCAGTATCGGCAGATGAATCAGCGAGGTGTGGAAGATAAGATCGTATTTCGGCAGGTGCGGGCGCTTCCCATGCAGAGAGCCCGGGTGGTTTTTCAGGGCGTGGAAGGAGCGTACAGTTTTACTGCCATGCACAGTTTTTTCGGAGAATCCATTGAGAGCTATAATGTAGAGACCTGGCGGGATGCCATGGAGGCGATCAAAAATGAAGAGGCAGATTATGCGGTGCTTCCCATAGAAAATTCTACAGCGGGGATTGTGGCAGATATCTATGATCTTTTAGTGGAATATCATCATACCATTGTGGGAGAGCAGATCATTCAGGTAGACCATGCGCTGATGGGACTGAAAAACAGTACCCTTGCAGATATTCAGACGGTATATTCTCACCCACAGGCTTTGGCTCAGTGTAAGACGTTCCTGGAGAGACATCCAGAGTGGAAGGCAGAACCTTATATCAATACGGCGTCTGCAGCGAAGAAGGTGAAAGAAGACCGGGATATGACGCAGGCGGCGATTGCCAGCCCTTATGCGGCGCAGTGTTTCGGACTGCAGATCTTAAAACCCCATGTATTTTCCAGCAAGCAGAATTCTACCCGGTTTATTATTGTTTCCCGGGAGCAGATTTATGCTATGGGAGCGGGGAAAATCAGCGTATGCTTTGAGATTCCCCATGAGAGCGGAAGTCTGTATAATATTCTGTCTCATTTTATATATAACGATCTGAACATGACAAAGATAGAATCTCGTCCGATTCCTGAGAAAAACTGGGAGTATCGGTTCTTTGTAGATTTTGAAGGAAATCTGGGAGACAGCGGAGTAAAAAATGCCCTTCGGGGAATCCGGGAAGAGGCGAATAACCTGAGAATTTTAGGAAATTATTGACGGACAGGCATACAGGAGAAGAGAGGACTGGTGAATCACATGACAGGAATGAGAGCGTGTATTTTATATAGAGATTTTGAGCAGGGAGAACTGCTGAAAAATATGACGGAGCTGATGGAAGATATCAGCCATCCCAAGGCGCTTTTTGGTAAGGAGGGACTGTTTTTTCAGTGTATCCATGATCTGGTGGAACTGGCGGGGAATTATGGATTTTCAGGAAATCTCTGGCACAATTATCTCACGTTCCTGCTGGTAAATAAGGAAAATGCATTCAGTACTGCTTGTGAAATCGTGGGTCCTGTGGCGGGAAGTATCAATGAGATCGCAAAACATGATTTTGCGATTTTTAAGGAACTTTTTGATTTTGATTTGAAAGCATTTGAAAAGGTGTATCCGTCTTTGGACAGCCGACTGATCACCCAGTATGTGAATATTGATGAGAACAGCAAACTTTTTAATAAGAGAATCCGTGACAGAATCTGCAGTCTGGCAGTGCGGCTGGGGGAAGCGGAGGATGCTGAACAGTTTATGAAGGAAATGGTCCTTTTCTATCAGGAATTTGGTGTGGGAAAATTGGGACTGCACAAGGCTTTCCGGGTGAAGGAAGAGGGGCAGCGGGCGCGGATTGTTCCTATCAATAATATTGCTCACGTGCAGTTGGATGATCTGGTAGGATATGAAATCGCCAAAAAGAAGCTGATAGATAATACGGAAGCATTTGTGTCGGGAAAGCGGGCAAATAACTGTTTGTTGTTTGGAGATGCGGGGACAGGAAAATCTTCCAGCATCAAGGGAATCCTGAATCAATATTATGATCGGGGGCTGAGGATCATCGAAGTGTACAAGCATCAGTTCCATCATCTGAATGATGTGATCGCTCAGATAAAAAACAGAAATTATAAGTTTATCATTTATATGGACGACCTGTCTTTTGAAGAATTTGAAATAGAATACAAGTATCTGAAAGCAGTTATTGAGGGAGGGCTGGAGAAGAAGCCGGACAATATTCTGATTTATGCTACTTCTAATCGCCGGCACCTGGTAAGGGAAAAGTTTTCTGATAAAGAAGAGCGGCGGGATGATTTGCATGCGTCCGATACGGTGCAGGAGAAATTATCTCTTGTGTCCCGGTTCGGTGTGTCGATATTCTTCTGCGCTCCGGATAAAAAAGAATTTCAGAAGATTGTGAAGGTATTGGCAGAGCGTTATCAGATCAAGATGCCGGAGGAGGAACTTTTGCTGGAAGCGAACAAATGGGAGCTTTCGCATGGAGGGCTTTCCGGAAGGACTGCGCAGCAGTTTATCGATTATCTTTGCGGAAAGATGCAGTAAGGAGGAAAAAATATGGGGATACTCACATTTGCAGCGATTGATATTGGGTCTTACAACGTTGCCATTGAGATTTTTCAGATATCAAGAAAAAATGGTCTGAAATCTCTTGACTACGTGGATTATCGCATGGAGCTGGGAAGAGATACTTATGCGGAAGGGCGCATAAGCAATGCCATGGTGCAGGAGCTTTGTCAAGTGCTCAATGATTACAAGCGGATCATGGAAGAGTATCAGGTGGCAGATTATCGGGTCTGCGCTACCAGCGCTCTGCGGGAGGCAAAAAATGCCCAGATCGTTCTGGGAAAAATTTATCAGAATACGGGTATGAAGGTGGATGTGCTCAGTAACTCGGAACAGCGTTTTCTGGGGTATAAGTCCATTGCCTGTACGGAGGAAGCTTTTTCCGATATTATTTCCAGAGGAACGGCAGTCCTGGATATTGGCGGAGGAAGTCTGCAGATCTCTCTGTTTGATAAAGATATGCTGATCACCACCCAGAATATAAAACTGGGTAATCTGAGAATTCGGGAACGGCTGATGGATCTGGAACATGCGGCTCTTTCTTACGAGACGTTGGTGGAAGAATTTATTCGAAATGAGATCATCAGTTTCAGAAAGATCCATCTGAAAGACAGAAAAATAGAAAATGTAATTCTCATCGGGGATTATCTTCCCGATATTTTGGTGAACTATGCCGGAGAGGAGCGGGTGATCCGAAAAGAACAGTTTATGGATCTGTATCGAAAGATTATCAAAAAATCTCCCATGGAACTGGCGATGCTTTTGAATGTTCCGCTGGAAAATGCCACGCTGATGCTGCCCACCGCCATTATTTACCGATATTTTCTGGATTCTCTGGGAGCGGATACCATATGGGCGCCGGGAACGCAGCTTACGGACGGTATCGCCTATGACTATGCGGAAAAAATGAAGCTGATCCGTTCCACCCATAATTTTGACAATGATATTGTTATGGCGGCCAGAAATATTGGAAAGCGGTATGGAGTGAGTAAACCTCATGTGCAGATGGTGGCAAAGACAGCCCTCACGATTTTTGACAGTATGAAGAAAATCCATGGACTGGGACCAAGGGAGCGGCTACTCCTGGAATGTGCCGTTTATCTTCATGATTGCGGAAAATATGTGAGTCTCAGCAACAGCGCAGAGTGTAATTATCAGATTGTGATGGCAACGGAGATTATTGGGCTTTCTCATCAGGAGAGGGAGATGATCGCTCAGATTACCCGGTTTAATACATTGCCGATGGAATCTTTTGAATCTCTTTCACGGCATACGGATCTGGGACTTGAAGATTATCTGGTAATCAATAAACTGACGGCGATCTTACGTCTGGCGAATGCTATGGACAGAAGTCATCTGCAAAAGATCGAACAGATGCGGGCAGCCGTCCGGGGAGAACAGCTGATCCTCAATCTGGTGACGAATCGGGATTATACGCTGGAGCAGGGGCTTTTGAAGGAAAAACAGGAGTTTTTTGAAGATGTATTTGGCATTCAGCCGGTGCTGAAGGTGAAATGGTCAATATAGCAGAAGGGAGCAGGATATGGATTATACAGAATATAAAAAACCGGAATACTTTTGGAATAGAGAATTAAGCTGGCTTGGATTTGATGAGAGGATTCTGGGGGAAGCGAAAGATAAGCAGATTCCTTTGTTTGAACGGCTGAAGTTTTTGAGTATCACTTCATCGAATCTGGATGAGTTTTTTATGGTTCGAGTGGCTTCTTTGAAGGATATGGTACATGCGGGATATGAGAAACCGGATATTGCCGGAATGTCTCCCAAGGTACAGCTTCGTCATATCAGTGTGAAAACCCATAATCTTGTGGAAGAACAGTATCGGGTTTATACCAGATCTCTTCTTCCAGCATTGAGAAAAGCAGGACTGCAGGTGATCGGGAGTCACGAAGAACTGACGAAAGGGCAGGGAGCGTTTGTGGATACGTATTTTGAAGAAAATATTTATCCCGTATTGACGCCTATGGCGATGGACTCTTCCCGTCCCTTCCCTCTGATCCGAAATAAAACCCTGAATCTGGGAGCTTTGATCCGAAAAAAAGAGGGAAAGAAGAATAAAGAGGAACTGGAGTTTGCTACCGTTCAGGTGCCTTCCGTTTTGCCTCGTTTTGTAGAGCTTCCCAAGGGGGAAGATGGGGAGAGGAAGATTATTCTTCTGGAAGAAATCATTGAGAGAAATATAGGGAAATTGTTTTTGAGTTATGATGTGGTATGTACCCATCCGTACCGGATCATGAGAAATGCAGATCTGACGATCGATGAGGATGAGGCTGCTGATCTTTTGAAAGAAATTCAGAAGCAGTTGAAAAAGCGTCAGTGGGGAGAAGTGATCCGTCTGGAGGCAGAGGCAGATATGGACCCTCGTCTGCTGGAAATTCTGAAAAAAGAATTTGAGATTCGGGATGAGGACATCTTTTCCATCCATGGTCCGTTGGATCTCACTTTTTTGATGAAGCTTTACGGGCTGGAAGGATTTGAAGCTTACAAAACGCCGAAATATACGCCTCAGCCGGTTCCTGCCCTGCAAAATGAGGATGATATTTTTACGAATATCAGAAAAGGAGATATTTTCCTGCATCATCCCTATTATACCTTCGATCCGGTGGTGGATTTTGTAAAGAAGGCGGCGAAGGACCCGGACGTTTTGGCAATCAAGCAGACGTTATACCGGGTAAGCGGGAATTCTCCGATCATTGCAGCGCTGGCGCAGGCGGCGGAGAATGGAAAGCAGGTCTCTGTTCTGGTGGAATTAAAAGCCCGGTTTGACGAGGAACACAATATTGTGTGGGCAAAGATGTTGGAAAAAGCAGGCTGTCACGTCATTTACGGTCTGTTGGGGCTGAAAACTCACAGTAAGATCACGCTGGTTGTGAGAAGAGAAGAAGACGGAATTCGCCGGTACGTGCATCTGGGAACGGGAAATTATAACGATTCCACAGCAAAACTGTATACGGATTGCGGAATGTTTACCTGCAGCGAAAAAATTGGGCAGGATGCCACGGCGGTATTTAATATGCTGTCCGGTTATTCGGAGCCCAGCACCTGGAATAAATTGGTGGTGGCGCCTTTGTGGATGCGCAATCGTTTTCTGCATCTGATCCAGATGGAGACAGAGAATGCGAAAAAAGGACATAAAGGGCATATTATTGCCAAAATGAATTCGCTCTGTGACCGGGATATCATTGCAGCTTTATATGCGGCGTCCCAGGCAGGGGTGAAGATTGAACTGATCGTGAGGGGAATCTGTTGTCTGAAAACGGGAATTCCCGGTATCAGCGAAAATATTTCTGTCCATTCGATTGTAGGCGATTTTCTGGAACATGCGAGAATATTCTATTTTTACAGCAATGGACAGGAAGAAATCTATATGGGAAGCGCAGACTGGATGCCGCGAAATCTGGATAAGCGGGTGGAGATTATTTTCCCGGTAGAGGATGAACGGTTGAAAGAAGAAATCAAACATATTCTGGATATTCAGCTTTCCGATAATACAAAAGCACATTTGCTCCAGCCGGATGGAACGTATGTAAAGCCGGACAAGAGAGGAAAAGCGCTGGTGTGCGCTCAGGAATACTTCTGTCAGGAAGCAATCCAAAGGAGTCAGAAACCGGAGGAAAACGGACAGCATAGAGTATTTGTGCCTGCGTTCAATGAATCAGAGGAGTGATATTTTACTAGACATTCAAATAATTTTTGTAGAGAAAAAAGAAAGGGTTGGAGTCGTCATTGGCTTCAGCCTTTTGTTTTATATAAAAAACAATAAAAAGCAATAAAATATTTTAAAAGTAATAAAATATGTTATAATGAGATTAATTTATGATTGGAGGTACTAATATGGGATTAAAAGCGGAAAATGTATTTAAACCTGGAGCGTATCCAGAATATACATACGTCTCCAGAAATTATGAAAATACAGGGATATCATATGAATTACGTTTAAAGCAGGCTTTGAGAACAGCAGGCTGTCTTACATCATTAATTGGACCCTCCAAAATGGGAAAGACAATTTTATGTGAAAAGGTAATTGGATTTGACAATATTGTTGAAATTTCTGGTGCAGATTTTAATAGTAACACAGACTTTTGGGCAATTGTTGCTGCGAAAGTGGGGTTGCCTTATAAAGGAGAATTGACGACAGAAAGAGAGATTAATGAAAGAAATAGTAAGGAAACAGATAGTAAAAGTGAAAAATATGTTCTGGCGAAAGATACCGTTATTCAATATTATAAAGAGTACGATAAAGTGCTGGTGATTGATGATTTTCACTATGCATCGAAAGAGATGCAGACAAAAATGGCGCAACAGCTTAAAGATGCAATTAGAAGAGAATTAAAGGTAGTCGTAGTTTCTCTTCCGCATAGAGCGGACGATGCAATTCGGCAGAACGCAGATTTATCGGGAAGATTGAGTTTAATTAATATTGAAGCGTGGGAAAAAAAGGATTTAAAAGAGATCGCTTTAAAAGGTTTTAGACAGCTTGACATAGAGATAACAGATGAAGTTGCAGAACAATTGGCAGTTGAATGTCTTACATCACCACAGTTGATGCAGTATATTTGTTTGAGTATTTGCACATTATTAGAAGATAAAAACGAGCATATTGTAAATTTGGATATATTAGAGAGGGCATACAAATTTACAACGGTCAATTTTAATTATTATGATGTGGTAAATGTAATGTCTAAAGGTCCCAATCCGCGTGGAAAGAAAAGAAATTTATACAAAACATTAGATGGAAAAGAATTGGATTTGTATGGATTGATTGTGGAATCATTAGCTAAAAATCCCCCGATTATGGAATTAGATTTTGATAAGGTCTATGACAGAATTATAAATCTCATTCCTAAAACAGAAGGGAAACCAGATAAAAATTCTGTAAAAAATCATTTAAATAATTTGCAAACAATCTTAAAAGAAAAAGAAGAAATTTATAAAGCAATAGAATGGAAAGACGGAAAAGTGTACGTTCTGGATCCGTTGTTTTTATTTTATCTGAGATGGGGGAGAATGAATGGATAATATACTGAAAGAATATATCGAGAAGTTGAAATCAGTGGATACTGTAGAGGAGTATGAGGTATTTATATCAAACCTAAACCAGATGATGAAACAGGAATCATATAAGAATGATATTATTCAAAATATTAGAAGTAAGCAGAAATATATGGTGAACAAATTTTCAAAGGAATCTACCCGTGAAAATATGTTAAAAGCAAAAGAAAATCTACAAACTTCAAAAAGCTGATAGAAGAAATAGAAGCTGATATTGTACATTATAAGGCAGATAATATATTTTTTTATATCTACGACAAAGAAAAGATTATAAAAGACAGACATATTTTTAAAATAAGTTTTAACAGGAGTTTTGATGGAAAGGAAGTCAGAGTTATTATCTTACAACCTGTCAATATCTAAAGGACAAATTTGTAAGAAGATGGTAAAGACTTGTCAATTTGGAATATGGTAGAATAGGTGTTACATGGATCTGGCTTTTGGTCAGAGCATCGAAAGGCAGGGTTTTCCCAGAGATGAATGACACAGGAGGTACGATAGATGATGGAAGAGACGAAGATTTTAGTGGTGGATGATGAGAAGGAGATTGCAGATCTTCTGGAGTTATATCTGATCAGTGATGGTTTTCAGGTGAAGAAAGCTTATGACGCCCAGGAGGGGCTCAGGATCATGAAAGAAGAAAAGATTGATCTGGTTCTTCTCGATATCATGATGCCGAATATTGACGGTCTGGAGATGTGCCGCAGGATCCGGGAGACGAATAATGTTCCTATTATCATGGTCAGCGCGAAAACTCAGGAGTTGGATAAAATCGTGGGACTGACTACCGGAGCGGATGACTATGTAACTAAGCCCTTCAATCCTCTGGAACTGATGGCAAGGGTAAAATCGCAGTTGCGCCGTTACCGGGATCTGAATCCGGCACAGGAGAAAAAGTCTGAATCTGCGGTGATTCAGGTGAAAAATCTAACCATCAATAAAGAAACGCATCAGGTATTTGTGGATGGGGAGAGTGTGAAGCTGACGCCGATTGAATTTGACATTCTGTACCTGCTCGCCACTCATCCCGGCAGAGTATTCAGTACCGATGAGATTTTTGAAAAGGTATGGAATGAGAAGGTGTACGAGGCAAATAATACCGTCATGGTCCATATTCGGAGATTGCGGGGAAAGATGAAAGACGATACTAGAGCGGATAAGATCATTACCACAGTCTGGGGGGTAGGATATAAAATTGAAAACTAAGTTCATTAAAAGCTTTGAAGAACGGGTGGCATTTTACATATTTATCAGCGCCGTTGTTACAGGATGGGCGGAAGTGATAGGGGCATTTCTTATTCGTACCATATCGGGAAAGCTGCGCTATATGGGGTATCGAAGCGCCATGCTGGGACCGGACGGACTGAATCCTTATTTTCGAGGAGGAATTTTGGTGGTAATTGGGATCCTGGTGTTTATTCTTACCTTTTATTATCTGATCCGCAGATATATGAAATATGTGAGGATGATCTCGAATGCGATGGAGGATATTGCCAGTGGAAATCTGGATACAGAGATTCCGGTGCTTACCGAAGATGAATTTGGACAGATTGCTTCCTGTATGAACCAGATGCAGGAAAATATCAAAGAGCTGATGGAGCGGGAACGGATGGCGGAGCACACAAAAAATGATCTGATTTCCAGTGTGGCGCACGATCTTCGGACACCGCTTACCTCGATCATCGGTTATATTGGATGGGTCAAGGAACAGCCGGAACTGGATGTGGAGATTCGCCAGAAATATCTGGATATTGCCTATCGGAAAGCCCAGCATCTGGAACGGCTCACCAACGAACTGTTTGGATTTGTAAAGCTGGAGCATCGGGAGATGAGTCTTCACATGGGGACGTTGGATCTGGAGCAGCTCTTAGAGCAGCTTCTGGATGAATGCTATCCCAGTTTTGAAAAGTTTGGGCTTCAGCCGCAGTTTCTCTGTCGGGAGGACGGAGTACTGATGGAAGGAGACGGTAATCTTTTAGCGCGACTTTTTGATAATCTTCTGAATAATGCGATAAAATATGGAAAAGATGGAAAAATGATCCGGGTGGAACTGGAAAAGGAGGCAGGGTATGCCATTACACGGGTGATTAATTTTGGATATGTGATTCCAGAGTCGGAAATAGGAAATTTGTTTCGGAAGTTTTACCGGGTGGAGCAGTCCCGTTCTCAGGATACAGGAGGAACAGGACTGGGACTGGCAATCGTGGAGCAGATCGTACAGCTGCATCACGGTACCATCCATGTGAAAAGCGATCTTCAGGGGACTGTCTTTGAAGTGACGCTGCCGCTTAAGCAAATGGAGGAGGGAGAAGTATGAAAAAGGTAACGGGCAGATGGATAGTGTCGCTTTTTTTGATTTTTCTGTTTTTCATCTGCTGTATTCCTGTAAAGGGACAGGAACAGGGGCAGATTGCCATCAGTCTGAAGTATGGGTTTGAAAATAATGTAAAGAGCGGCTCCAGTTTTCCTCTTCAGGTAACTTTGCAGAATACAGGGGAAGCGTTCGAGGGAAGTCTGGAGATGGAGATTCCCATTCAGGCGGAAAATCAGGATGTAGCCAGCAGTATTTGGATGGGATCGGATCAGTGGACAAGTAATAAGGACAGAATTTATACCTATCAGAAAGAACTTGCGCTGGATGCGGGAGAAGTCTGGAAAGAAACGTTTTATCTGCAGCTTCCCATGTTTGAGGGAAACTGTACTGTGCGGGTGAGGGACGGAGAAAATATTGCAGGAAGCCAGCAGTTAAACTTTAATTTTGCAGAAAATACTTCCCGGATTCTTATGGGAGTGATTACCACACAGACAGAGCAGGCGATGGATCTGGATGGAATGCAGGTGAGCTTTGATCAGGGATATGTGTCAGAAGCATTTGTCAAAGTGATTTTGCTGGAACCAGAAGATATTTATCCGAATCCGGAAGCTATCCGGCAGCTGGATGTGCTGATCGTTGATGAGGGAACCGTGTTTGCGCCGGAACAACAGCTTGCCCTTGACCGATGGAGGGGAGAAGAGGGGATTTATCTGGAACGTTTTTCGGATCAGGAGTTGACGGATGTGTTTCAGGAATTTATTAACGGAGAACAGAGAGAACGTTTTGCCCGTTATCTGGAGCAGATGCAGACGTACAGTTTTGGTGATACCGCAGGACTGACGGAGGTTCCGGTAAATAAACAGCCTGCCATGGGAAAATACGTGTTTGTTTTGACAGTGTATGTTCTGTTGGTGGGTCCTGGACTTTTTCTGGTTCTGAAGAAAAAGAAAAAGCAGAAATATCTCTGGGCGGGAATCTGCGGATTTTCCGTGATCTTTATGGTGGTGATCGGCTTGCTGGGACGGGAAACGTATGTGTATGCCCCGTTTATCAGCTACAACGGTGTTTATGAGCAAAACAATCAAGTGTGGACAGAGACAGCGCAGATTGGGATTCAGGCGCCCTACAATAATGAGCATAAGCTGTATCTGGATTCTTCGTATGAGTTGCTTCCCATCAATATCGGCTCAACAGGGACACAGAAGGCTTCCCACCAACGGGCGGATCTGGTAAATATCCGTCTGGGGGAAGAGAAAAATGAGGTTACCATGGGAAATATGGCAGCATTTACCCAGAATTTTTTTAAACTGGAAAAAAGCAGACGGCTGGAAGAGCAGGAACAGGTGCAGATACAGCTGTCGGCAGAGGAAGGAAAGCTTTCAGGTACGTGGAAGAACCCTACCGCCTATCATCTGGAAAATGTGCTTTTGGTGATGCAGAACCGGGGAGCCGTTCTGAAGGATATGCCGGCAGGAACTTCAGGGGAATTGAAAGATGTAGTGTTGCATTCTTTTGAAAATGACGGGTTGGATTTACTTATGGATGCGTTTATGGACTTTTCCGATTCTCCGTATCCGGAATATGAGCGGGAGAAGATGGCGCTTCACAGCTGGAATGTAATACGGGAAGGGGCGAACGCTCAGGTGTATCTTCTGGCAAAGGTGGAGAATCCAGATCAGGATTTTCAACTGGATTCTGGTTATAAAGTACATGGAACTGCATTATTTCAGATGCCGGTGGAAGTGGAGTGGGAGAACCGGGGTCTCGTCTGGTGTCCCAATCTGGAAACGTACGGATGGTCTCAGAACAGTGAATTTAGCGCACAGACGAATCTGATTCACGGCAGAGAAGCTACGGTGGAGTACCCGCTGGATTTTCTCGGAGATGTGCAGCAGATAACCTTAGAAGATGTGGAATATAATGAAGAAAAATATTTTTTCCCTTTTCAGGGAAAGGTAGCTTTGTATTGTTGGGAAACAGAAAATTTTGAGGAAATACAGAACTGGAAGGAACCGCTTTCAGGACAACGGCTGAAAAGATATCTGTCGCCTGAAAAAACAATCAAAATCCGCTATCTTCTGGATGATACGTTTGATACCAGAAATCGTTCCTGTATGCTTCCCTGCCTGCAGGCAGTGGGAAAGGTGGAGTGAGAATGCTGAAGATTACAGATTTATATAAAAAGTACGATAATGTACTGGCGCTGGACGGTCTGAATATGGATATCCAGAAGGGAGAACTCTATGGTTTTGTGGGACCTAACGGAGCAGGAAAAACCACCACGATACGGATTATCGCCGGGCTTTTACATCCTACCCGGGGAGAGGTGTGGATTGACGGACAGCGAGCGGAGAAGGATGAAAAGATCCTGAAAAGCAAGATTGGATATGTACCTGATTTTTTCGGGGTATACGATAATCTGACCGTGATGGAATATCTGGAATTTTATGCCTCAGCATACGGGCTTTACGGAAAAGAAGGGACACGAAGAGCCAGAGAGGTTCTGGATCGGGTGGAGCTTTTCCAGATGGAAGAACGGTTTGTGGATGAGTTATCCCGGGGAATGCAGCAGAGACTGTGTCTTGCCCGGGCGCTGATCCATCAGCCCCAGCTTTTGGTGATGGATGAGCCGGCTTCCGGTTTGGACCCGGGAGCCCGCCGGATTTTTAAAAATGTCCTGAAAAGTCTTTGTCAGGAGGGCTATACGGTGCTGATCAGTTCCCATATTCTCTCAGAACTGGCAGATATGTGCAGCAATGTGGGAATTATCAATCAGGGGAAAATGGTTCTGCAGGGAGAGATGGAGGATATTATGTATTCCATTGACAGTGCAAATCCTATTCTGATCACCATATACAGTCATATGGAGAAAGCGCTGGAATTGTTGAAACATCACCCGCTGGTTACGAGAATTACGATTGAAAAGAATACGATTTCGATTTTATTTACCGGAAGTAAGGAAGAGGAAGCTATGCTGCTGCGGGAAATGGTGGAAGCAGATATTTTGATCACTTCTTTTGTAAGAGAACATAATAGTCTGGAATCCGTGTTCTTCCGTCTGATCGAACCGGAGAAAGGAGAAGGAAGATATGATACGGATAAAGCTTAATCCTGTTTTGGAAAATGAAATGAAAAGAAATATGCGTTCCATAAAGGGATCATGGGTAATCTTTATCGTGAATGTGATCTTGACGGTCGTGGCGCTTCTCACCTATTTTGGAACGGTGGGACAGCAGGATTTTCTTACATCTGGACAGTATCGCTTTCCGGTGCAGTATTATGTGATGATGGCGTATGCGCTGTTTCTTATGATCTGTATACTGGTGCCGGGGATTGCCGGAGGTTCTATAGCGATTGAGCGGGATCGAAGGACACTGGATCTTTTGCTCACCACGCACTTAAGTCCATGGAAAGTGGTAATCGGAAAATTAGAATCTTCTTTGAGTTTTATTTTTCTGGTGGCGTTTTCCGCTCTTCCCGTTATGGCGCTGATTCTGGTGTTTGGAGGCGTTTCCTTTGTGGATTTATTTGCACTGGTGGGGATTTTGGTGATTTCAGGGATTTTCATTGGCAGTGTGGGAATTTTTTGCTCTGCCGTGATCCGAAAAACTACGGTGGCAACAATCGCCTCCTATGTGATCGTAGTGCTGCTCACATTGGGGATTCTTATTCTTTTGACTGGATCTCATTACATTTTAAATGTGAGGGCAGAGCAGATGGGAAATTTTGAAGGAGTAGATATAGGAAAATGGGTGTATCTTCTGTATCTGAATCCTTTGGTGATTTATTTTGGATTGTTAAGCAATCAGGTGGGAAGCGGCTGTGAACTTTTGCAGATCTGCAGCCGCTTTGGAGAATATACCAATGATTTTGGGGTAGTACATATGTTGGGGATTGCCGTGGGGGTACAGCTTTTGATTTCCATGCTTCTTTTGTATCTGGCAGGGAAAAGTATCAATCCCTTGCGAAAGTAGGGAGGCTTACAGGTGTTCCAGCAGGGAGGCGGGAATTTTCAGATTCCCCTTACCGCATCCCAGATCGATAGAAGGCTTGTTGGAACCATGGAAATCAGAGCCTCCGGTGATGAATAGTCCGTGTTTTTTTGCAAGAAGGCGCAGATTGGTCTCGTCCATTCCACGGTTTGTGGAATAGATCGCTTCGATACCGTCCAGTCCGGCGTTGGCCAGTAAAGTGGTCAGCTCTTCCAACTGGTCTTTGGACAGATGATAGAGGAGGGGGTGGGCAAGAACTGCTTTTCCCCCTCCTTCGTGAATGAGCTGAATTGCCCCAAAGGGAGAGATCATTTTCCGGGGAACGAAACAGGGGGCATGATCCCCCAGAAAACGGTTAAAAGCTTCCGCAAGGGTGTGTACCTGTTTCGTTTCCATGAGAAAACGGGCAAAATGCGCCCGGGTCCACACGCTGTCAGGAAAATTTTTTATCATGTCTTCCCAGGTGATCTGAAGTCCCTGTTCCTGCATCCGTTGGATGACGGTGCGATTTCTCTGATCCCGCGCTTTCTGAAATGTTTTCAGTCTTTCCCGAAAATGCAGATTATCCGGGTCGATGTTGAAGCCCAGAATATGGATATCTTTGCCCTGATATGCCGCGGAAAGCTCGATTCCGGGAATGATCGTCAGGGAAGTGTGACGGGCTGCGTCTATAGCCTCTGATATGCCGTCCGTGGTATCATGGTCTGTGAGGGCAATCGCTCGCAGACCTTTTTTTATTGCATAGTCTACCAGCTGGGTGGGAGTGTACGTTCCATCGGAGCAGGAAGAGTGAACGTGAAGATCAATATAAAAAGATTGTGTCATAAAAAACCTCGTCTTTCTTCAGAAAATAGATGTTGAATTATGTGGTTACAGTATAAAACAATTTGGAGAAAAAATCAAAAAGGAGATTGCTATGTTTAAGGAAAAAGATACGGTATGTATCGTATCATGTTCTGACGGTATGTTACCGGAAAATCAGGGAAAAATAGAAGAATTGAAAAAAGTATTTTACCAGATGGGCTTGCAGGTTCTGGAAAGTCCGTATTTGTATAGAAAAGATGCTCTTGCTGTCTCTCCTGCCAGACGGGGAGAATATCTGATGAGCTGTTATGAAAATGAGCAGGTGAAGGCAATTTTTGACGTCAGCGGAGGGAATCTGGCAAATCAGATTTTAGAGTTTCTGGATTTTGAGACGATCAAAAAGAGCGGAGTTCAATTTTGGGGGTACAGCGATCTGACGGTTGTGCTGAATGCCCTTTATACGAAAGCAGGAAAAAGCTCCTGGCTGTATCAGGTTCGCAATCTGGTGGGAAGAGATGGAGAGGATCAGAGAAGGAGATTTCAGGGAGAAAGAGAGCAGTTTTTGCCGGATGACTGGAAGCTCCTTGCGGGCAGCAGAATGGAAGGGATTCTTGTGGGAGGAAATATCCGATGTTTCCTGAAACTGGCAGGGACACAGTATTTTCCTGATCTGGAAGGGAAGCTTTTATTCCTGGAAAGCTTTGGAGGGAGCGAGGGTGTAATTGCCTCTCTTCTTACTCAACTGAAACAGATGGGGGCGTTCGATAAGATCGGAGGTTTGCTTCTGGGAACATTTACAGAGTTGAATGAAAAAGAGGGAAGAGAAAAAATCGAGGAACTGGTTCTTTCCCTGCGGGGAGAACGAAAATTTCCTGTTGCGCGCACCAGCCAGGTAGGACATGGGGCGGATTCCAGAGGACTGCCGATAGGAAGTATCTATAAAGTGTAAAAAGGATTTGTAACTCTTGTGGGAAAAGGGTATAATGAATATAAGAGTAGCAGACTGTTGAATAGGTATGAATAACGATCCGTTCCACAGCAAAAAAGCTGTAAAATGATAAAGAGGTGAGAATATGAAATTCGATATGCATTGCCACACAAAAGAAGGCTCTATGGATGGCAAGGTAATGATTGAAGAATATATCCGGAGCTTGAAGGAAAAGGGATTCGGTGGGATGCTGGTATCCGATCACAATTCTTATGACGGATATCGGGAATGGAGAGATTCCATTAAAGGAAAGACTCACACGGATTTTGTAGTACTGAAAGGGGTAGAGTATGACACGATCGATTGCGGTCATATGCTGGTGATTATGCCGGAAGGTGTGAAACTGAAGCTTCTGGAGCTGCGGGGACTGCCGGCGCAGATTCTTATTATGACGGTACATCATTATGGAGGAATCGTGGGACCGGCGCATCCGTTTGGGGAAAAGTATCTGAGTATTATGAAAACGCAGGCAAGGAAGAAGTTCCATGAAGAGCGGGTGGAGAGTTTGATGAATCAGTTTGATTTCGTGGAGATTTTTAACGCCTGTGAGTCGGAGGAAGTGAACGAAAAGGCAAAGCAGCTTGCCAGAAAGTATCATAAACCGGGCTTTGGAGGCAGTGATGCCCACCGGATAGACTGCATAGGTATGGGCTATACCAAACTTCCCGATGATATCCGCTGCGAATCCGATCTGATCCGCTATGTGAAGAGTACGCCGTATATTCCATGCGGCGGGGTACGTTATGACAGGACCACGAAGGACAAACTGGGACCTTTGAATAAATTGTTGGTAGAGTCTTTCTTCCTTTATAATAAGAGCGGTGAGCGCATTAGAAGGAGAAAACGGCTGAAAGAGCTGGAAAATCTTCATTAAAAAATGTGACAAGATGTGATTTTTTTCTTGCTATCTCTTTAGAGAAGTGATATATTAGCCACGTAAATCGAAAAAAAGAGGGAGGCAGAAAAATGGATACATCGTATAATTTTTTGTTGGATTTAGCGCTGATTTTATTAAGCACGAAGGTTTTGGGGTTAATTACCAGAAAGGTTCATATGCCACAGGTGGTGGGAGCTCTTCTGGCGGGATTGCTTCTGGGGCCGGCGTGCTTAAATATTTTAAAGGGAACAGAATTTATCCGGGATACAGCGGAGATCGGTGTGGTTGTGCTGATGTTCTGCGCCGGTATGGAAACAGATATTGATGAACTGAAAAAGAGCGGAAAGGCTTCCTTTGTGATCGCTGTCCTGGGTGTGTTGGTGCCGTTGGCGGGCGGATTTGCGGTAGCCTGGATATTTAATAAACCGGGAATCATCGAATCGGATGCAGGATGCAGCGTGTTCTTACAGAATATTTTTATCGGTGTGATATTGACAGCTACCTCTGTAAGTATCAGTGTGGAAACGCTGAAAGAGATGGGGAAATTAAAGACACATTCTGGAAATGCAATTTTGGGAGCAGCCATTATTGATGATATTCTGGGAATTATTGCGTTGACTATCGTGACGAGTATGGCGGATTCTTCCGTAAATATTGCGGTAGTACTTTTAAAAATTGTGGGCTTTTTTGTATTTTCCATCGCAGCGGGCGCATTGTTTTATTTTCTGTATAGAAAATGGGAAGAACATTCAGAAAGAGGGCTTCGCCGTCACGCGATTATTGTATTTGTATTTTGTCTTTTGTTATCCTACTGTGCGGAAGTATTCTTTGGAGTGGCAGATATCACCGGCGCTTTTGTAGCGGGTCTGGTCGTGTCGAAAACGCAGAGAACCCAGTGGCTGGCAGCGAAGTTCGATACCATTTCCTATATGTTTTTATCACCCTTATTTTTTGCAAGTATCGGTATCAAGGTGGTACTTCCGGAAATGAATGGAACGATTCTGGCATTTACCGGAGTACTGGTCGTAGTGGCAGTGCTTACGAAGGTTCTGGGCTGCGGTTTGGGAGCAAAACTGTGTAAATATAAAAATTATCAGTGCGCCAGAATTGGTGTGGGTATGATCTCCCGAGGAGAGGTTGCCTTGATCGTGGCGGATAAAGGAGCTTCTCTGGGGCTGATGGGTTCTGTATTTTTGGGACCGGTAGTTATCGTGGTGGTAATCACGACGATTATTACTCCGATTCTTTTGAAGTTTGTGTTCCGTTATGGACCAAAAGGAGCCAGCGGCGGCGGAAAACTGGTGGAAGATTATGAACAGCTGGAGCGCTACCGTATGGGAGAAGAAGAACAGAAAATTTCGGATAAGAGAAATCAGAGCTGAGAGCAGCTGGAATGGAGGGTATCATGAGAAAGAAAGTAGTAAAATTTGGCGGAAGTTCACTGGCGAGCGCAGAGCAGTTTAAAAAAGTGGGAGAGATCATCCGCTCCGATGAAGGACGCAGATATGTAGTGCCTTCTGCGCCGGGAAAACGATACAGCAGCGATATTAAGGTGACAGATATGCTGTATGACTGCTATCAGGCAGCGGCGGATAACGATGCTTTTCGGGAAAAACTGAAAAAAATTCAGGAGCGCTATCAGGAGATTATCGATGGACTGGGACTGAGCTTGTCTCTGGACAGTCAGTTTGAGAAAATTGGAGAGGATTTTAAGAATCAGAAGGGGCTGGATTACGCGGCTTCCCGGGGAGAATACCTGAACGGTATCCTGATGGCGGAGTATCTGGGTTATACTTTTGTAGATCCTGCAGATCATATTTTCTTTGATCGGGAGGGCAACCTGGATGGAGAAAAAACAGACAGGAGCCTGGCCGAGAAACTGGAACATATTGAGCGGGCAGTGATTCCGGGATTTTATGGAACAGATCCGGAGGGAAACGTAAAGACTTTTTCCAGAGGCGGTTCAGATGTGACAGGCTCTATTGTGGCAAAGGCGGTACGGGCGGATATTTACGAAAATTGGACGGACGTATCTGGATTTCTTGTGACAGATCCGCGTATCGTGGAAAATCCGGAAACAATTTCCACGATAACGTATAAGGAACTGCGGGAGCTTGCCTATATGGGCGCCACTGTTCTGCATGAGGATGCCATTTTCCCGCTGCGGCAGGAAGGGATTCCCATCAATATCCGAAATACGAACCGTCCTATGGATCGGGGAACGATGATCGTGGAGAGTACCTGTAACAAGCCGAGGTACACGATCACCGGTATTGCCGGAAAAAAAGGATTTGCATCTATCAATATCGAAAAAGATATGATGAATATGGAAATTGGATTCGGAAGAAAAGTGCTGCAGGTATTTGAGGAAAATGGCTTATCCTTTGAGCACGTACCTTCCGGGATCGATACGTTCACGGTATATGTACATCAGGATGAATTTGAGGATAAAGAGCAGAATATTATTGCAGGACTTCACAGAGCGGTACAGCCGGATTCTATCGACCTGGAGTCGGATTTGGCGCTGATCGCTGTTGTGGGAAGAGGAATGAGAAGAAATCGCGGAACTGCTGCGAGGATTTTTGCTGCTCTGGCGCACAATCACGTAAATGTAAAGATGATCGATCAGGGTTCCAGCGAGCTGAACATTATTATCGGCGTGGAAAACAGGGATTTTGAAACGGCGATCCGGGCGATTTACGATATTTTTGTGTTGGCGCAGGTGTGAAAAAAGGAGATCCCTTCCAGTTGACAGTTATTTCCGGGGTGTGCTATAATACGAAACAAAGTTGAAAAGAAATTGTAACAAATTGCAAAGGGGTATGAAGATGAAAGGGATAAAAAAAGGATTGCTGGCAGGCATGGTGCTGTGTTGCATGCCTGTTCTATCGGCGTGTTCTTTTAAAGAGACACTCGGCGTATTGTGGAACAGCGAGGATAAAAGTCCGGATGGAGAGGTGCAGGATACGCAGGAAGATATTTCCGGTCTGAAAGTGGATGAGAATGTAGAAAAGCCGGCGATTGCCAATGAGCTGGGAGAGCCGGTAACTTACGGGCGGAATGGTACGGCAGAGCCGTTGACTATCGAAGCGTCTGTGAACGATGGCGGAACGCTTACTTACCAGTGGTATCGGAATAATGTGGATTCCAACGGTGGCGGAACTGCTATTGAAGGAGCGACAGAGAACAGTTACACGCCTTCTACGGAAGAGGCAGGAACTACCTATTATTATGTAGTAGTGACGAACACCGTGGGGGAGGGAATCCAGCTTTCCACCAGTGCAACCAAGTGCGTGACTGTTACGGAAGAAGAAGCAGTGCAGGAGGAAACGCAGGAGCCGGAAACTGAGACGCAGGAGCAGACTGTGGAAGCAGGCTGGCAAAAGAGTGATGACGGCTGGTGGTATCAGTATGAAGACGGAACGTATCCAGTGAATAAATGGGAAGAAATCGATGGAAAATGGTACGTTTTTGATGAGAAAGGCTATATCAGAACCGGCTGGTATCAGGAAGGCGATAAGTGGTATTATTTGAATGAAGATGGATCTATGGCGGTGGATACAGAGGTGGATGGTTATCATCTGGGTTCAGACGGCGTGATGCAGTAGATTTTACAGAGAGAGTGCGGTATGGGGAGAGCGTTTCCGGGTACGGCGCTCTCTTACTTTTTGGTTGCAATTTATTCTAATGTTTAGTATCATGAGCATAGTTTATGTTATTGTGAACGGAGTGAACAGTAACGAGTTTATACCTGTCGGGAGTGGAATCCCGGGTAAGAAAGAAGGAAAAAGAATGAGTGAATGGATTAAAGTGGCTGTGGATGCCATGGGTGGAGATTATGCCCCCAAAGAGCCGGTAAAAGGCGCGGTGGAAGCAGTCAATGAGAAAGAAGAGCTGTTTATTTATCTTGTGGGACAGGAAGCGGCGATTCAAAAGGAGCTGGAGCAGTACACCTATCCCAAAGACAGAATTCAGGTGGTAGCGGCAGAGGAAGTGATCGAGACGGGAGAACCGCCGGTTCAGGCAATCCAGAAAAAGAAAGATTCCTCCATGGTGAAAGCATTGCGGTTGGTACGTCAGGGTGAGGCGTCTGCTTTTGTCTCCTGCGGAAGTACGGGAGCCGTTTTAGTAGGAGGTCAGGTTCTGGTAGGGAAGATCAAAGGTGTGGAGCGAGCGCCGTTAGCGCCGCTGATTCCTACGGTAGACGGTGTGTCCTTACTGATCGACTGCGGGGCAAATGTAGATGCCCGGGCTTCTCATCTTCTTCAGTTTGCCAGAATGGGTTCTATTTACATGGAAAATGTGATGGGTGTGAAAAATCCCCGTGTGGGACTGGTAAATATCGGCGCTGAGGAAGAAAAAGGAAATGCGCTGGTAAAAGAGGCGTATCCGTTATTGAAAGAGTGCGAAGATATCAATTTTGTTGGAAATGTGGAGGCGAGGGATATTCCCAAAGGCGTTTGCGATGTGATCGTGTGCGAGGCATTTGTAGGAAATGTGATCCTGAAACTGTATGAGGGCGTGGGATCAGCTTTGATCTCTAAAGTAAAAGGCGGGATGATGACCTCTCTGAGAAGTAAGATTGGCGGTCTGCTGGTAAAACCGGCGCTGAAAGAAACTTTAAAATCGTTTGATGCCAGCCAGTACGGAGGAGCGCCGCTTCTTGGACTTAAGGGACTGGTAGTAAAGAGTCACGGAAGCGCTACTGCCAATGAAATCAGAAATTCTATTTTCCAATGTATTACTTTTACACAGGAAGATATTTGCGGAAAGATCAGAGAGCATATTACCACAGAAAAAAAGGGGGAAGTATAAGAAATGGAACTGGAAAAATTGCAGAATATTATTGCCGAGGTATTGAATGTGGACGCCGGAGAGGTGACGATGGATACCACATTTACAGAGGATCTGGGAGCAGATTCTCTGGATGTATTTCAGATCCTCATGGGTGTGGAAGAGGCGTTTGATATAGAGATTCAGGAGGAAGACGCAGAACAGATCGTGTCGGTAGGCGACGCGGTAGAGGCTATCCGGAAAGCTATTCAGTAAGGAAATAGAGCGGCTGTTGTATGAATTGTTTTCAGAAATGTGGATGGACAATCCGTGCAGCAGCTTTTGTTGTATAAAAACGTGTCAGGAGGAATTATGAGAAATATACAGGAACTTGAGAAAAGAATCGGCTATGTGTTTCGCAACAGAAAATTAATTTGTACGGCTCTGCGGCACAGCTCTTATGTGAATGAGCACCGGATGAAACGGTTGGAATGTAATGAGCGTTTGGAATTTCTGGGAGACGCCGTTTTAGAGCTGGTAAGCAGTGAATATCTGTTTGCCGCCTACCCCCAAATGCCGGAGGGAGAGCTTACCCGTCTGCGAGCAAGTCTGGTCTGCGAGCCCACGCTGGCATTTTGTGCCCGGGAAATCAATCTGGGAGATTATCTGAGCCTTGGAAAGGGCGAGGAGCTGACCGGAGGGAGACACAGGGATTCTGTCACATCCGACGCTATGGAAGCGGTAATTGGAGCTTTGTATCTGGATGGTGGATTTGCTAGTGCAAAAGAGTTCATTTTAACATTTGTTTTAAATGATATAGAACATAAAAAACTCTTTTTCGATAGCAAGACCATCTTTCAGGAAATGGTGCAGGGAAATTTTGCAGGAGAGATCACGTATCATCTGCTGGGAGAAGAGGGACCGGATCACGATAAAACCTTTTCCGTGGAGGTATGTATCGGAGAAAAATCTGTGGGAGAAGGCAAGGGAAGAACGAAGAAGGCGGCGGAACAGATGGCTGCCTATCATGGAATTATGAAGATTCAGGCAGGTGACATATGTATTTAAAGAGCATTGAGGTACAGGGTTTTAAATCTTTTGCCAATAAGATTCTTTTTGAATTTCATAATGGGATTACCGGGATCGTGGGACCTAACGGCAGTGGAAAAAGTAATGTAGGCGATGCGGTGCGCTGGGTATTGGGAGAGCAGAGCGCAAAGCAGCTGCGCGGCGGTAATATGCAGGATGTTATTTTTTCCGGTACGGAGACAAGAAAGCCTCTGGGATTTGCCTCGGTAGCTATCACACTGGATAATTCCGATCACAAATTGGATATTGAGTATGAAGAGGTGACGGTAACCAGAAGGCTGTACCGTTCCGGGGAGAGTGAGTATCTGTTAAATGGAACTTCCTGTCGTCTGAAGGATATCAATGAGCTTTTTTATGATACAGGTATCGGAAAAGAAGGATATTCCATTATCGGTCAGGGACAGATTGATAAAATCTTAAGCGGTAAGCCGGAAGAGC
>HF995395.1:42470-51028 GCA_000432335.1 Firmicutes bacterium CAG:646
TGCAGGAATCGTAAAGTTTAAGAGAAGGAAGAATACGGCATTAAAGAAGCTGGATGAGGAACAGCAGAATCTGGTGCGTGTTACAGATATTCTCTCGGAGCTGACCCGGCAGCTGGGACCTTTGGAGCGACAGTCTGAGACTGCCAGAATTTATCTGAAAAAAAGAGAAGAGCTAAAGGTTCTGGATGTGAATATGTTTCTGGTGGAGACGGAACATATTCGGGAACAGTTGAAAGATGTGGAGCAGAAATATCAGGCTGCCCAGGAAGAATTGTCCCAGATCCAGTCGGATTTTGAGAAAACAAAGGCAGAATACGAAGAAATCGAAAAGAAGCTGGAAGAACTGGATGAAAAGATACAGACTTCCCGGGAACAGTCCGGGGAGAATGCCCTGAAAAAACAGCAGTTGGAAAATAGTATTGAGCTGTTGAAGGAACAGATCAAGGCGGCGAAACAGAGCGATCAGCACTATCAGGAGCGGGGCGCTTCGATCCGGCAGGAGCTGGAAAAAAGGAAAGAAGAAGAAAAAAATCATCAGGAAGATGAGGAAAAGCTGGAACAGCAGCTTCAGGATATCACAAAGAAACGGGAAGAACAGAGAGAAAAGATTTCCGCACTCCATAAGGAAATGGAAGCATGTTCCCGGATCATCGAGGAAGGAAAAAATGAGATCATTGAGCTTTTGAATCGGAAAGCATCTACCAAAGGAAAGATGCAGCGATACGACGCTATGTTGGAGCAGATCGGGATTCGCAAGGCTTCTTTGAGTCAGAGAATCCTCAAATTAAAAAGTGATGAATCGGAACAACAGGAAATTATAAAAGAGCATCAGGGAAAATACCAGGAGATCAGCGGGCAGATGGATCAGCTGAATCAGTCCTATCAGAAGACGGAGCAGGAAATGGTTTCCATCCGAAAGTTGCTGGAGGATCAGAACCGACAGATGGAGATCGGTCAGACAGCTTATCACCGGGAGGAATCCCGTCTGGAATCTCTGAAAAATATCACCGAGCGATATGAGGGATATGGAAACAGTATTCGAAGGGTGATGGAGCAGAAAGATCGGCGTCCGGGCATTCACGGGGTAGTTGCAGATCTGATCCGGGTGGAAAAGCAGTATGAGGTGGCGATAGAGACGGCTTTGGGAGGCAGTATTCAGAATATTGTCACGGACAATGACCAGACAGCCAAGCATATGATCGAATTTTTGAAAAAGAACCGTTACGGAAGGGCTACATTCCTGCCCCTTACCAATATGCGAAGAAGCAGTTTTACCAATGGAGCTGCGCTGCGGGAGCAGGGAGTGATCGGGCTGGCAGACACGCTGGTGGAGGCGGATGAGACCTACCATACTCTTCTGTCCCAGATTTTGGGGAGAACGCTGGTGGTGGATACGATCGACCACGCCATTGCTATTGGAAGGAAATATAACCACAGTCTGAGAATCGTTACGCTGGAGGGAGAATCCTTAAGCCCCGGCGGTTCCATGACAGGCGGAGCATTCCGAAACAGCAGTAATCTTCTGGGAAGACGGCGGGAGATCGAAGAATTGGAATCCAGCGTGGCTTCTCTGAAAAGCGATATGGTGAAGATGCAGGAAGCCATTGCCAGAAATCGGGAAGACAGAAATCGAAAAAGAGATTATCTGACAGAATTGACGGAACAGCTTCAAAAATTGCAGCTTGCTCAGAATACAGAAAAGATGAATATTTCTCAGGCAGAGACCCGGATTCGGGAAATCCGCGGGGGATATGGACAGCTGAAATCCGAAGGAAGAGAGATCGAAGGTCAGATTCAGGAAATCAAAGGAAACAGTTCTCTGATTCAAAAAGAGATGGAAGAGTCGGATCTTAAAGAAAAAGAGCAGGAAACTATAATCGGGGAACATCAGAAGATTCTGGAGGAACAGCAGGAGCAGGAAGCAGAAAATACGAAGCTGCTCAATGAAATCCAGCTGGAGTACGCTTCCATGGAGCAGAAACGAAGTTTTGCCCGGGAGAATATTCTGCGTATCCGGCAGGAAGAAAAAAGTCTGAAACAGGAGCTGGAGCATCTGATGCTGGCGATGGAAGAGGGAAGTCAGGAAATGACTCGAAAAGAGGGAGAAATCCTGGAAATCGAGAAGACCATCGCGGAGGCTGGAAGAGTGCAGCAGGAAGACGAGAAGAAGATGCAGCGCTATCTGGAAGAAAAGGAAGAGCTGAACAGTCATCATAAAACCTTCTTCCAGCGGCGGGATGAACTGTCCAGCCATATCAGTCTGATGGATAAAGAGTGCTTCCGCCTGAACAGCCAGAAGGAAAAGCTGGAAGAACGGCAGGAAGGTCAGATCAGCTATCTGTGGGAGGAATATGAGATCACACCCAGCAAAGCTGCAGATTATCGCATGGAGGAAATTCCTGAGAGGACGGTGATCCGAAAGGATATTGCTGAATTAAAGGATTCCATCCGTAAGCTGGGAAATGTGAACGTCAATGCCATTGAGGAATATAAGGAGCTTTCTGAGCGTCATACATTCTTAAGCAGTCAGCATTCCGATCTGGTGGAGGCGGCAGAAACCCTCAAAAAAATTATTGCAGAGCTGGATGAAGGGATGCGTAAGCAATTTGCAGAGAAATTTGAACAGATCCGTATAGAATTTGATAAAGTGTTCAAACAGCTTTTTGGCGGCGGAAAAGGTACGCTGGAGCTGATGGAAGAGGAAGATATTCTGGAAGCAGGCATTCGGATCATTTCGCAGCCCCCGGGAAAGAAGCTTCAGAATATGATGCAGCTTTCCGGTGGAGAAAAAGCGCTGACGGCCATTGCTTTATTATTTGCTATTCAGAATCTGAAACCGTCTCCCTTCTGTCTGCTGGATGAGATTGAGGCGGCGCTGGATGATTCCAATGTCACCCGGTTTGCCCAGTATCTTCACAAGTTGACAAAAAACACACAGTTTATTATTATTACACATAGAAGAGGAACCATGAATGCGGCGGACCGCCTCTATGGAATTACCATGCAGGAAAAGGGTGTGTCCACGCTGGTATCGGTAAATCTGATAGAAAATCAGTTGGATGAATAAAAGTGAGGAATGGATATGTCAGAGGAAAAGAAAGGATTTTTCAGGCGTCTGGTGGACGGTCTGGCAAAAACGAGAAATAATATTGTAGCGGGAATTGATTCTATTTTCAGCGGATTTTCCAGTATCGATGAAGATTTTTATGAAGAGATCGAGGAAATTCTGGTGATGGGCGATATCGGTATCAATACCACAACAAAGATTATTGAACATCTGAAAGAAGAAGTGGACGAGAAAAAGATCAAAGACCCGGCAGAGTGCAAACAGCTGCTGATCGATGAGATCAAGCGCCAGATGGATGTGGGAGATACGGCGTATGAGTTTGAACACAGAAAATCAGTGGTTCTGGTGATCGGAGTGAACGGCGTTGGCAAAACTACTTCCGTAGGGAAGCTGGCGGGCAAATTAAAAGATGAGGGCAAAAAAGTGATCGTAGCCGCGGCAGATACCTTCCGGGCGGCAGCAGGAGAGCAGCTAAATGAGTGGGCGCACCGGGCAGGCGTGGACCTGATCGGAGGACAGGCAGGAGCAGATCCGGCAGCTATCGTCTATGATGCGGTGGCGGCTGCAAAGGCGAGAAATGCTGACGTCCTTCTGTGCGATACGGCGGGAAGACTTCACAATAAGAAGAATCTGATGGAAGAACTGAAAAAGATTTACCGGGTGCTGGAAAGAGAATATGCGGACGCCTATCTGGAAACGTTGGTGGTGCTGGATGGAACGACAGGACAGAATGCGCTGGCGCAGGCGCGGCAGTTTAAAGAAGTGGCAAATGTGACGGGAATTATTCTTACCAAATTAGACGGAACTGCCAAGGGCGGTATCGCCGTAGCGATTCAGGCAGAACTGGATATTCCGGTAAAATATATCGGTGTAGGAGAAACCATTGACGATCTGCAGAAGTTTGACGCAGATCAGTTTGTAAATGCATTGTTCAATGTGAAAGATGAGGGATAAGCGATGTTGACATTGGAAAAGTTTGAAGAAGCGTCAGAAGTGGTAAAACAGGTCACCCAGGAGACGAAGCTGGTATATAGCGATTATTTCAGCCAGATGACAGGAAATAAAGTATACCTGAAACCGGAAAATATGCAGAGAACGGGAGCTTATAAACTGCGGGGCGCTTATTATAAGATCAGTACCCTTACGCAGGAGGAAAGAGAGAAGGGGCTTATTACTGCATCAGCAGGAAATCATGCGCAGGGCGTCGCTTATGCGGCAAAGGCGTTCGGAGCAAAAGCAGTGATCGTCATGCCAACCACAACCCCTCTGATCAAAGTGGAGAGAACTAAGAGCTATGGGGCGGAAGTGGTACTTTACGGGGATGTGTATGACGAGGCCTGCGCTCATGCCTATGAGCTGGCAGAAGAGCATGGCTATACCTTTATCCATCCGTTTGACGATCCGGCAGTTGCCACAGGACAGGGAACGATCGCCATGGAGATTATTAAAGAACTTCCGCTGGTAGATTACATTCTCGTACCGGTGGGCGGAGGCGGACTGGCTACGGGCGTTTCCACGCTGACAAAGCTTTTGAATCCGAATATCAAGGTGATCGGTGTGGAGCCGAAAGGAGCAAACTGTCTGCAGGTGTCCGTGGATAAAGGCGAAGTTACAACCTTGCCCCGGGTGAACACGATTGCGGACGGTACGGCAGTAAAAACGCCGGGAGAGCATATTTTCCCCTATCTTCAGAAAAATCTGGACGATATCCTTACCGTAGAAGATGACGAACTGATCGTAAGCTTTCTGGATATGGTGGAAAATCATAAGATGATCGTGGAAAATTCCGGTCTTTTGACAGTGGCAGCGCTGAAACATCTGAACGTAAAGAATAAGAAGATCGTTTCCGTGTTAAGCGGCGGCAATATGGATGTGATCACAATGGCGTCGGTGGTGCAGATGGGACTCATCCAGAGAGACAGAATCTTTACCATTTCTGTTCTTCTTCCGGATCGCCCCGGAGAGCTTACGAAGGTGTCTCAGCTGATCGCTCAGCAGCAGGGAAATATCATCAAACTGGATCATAACCAGTTCTACAGCACCAACAGAAATGCAGCGGTGGAACTGAAGATCACGATGGAGGCTTTTGGAACAGACCATAAGCAGCAGATCGTGGGAGAATTGGAAAAACAGGGATATCGGCCGAAACTGATTCGACCGAATCTGTAATTAAGAAAAGAAACTTTAGAGAATGGAGCTGTCGCTGGAGACATGATTCAGAAATATTCTGGATATGTACGTAATGCGACAGCTCCATTTTGATTTATTTTACCGTGATCAATTCATATTCCCGGGTTCCCAGTCCCAGTTTTTCCGCATGTTCAATTGCGGACATCCAGTTCGTCTCCGGGCTTACTTTGTGGAAATGATCTCCTTCATGGTGCTGGTGTTCACCCAGAACGCTGTTGGAAATAACGGGCTGTTTGTTGACAGCATCGGCGCATGCCATATCCAGAGCTACCGGGTCGAAGGATGCAAAGAATCCCACGTCAGGAACGATGGCTGCGTCATTTTCTGCATGACAGTCACAGTAAGGAGAGACATCGATGACCATGTTGATATAAAAAGCAGGTCTGCCGTCTACGACAGCTTTTGTGTATTCTGCAATTTTCTTGTTCAAAATATCATTGGATTCGTCAGATGCAGGATTTACAGCGTCGTGAGGACAGACGCCGATACATCTTCCGCAGCCCACGCATTTGTTATGGTCGATAGAAGCTTTTTTGTCTGTTACCGTAATGGCGTCATGGGCGCAGATCTTGGTACACATTTTACAGCCTACACAGTCCTCCTGATTTACGTGAGGCTTTCCAGCGCTGTGCTGTTCCATTTTACCAGCCCGAGAGCCGCATCCCATACCAACATTTTTCAGGGCTCCGCCAAAACCGGTAGCTTCATGTCCTTTAAAATGTGCCAGAGAAATAAAGATGTCCGCATCCATAACGGCGCGTCCGATCTTGGCTTCTTTGACATATTCGCCTCCTTCTACAGGAACCAGCGCCTCATCCGTTCCTTTCAGACCGTCGGCTATGATCACATGGCATCCGGTGGAGAAAGGAGAAAATCCATTTTCATAAGCGCTGTCCATATGATCCAGCGCATTTTTTCTTCCGCCTACATACAGGGTGTTGCAGTCTGTAAGAAATGGCTTGCCACCCAGTTCTTTTACCACATCGACAACTGCTTTCGCATAATTTGGGCGAAGATAAGCCAGATTGCCAGGCTCGCCAAAATGAATTTTGATAGCGGCATATTTTTTTTCAAAATCAATCTCTCCGATTCCGGCTTTTTTAATCAGTCGTTTTAGTTTTTCAGGAAGACTGATAGAATTGTGAGTACGTAAATCTGTGAAATATACTTTTGATGGTGTCATAAAGTAATCCTCCTCGTAAAATATTTCGCATGCTGTTATGCATGTCCTCCTATAAATATCTTATAATGGAATGGTAGTATGTCAAGAAGTTTTTATAAAAAAAGATACAAATCTGCGATAGTGTTGAAATTTTTTGACAGCGTATATAAAAGTCTGCAAGTAATTGACGGAGAGGAGAACAAGTGTTAATCTGTAATGGTAACGGTTGGCTGTCAGTGGGGCGTATGCCCCATGATATCCGAATTTGGGGCAGAATTGTGAGAGTGCGCAGCACGAAACAATTCGTCAGGCATCTTTTGACCCCAACATCATGACATGGGGATAAGCAATAAAATAAAAATGGAATAGTTACAACAGGAGAAATAGTATGGAGAGGATATTATATATAGAAGGAAGTTCTGGGATCAGCGGAGATATGACCGTGAGCGCATTGCTGGATCTGGGAGCTTCCAGAAGGTATATGGAAGAACAAATAGAAAAACTTCCTTTGGAGGGGTATCGCCTTTTGGTAGGGCGAACGACGAAAAATGGGATAGAAGCCTGTGCTTTTTATGTGGAATTAGATGAGACGAAGCCGCAGCCCTATCGGGACTATGATAACATTCGGAAAATGCTTTTTCAGGCGGAACTGGATGCAGGTGTACGGGAGCTTTCTCTTCGTATTTTTACAGTATTAGCGGAGGCGGAAGCGAAAGTTCATGGAACCACGATGGAAAAGGTGCACTTTCATGAAGTGGGAGCGGTGGATTCCATCATAGATATTGTGGCTGCGGCAGCATGTATGGCGGATTTGGGAATTTCTCAGGTGGCAGTGGGTACTTTAACGGAGGGAACGGGAACTGTTTGGTGTCAGCATGGAAGAATCCCCGTTCCGGTCCCTGCTACCGCCGAGTTGATTAACGCGTATGGACTTTCCATGAAAATTCTGCCGGTAGAAGGGGAAATGATTACCCCCACTGGGGCGGCAATCGCGGCGGCTTTGAGAAATCGAGAACTTCCCGAAGAATTTATCATTGAGAAGATGGGAATCGGTTCCGGGGAAAAGGATTTTCCTCACGCAAATATTTTGCGGGTGATGATTCTTCAGGCAAAAGAAAAAAATCAGGTGATGGTGCTGGAGACAAATGTGGATGATTGTACGGGAGAACAACTGGGGTATGTGCAGGAGCTGCTTTTGGAAAAAGGAGCGCTGGATGCGATGTTTCGTCCCGTGTTGATGAAAAAATCTCGCCCGGCGTATCAGCTGCAGGTACTTTGTAAACCAGAGCTGGTGGAAGATATGGAGGAAATGATTTTCCGGGAGACAACGACCATCGGAATCCGCCGATATTTTGCAGACAGAACAGTTTTAGAACGGCAGATCCTTACACTGGAAATGCCGGAAGGTGATGTAAAAGTGAAGGTGTGCCGCAGAAAGCAGGAAACCTTTTACTATCCTGAATATGAAGATGTAAAAATGTACTGTAAAAGAACGATGAAATCTTTTCGAGGTGTGCAGGAAGCGATACAGGAACGGGCAAAAGCTACATTTGAGGTGAAAAAATGATGGAACAGACGGAGATGGATATTTTTTCGGAAAAAAAAGAAAAATTGCTGGAGCAGTTAAAAAGAGAAACGCAAAAATCCGTATGTCTGGCATTGTCCGGCGGCGTGGACAGCTCTCTTTTGGCAGCTTTGATCGGAAAATGTGCAGAAGAAAATGGGACGAAAGCTTATGGTGTGACCTTTGATACGATTCTTCATCCGGCGGCAGATATGACGGCGGCGCAGAAGGCGGCAGAAGAAGGGGGGCTGCTTCATAAGGTGATCGCAGTGAATGAGCTGGAATTTGAAAAAATCAGAAACAATCCTGAAGATCGATGCTATATTTGTAAAAAAGGATTGTTTCAAAAAATGCTGGAATTTGCGGAGCGTCATGGAATTGCCACGATCTATGAGGGATCGAATTATGACGATCTGTCTCAGTACAGACCGGGGATGAAGGCGGTAAAAGAACTGGGGATCAGCAGTCCTCTGCTGGAGCATGGATTTACCAAAAAAGAAATTCGCGAATGGGCGGCGCAGCTGGGAATTTCCTCGGCTTCTCGTCCGTCCTCGCCCTGTATGGCTACCCGGCTT
>HF995395.1:51070-71422 GCA_000432335.1 Firmicutes bacterium CAG:646
CTTTTCACACTGCGGCGGATCGAGGCAGCAGAGGAAGCGTTGAAGGAGCTGGGCTTTGGCGTAGTTCGGGTAAGACTGCACAAAGATGTGGTGAGGCTGGAAATTCCGGTGGAGCAACTTTCTCAGGCGGTGGAACAGGCGGTTCTCATTAAAAATATAATGAAAGCATTGGATTTTCGGTATATTACCCTGGATCTGGAAGGATTTCGCAGCGGGAGTATGGATCTTTAAAAGCAGAAAATAGAGTGGGCAGTAACAGTTGATTAAAAATCCAGCTTGGAAAAGTCGATGGATAAATCATCGTATATACCCACTTTAACAGTATCTTCGAGGGTAAAGTCACCAGTATCCTCTGTTTCAAAATTATAGATTAAAATTCTGTTTTTTTCCGGGTCGACAATCCAGTATTCCCGAACGCCAGAAGTACGGTATTTGAACAGCTTAACAAGGTAGTCCATGCGTCTGCTGCCAGGCGATACGATTTCAATAATCCAATCTGGAGCGCCGTTGCATCCTTTGTCAGTAAGTTTGGCAGGAGCGCATATAACAGAGATATCTGGTTCAACGTAATTTTTGTCATCATCATTAAAAAAAACGGCAAAAGGGGCAATATTGATTTCACAGGAACCGTTATTGCGGTCTATATAATCTGCGATTACTCTGCTCAAGGCTAAAATAATTCGTTGATGTTTTCGATTGAGAGGTGCCATATAATAAATGCGACCATCAATTAGTTCTGCACGTTTGCCATCAGGCAAATTGTAAAATTGGACATACCCGTTAATTCAACCTAAATTGATTGAAGAAGCAAAAAGCAGAGGATATTTGTAGATTCAAGATTGTTAAATTTTCGTGCAATATTGATTGTAAAAGTTGGGGGAAAGATTGGCGTAAGCAAACAAACATAAGTTTGTCAACAAAAAATACTTGACACCATAAAGGAAATGTTGTATGATAGCCAAGGTGATAAACATGGATAAGCTTGCAAGACAGGCATTGCTTTATGATTTTTATGGTGAACTTCTCACAGAGCATCAGAGAAGTATATATGAGGAAGTAGTTCTTAATGATTTTTCTTTCAGTGAGGTTGCTGAGGATCAGGGGATCAGCCGACAGGGGGTTCACGATCTGGTAAAGCGCAGCACGAAGATTTTAGAAGATTATGAAGAAAAGCTTCATTTGGTGGAAAAGTTTGTGACGATTCGAGAGAAGATTCATGAGATCCACGGATTGACACAGAGTTATGAGGGCAGTGACTTGCATCAGGTAATGAAGAAGATCGAGGATTTGTCCCACAGCATTTTGGAGGAGTTATAGATCGATGGCATTTGAAAGTTTGACAGAAAAACTGCAGAATGTATTTAAAAATCTGAGAAGTAAAGGTCGTTTGACAGAAGCTGATGTAAAGACAGCATTAAAAGAAGTAAAAATGGCGCTTTTGGAGGCAGATGTCAGTTTTAAAGTGGTAAAGCAGTTTATCAAATCTGTTCAGGAACGGGCGGTAGGTCAGGATGTAATGAATGGTCTGAACCCGGGTCAGATGGTTATCAAGATTGTAAATGATGAATTGGTTTCCCTGATGGGAAGCGAGACCACGGAGATAGCTCTTCGCCCTGCCGGCGAAGTTACTGTGATTATGATGGCAGGTCTTCAGGGAGCAGGTAAGACGACAACTACGGCAAAGATTGCCGGAAAGTTAAAAGCAAAAGGCAGAAAGCCGCTGCTGGCAGCCTGTGACGTTTATCGTCCAGCTGCGATCACTCAGTTGCAGATCAATGGAGAGAAGCAGGGAGTGGAAGTGTTTTCCATGGGAGATAAGCAAAATCCGGTGGATATAGCGAAAGCGGCCATTGAACATGCGAAAAATCACGGCTTTAATGTGGTGATTTTAGATACAGCCGGACGTCTTCATGTGGATGAAGATATGATGCAGGAGCTGATCAATATCAAAGCACAGGTTCAGGTGGATCAGACCATATTGGTGGTGGATGCCATGACTGGACAGGATGCGGTGAATGTATCAGAGACTTTTAATGAAAAAGTAGGCATCGACGGTGTAATTGTAACGAAGCTGGATGGTGATACCCGAGGCGGAGCTGCATTGTCTATCAAGGCGATCAGCGGAAAGCCGATTCTCTATGTGGGTATGGGAGAGAAGCTTTCAGATCTGGAACAGTTTTATCCGGATCGTATGGCATCCAGAATTCTGGGTATGGGAGATGTGATGAGCCTGATTGAAAAGGCGCAGCAAAACATCGATGAGACAAAAGCCCGGGAGATGGAACAGAAGATCAAGAAAGCGACATTTGGCTTTGATGATTATCTGGAGAGTATGAACCAGATGAAAAATATGGGAGGTATTTCCAGTGTACTGAATATGCTTCCCGGTCTGGGAAATAAGGCGAAAGATATCGAAAGTATGATTGATGAGAAGGATATGGCAAGGAAGGAAGCAATCATTCTTTCCATGACTCCCAAGGAGAGAGCCAATCCGGATCTTCTGAATATTTCCCGCAAAAAGCGGATCGCTCAGGGTGCAGGCGTTGATCTGATGGAGGTCAACCGTATGGTTAAGCAGTTTGAGCAGACCAGAAAGATGATGAAACAGATGCCTGGTATGATGGGCGGTAAAATTGGTAAAAGAGGAGGTTTCAAACTTCCCTTTTAAATAGCAAGCATTTATTTTAAGGAGGTGAAAGTGATGGCAGTAAAAATCAGATTGAGAAGAATGGGTCAGAAAAAGGCTCCTTTCTATAGAATTATCGTAGCAGACTCCAGATCTCCAAGAGATGGAAAGTTTATCGATGAGATCGGAACATACGATCCAACTTGTAACCCAAGCGTTTACAAAGTAGATGAAGAAGCAGCTAAAAAATGGCTGGCAAATGGAGCTCAGCCTACAGAAGTTGTAAGCAAGATCTTCAAATTAGCTGGTATTGAAAAATAATGCAGAGCCATAGGGACTGCGGAATCGTCTTTGCCCGGTGCATTCTTCCGTAAGGGAGAATGTCCAGACAAATACGCGGAGGTGCGTAATGAAAGATTTGGTAGAAGTAATTGCAAAATCCCTCGTAGACCATCCGGAAGAAGTAGTTGTAACACAGACTGAAGAAAGCAATGCGATTTTAGTGGAATTGAAGGTTTCACCTTCCGATATGGGCAAGGTGATTGGCCGTCAGGGACGCATTGCCAAGGCAATCCGTACGGTTGTAAAAGCTGCTTCCTCCAAATGTGATAAGAAGGTTGTAGTCGAAATTCTGCAATAGCTGAAAGTATGAGGATGTAGCCGTTGGCTATATCCTTTTTATATTATAGAGGAGACAGATTAATATGGAAGAAATTTTACAGGTAGGTGTGATTTCCAGCACCCACGGGATTCGGGGAGAGGTAAAGGTATTTCCCACCACAGACGATCCTGGCAGATTTAAAAAACTGAAACATGTCATTTTGGATACCGGAAAGGAACAGAAAAATCTGGAGATTACCGGAGTCAAATTTTTCAAGCAGTTTGTAATCTTGAAATTTAAGGGAATTGACAATATTAATGATATTGAAAAATATAAGGGCAAAAGCCTTTATGTGACCAGAGAAAATGCGGTACGGTTGAAAAAGGATGAATATTTTATTGCAGATCTGGTGGATATGCAGGTGTTTCTGGAGGATGGAACTCCCTTTGGTGTTCTCACGGATGTGATGAAAACAGGGGCGAATGATGTATACTGTATTCAGACTCAGGAGCATGGGGAAGTGCTGATTCCGGCGATTGGAGAATGCATTCTGGATGTGGATGTGGAAGGACAGAAAATGACGATTCATTTGATGCCGGGCTTGGTGGAAAATTAAAAGAATTTTGAAGGCAGAGGGAGAGGAAACAGATGCATTATCATGTACTTACATTATTTCCTGAGATGATCACTCAGGGTCTGGGAACAAGTATTATCGGGCGGGCCATGGAGCAGGGGATCATCCGGCTTACTGCCACGAATATCCGGGATTATTCAACGAATAAGCATATGAAGGTGGATGATTACCCTTATGGCGGAGGAGCCGGTATGGTGATGCAGGCGGAACCGGTGTATGGAGCCTGCAAGGCAGTGGAAGAAGAGATTGGATATAAGCCCCGGGTGATATATCTCACCCCGCAGGGGAAAGTATTTAATCAGTCCATGGTAGAAGATTTTGCGAAGGAAAAGGATCTGGTATTTCTTTGCGGTCATTATGAAGGAATTGATGAGAGGGTATTGGAAGAAGTGGTGACGGACTACGTTTCCATCGGAGATTATGTGCTTACCGGAGGGGAATTGCCTGCGATGGTGATGATCGATGCTATTTCCCGTTTTGTTCCGGGTGTTTTGAGTAATGAGGAATCCGCCCAGTTTGACTCTTTTCACGACAATCTGCTGGAATATCCGCAGTACAGCCGACCGGCAGAATGGATGGGAAAGAAAGTGCCGGAGGTTTTAGTGTCCGGACATCATGCCAATATAGAAAAATGGCGGAGGGAGCAGTCGATTTTGCGTACGCTTTTGTGGCGACCGGAGCTGTTGGAAGGGGCAAATCTGAGTAAGAAGGAGAAGCAGTATCTGGAACAGCTTCGCCGGGAAATGATTTAAAATTCGTATAAACGAACTTCTTTTCTCATATACATATTATCAGCACCAGTATGAGAGTAGAAGGAGGATTAGACGATTATGGATGCATTCTCGGTATACAAAGATATACAAGCCCGCACCAAGGGACAGATTCTTGTTGGAGTGGTAGGACCGGTTCGAACGGGAAAATCTACTTTTATTCGGAGGTTTATGGAGCTTGTGGCGCTTCCTGCTATGGAGGAACAGATGAGAGCAGAGGTGCAGGATCAGCTGCCGTTGTCCGGTTCAGGAAAGACAGTTACTACAGTGGAACCTAAATTTATTCCGAAGGAAGCGGTGGATCTGCTGTTGGGAGAAGAGATTCCAGTGAAACTGCGGTTGATTGACTGTGTAGGTTTCATGGTTCCAGACGCTTCCGGAGATATGGAAGAAGAGAAGGAACGAATGGTAAAGACCCCTTGGTATGAGCAGGAGATTCCTTTTCGGCAGGCGGCGGAAGTGGGAACCAAAAAGGTGATCCAGGACCATTCGACCCTTGGCTTGGTGATTACCTGTGACGGCTCTTTCGGTGAACTTCCGCGGGAAAACTTTCGGGAAAGCGAGGAGAGAACGGTACAGGAATTAAAGAAACAGGGAAAACCGTTTCTGATTCTGGTAAACTCTCAGAAACCATATAAAGAGGAAACGCTGAGACTGGTGGATGAACTTCAAAAAAAATATCAGGCGGCAGTGCTCAGTGTGAATTGCGAACAGCTGCGAAAAGATGATGTGATCCGAATACTGGAAAAAATTTTGTATGAGTTTCCTGTTCGCCAGGTGGAATTTTACATACCAAAATGGGTGGAACTGCTTCCGGTTTCCCATTATCTGAAAAGTGATATCCTGCAGCAGATCAGAAATATCATGGGGAATTTACAGTATATCCGGGATATAAAAAATGAAAATCTCCAGGTGGACAGCGAATATGTAAAATCTACGTCTTTGGAAGATGTGAATCTTTCTAATGGAGTGGTAAAAGTTCGCATGGAGATGAAGGAACCTTACTATTATCAAGTGATGAGCGAGATGACGGGAGTTTCTATCAATAGTGAGTATCAGCTCATCCATACGCTGAAGGAACTGGCAAAAATGAAAGAAGAGTATGTGAAGGTACAGCAGGCGATAGAATCGGTGCGCGGCAGCGGCTATGGGGTGGTGATCCCGGAGAAAAATGAGATTACGCTGGAAGAGCCGGTGGTGATCCGTCAGGGAAATAAATTCGGAGTTAAGATTAAGTCTGCCAGTCCCTCTATTCATATGATCAAGGCAAATATAGAGACAGAAATTGCCCCCATTGTGGGAAGTGAGGATCAGGCAAAGGATCTGATTGCATTTATAAAAGAGAGCGAAAAGACCGAGGATGGAATCTGGCAGACAAATATTTTTGGAAAATCCATAGAACAGTTGGTGGAGGATGGAATCCGAACAAAACTTGCCCAGATCAGTGAGGAGAGCCAGGTGAAGCTTCAGGATACCATGCGAAAAATTGTCAATGACAGCAAAGGCGGTCTGATCTGTATCATTATATAAGTAACTAAATAGCTTTTTGAAAAAATGTCACCATTTTTTAGAACGAAAAAGGATGACATTTTTTAAAAAGCAAGTTTTAGTATACTTTTACTGAGAAAATAAGCTTGTTTTTAACCGTTTTTTGCGGAAAATCTAAGGAAAAGTGGTGACAATTTTTGGTGGGACTTGTTTTCGTATCAAGTACAGTTATATCCCATATAGTTTCAGTAAAGGGATATTCGGCGCGGACATCTGTATGGCTGAACTGTTACGATATCCAATGTTTTTATATTGCAAAAGAATTGACAGAGTTTTGTAACAAAGTTATAATAAAAAGCAAGTGAAAAGGAACAAGGACGGCAGATGCCGTCAGGACAACCGAAGAAAGAATAGGATATACATATGAAAAGAAAATTAGTGATGAAGCTTTTGGCAGGTTGCCTTAGTGTGACAATGCTTTCTCCGTTCTCCGTTTGGGCGGCAGAGCCGTCTCAGGAAAATGAGATGGCAGTGCAGGCAGAACAGGGAGTTCAGGAAAAAATAGAAGCGCCACAGCCGGAGGAGGAACCAGAGCAGGAAGGAAAGAAAACGGAGGATTCGGCGGTTTTACAGGAACAGCAGCCGGAATCAGAGGTTTCTCAGAACGTGGAAGAGAAAACGCAGTCTGAACAGCAGCCGGAAGAGAAATTTGGATGGGAGATCAGGGAGGGGCGCTGGACCTATACGTTTCAGGATGGAACAACTCCCAAAGAATCTTTTGAAGAGATTGAGGATGAAATCTATTATTTTGATGAAGAAGGCTGGATGGTCACGCAATGGCAGAAGATTCAGGGGCAGTGGTATTATTTTAATGACAGAGGACATATGCTCACAGGCTGGCAGTATCTGGGCGGCAGTTGGTACTATCTGGATGCGAAAGGAAAGATGTTGACCGGCTGGCAGCAGCTGAACGGCAGTTGGTATTACCTGGATAGCAGCGGTCGTATGCTCACAGGCTGGAATTGGATGAATGGCAAATGCTATTATCTGAAAGATTCAGGAGCGATGGCAGCAGATACCTGGATCGATGGGTATTATGTGGATAAAAGCGGAGCATGGATTCCGGGAAAGATAAAAGAAGAGCAGCAGTCAGGCTGGATTCTTGATGGAAACCGTTGGTGGTATCGTCATGCAGATGGCAGTTACACAAAATCGGACTGGGAAATGATTGACGGCAAATGGTATTATTTTGATCCGGCAGGCTGGATGACTACGGGTTGGCAATTAGTAAAGGGAAGCTGGTATTACCTGAGCGGAAGCGGAGAGATGCTTACCGGCTGGCAGTTGGTAAAAGGAAGCTGGTACTATCTGGACGGAAGCGGAGCGATGCTTACGGGCTGGCAATACATTGGAGATAAGTGGTATTATCTGAGTGGAAGCGGAGCAATGCTTACTGGCTGGCAATTCATCGGCGGCAAATGGTACTATTTGGAAAGTTCAGGCGCCATGGCGTCCGATACCTGGATCGGAGAGTACTATGTGAATGCCAGCGGAGTGTGGGAAGAAGGAAAGCAATCCACCGGCTGGCAACAGTCTAACGGACGTTGGTATTACATAAATACAGATGGTTCCAGAGCAAAATCTACATGGAAAAATATTGATGGTTCCGATTATTATTTTGATGCGGACGGCTGGATGGTGACTGGCTGGCTGAAGCTGGGAAAGAACTATTACTATTTAAAAGAAAATGGTGCGAAGGCTGTGGATTACTGGGTGGGAACCACAGGAGTAGGCGGCTATTATATCAATAAGTATGGCGTTATGGTAGCTGATTCTACTTACAGCGTTGGAGATACCATTTATAGTTTTGATTCCAATGGACTTTGTACAGGAAAAGAGGAGCGGTATGTCCGGGTAAAAGACAAAAATGGAAGAACTTATAAGGTAGAAAAGCAGTTTCAGACAGACCCGCAGGTGGGTGTGGATGTGACGGAAGATGAATTTTTGGCGGCGGCAGTGTATGCGGAAGCAGGAAATCAGGGAATGCCGGGAATGACTGGTGTTGCCCTGGTTATGCTGAATAGGATGAATACCACCAGAGAAGGGGCGGCGAGCCCTTATCCGTCCCAGGCAAATATTATGATTTACCAGGCGCAGCAGTTTGAAGTGGCAAGAAATGGCGCTTTGAAGAAATATTTGAAAGACATTGACAGTTCCTATCTGAAGAATGCCAAAGCCGCTGTAAGTGAAGCGCGAAAAATTATCGATGCTTATAACGAAAAAGGGACGCCCCGTCAGGTGGAAGGACTGACCATGCCAGAAGGAAAAACAGATTTTAATTATATGGGATTTATGACGCCAAAAGCATTTGAAAATGCGAATCTGGATTGGGAAAAGACAGAGGCGTTTACCTATATGAACACTACATTTTACACCACATGGATTAAGAAACGTTGAGGAATAGTTACGATTCTTGAATTGACAGTTCCTCGGAAAAAGCTTATAATGTTACCGTGAATTTAACAAATACAGACTCAGGGAAACAGGTGGGATTCCTGTGCAAGTCCGTTACTGTAAAAGCCAGATTGCTGACTGTATTTGATTATAAAGTTTTGCGGCAACCGAAGCTTTATAATAGAACATCAAAGCCGTTGTCTTTCGGGACAGCGGCTTTTGTCGTAAAAAGGGATGTGGAGGAATACAGAAGATGGAGCATCAGACAGGTCTGGAGATGTACTGTATCGTAGATGAAAAAAATAAGAAATTGAGATATGGGTATACGACAGGATCCTGTGCGGCGGCGGCGGCGCAGGCGGCTGTCCGCATGCTTTTGTCCGGTGAGAAAACGGAAGAGGTAGCGCTTCAGACGCCAAAGGGGATTCTTCTCCATTTGCTGATCGAGGAGATTCAGATGAGCCGGGAGGAAGTCGTCTGCGCAGTTAAAAAGGATGGCGGCGATGACCCGGATGTAACGCATGGAATTTTTGTGTATGCCCGGGTGAAAAAAAGCAAAGAACCGGGTGTCCATCTGGATGGAGGAATCGGTGTGGGACGTGTGACCCGTCCGGGGTTGGAACAGCCGGTGGGAGCTGCGGCGATCAATCGGGTGCCCAGAAAGATGATCCGGGAAAATGTAGAGCAGGTATGTAGCCAGTACGGCTATACCGGAGGAATCGATGTGGTGATCGAGATTCCGGAAGGAGTGGAGATTGGGAAAAAGACGTTCAATCCCCGCCTGGGAATCGTGGGAGGCATTTCCGTATTGGGAACCAGCGGAATCGTAATTCCCATGAGCGAAGCGGCATTGGTAGCCAGTATTCGTTTGGAAATGGAGATGCTGGTGAAAAACGGAGCAAAGTATCTGGTGATCACTCCGGGAAATTATGGACAGGCATTTTCCAGAGAATCCATGGATATTGATCTGACATATTCCATGAAATGCAGCAACTACGTGGGAGAGACGCTGGATATGGCCCGGGAAATGGGCGTAAAAGGTATCCTTTTTATTGCTCACATAGGAAAATTCATCAAAGTGGCTGGGGGGATTATGAATACCCATTCCCGCAATGGAGACAGCCGGGCGGAGCTGATGGGGGCAAATGCCCTGCGGGCAGGAGCCAGCGTGGAGACGGTGAAAGAAATTCTGGATTCCATAACCACAGAGCAGAGCATCGATATTCTGATCCGGGATCATTGTCTGGAATCTACTATGGAAGAAGTGCTGCGCCGGGCAGCATATTATCTGGAAAAACGGGCGGGAGACCAACTGAAGGTGGGCGCCGTTTTATTTTCCAGTGTTCATGGAAAGCTGGGACAGACAGCCTCCGTGGAGGAATTATGCACCCGTATCCGGGAAGAAAAGAACGACAGAGAAGGAGAATAATAAAATGCAGGGAAAATTATATGGACTTGGGGTGGGACCGGGAGATCCGGAGCTTCTCACCATCAAGGCGCTGCGGCTGATCCGGGAAAATGAAGTGATTGCAGTGCCGGGAAATGATATTTATAAAAGTGTGGCTTATCAGATTGTGAAAGGCGTATATGAGGAATTGGACAGTAAGAAGCTGATTCCGGTGGCTATGCCTATGACGAAGGATAAAGCAGTGTTGGAAGCAAATCATCAGAAGGCGGCAGATGATGTGGAAACGTATCTGAAACAGGGAAAAAATGTGGTATTCCTTACTTTGGGAGATCCTACCGTCTATTCTACTTATCTGTATGTACATAAAAGAATTCTGGATCGCGGTTATGAAGCGGAGATTGTAAGCGGTATTACTTCTTTTTGCGCGGTAGCGGCAAGATTGAATATGGGACTGGTGGAAATGGCAGAGCCTCTCCATGTGATCCCTGCAACTTATAAGGCATCCCAGATGGATGAGATTCTTGCCATGCCCGGGACAAAAGTATTGATGAAGACCGGAAAGAAAATGAAAGAAGTAAAAGAAAGTATTCTGCGCAGCGGACAAAAGGCAGTGATGATCGAAAATTGTGGAATGCGGGAAGAGAAGATTTACATGACCGCAGAGGAGATTCCCGAGACAGCCGGGTATTATTCCCTGATTATCGTGAAAGAGAAATAAAGGAGAGAAGATATGGTTCATTTTGTAGGAGCAGGTTCCGGAGCGCCGGATCTGATAACACTGAGAGGAAAAAAATTTCTGGAAGAGGCGGATGTGATCATCTATGCAGGTTCTTTGGTAAATCCGCAGCTTCTGGACTATGCAAAGCAGGATTGTAAGATCTACAACAGCGCAAAAATGACATTGGAAGAAGTGCTGGAAGTGATGTTTGAGGCAGAGGAAAAAGGAAGGACTACGGTACGGCTTCATACGGGCGATCCGTCCCTTTACGGGGCGATCCGGGAACAGATGGATGTGCTGGAAGAAAAGAAGATTCCTTTTGATTATTGCCCGGGGGTCAGTTCTTTTTGTGGAGCGGCCAGCGCTTTGAATCTGGAATATACCCTTCCGGATGTATCTCAGAGTGTGATCATTACCCGAATGGCAGGAAGAACGCCGGTTCCTGAAAAGGAAAGTATTGAATCTTTTGCGGCGCATCAGGCTACCATGGTAGTATTCTTAAGTACGGGAATGCTGGAAGAATTGAGTCGGAGACTGATCGAAGGCGGTTATCAGGCGGATACTCCGGCGGCTATTGTATACAAGGCAACCTGGGAAGATGAAAAAACATTTGTGTGTACCGTAGGAACGTTGGCGGAAACCGCAAGAAAGAACCAGATTACCAAGACAGCTCTGATGATCATCGGGGATGTGGTGTCCCACAGTCATTATAATCGGTCGGAATTGTATAATCCGGCGTTTACGACAGAATTTCGGGAAGCTACCAAATAAAGGAAATGAACGATGAAGCTTGCAGTGATAGGATTTACCCCCAATGGATTAAAGCTGGAAAAGAGACTCCGCCCGGTTTTAGAGGAGGCAGGTCATCAGGTTCAGTTTTTTATAAAGAGTAAATATATAGAGCCGAAAGAGACGGAGGGAGAGGCTGCCATCGTTTCTGAAAATCTGAAAGAATGGGCAGAGAAATGGATTCCCCGGGAGGACGGTATTTTGTTTATCGGCGCTGCCGGGATTGCGGTGCGGACGATGGTTCCCTTTGTGGAAAGTAAGCGGACTGATCCCGCTGTTTTAGTTCTGGATGAAAAGGGACAGTTTGTGATTTCTCTTTTGTCCGGACATCTGGGAGGGGCTAATGAGTTGGCTAATGCTATTGCAGAAAAAATCGGCGCCATTCCGGTGATCACCACGGCAACCGATGTGAATCAGAAGTTTGCAGTAGATGTATTTGCAAAGAATAATGAGCTTTGGATCAGCGATATGCGGCTGGCAAAAGAGGTATCCGCCCGGATCTTAAGGGGAGAACGGCTGAAGGCGGGAGCCGGCGCAGGCTATTGCGAGGGCAGTCATGCAAAACCTTACAAAGAATTACTTTTTGAGAAAAAAGACAGTCCCGATGGAGTGCGGGGGACTTTCTGGATTCAAATAGAAGAAGGGCAGATTCTTCACCTGATACCGAAAAACAAGATTTTGGGTGTGGGATGCAGAAAAGGAACTTCCATGGAACATATAGAGAGAATTGTAAAAGAAGTTCTGGAAGAAAACAAAATTCTGCCTCTCGGGATTCGGAAAATGACGAGTATCGATCTGAAAAAAGAAGAGCCGGGGCTTACGGAATTTTCTCAAAAATGGAACTTGCCTTTTGAAACTTTTACCAGTGAACAACTGCAGAAGGCGGAGGGAGATTTTTCCGCCTCCGTTTTTGTCAGCAAGATCACCGGAGTAGATAACGTGTGTGAGCGGAGCGCCATACTGGGAAGCATAGGAGGCGTTCTGCTTATAAAAAAACAGGTGCGGGATGGAGTGACCATTGCCTGCGCGCAGGAAGAATGGAGTGTGGAATTTGAATAAATTATATGTGATCGGGATTGGTCCCGGAGAGTACGAACAGATGACGCTGAAAGCAATTCATGCGATGGAAAAGAGCGATGTGATCATTGGATATACCGTATACGTGGATCTGGTGAGAGAACATTTTCCGGGGAAAGAATTTCTTACGACCCCGATGAAAAAAGAAGTAGACCGGTGTGTGATGGCTTTTGAGGAAGCTTTGTCAGGAAAGACTGTTTCCATGATCTGCAGTGGAGATGCCGGTGTCTATGGCATGGCGGGGCTGATGTATGAAGTAGGGGTGAATTATCCTCAGGTGGAACTGGAGATTATTCCCGGTGTGACTGCGGCGACAGGCGGAGCGGCAGTTCTTGGAGCGCCGCTGATCCATGATTTTTGTCTTATCAGTCTGAGCGATCTGCTCACTCCCTGGGAAAAGATTGAGGCGCGTCTTCTGGCGGCAGCGCAGGCAGATTTTGTGGTATGCCTCTACAATCCGTCCAGTAAAAAGCGTCACGATTATCTTCAGAAAGCGTGCGATCTTATGATGCAGTACAAAAAAGAAGATACCGTATGCGGAATCGTAAGTTATATTGGCAGAGAAGGAGAATCCTGTAAGGTTATGACTTTAAAGGAACTGCGGGACACGCCGGTAGATATGTTTACCACGGTCTGGGTGGGAAATTCCCAGACAAAAGAAGTTCATGGGAAGATGGTAACGCCGAGAGGATACAAAAATGTATGATATTATAATTTTTGCCGGAACGGTGGAAGGGCGAAGTGTGGCAGAATACCTGAACAGAAATCGGATACATGGGAAGGTATGTGTGGCTACCGCGTACGGAGAAAGTCTTTTGCCGGAAGGAGAATATCTGGATATTTCCCATCAGAGGTTATCTCAGGAAGAGATGGAAGGGCTGATGGGAGAGATGAAAGACGGGCTTGTCATTGACGCGACCCATCCATACGCTCAGGTGGTGACAGAGAATATTCAGGCAGCCTGTGCCCATATGAGAACAGAGTATGTCCGGGTGGTGAGAAAAGAGATTTTTCAGGGAGAAACCGGGGAATTTCCGGTGGTTTATGTGAAAAATATCCAGGAGGCTGTGGAATATCTGAAGGGAACCAGAGGAAATATTCTGGTGACGACAGGAAGTAAAGAACTGGCAGTCTATACGGAGCTGGAGGATTACAGGGAACGGATTTATGCCAGAGTGCTGTCTCTGCCCGGAGTTATGCAGTCCTGCGCAGATCTGGGATTGGAAGGAAAACATCTGATCGGAATGCAGGGACCTTTTTCCAAGGAAATGAATACGGCCATGATCCGTCAGATTCAGGCAGCGTGGATGGTAACGAAAGAGTCAGGGACTTCCGGCGGATTTCTGGAAAAATATCTGGCGGCAAAAGAGACAGGATGCGGTTTAGTGGTGATCGGGCGGCCGAAGGAGGAAGAGGGAATTTCTCTGGAAGCGTGTCTGGAACTTCTGAGAAAGCGATATAAGCTTCCATCCGTCAAAAAAGCAGGAGAAAAAATCGCAGATGTCCGGGAAATTTCTCTGGTAGGTATCGGTATGGGAAAGGAAGATACACTGACCATGGAGGGAAAGAAAGCTTTGGATGAGGCGGAGCTTTTGATCGGCGCCGGAAGAATGTTGGAACACAGAAAAAGACCGGGGCAGGAGATTTATACGGCTTATCGCCCGGAAGAGATCTGCAGATATCTGAAAGAGCATTCGGAATATGGGAAGGTTGCCGTGGCGCTGTCCGGGGATGTGGGATTTTACAGCGGAGCGAAAAGGCTCATTGCTGAATTGGAAAAAACATTGCCCGAGATGAAACGAAGAGTTATCAGCGGAATCTCTTCTATGGTGTATTTTTGCGGAAAGCTGGAGACACCGTGGGAGGATGTGCTTCCTATAAGCCTTCATGGAAGAGAAAGAAATGTAGTGGGACTTTTGCAGAAGCATCCCCGTATTTTTGCCATTGTGGGAAATGCCACAGGAGCGGCGCAGGTTTGTCGGAAGCTCACCTCCTATGGCATGGGAAATGCGAAAGTGACGATCGGGGAGAGACTTTCTTATGCGGATGAGAAGATATCCCACGGAAGAGCAGTGGATTTTCAGGAGATAAGCACCGATCCCTTAAGCGTGATACTGCTGGAGTGGGAAGAAGAAAACACATCTGTGGTTACCCCTGGTATTTGCGACGGGGAGTTTTTGCGGGATAAGGTTCCTATGACGAAAGAGGAGATTCGAAGTATTTCTCTTTCCAAACTGCGGCTTACGAAGGATGCGGTGATCTACGATGTGGGAGCAGGAACGGGCTCTGTATCGGTGGAGATGGCTCTCATGGCAGTGGATGGCAGGGTCTATGCCGTGGAAAAGAAGGAGGAGGCAGTACAGCTTCTTCATAAAAACAAAGAAAAGTTCCGGGCGGATAATCTGGATATTATTTCCGGAACGGCGCCGGAAGCCCTGAAAGATCTGCCGGTTCCCACTCATGCCTTTATCGGAGGTTCCTCTGGCAATTTGAGAGAAATTCTTCAGCTTTTGTTAGAGAAGAATCCTGAGATCCGTGTGGTGGTCAACTGCATTACCCTGGAAACCGTGGCGGAAGCCTTGGCTTGTGTGAAAAATCTTCCTGTGGAGGATGTGGATATCGCCCAGGTGAATGTGGCAAAAGGGAAGATAGCGGGCGCTTACCATCTGATGATGGGATTAAATCCGGTTTATGTGATCTCCTTTACGGGAGCTGCTGCACAAGAGTAGGAGGGAATATGTCAGGAAAACGTTTTCTCATCAGCGCTCCTTCCAGTGGGAGCGGTAAAACACTGATCACCTGTGGAATCCTGCAGGCGTTAGTTAACCGAGGGCTTTCGGTGGCTTCTTTCAAATGCGGACCGGATTACATAGATCCCATGTTCCACAGCCGGGTGATAGGAACAAAGAGCAGGAATCTGGATACTTTTTTCGCCAGAGAAGATACGGTGAGAGATCTTCTTGAGAAAAATTCCCGTGACTGCGAGATTTCCGTGATCGAAGGAGTTATGGGATATTATGACGGAGTAGGGGGAATATCTTCCTGGGCAAGCGCCTATGATGTGGCAGAGAAGACAGGAACTCCGGCGGTGTTTCTGGTAAACTGCAAAGGGATGAGTGTTTCTCTGGTTCCGTTTATCAAAGGATTTTTGGAATATAAGAAAGACAGTTGGATTCGGGGCGTGATCCTGAATCAGATTTCGCCCATGCTGTATCCGCGGATGAAAAAAATGATAGAAGAGGAGCTTCCTGTAAAAGTTTACGGATACGTGCCTGCTCTTACTGACTGCGTGTTGGAAAGCCGTCATCTGGGGCTGGTGCTACCGGAGGAAATTGAAGATTTAAGAGAAAAATTACAAAAGCTGGCGGCTGTCCTGGAAAAGTCTGTAGACCTGGACGGACTGCTGGAACTGGGCGGGACGGCGGAGCAGCTGAGAGAGGGGCAGGAAGAGCTACTTCCTCAGTTTGCGGTGAATATCGCCGTAGCCCGGGATGAAGCCTTTTGCTTTTTTTATGAGGATAATCTGGAACTTCTCAGAAAGATGGGGGCGAATCTCATAGAATTTTCCCCTCTTCACGATCGAAAGATCCCAGATCATGTGCAGGGGTTGATTTTAAACGGCGGATATCCGGAGTTGTATGGAGAGCGTTTAAGCAAAAATACCTCTATGCTGACTTCTATCCGGGAAAGTATACAGGGCGGTTTGCCTTATATGGCGGAATGCGGCGGGTTCATGTATCTTCATGAGAAGATGGAGGATATGGACGGAATGATATGGAAGATGGCGGGAGTAATTCCAGGAAAGGTATTTCGGACACCCCGGCTGACACGATTTGGCTACATTACGCTGGAAGAAGGAAGATGTTTTGGTGAAGATGTGGGAAAGATACCGGCGCATGAATTTCACTATTTTGATTCCGAGTGCTGTGGGGAGGATTTTCTGGCAAAGAAACCTCTGAGTGAGCGATCCTGGCGGTGTATCCACAGCGGGAAACAGGGAATGGCAGGTTTTCCTCATCTTTACTATTACGGAAATAAAAAAGTACCGGAGGCTTTTTTGAGAGCCTGCGAAGAAAGGAAGTAGGAATATGGAACTGGAACAGGCTCTTGAAAGTATCCGTCCAGCCAGTGAACAGGCAATGGAGCAGGCGTGGGCGCACTGGAATGATCTGGCGCTGCCGCTTCACAGTCTGGGAAGACTGCAGGATACGGTGGTGCGGATTGCAGGAATGATGAGAACGCCACAGGTAACTCTGGGGAAAAAAGCGCTGGTGGTTATGTGCGCCGATAACGGTGTGGTGGAAGAAGGAGTGACTCAGTCCGGGCAGGAAGTAACCCGGATCGTAGCGGAGAATTTTCTTCAGGAAAAAGCTACAGCGGCGATTCTCTGTAAAAAAGCGGGAGCAGATATTTTTCCGGTGGATATAGGGATTGCCGCAGACAGTAAGATCATTAACCGGAAGATTGCCTATGGAACGAAAAATATGGCAAAAGAACCGGCGATGACCCGGCAGGAAGTAAAGAAAGCCCTGGAAGTGGGAATTGCCATGGCAGAAGAATTAAAGGAAAAAGGATATGGGATCATTGCCACGGGAGAGATGGGTATTGGAAATACCACCACCAGCAGCGCGGTCACTTCTGTTTTACTGGAGGAAGCCCCGGCGAAAGTGACTGGTCGGGGCGCGGGACTTACCAGCGCAGGGCTGGAGAAGAAAATCGAAGTAATCAGGAAAGCGATTCAATTACACCAGCCGGAGAAAGAGGATGTGCTGGATGTGCTGTCGAAAGTGGGCGGACTGGATATCGCCGGGATGGCAGGGATTTTTATCGGAGGCGCAGCTTTGGGAATTCCCGTGGTGGCAGACGGGTTCATTTCCTGCGTGGCTGCCTTGTGTGCGGTAAGGATGTGTCCGGCAGTGCGTGATTACGTGATTACTTCTCACAAATCGAAGGAACCGGCTACGGTTATGATTCTGGAAGCTCTGGGAATTCCTGTATTTTTGGATTGTGATATGTGTCTGGGAGAGGGGTCGGGAGCAGTGGCGATTTACCCTCTTCTGGATATGGCGATGGCGGTGTATAACAGTATGAGTACTTTTGCTGATAATGAGATGGATAATTATGTGCCGTTATCATAAGGAGGAGACAGCATGTTTCATTTGATCACGGGGGGAAGCGGCAGCGGAAAATCTGCGTATGCGGAGAATTGTATTCTGGAATTTCAGGGGAAAAACAGGATCTATATCGCTACGATGTTTCCCTTTGATGAGGAAAGTCACCGGCGTATCGAAAGACACAGAAAGATGCGTCGGGAAAAATGTTTTACTACCATAGAATGTTACACTGGCGTGAAAAATCTGGAAATTTCTTCCGACAGCGATATTCTTTTGGAGTGTATGTCGAATCTTACCGCCAATGAGATGTATCAGGAAAATGGCGCCGGGGAGGAGACGGTGGAGGAAATATTGCAGGGAATCCGCCAGCTGAAAGACAGAGCAAAAAATCTGGTGGTAGTGACCAATGAAGTATTTTCAGACGGGATTTCTTATGACCCGGATACCATGCGCTATCTGTCTTATCTGGGAAACATCAATCAGGAGATGGGAAAGATGGCGGATCAGGTCACGGAAGTTGTGTATGGGATTCCGGTTTCTTTAAAGGATGATAAGTAAAATGAAAAAGTTATATCATAGTTTTTTAATTGCATTTTCCATGTATTCCAAGATTCCTATGCCTCAGTGTGAGTGGACGGAAGAAAATATGGCGTATGCCATGTGTTTTTTTCCGTGGGTGGGAGCCGTGATCGGAGGTCTGACCTGGGCATTCGGGACTTTTGGGGCAGACTGGGGGTTATCTCCGGCCTTTTATACGGTGATTTTGGTGCTGATTCCCTGGCTTATTACCGGCGGAATCCATCTGGATGGGCTTCTGGATACGGCGGACGCCATGGCTTCTTATCAGGGGCGGGAGCGGAGACTGGAAATCTTGAAGGATTCCCATACAGGGGCGTTTGCAGTAATCACCTGCGTGGTGTATTTTATGTTTTATTATGGAGTTTACAGTCAGGCTTCTGTACGGGTATTTCCGGTGATCGGTTTAAGTTTTATGATGTCCCGGGCATTCAGTGCGTTGGCGATCGTTACCTTTCCCAAGGCAAAAAAGACGGGATCGGTCTCTGCCATGGCGAGAGGCTCCCGGGATCGACAGGTACAGATTACCATGGGGATTTATCTGTTGTTGATCGCAGCGGTCATGATCTGGCTGGACAGAAAACTGGGGATCGCCTGCTGTCTCATCGCTCTGATAACTTATGGAATCTATTACTGGCAGTCGAAAAAACATTTCGGCGGCATCACCGGAGATCTGGCAGGGTGTTTTCTTACTCTGTGCGAGCTTTTTATGGCTTGCGGGGCAGTGCTTCTTGCCTGAGTCAAGCAGAAAGGAATCCAGCGTATGAAATTAATTATTGGAGGCGCTTTTCAGGGGAAAAAAGCATATGCTTCCCAGAGATATCATTTAAAATTGGAAGATTGGAAAGATGGAGAAACCTGTAAAAAAGAGGAGCTTTATACTGCGGCGGCGGTCTGCAATTTTCACAAATTGCTTCGGAGAATGCTGCAGGCGGGAGAAAATATCTCAGAGATTCCGGACATACTGCGGGAGCAGAATTCAGATATTATCCTTGTGACCGATGAGGTGGGATATGGTATCGTACCCATGGAACGGGAAGAGCGTGAGTGGCGGGAAGGCTGCGGAAGAGTCTGCACCGTTTTAGCTGCTCAGTCAGAAGAGGTGATCCGGGTCTGCTGCGGTATTGGAAAAAAACTGAAGTAAAGGCAGCAGGAAAATGAAAATTTATTTGATACGCCATGGAGAAACCATGGGAAACAGAGAAAAAAGATATATTGGGACGACGGATGAGCCGTTGACGAAAGAGGCGCAGGAAAAGCTGGGAGAAAAAAATGCGCCCGGTGTGGAGGCTGTCTTTGTCAGTCCGCTGTTAAGGTGCAGACAGACAGCCGAGGCTTTATTTCTGGGACAGCCCATGCGGATTTTGGAAGAACTGGCAGAGTGCGACTTTGGGAAGTTTGAAAATAAGAACTGGCAGGAATTGACGAAGGATCCCGATTATCAGGCATGGATCGACAGCAATGGAACATTGCCTTTTCCCGGCGGGGAGGATTCTGTCAGATTTCGGGAGCGGTGCTGCCGGGGATTCGAGAAAGGCGTGGCAGCCTGTTTTCAGAAAAAGGTAGAAAGCGCTGCATTTGTGGCGCATGGAGGGACGATCATGAGTATTTTGGAGCGATATGGGGTTCCTCATCAGGATTTTTATCAGTGGCATGTGGAAAATGCAGAGGGCTATGAACTTTTCGTGGAACCCACGTTGTGGACACCTTCCCGGAGAGAAATCCACAAGATTGCGCCACTTAAATGGCAGGGAGAATAAGGATGAAATGGACATTAATGGCCGTTTGTTTCGGCTTTCTTTTAGATTTACTGCTGGGTGATCCCCGATGGCTGTATCATCCGGTACGGATCATTGGAAATGGGATTTCCCTGATGGAAAAGGGATTGCGAAAAGTATTTCCCAAAACAAAGGGGGGGGAACGGGCAGCCGGGACGCTGCTGGTTCTGGTGATCGTTCTGGTTTCAGCGGCGGTTCCTTTTGGAATTTTGTATCTGGCGTATGGATGGAACCCCTGGCTGGGACTGACATTGGAAACCTTTATGTGCTATCAGCTTTTGGCAACAAGGTCTCTTCGGGATGAGAGCAAAAAAGTGTA
>HF995395.1:71457-74138 GCA_000432335.1 Firmicutes bacterium CAG:646
GAGATCTGGAAAAAAGCCGGTATGCCGTTTCTATGATCGTGGGAAGAGATACCCAGAGCCTTACGGAAGAAGGTGTGACAAAAGCGGCGGTAGAGACGGTAGCAGAAAATACTTCCGACGGTATTATCGCCCCTCTGTTTTATATGATGATCGGCGGAGCCGTGGGAGGATTTGCTTACAAAGCGATCAACACCATGGACTCCATGGTGGGATATAAAAATGAAAAATATCAGTTTTTTGGCACACCGGCGGCGCTTCTGGATGATGTGGTGAATTATATTCCTGCCAGACTTTCTGCGTGGCTGATGATTTTGGGTGCATTTTTATTAAAAATGAATGGGAAAAATGCAAAAAAGATTTATCTGAGAGACCGTTATCAGCATGCCAGTCCCAATTCCGCTCATACGGAGGCGGTGATGGCGGGAGCATTGGAAATACAGCTCGCCGGGGACGCCTGGTATTTTGGAGAGCTGCACAAAAAGCCCTTTATCGGAGACCCCATCCGAAAAGTGGAGAAAGAAGATATTTTACGGTCCCATAAACTGATGTATATGACCGGGGCGCTGGCATTGGTGATATTTGGGTTTGTGCGGTTCTGGTTTTAAAGAATTGGAAGGATAAAAGGAGAAGCAGATGAAAAAATATGTACATGGAGGGGATATTTACCGGCATCCCGGCGTTACGGATTTTTCGGCAAATATCAATCCTCTGGGAACGCCGAAAAAGGTGATTGAGGCGGCGGCAAGGAGTTTGGAACAGATCGGTCATTATCCCGATGCCTGTCAGGAGAGGCTGAAAAAAGCTCTGGCAGAGTATGAGCAGGTGCCGGAGGAATGGCTGATCTGTGGCAATGGAGCGGCAGAACTGATTTTTGCTCTGGTACAGGCGATTGCTCCGAAAAAAGCTTTGCTTCCAGCGCCTACCTTTGCGGAATACGGACAGGCTTTACAGGGAAATGGATGTGAAATTCAGTATGAATATTTGAGACGGGAACAGGGATTTTCGGTGGAAGATACGGTTCTTGAAAAGATTACAAAAGATCTGGATCTTTTCTTTCTCTGCAATCCCAACAATCCCACCGGCATTTTGACGGAGCCGTCTCTCATGAAAAAAATTCTCGCAAAATGTAAGGAGACGGGAACCTGGCTGGCCGTGGACGAGTGTTTCCTTGATTTTGTGCCGGAACCGGAGAAACATACGCTGAAGGGGATGCTGCGAGGATATGACCGTCTGTTTCTTTTGAAGGCATTTACCAAGCGGTACGCTATGGCGGGACTCCGTCTGGGATATGGAATGACTGCTTCCGGGGAACTGCTGGAAAGGATGGAAACGAGACTTCAGCCCTGGAATGTGTCCACGCCGGCGCAGGAGGCGGGCATTGCGGCGCTGGAAGAGACGGAATATGTAGAGAGAGCCAGAGCGCTTATTTTTAAGGAAAAAGACAATCTGATGCGGCAACTGAAAGAACTGGGGTATCAGGTATGTGATTCCAAGGCAAATTATATATTTTTTCATGGAGAAGAAGATCTGGGGAAAAAACTGCTGGAAGAAAAAGTGATGATCCGGGACTGCAGCAATTATCCCGGACTTACGAAGGGTGATTTTCGGATTGCCGTGAGAACTCCCGAAGAAAATCAGATTTTACTTCAGGCGATGAGGAAAGTGAGGGAACAGTAGATGGCAAAAGCGATCATGATACAGGGCACTATGTCCAATGCGGGAAAAAGCCTTCTGGCGGCAGGTCTGTGCCGGATCTTTAAGCAGGACGGCTATCGGGTTGCCCCGTTTAAATCTCAGAATATGGCTTTAAATTCTTATATTACAGAAGAAGGGCTGGAGATGGGGAGAGCTCAGGTGATGCAGGCGGAGGCGGCAGGTATCAAACCGTCCGTTCTGATGAATCCCATTTTGCTGAAACCCACCAACGATGTGGGAAGTCAGGTGATCGTCAATGGGGAAGTGCTGGGGAATATGAGCGCCCGCGATTATTTTAAATATAAACATAAACTGATCCCGGATATTATGAAAGCGTATCGGAAACTGGAAGAAGAAAATGATATTATCGTCATTGAAGGAGCGGGAAGTCCGGCGGAAATCAATCTGAAACAGGAAGATATTGTCAATATGGGAATGGCAAAGATGGCAAAGGCTCCGGTTCTTCTGGTGGGAGACATTGACCGGGGCGGGGTATTTGCCCAGCTGATCGGAACGGTGATGCTGCTGGAAGAAGATGAAAAGGAAATGGTAAAGGGGCTGATTATCAATAAGTTCCGGGGAGATAAATCCATTCTGGATCCCGGCGTGGCTATGCTGGAAGAAAAGAGCGGGATTCCCGTGGTGGGAGTGGCTCCTTATATGAATCTTCAGGTGGAAGATGAGGACAGCCTTACGGAGCGGTTTAACGGAGCAGGAGAAGTGGGGCTTATCGACATTGCGGTGATCCGTGTGCCGAGAATTTCCAATTTTACAGATTTTAACCCCCTGGAAAGCATGCCGGGCGTTTCTCTTCGCTATGTGAAACAGGTGAGTGAGTTAAAAGATCCAGATATGATCATTCTTCCGGGAACGAAGAATACCATGGAAGATTTGCAGTGGATGCGGCAGAGCGGTATGGAGGCAGCCGTATTAAAACAGGCGGCAAAGGGAAAGATTATTTTTGGTATTTGCGGCGGTTATCAGAT
>HF995395.1:74278-79693 GCA_000432335.1 Firmicutes bacterium CAG:646
GCGGAACCTTTACTCAGGTGGAAGGGGAGCTTCGGGAGCTTTCCGGCGTACAGCTGGAAGGGTATGAGATCCATATGGGTGTTACCTCTCTGAAAGATACAGCCCGGAGTCTTACAACGATCCAGGATCATGCAGCTTCCCAGGAGAGAAAATGTGACGGAGCTTATGAAAAGAATATCTATGGAACATACGTACATGGCGTCTTTGACCGGGAGGAAGTGGCAAAGGCAGTGATCCGGGCGCTGGGCAGGAGAAAAGGAATCGATACGGAAGAGATCACCGGAATGGATTTTCAGGAATTTAAAGAAACCCAGTACGATCTTCTGGCAGCGGAACTGAGAAAACATCTGAATATGGAAACGATTTACCGGATTCTGGAGGAAGGTATACAGGAGGAACAGTAACGTGAAAATAGAACTGGAAAATGTAAAACCGAGGGATATCGAGAGAAGAAGTTTTGAGATTATTACGGAGGAACTGGGTGATAAAAAGCTGGATCCGGAGAAAGAGCTGATCATTAAGCGGTGTATCCACACCAGCGCAGACTTTGAATATGCGGACAGTCTCTGCTTTTCAGAGGGAGCAGTGGAGAAAGCGATGGAGGCGCTGAAAAATGGAGCCTGTATTGTGACGGATACCCAGATGGGGCGTTCCGGTATCAATAAGCGGGCGCTGGCGCGTTATGGCGGAGAAGTCTATTGTTTCATATCTGATGAAGATGTGGCGGAGACTGCAAAAAAGAACGGAACTACGAGGGCTACCGCCAGTATGGATAAGGCGGCAGAAATGAAGAAACCGCTGATCTTTGCTATTGGAAATGCGCCTACGGCGCTGGTGCGGCTGTATGAGCTGATGGAGGAAGGAAAAATAAATCCTGCCCTGATCATTGGAGTTCCGGTGGGATTTGTCAATGTGGTGCAATCTAAAGAGCTGATCATGGAGAGTAAAGCGCCCTATATTGTCGCTAAAGGAAGAAAGGGCGGCAGTAATATAGCGGCATGTATCTGCAATGCATTGCTTTATATGATCGATGATCGCAGGGAGTGAGAAGTGTGGAAACAGAAATAGAGAAAATACCTTTTGGTGAGAGCCATCTTCATATTTTTATGAATGGAAATAACTATAAGGAAGCTGTGAAAGCCCAGTCTCAGGGTGTGAACGAGAGTGTGATACGGAAAAATTTTGAAGAATATCGGAAGCGGGGCATTACCTGGCTGCGGGATGGAGGAGATATTTATGGAACCTCCCGGAGGGCAAAAGAAATCGCTCCTGAGTACGGTATCACCTATCGCACCCCCATTTTTGCTATCCATAGAGACGGACATTATGGAGGAATTGTGGGGAGAGCCTACCGGGATATGAAGGAATATGCAAAACTGGTCAAAACGCTGCGAAAAGAAGGCGGACAGTTTGTAAAAATCATGATCTCCGGCATTATGGATTTTGACAGGGGAGGACTGACAGAAGAATCCCTTCCTGATGAAGAGATACGGGAGTTGATCCATATTGCCCACGAGGAAGGATTTTCTGTTATGGCGCATACAAACGGTTCCCGGGCGGTGCGGACGGCTGCCCTGGCAGGGGTGGACAGCATCGAACACGGAAACTTTTGTGATGAAGACGCGCTGGCTGCGCTGGCGGATTCTCCGGCTGTCTGGGTTCCCACAGTGGTAACCGTGAAAAATCTTCTGGGAGACGGGCGTTTTCCTGAAAATGTGATTCAAAAAATCTGGGAGGGACAGCAGGAAAATCTGTGGAAAGCCTTTGAGATGGGAGTAAAGATGGCTTTGGGCAGCGATGCGGGAGCATATCGGGTATTACATGGTCAGGGGCTGTTGGATGAATACAAAGCATTTCAAAGTGTCCTTGCCGGGCATTGGCCAGATTGGGAGGAGAGGATCCTGCAGGGGGAGAAAATACTGCGGGAGAAATTTTAAGATCGCGTTAAAATATTTATTGATAACTGTTCAGCAGCCAGAGGGTGTTGGGCAGTTATATTTATTTTAGAATTTTGTGCTTTTTATGAAAAATTGGCTTACATTAAAATCATTGACATGGAAATAATAATAGATATAATAAAAGTACGAAAAAGCATACGATTTTCAGTACGAAAAGGAGTGTTTTATATGTTAGCTGTAAAGAGCATGGATGTTAGGAATAATTTTAAAAGTTTATGTGATAAAGTTTTTGGTGGTGAAACATTGATTATTTCAAGACCTAAAAATGAAAATGTTGTTATGCTGTCTGAATATGAATATAATGAAATGATGAAAGCTAAGAGAAACGCAGATTATCTTGCTATGATAGATAAATCTATGGCAGAAGGAAGATAAAAAGGTGGTAAAGCGTATCAATGAACTTATAAAAGATATTGATCGTAACGGGCTTTTCAAAGGTATTGGTAAGCCTGAACTATGAAGATTAGCATCTCAAAATGATGCAAATGAAAAAAGCCTCCTATGATAAGATGAGAATGGTATTGCAAGCCAAACGCAAGATCAAAGGAGGCGATCTGAATTTTATTGTATTAGCCCATCTGTTCCATCGCTTCTTGGATGTGTCGAATAAAGATTTCTCTTACCGCAGGGTATTCGCCCAGCCCTTTCAAGCAGCATTCCACAAAAAATCCCTGATTTTCAAACTGGCACCGCCAGGAGTCCGGATCGTCTCCTGCCATATCGTTGGTAGCGTGGTCTCCGGCTACGATCATAAAAGGCGCCAGAACCACTTTTTTGGGAGATTTTTCACAAATCATTTTCATAATTGTTTCCATGGAAGGGTAAGCTTCCACAGTACCCAGAAAGATATTTTTATGTCCCTTATCTTTAAAAGAATAATCTAAAGCAGCATAGATGGAATTAGCGTAGTGGGTGGTTCCATGTCCCATCAGAACCAGAGCTTCCTCATCAGAAAGAGCGGAAAATTCATCGGCGATTGCCTGAATCATATCCCAGTTATCCTGCTCACTGGTGAGCAGCGGAGTTCCAAAGGACAGGCTGTGAAATTGATCCTGATAGGAGAGGGCATCCTCTTTCATCAGATCATTTTCAATTCCATTGATCACATGGGTGGGCTGAATGATCACATCAGTGATGCCGTCGGCAGCCATCTGTTCCATCGCTTCTTTTACATTATTAATCTTGATTCCATCTCTTTTCAGCAGTTTTGCCATGATCATTTTGCTGGTCCAGGCACGATAAACCGTGTATTCCGGAAAAGCAGCCTGAATTTCATTTTCTATGATATCAATCGTTTTTTCTCGTGTATGGTGGTAGCTGGTACCGAAGCTGACCACAAGGATTGCTTTCTTTTCTTTTTGCATAGGTAATGTTCCTCCATGATAAGTTCTTTCGCTGACTTTGGCAATATAAGCTTCCAGTTGTTTCAAATCCCGGGGAATGGGAAGTGAAGTTTTCAAAATGCCTTTTCTGCACAGGCTTTCAAAGAGTTCCAGACAGGCAGGCTGCTTTAAATTTGTAGCTTCCAGAGCCGACCGGTTGGCAAATACCTGTTCAGGAGTTCCCTGGATCAGAACCTTGCCGTCTTTGAGAAGAATCACGTCATCCGCCCAGGAAAAGGCATAGTCCACATCATGGGTGGACATGAGAACGGTGATCCCTCTGTCTGTAAGCTGATCTACAATTTTATTCACCAAAAGGGTATGTTTGGGATCCAGGGCGGCTGCCGGTTCATCAAAGATAATGATTTCCGGATTCATCACAAGAATATCCGCGATGGAAACCTGTTTTTTTTGTCCGCCGCTGAGCGCATGGGTGGGTTTGTGGCGAAAAGGAGTGATCTCCAGTTCAGCAATCACCTGTTCCACCCGTTCGGCGGCTTTATCTTCACTGAGTCCAAGATTCAGAACGCCGAAAGAAATTTCCTGATAGACACTGGCGGAAAAAAGTTGATTGTCCGGGTCCTGAAAAACAATTCCCACGTTACTGCGAAGGTTCAGCAGCCCTTTTCTGGAATAATCGACCGGTTCTCCATGAAAAAAGAGAGTTCCTGAGGTGGGGCGGTGGATTCCGTTGCAGCATAAGAAAAAAGTAGATTTACCGGAACCGTTTGCCCCCATAAAGGCAACTTTGTGCCCTTTTTTGATTTCCAGAGAAAGCCCATTCAGAGAATGGCTTTTTTCGTCATCATAGGAATAGAAGAGATTGTCCGCTTTTAAAATGATTTCATCCTTCATAAGAAAAATCCTTTCAGTACAAATAAAAATAGTAAAAGCTCAAAGATGGTAATCATCACAATATGCTGAAGTTTCGGAGGAGCGCTCTCACTTAGTACGTGGAGCGTACCGTCATAGCATCGGGATTCCATAGCGTCGTATAAAGCGTTTGCCCGTTTGAAGGAACGGAGTAAAAGAACCGATGCCATGGAACTGAATGATTTCAGAGAGGTTTTGTAAGTCCTGTTTCCTAAGCGGGAATTCTGTGAGGTGATGATGGCAGAGGCAGTGTTCATCAGAACAAAGATAAATCGGTAAATCAGCATCATCAGCTCAATGAGGATTCGGGGACAGTGAATTTTCCGCAGAACCTCCAGAATGCTGGGGATGGGGGTACTTAAAGAAAGAAAGTACAGGCAGGACACAGAAGCAAGAGCCGTAAGAATCAGTTGGAGCGCATACTGTAAGGTGGCAATGCTGCTTGTAATATACCAGTTTCCCACAGGGATTGCAAAAAGATCCATAGGTGTGCGGGAAAGATGGAAAATAATCGCCAGCGTACTCAAAATCAGGAAAGCCAGAGGAATCATCATATATCGTATATAATGGAAAAGAGGGATTCCTCCCTTCCATACGGTCAGAATCCCTGTAACTGCTAATACAATACAAGCGACTGCAGTCGAACGACTGATCACACACAGTAATAATGTGATCACTGCAAACGCAAATTTTTCTCCGGCATTTACATATCTAAGCTTGGAAGTATAACAAAGCTTGTCGATTGTAATCATGGAAAACTCCTTTCACCGGTAAGTTATTTTTTATTCGCCTTTTCCCAGCTTTTTCCGCTCTACCAGACGTCCCATGCAGAAGGCAATGATTCCCACGCCGATTCCGGTCTGGACACAGAAGAGAAGACTTTCCACTTCGCCGGGAAGCTCTCCGCCGAGAATATTCTCAATGAGCGGAGCAGCAATCGGTTCAAAGTCAGAATCCACTTCTTCTACAACGGTGCTTCCGGCATCGTCAGAACCGCCGAATTCTGCGTCTTTCAGTGCAAACAGAGGGACAAAAGCGATCAGGATAATAGCGATCAGTAAAAGAATGACGATATTTCTTTTTTTCATATTATTTTCCCTCCTTTAAAAATCCAATAGCGCGAAGCTCCGGCTTTGCGTAGGTTTCCAGAGCCATGATGATCATACAGGTGATCAGACCTTCGATGACTGCCAAAGGTACCT
>HF995395.1:79802-89934 GCA_000432335.1 Firmicutes bacterium CAG:646
TGTTACGCAGTAAGTAAAAAGATCGCCCAGGAAAGCAGCCAGAAAAACGGTAATGTACTTATTTAGCTTTAATTTTTGGCATAATTTATAGATTCCGAAGGAAACCAAAGGTCCGGCTACCGCCATAGAGAAAGTATTTGCCCCGATGGTAGTTAAGCCGCCGTGAGCCAGCAAAAGAGCCTGAAACAGAAGAACAATCAGTCCCAGAACACTTACCGCAGCGGGACCAAAAAGAATAGCTCCCAGACCGGTTCCGGTCATATGAGAACAACTTCCGGTTACGGAAGGAATCTTCAGTGAAGAAATCACGAAGATAAAAGCTCCGGACATAGCCAGAAGAATCAGCGCTTTTCGGTTTTCATTTAAAACCTTTCGGATGGACATCAGTCCGGCTGCAAGAAACGGAAGACAGACAACACCCCAGGCGATACAGAACCCTACCGGGAGATACCCCTCCATAATGTGCATGGCGCTGGCTGCGGGCATCAGTCCGAAATACAGCGCAAAGGCGCTGACAGCAGCAATGATACGTTTTTGTTTGTAAGTCATTTTTATTTCTCCTTTCATCCCATTGTGAAAATAATAAAAACAGTTCAGCTCGCACCATTCGTAAAACAGCACTGCGTGCTTATTGTGGCTGAACTGTTATAAATAAAAAACGCCGAATCGTTGACTTTTACGATCGGCGCGCGGGGATATATCACAAGACGTAACTGTTCAGTATCCTCACGGTTACGGGCAAAAATCCATTAAAAATTGCCTTCGGCGATGGGATTTTTGCTTGTATGTTTCGGGATTGGCTTGCAACTGCAAGCCAACACCTCGCGGGATAGTGAACTGCTGAATAGTTACTACAAAATATACTAATCTTGTGAAACAATCCTACACTCTGCCATCGTTCGTAACATAAGTGTAAATTTCCTATGACGGGCAGGTCTTCTGGCTCGGGAGTCTTCATACTGTTTCGCCTTCCCAGTTTCCCAGTGACATGAATGAAACAGACTCGTCCTTTACAGCGGCGTGACCGCGGGGGAATGAAACCCCTCTTTCCTCTTAGCCTGTGGAGAAAAAACACAGGAACCTCATCATATTCAATTAAAGCCAGTGTACTCCAAACGACAATTCTTGTCAATTCTCTTGCGAAAATTTATTTGCATTTAAAACAACTTGTGCTATGATATTCAGAAGATGTGATTTGGGAGGAACAAAAGATGAGTATATGTATGGTGGGTATCGATCACAATAAGGCAAATGTGGATATCCGGGCTTTATTTTCATTTACGAAAAAAAATGCGGCTGCAGCAATGCAGACATGGAAAAAAATTTCGGGGATCCATGGCTGTGTGGTATTGTCCACCTGTAACCGGATGGAGCTTTGGGCAAGCACGCAGGATGACTGGGAAGGAGATCTCCTGGAAGAATTGTGCAGATGGAAAGAGGTGGATCCTACCCAGTATGAAGAGTATTTTGTGCGAAGAAAAGATCGGGAAGCGGTAGAGCATCTGTTCCATCTCACCAGCGGTCTGAAGTCATTGATTTTGGCAGAGGATCAGATCATTACTCAGGTAAAAGATGCTCTGGCTATGGCGAGGGAAAATTATGTGACGGATAATGTACTGGAGGTACTTTTCAGAAAAGCGGTAACGGCAGGAAAGAAGGTAAAGACCAATGTAACGTTTTCCAGAGCAAATCAGACGGCCATGGATCAGGCAGTGGAAATGCTCAGACAGAAGAATTTTCAGTTTTCAGAGAAAAACTGTCTGGTTATTGGAAATGGTGAAATGGGTAAACTGGCGGCGCAGACGTTAAAAAGGGCAGGAGCCCGGGTGACGGTGACGGTGCGGCAGTACCGCAGCGGGATTGTGACGATTCCCATGGGCTGTGAGAGGATCAATTATGGAGAAAGACTGGAATTTTTACCGTCCTGTGATCTGGTGGTGAGCGCTACGGCAAGTCCAAACTATACTCTCACGAAAGAACAGGTGGAAGATGCAGGGATTCGAAAAGATACGATTTTGATCGATCTGGCGGTGCCCAGAGATATGGAACCGGAATTGACAGAGATTCCGGGAATAGAACTGTATACGATTGATGATTTTAAAACAGAGGAATTTGGCGAGGGAACCAGGCGTTCCATGGAACAGGCGGAGGTTCTTCTTCAGGAGGAAATGGAAGAATTTTATGTATGGTTCAATGGACGGGATATGATTCCCAGAATTCAGGAAATCCGGGAAGAGGCGGTGACCGATCTGAATCTTCGGCTGCATAAGATTCTTCATAAGCTTCCTCTTTCCGAACAGGAAAAGGAAGAGCTTTCCCAGGCCATTGATACGGCGGCGGGAAAGGTAGTGACAAAAATGATCTTCGGTCTTCGGGACACACTGGATCAGAGAGAATTTGCAGACTGTGTGAAAGGACTGGAAAAACTATATGAAGAATGAGACAGGTTATTTCCCTTTATTTATGGATATCAGCGATAAAAAAATCGTGGTGATCGGGGGAGGAAACATTGCGGCCAGACGAGTGAAGGTGTTAAGTCAGTTTTGCAGGAATCTTACGGTGGTAGCCCCCAGGATTCATCCGGATCTTTTGACTTTGGAAGAGAAGGGGCAGATTCGGGTGATTCGCCGGGAATATGAAAGAGAAGACATTTACGATGCCTGGATGGTTCTGGCGACCACAGATCAGCATAAGTTAAATGAGGAGATCTACAGTGTGGCAAAATGTCTGGGCGCGCTGGTAAATGTGGCGAGCAACCGGGAAAAATGTGATTTTCATTTTCCGGGCATCGTGAAAAAAAATCATTTTGTGGTGGGGATTAACGCTTCTGGAATGGATCACAAAGGGGCAGCCCGGTTAAAGAAAAGGATTGAGGAAGCAGTGGAAGGAGCAGAGGAATCATGAAGAAAATATGTATCGGAAGCAGGGAAAGCCGCCTTGCAGTGATCCAGAGCGAAAAGGTGATGGATTATCTGAAAAAGGCATGTCCTGACAGGGAGATTTCTCTGCTGACCATGAAGACTACGGGAGATAAGATTCTGGACCGTACCTTGGATAAAATTGGGGGAAAGGGACTTTTTGTGAAGGAACTGGATCGGGCGCTTCTGGAAAAACGAAGCGATCTGTCAGTGCACAGTCTGAAAGATATGCCCATGGAGACGCCTGAAGAACTGCCGATTGTGGCGTTTTCCCGACGGGAAGATCCGAGAGATGTGCTGGTGCTGCCAGAAGGAAAAGATGCGATTGATTTTTCCAAACCGCTGGGCTGCTCCAGCCAGAGAAGAATTTTACAGTTAAAAGAATTATTTCCCCAGGCGGAATATAAGAGCATCCGGGGAAATGTGATCACTCGCTTGAGAAAGCTTGACGAAGGGGAATATGGAGGGCTGATCCTGGCGGCGGCAGGTTTAAAAAGGCTGGGACTTTCCCATCGGATTTCCCGCTATTTTGAGCCGGAGGAAATGATACCGGCGGCAGGTCAGGGAATTTTGGCAGTACAGGGAAGAGCAGGAGAAGATTACTCTTATCTGGAAGGATTTGCAGATCAGGAAGGAACCTGGGCGGCGCTTTCCGAGCGGGCGTTTGTCCGGTATCTGGATGGAGGATGTTCTTCGCCGGTGGCAGCACATGCCCGGATTCGGGGAGGACAGATCCATCTTTTGGGGCTGTACTATGAAGAAAAAACAGGAAAATACAAAAAAGGCAGGATGGAAGGTCCGGTGGAAGAAGCAGAAGCGCTGGGAATCCGTCTGGCAGAAAAATTAAAGAAGGAAGTTGAAGGAGAAGTATGACAGGAAAGGTTTGGCTGGTAGGGGCAGGCCCCGGAGATGTGGGACTTTTTACCCTGAAAGGAAAACAGGTATTGGAACAGGCGGAAGTAGTGGTTTATGACAGTCTGGTGGGAGACGGCGTGTTGGCGATGGTTCCCGCAGGCGCCCGGCTTATCAACGTAGGAAAACGGGCAGGTCATCATCTGATGAAACAGGAAATGATCAATCAGGTACTTCTGGAGGAGGCGCAGAAAGGATATCGAGTGGTGCGGCTGAAAGGGGGAGATCCTTTTCTCTTTGGAAGAGGGGGAGAGGAGCTGGAGCTTCTTTCAGAACACGGAATCCCCTATGAAGTGGTTCCAGGCGTGACTTCCTGCATTGCGGTACCTGCGTATAACGGGATTCCCGTGACTCACAGAGATTACTGTTCTTCTGTTCATGTGATCACAGGTCATAAAAAAGCGGGACAGTCTTACAATATTGATTTTGAGGCGCTGGTGCGTACCGGAGGGACTCTGGTATTTCTCATGGGAGTTACCGCCCTGGAAGATATCTGCAGCAATTTGATAAAGGCGGGGATGAGCCCGTCGGTGCCGGCGGCGATTCTGCAGCAGGGGACGACGGCAGGTCAGAAAAGGATTGTGGCTACGGTGGGAACTTTGAAAGAAGAAGTGGATCGCCAGGGAATCCTCACTCCGGCGATCATTGTGGTAGGAGGCGTCTGTGAGGTAGCAGATCGATTTGAATGGTATGAGAAGCTTCCTCTGGCAGGATGCAAGATCGTGGTAACCCGACCGAAAGAATTAATTTCCCAGATGGCGGACAGACTGAGAAAACAGGGGGCGGAGGTGTTGGAACTTCCCGCCATTGCCCTTTCTCCCGTGGAGGATGACCGTAAGATCAGGGAATGTCTGGAACAGTTGGAGAAGTATCAGTGGATTGCCTTTACCAGTCCCAGCGGCGTAAAAATCTTCTTTGAATTTTTGAAAAAAAATGGAAAAGATATTCGGGCTTTGGGAAGGGCAAAGATTGCGGCTATTGGAAAAGGTACAAAGAGAGAATTGGAAGCGAGAGGAATGTATCCGGATCTGATGCCGGAGGTTTTTGATGGAGATTCTCTGGGCAAAAAAATGGCAGAGTGCTGTGAGGAAAATTCTTACATTCTGATTCCAAGGGCAGCAATCGGTAATGCAGAGATTATCAGGGAACTTTCCGTGAGAAAAGATCTCGTGGTGGATGATGTAGCAACGTATGAAACCCGATATGAGGTACAGAGCATCGTTGATGAATCCGGAGCTTTTGAGCGGGGAGAGATTGATTACGCTGTATTCACCAGCGCATCCACGGTAAGGGGATTTGTACATGCTTTGCCGGGGCTGGAATATTCCAAAGTGAAAGCGGTCTGTATCGGAAAGCAGACGGCGGCGCAGGCGGAAGAATACGGAATGCACACATATACGGCAAAAGAAGCGTCTATTGACAGTCTTGTAGAACTGGTTATACAATTAGCCGGAGAAAAGAAATGAACAAAAGTTTAGGAGATGACAGATCATGGATATGATTAAAAGACCGAGAAGATTAAGAGGCGGGGAATATATGAGAAAGATGGTCCGGGAGACCAGAATGGACAAATCTTCCCTTATATATCCTATGTTTGTGCAGGAAGGAATGGGAAAAGAAGATGAGATCTCATCCATGCCGGGACAGTTTCGCTATACGCTGGACCGTCTGCCCTATGAACTGGAGCGGGTGGCAAAAGCAGGCGTGGGCAGCGTGATGTTGTTTGGGATTCCTGATGTGAAAGATGAGATCGCCAGCCAGGCATACGCGCAGGATGGGATTGTGCAGAGAGCCCTTCAGGTAGCAAAAGAAAAATTTCCGGAGATTTATTATATTACAGACGTATGTCTTTGTGAGTATACTTCCCATGGCCATTGCGGTATGCTCTGTGGTCACGAGGTGGAAAATGACAGTACGCTGGAACTTTTGGCGAAGACTGCCGTTTCTCATGTACAGGCGGGAGCAGATATGGTGGCGCCTTCCGATATGATGGATGGAAGAGTTCTGGCGATCCGTCAGGCTCTGGATAAAAATGGATATAAAGAGACACCGATCATGTCCTATGCGGTAAAATATGCATCTGCATTTTATGGACCATTCCGGGAGGCGGCGGATTCCGCTCCGACATTTGGAGACAGAAAAAGTTACCAGATGGATTTTCACAACAGCCGCGAGGGAGTAAAAGAAGCGCTGCTGGATGTGGAAGAGGGAGCCGATATCGTGATGGTAAAACCGGCGCTGTCTTATCTGGATATGATCACCCGGGTGCGGGAAGTGACAAATGTTCCGGTGGCTGCTTATAGTGTCAGCGGAGAGTACGCCATGGTGAAAGCGGCGGCTCAAAAGGGTTGGATCGATGAGGAACGAATCATGTGTGAGATGGCGGTGAGCACTTATCGGGCAGGCGCGCAGATTTATCTCACCTACTATGCGAAAGAGCTGGCAAAATGTATGGACGAAGGGAGAATTGGATAATGAGCAGATCGGAAGAATTGTTTCAGAGAGCGGTAAAAGTGATCCCGGGAGGCGTCAACAGTCCGGTGCGGGCTTACGGTTCGGTAGGCATGAATCCCCGGTTTGTGGAGGGGGCTACCGGTCCTTATCTGTTTGACGCCGATGGAAATAAATATATTGATTACATTTGTTCCTGGGGACCGATGATCCTGGGACATAACAATCAGGAAATCCTCAAAGCAGTGATACGGAAGGCGGAGAGTGGCTTGAGTTTTGGGGCAGCTACGGAGATCGAAGTGGAGATGGCAGAATTTATCTGTGAAAATATCCCTTCCGTAGAGATGATCCGTATGGTAAATTCCGGTACAGAAGCTGTGATGAGCGCTATCCGGGCGGCAAGAGGTTATACGGGAAGAAATAAGATCATAAAGTTTGCCGGTTGTTATCACGGACACTCCGATGCTCTGCTGGTAAAAGCAGGTTCCGGTGTGATGACGGCAGGAGTTCCCGACAGTGCGGGAGTTCCAGAAGGATGCACCAAAGATACGCTTACAGCAGTGTACAATGATCTGGAAAGTGTAAAAAAACTATTTGAAGAATATTCCGGTGAGATTGCAGCGGTGATTGTGGAACCGGTGGCGGCGAATATGGGCGTGGTTCTTCCAGAACCGGGATTTTTGGAAGGCCTTCGTAGATTGTGTACCGATCAGGGCAGTGTGCTGATTTTTGATGAGGTGATTACAGGTTTTCGTCTGGCATTCGGCGGCGCGCAGGAGTATTTTGGCGTTTCTGCGGATCTGGTTACATACGGAAAAATTATCGGCGCGGGAATGCCGGTGGGAGCTTACGGCGGTAAACGAGAGATCATGGAAATGGTGGCTCCGGCAGGAAATGTATATCAGGCGGGAACCTTAAGCGGCAATCCGGTGGCTATGGCGGCAGGTCTTACCCAGTTAAAGATTTTAAAAGACCATTCGGAAATTTATACCCATCTGGAAGAGACTGGAAAGTGCTTGTTCGGAGGGATGGAAAAACTTCTGAAAGAGACTGGAAAACCATGGACCATGAATTTTGTCGGTTCTTTGGGCTGTCTGTATTTTACCTCCCGAAAGGTGAAAAATTATGAGGATGCAAAGACCAGCGATACGAAAGCATTTGCAGAATATTTTAAATACATGCTGGAACATGGAATGCATCTTGCTCCTTCTCAGTTTGAGGCGATTTTTCTTTCCAACGCTCACATGGAAGAGACTACCCGGGAGACGCTGCGGATTTTTGAGCAGTTTTTGAGAAAATGACGAGAGAAACGATGATTACGATTTTGACGATCGCTCTGTTTGTGGCAGTGGCAGCGATTTGGATGATTCTGGAAAGGAAAAAACAAAAGAAGTGGTTTCTGGCAAAAGTGAGAAGAATGTGGGGTTCTGTCACAGAGAGAGAATATTCCACAGAAGAATTGGAGAGTATTTCCCATTATGCCAGAAGACATCAGGGAGAACGTTTTCTGGTAGACGATATCACCTGGAATGATCTGAATATGGATCAGATTTTTATCAATATGAATACCACAGTTTCTTCTTGCGGAGAGGACGTACTGTATGCGATGCTCCGGCTGCCGGAATTTGACCGTGAGACCCTGGAGGAACGAAATCGTTTGATTGAATATTTCCGTATCCATCAAAAAGAGCGGGAAGAGATTCAGATGCTGGTGCAGGAGGTGCGTAAAATCTCCTCCATGTCCCTGTCGGATTATATTTTCGCTTTGAAGGATGTGGAACAGAAGGGCGTGGGAAAGTATATTTTTCTGGCGTGTTTGACACTGGGAGGCATTGGTTCCATCTTTGTGCAGCCTTTGGCAGGGGCATTGCTCCTGTTGGTGATTTTGTGTTTTAACGGATATGTGCATATGAAAGATTCCAGAAAAATCGAGCCCTATCTGAATTGTTTTTTATGTATTCTTCGTCTTTTGAAGGCAGCGGACGGTTTTTCAAAAATGGAAAATCCTGAGATTCAAAGTTACCTGGAGCGGATGGAAAAAGCGAGAAAGAAATTTCAGGGATTTCGCAGGGGAGCTTTTTTAGTTACTTCCACGAATGGAATGCAGGATGGTCTGGAAGCTTTTGTGCTGTCTTATCTGAAGATTATGTTTCAGGTGGATATGATCAAGTTTTATTCCATGCTGAAAGGCGTTTATGGACATGAGAAAGATATTGATACGCTTTTTACGGTGATGGGAGAATTGGATGCCCTGATTGCTGTGGCTTCTTTCCGGGAATATCTGCCGTATTACTCGATTCCGAAACTTCGGGAAAACCAGGAAAGGCGCAGCGGAGAACAGGTTTTTGTCAGTATGAAAGACTTGTATCATCCGCTGATTCCAAATCCGGTGGCAAACAGCATAGAGATCCGGGGAGGGATTCTGGTGACCGGTTCCAATGCATCGGGAAAATCCACTTTTTTAAAGACTATTGCGCTGAATGTTATTTTATCCCAGACGATTTTCACCTGTATTTCCCATACCTACGAGGGAGATTATCTGAAAGTGATGACTTCCATGGCGCTCAGAGATAACCTGGAGGGCGGTGAAAGTTATTATATTGTGGAAATAAAATCCCTGCAGCGGATTCTGGAAGAATGCAAGAAAGACCAGCCGGTGCTTTGTATTGTGGACGAGGTGCTTCGGGGAACGAATACCATCGAGCGGATCGCCGCTTCCTCCCGGATACTGAAATACCTGCAAAGACCGGAAGTCCTTCCGCTGGCAGCCACTCACGATATAGAACTTTCCTATATTCTGGAGGATTGTTATACGAATTATCATTTTGAAGAAGAAATTATAGACCACGATGTACTTTTCAATTATCAGCTGAAAAAAGGCCGCGCTACCACCAGAAATGCCATCCGGCTTCTGGAAATGATTGGTTATGATAAAAAAATCGTTACAGAGGCGCAGCAGGCAGCGCAGAAATTTGAAAAAACAGGCGTGTGGGAGTAGGAGAGAAAACAATGTTTGTAAAAATATATACAGACGGTTCAGCCCGGGGAAACCCGGATGGACCGGGAGGTTACGGCTGTGTTCTTCATTACGTGGACGGCAAAGGACAGCTTCACGAAAAAGAATTGTCAGCGGGGTATGTGAAAACAACAAACAACCGCATGGAACTTATGGCAGCCATTGCGGGGCTGGAAGCCTTGAACCGTCCCTGCGAGATCGAATTATATTCAGATTCCAAGTATCTGGTGGACGCGTTTAACCAGCACTGGATCGATGGCTGGCTTCGAAAAGGCTGGAAGCGGGGAAAAAATGAACCGGTGAAGAATGTAGATCTCTGGAAACGGCTTTTAAAGGCAAAGGAACCTCATCAGGTAACATTTATCTGGGTAAAAGGTCACGATGGACATGAGATGAATGAGAGGTGCGATTATCTTGCTACTTCCGCGGCAGACGGAAACGATCTGCAGGTGGATACGGGATTGATGGCGGGAAGATAAAAAATTTCAGCAAACTTAAAATAGTAACATGGTGCGGCGCCTTCCTATGAGGGCGCCGTATTTCAATACAAGGATTGGGTATTTAGAGCGTATTTTTCTTTCGCCATCCCATAAAATCGTAAAATTTTGGGTTTTCAAAGTTTTCTTACAATATGATACCCAAAACTGGTTAAAAAATTGAATGTTTAACCAGTTTTTCCAATAGATTTGGGTGTTTTCGTGAAATATTCGCTGCCTACACCCGAAATTCACTTTGACCTTGCATTAAAACACCGGGAAGCTCCATTTTTTTATCGGCGTTCAGAAGACGGAACGGATACGAACTTTTAGAAAAAATGTCACCCTTTTTTAGAACG
>HF995396.1:0-237 GCA_000432335.1 Firmicutes bacterium CAG:646
TCTCAATGTCAGTTTTGTAGCCCATAGTGATACAATCTCCTTTCCAAATATGCAAATATTTTATATGCATTCTGTCAGAATCGACGAAAAGGTGTTCCGGAGCATTTTCTACATTGGTACAAAAAATGCAGCAAATGTAAAAAGGATACATTGCTGCCCAGACGGTCGACTCCTTATGGATTCCGATTTCCCTGTGGTACCCCACATATCCGCCAGTTATCGGAACCTTCTCGTTTG
>HF995396.1:274-11687 GCA_000432335.1 Firmicutes bacterium CAG:646
AGTGTAGCACGCTTTGGAAGAAATGTCAACAATAGAGAGAAAAGAAAAAAGAAATTATACAAATTTACTTGAATCGACAAGAAAGGAAGGGTATACTGAACAACAGAAGGGCAGGGAAGCAGAGAGTATTAAGTAGTTTGAGACAGCAAGGAAAATAGCGCAGAATAGTTTGTGGCGGAGGTTTTATGGGAGAAATCAGAGAAGAAATTTTTTCGGGGTTTTGTATTGTCTGTAACAGAGGACAGACAGTTACCTGTGAATTTCAGGAGATACAGGGCAGATGGGAGCTGGAGGAAATTGACTGTGGATATGAAACTTGTATTCATAAGGGAAGTTGTCAGATAGGGACGCAGGTGAGGGCGTTTAGTTCACGAATTGTTCATAAATAATTCCCGCTCAAATGTTGCCAGAGGAAGAGGTTTATGATAATATGTTAAAGAAGTGAAAAATTTATTTCAATTATATTACGGATAACAAACGATTTCGTATAAGGAATGGAGAATAAGTATTCTATAAGGAGTAATCGAGTATGAAGAAAAAAGTCCTTTGCTTGATTTTGGGATTGATTTTAACATTTTCTCAGGTGATGTCTGTAAGCGCATCTCAGAGAAAGCAGGAACTTCAGCAGGAAAAGGCTGCAGCCCAGAGTCAGTTGTCAGCAGAGAATTCCAAGATTGATAATCTGGAAGAGAAGAAGAACGCAATTATGGCAGAGATTGATCAGTTGGATCAGGATCTGGTGAATATTTTAGTACAGATCGATGTTCTGAAAGGGGAACTGGAAGCGAAAGAAGCAGAGATTGTTCAGACGCAGGAAGATCTTAAAGTGGCAGAGCAGGACAGAGACCAGCAGTATGAAGATATGAAGAAACGTATTCAGTATCTCTATGAGAATGGGGGAAATGATGCGTGGGCGCAGATGCTTCTTCAGGCGGAAGATCTGCCAAGTCTTTTGAATCAGGCAGAGTATGTTCAGAAGATGTATGACAGTGACCGGAAGAGTCTGGAAGCGTTTAAAGAGACCGTTCAGGAAGTGGCAGATCTGGGAGATCGGCTGGAGACGGAGAAGGCAGATCTGGAAGTGATGCAGCGGGAATATGAGAATCAGCAGGCAGATCTGGAGAGACAGCTTACCGATAAGAAAGCTACTTCCAGCGACTATGAGGCGCAGATTGCCAATGCAGAAAGTCAGGCGGCTGAACTGGTATCCCTGATTAACAAGCAGAATGCAGAGATCCGTCAGATTGAAGAAGAAGAAAAGAAAGCGGCAGAAGAGGCAGCTCGCAAAGCGGCGGAAGAAGCGGCTAAGAAGGCTGCGGCTGAGGAAGCAGCTAAGAAAGCAGCAGCGGAAGAGGCAGAGAAGCAGCAGACAGCAAACAGTAATAAACCATCTGCTTCTACAGGAAATGGATCTTCCCAGAAACCTCAGTCCGGTAATCAGAGTGGAAATACCAATACAAATAACAATAACAGCAACAATAATACAAACAACAATAATAATCAGGGAAATGATACTCAGAAAGAGGACAACTCTTCCAAAGACGAGTCGGCAGGCTCTAATGTTCCGTACAATCCTACAGGAGCAGCGGTTGTGAACTATGCATGTCAGTTCGTGGGTAATCCTTATGTGTACGGTGGAAACAGTTTGACCAATGGAACAGATTGTTCTGGATTTATTAAGCTGGTATATGGGCATTTTGGCGTGAGCCTTCCCCGCTCCTCAGGGGCTATGCAGTCGGTAGGACGGGCAGTTCCATATTCTCAGGCGATGCCGGGGGATATCATCTGCTATTCCGGTCATGTAGCTCTCTACATGGGCGGCGGTCAGATTGTGCATGCAAGTAATTCTGCGCCGTATCCGAAGGGTGGAATTAAGATCAGTCCGAATGCGGCATACCAAACGATTTTGACGGTAAGGCGTGTTCTGTAAAAAATAACAAAATATGAGAGACTGTTGTATTTAGTCATTTTGAGAAATGTCTGGTACAGCAGTCTTTTTTGGTGAAAGTAGGTAAAAAATGGAAAGAAACAAATTGCTGCCATTCTCTTTTTTGGGAAAAACCGGGAAGGTGATTTCTCTGGTGGGAGCAGGAGGGAAAACCACCTGGCTGTATCGTATGGCTTCTTTTTACAGCGCCAGAGGGGTGAGGGTTTTCGTGACAACCACCACATACATGATGGAACCGGAGGAGAAATATCGGGCGCATAATATAGAAGAAGCGGAGCGCATCTGGGCTGAGGGAAGGTATGTAGTTGCGGGAAAATCAGCACAGGGAGGAAAGATAACGAAGCTGGATCAGGGAGAATTGGAAGAATATGAAAAAAGATCACAGGTTGTCTTGATCGAGGCAGACGGCGCCAAAAGAATGCCCTGCAAAGTACCTGCAGATCATGAACCGGTAATTTTGCCGGAATGTGATGTGGTAGTAGGCGTCATGGGGATGGACAGTCTGGGCAAACCTCTGGAGGAGGTTTGTTTCCGGGTGGAATATGCAGAAAAACTGCTGAAAAAGCGCAGAGATGAGATTTTGACAGTGGAAGATCTGGGAAAAATTCTGGTATCGGAGCAGGGAACCAGAAAAGATACAAAAGGAAGAGAGTACTGCGTCATTTTAAATAAATGCAATGACAGAAAACGGCGGGAAGCGGCGGAGAAAATTGCGGAGTATTTGAAAAAAGAAGGAATTTGCTCAGTGGCGATTGTATGAAAAAGTGCGGAAAGGTGGAAGAGAGAATGGATAGATTACTGCTTGTGGTGCGGGGTGGAGGAGATCTGGCAACGGGAACGGTGCATCGTCTGTGGTCGGCGGGATTTTCGGTGGTTGTTTTGGAGGCGGAACGCCCGGCGGCGATTCGGCGGCAGGTTTCGCTGTGCGAAGCAGTATATGAGGGAGAAGCTGTAGTAGAAGGAATGAGAGGTGTTCTGGTGCAGGAGCCCGAGGATGTTTTTTCAATTCTTGACAGAGGGGAGGTTCCGGTGGTGATAGATCCCCGGGGAGAGTGTATCGGTCGACTGAAACCGGATGTGGTGATCGATGGGATTCTTGCAAAGAAGAATCTGGGAACCCATCGGGGGATGGCGCCCCTTACTATTGCTCTGGGTCCTGGATTTTGCGCGGGAGAAGATGTGGATGTGGTGATTGAAACGAAGAGAGGACATAATCTCGGTCGGGTAATCCGAGAAGGAAGAGCGATTCCGAATACGGGAATACCGGGAAATATCGGAGGATATACGGCGCAGAGAGTACTATATGCTTCGGAGGATGGTGTTTTGAAGACAATCAGGAAGATTGGAGATCTGGTGAAGCAGGGAGAACCAATCGCGGAGATTTGGACAAAGGAAGGGAAAGCGCTGGTGGAGGCGTCTCTGGATGGAATCATCCGTGGGCTGATCCGGGATGGCTTTTCGGTGACGAAGGGATTTAAGATCGCAGATATTGATCCAAGACGGGAAGAACTGGAGAATTGCTTCACTATTTCTGACAAGGCGAGATGCATCGGCGGAAGTGTTTTGGAAGTGGTGTGTTCGTATTGGCAGAAGAGCGAGAGAAAAGGTGAAAGGAGACAGGGATGAAGGTTATCAGACCGGCTTTTTGGAGAAAATTTCGGTGTATCGGAGGCAAATGTACCGATAATTGTTGTGTGGGCTGGGAAATTTGTATTGACAGAGAGACGTGGGAAAAGTATCAGAAGCTTCCGGGAGAATTGGGAGAGAAGCTGCGCAGGGAGATAAAAATAGAAGACGGAGAAATTTCTTTTCGGATGAAGGGAGAACGCTGTCCTTTTTTGAATGAAGAAAATCTTTGTGAATTGATCTGCCGGTTAGGAGAAAAATCTCTGTGTGAGATCTGTAAAGAACATCCCCGGTTTTATGCATGGATGGGAGAATGGAAAGAAGCGGGGTTGGGGCTTTGCTGCGAGGAAGCAGTGCGTCTGTTGCTGGAAAATCAGGAAAAGTTGGAATTTGAAACGGTATGGGAGGAAGGGGAAGAGACAGAAGTGGATTTTCCCTGGATTCGTCCGTTGTGGGAAGCCAGAGAAGCGCTTTTTACCTGTTTGCAGGACAGAAGGATTTCGTTTTCTTGTCGGATGGAAAGAGCGCTTCTTCTGGGAGAAAGGCTGCAGGAATGTATGGACTGGGAAGATCAGGAAGGATTTTCTCTTGAACTGAAAAGAGCAAAAGAAACGTGGAGGAAAGAAGAAGGAGAAAGGGTTTTTTGTGAGGAACAGAGCTGGCTTGCTGGATATGAAAAAATATTGCGGATTTTGGGAAAGATGGAAGTAATGGATGAACGCTGGACGGAACATTTGGAAAGAATCCGGGAGAATCTTCCTGCCCTTTATAGGAAGCGGAAGAAATTTGAGTTCATGGAAATGGCATGGAGTTATGAATGGGAACATCTGGCGGTGTATATTCTTTTTCGCTATTTTCTCAAAGGGGCAGAGGATGGAGACGTTCTTTCAAAGGTGCGGATGGCGGCAGCAGGCTGCGGTGTGGTGCGGCTTTTGCATCTGGACACCTGGGTGAGAACAGGGGAACTTTCTTTGTGGGACAGAATCTGTAATATCAAAGCATACTCAAAAGAACTGGAATACAGTGAGGAAAATCTGGAAATGTGGATGGATTTTCTGTGGGGAGAGGTTGAAGAACCGAGAGAATGAAAAAATAAAAATGAGACTGCCGTAAAAGATCTTATGTCTGATGCGGCAGTCTCGTAGATTAAGATGCTTATTGTTGTTCGGCAACATGCTTTTTGATAGCTTCAAAAGTTTCGGGGCTGAGTACGTGCTCCATCTTGCAAGCGTCCTGGGAGGCAATCTCTTTGGAGACGCCCAAATGGATCAGCCATTGGGATAAAAGCGTATGGCGCTCATACATAGTATCGGCAATTTTTTGTCCTGCCGGCGTCAGAGAAATGTGTCCGTCGCTGTCCATGAGAATATAGCCGTTTTCCCGGAGATTTTTCATGGCAACGCTGACGCTGGGTTTGGAAACTTCTAATTCGTTAGCGATGTCGATGGAACGCACATAAGCCTGTCTGAGACCGATCATAAGAATGGCCTCGAGATAATTTTCTGCGGATTCGTGTATTTTCATAAGATTATTACCTTATTACCTTTCTTTATGTTTGGTTTTTGGGTACAAAAAAAGCACGAGACGGGATTCGAACCCGCGACCCTCGCCTTGGCAAGGCGATACTCCACCACTGAGCCACTCGTGCATAAATAAAATATTTGATTAAAGCGGGTGATGGGAATCGAACCCACGTATCCAGCTTGGAAGGCTGGTGTTCTACCATTGAACTACACCCGCAAGTGTTTTTCTTGCCTGACAACAAAATGTATTATACATGAGGTTGTTCGGAATGTCAAGAACTTTTTTGAACTTTTTTTGCTTTCCTTTTTCAGCAAATGCCCAGAGCCGGAATCGAACCAGCGACACGAGGATTTTCAGTCCTCTGCTCTACCAACTGAGCTATCTGGGCAAGCTCAAGATAAATAATAGCATACGTCTCTGGAAATTGCAATAGAAAATTTGGATTTTTTGAGAAATTCTGGATAAAGAACTTTTTAGAACAATAGAAAAGGAAAAATATCTGGGGAATGTAAGAAGAAAATATTGAGTGTTGGTGGTTTTGTATGTTATACTTATAACACTTATGGGAAATAAAATCCCAAATGATGACGAAAAGAGGTAAGAATATGTTTGACGTTACAGCATTGGGAGAACTGTTGATTGATTTTACACCTTGCGGAGTTTCAGAGGCAGGGATGGCTTTATTTGAGCAGAATCCAGGTGGAGCGCCGGCAAATGTACTGGCAGCAGTTTCCAATCTGGGATTAAAACCGGCATTTATTGGAAAAGTAGGCGATGATATGCATGGAGCATTGTTGAAAGATACGCTGGACAAGATCCATGTAGATACGACAGGTCTGATGGTAGATCCGGATTTCTTCACTACTCTGGCATTTGTTTCACTGAAAGACGGTGAGAGAAGCTTTTCTTTTGCAAGAAAACCGGGTGCAGATACACAGCTTAGAAAAGAAGAAGTGAATCTGGATGTGGTAAAAAATTCTAAGATTTTTCATTGCGGATCTCTGTCTCTGACAGACGAACCGGCAAGAAGCGCTACCTTCTTTGCAGTAGAAGAAGCAAAAAAAGCCGGTGCAGTGATTTCTTATGATCCGAATTATCGTCCTCTTCTATGGAAGAGCGAGGAAGAGGCCATTGAAAAAATGCGTTCCATGGTTCCATACGCAGATATTATGAAGATTTCTGATGAGGAGACAGAACTGCTCAGCGGAAAGGTAGATCCGAAGGAGGCAGCAGAGGTTCTTCTGGGACAGGGCGTGTCTTGCGTAGTTGTTACACTGGGAGCTGACGGGGCTATTCTGAAAACAAAGAATGTGGAAGTTCAGGTGAAAGGAAAACCGAGAAAAGCAGTAGATACTACAGGAGCGGGAGATTCCTTCTGGGGAGGACTGCTGTCCCGTCTGGCGCTGAATAATGTAAAACCGGCAGATCTTACGGCAGAGCAGGCAGTGGAATATCTGACTTTTGCGAACGCAGTGGCTGGTCTTTGTGTGGAGAAGAGAGGAGCCATTCCGGCAATGCCTACTCTGGAACAGGTAATGAACGAATTATGAGAATTTTGCTGACGGCTGTCAATGCCAAGTATATCCATTCCAATCTGGCAGTCTATAGTCTGAAGGCTTACGCAGGCAGATATGGAGAGGATATCGGGCTGGCAGAATTTACGATCAATCAGAAAAAAGATGAAATTTTAAAGGGAATCTTCCGGCGCAAGCCGGAAGTCCTTTGTATTTCCTGCTATATTTGGAATATTTCCCTGGTAAGAGAACTGATCCGGGAGATACATAAGATACTTCCGGACACTGCTATCTGGCTTGGTGGACCGGAAGTATCTTATGATGGGGAAAAAGTTTTGCAGGAATGCCCGGAAGTGACGGGGGTAATGAAAGGGGAAGGAGAGGAAACCTTTCTGGAACTGGCAGGACATTATCTGGAAAATACTGTGGATCTGGAAGCGATTCGGGGGATAACGTACCGAAAAGGACAGAAGATTGTGGATAACGGCTGGAGGGAAGTGATGGATCTTAGCCGGGTCCCTTTTGTATATGAAAATCTGGAGGAGTTTCAGAACCGGATTCTTTATTATGAATCCAGCAGGGGATGTCCGTTCTCCTGTAGTTACTGTCTTTCTTCGGTGGATAAGAAATTGAGATTTCGTAACCTGGAACTGGTGAAAAAAGAATTGCAGTTTTTTCTGGATCACAAGGTAAAACAGGTGAAATTTGTGGACAGAACCTTTAACTGTAACCATGATCATGCAATGGCGATCTGGACATATCTGACGGAGCACGATAATGGAATTACAAATTTTCACTTTGAGGTAGCGGCGGATCTTTTGCGGGAGGAGGAAATTGCCCTGATCCGTAAGATGCGCCCCGGGATGATTCAGTTGGAAATTGGGGTACAGTCTACCAATCAGGAGACGATTGCCGAAATCCACCGGAAGATGGACTTTGAGCGGGTAGCTTATGTGGTGAAGGAGATCCAGAAAGGATATAACGTGCACCAGCATCTGGATCTGATTGCCGGACTGCCCTATGAAGATTATGCATCTTTTAGAAAATCTTTTGATCAGGTGTATGCCCTCCGCCCGCAGCAGTTGCAGTTGGGATTTTTGAAGGTATTGAAGGGTTCCTGGATGCACCAGAAAGCGGAAGCATATGGATGCAGATATCAGGAGAAGGAGCCTTATGAGGTTTTATTTACCCGCTGGCTTTCTTATGAAGAGGTATTGAAGCTGAAACTGGTGGAAGAGATGGTGGAAGTTTATTATAACAGCGGCCAGTTTCTGAAAACGCTGCCGGCGGCGGAACAGTTATTTGCTTCTCCCTTTGCCTTTTATGAAGCGTTGGGAGCCTTTTATGAAAGAAATGGCTATCTGGAAATTTCTCATACCCGACTGCGCCGTTATGAGATTTTGCAGGAATTTTTGAGCGAGTGGGATCCGGAAAGGGAAGAGCTTTATCGCCAGTTGATGATCTATGATCTGTATGCCCGGGAGAATCTGAAGAATCGTCCGGTCTGGGCGAAGGATCAGAGGGAATATAAAGAAGTCGTGCGGAGATTTTATCAGCGGGAAGCAGAAGAGCGAAGATATCTGCCGGAATATCAGTCATATGATGAGAAGCAGATCAGTAAGATGACGCATCTGGAAATCATGGATTATCACCCCGATACGAGAGAACCAGGAAGGTATGCGGTTCTTTTTGATTACCGGGAGCGGGATGCTTTGACGTATGAGGCATGCGGTATACAGGTGGAGATTGGAAATGCAGAGATAGATGAGGCGTTAGAGAGGATAAAGGAATGAGTATAACAGGATGCCCGGATCGCTACGTGGTAGTGGATCTGGAAACGACAGGGCTGGCGCCTGCCAGCGACCGCATTCTGGAAATTGGAGCGGTGAAGGTGATCGATGGTGAGGTAACGGAGACTTTTTGCACTTTTGCCAATCCCCAGATGGAGATTCCCAAGTATATTCAGGAGCTTACCGGGATTACTCAGGAAATGGTAGCAGGCGAAAAGACACCCGATCAGGCAGTGCTGGAATTCCTTGATTTTTGCGGAGATTTGGATCTGATGGGGCACAATCTGATGTTTGATTACAGTTTTTTGAAGCATCAGGCAGTCAATCAGAAAAAAGTATTTGAGAAAAATGGAATGGATACACTGAAAATAGCCAGAAGCCTTCTTCCTGATCTGGAAAGCAGGAGCCTGACCAGTCTTTGCGCATATTTTAAGATTGAGCAGGCGCATGCTCATCGGGCATTTCACGATGCGATGGCGACGCATATTTTATATGGGCACCTGCAGAAGATCGCCGGAGAAGAGCAGAGAGGTCTTTTTTTGCCGAAACCTCTTCTTTATAAGGTGAAACGACAGGGACCGATCACAAACGCACAAAAAGCATACTTGAATGATCTGGTGAAATATCATAAAATAGAACTGGATGTAGAAATAGACAGTCTCACAAAAAATGAGGCGTCGCGAAAAATAGATACAATCATTTCCCAGTATGGGAGGATAAAGAGGTGATAAGTATGTGGAATAAGAAAGGTAAGAGAATCGTAGCGTCGATTATAGCGATTATCATGGTACTGGCAATGGTAGTTCCTATGGCAATAGAAATGTTGATCTAACTGAGGCGAACGGAATGAGAAAACGACAGATTTTTGTGGCGGCGGCGGTTGCTCTGTTTCTCGGAGCGCCCCTGATAGTGCGGGGAGAACAGGAGATGGCAGCCGGTAAAGAGCAGGAAAAAACAATCCTTGATGGGATTTATCTGGAGAGTGTCGATCTGTCGGGAATGACCCGGGAAGAAGCGGCAGAGGCGGCAGACCGCAGGATGAAGGAAATTACCGGTTATCAGATCAAATTGTGGATGGATGACCAGTCGGTGAGTGTTTCAGCGGCAGAATTAGGTGTTTCCGGGAAGAATGAGGAGACGATCGCTCAGGCAGCGGCTATTGGACAGGCGGGAAATGTAATCAAGCGCTACAAGGTGAAAAAAGATCTGGAGGAAGAGCCTATACAGCTTCCCCTGTCAAATCAGGTGGATGAGCAGGCGGTCAGAACCGCTCTGGAGACTTACTGCAGTCCTTTGGACCGGGAGGCAAAAGATTACGGACTCACCCGGGAAAACGGAAAATTTCAGGTACAAAATGGCGAGCGGGGAGTTACTTTGAAGCTGGAAGATTCTGTTCCTCTGGTGGCAGATTATCTGGAAAATCAGTGGCAGGACGGTATAGGAAATGTAGAGCTGGCGGTAGAAATTACGGAGCCCCGTGGTTCCCGGGAGGAACTTTCCAGAGTAAAAGATCTGCTGGGGCAGGGAAGCACCGATTATTCTTCCAGCAGCGCCGCCCGGGCAACGAATATAACGAACGGCACTGCAACGCTGAATGGGCGGGTATTGTATCCGGGAGACTCGATTTCCGTGTGCAATTCCATGATGCCCTTCACGGAGGAAAATGGATATGAGCTGGCTCCCTCTTATGCCAATGGTACTACGGTGGAATCTTTTGGCGGAGGGATCTGTCAGGTGTCTACCACCCTGTATCTGGCGGTCTTACGGGCAGAGTTGGAAGTAACAGAAAGGCATAATCATTCGATGATCGTAGGATATGTGAAGCCGTCTATGGATGCGGCGATCGCAGAGGGATCGAAGGATTTTCAGTTCAGGAATAATCTGGACGCGCCTGTTTATATTGAAGGGTATGCTGCCGGCGGGAGTTTGGGATTTGCTATTTATGGAGAAGAATATCGACCGGAGAACCGCAGCGTTACTTATGAGAGTGAAACTTTGGAAACCATAGAACCCGATACGGAACTTACGGCAGATCCTGAGCTGGGATTTGGTGTAACGCAGATGACGCAGAGTCCCCATACTGGCTACAGAGCGAAGCTTTGGAAGGTTGTGACGGAGGATGGAAAAGAAGTCAGCCGAGAAGAGGTAAACAGCAGTACTTACCTTATGTCACCCACAAAGTATAAGGTGGGAGTGAAAACAGATAATATGGAAGCGTCCAACGCTATGTATGCGGCGATTGCTTCCAATGATCTGAATAAAGTGTATGAAGTGACGAAACAGTATTGAGAAAAATGGAGGAATGAAACAGTGAAAACAGGGAAATTGCCGGAATCTGTTTTGATCCGATCGGTGCTGAAACAGGTAAAACACAGAAGAGAAGAAGTGCTGGCAGGACCGGGCGTGGGACAGGACTGCGCCGCTTTAGCGGTGGGGGAAGATGAGGCTTTTGTACTGTCTTCCGATCCCATTACCGGTACAGTTCAAGATGTGGGAAGTCATGGAATCTATGTGACTGCCAATGATCTGGCGGCATCGGGGGCAGAACCGGTGGGAGTGCTTCTTACCATTTTGCTTCCCCTAAAGACGGAAGAAGCAGAATTAAGAGTGATGATGCAGGATGCGGAACGCGTCTGTAAAGAGCTGAATATGGAGATTCTGGGCGGTCATACAGAGGTTACTCCGGTGGTTTGTCAGCCGCTGCTTTCCGTTACCGGTGTGGGGAGAGTGAAAAAATCAGCCCTTCTTCGTACCAGTCAGATGAAAACGGAACAGGATCTGGTAGTGACAAAGTGGATTGGTCTGGAGGCAACGGCGATTCTGGCAAAAGAGAGGGAAGAGGAATTGAGGAAGCGTTTTCCGGCGGCGCTGGTAGATACGGCGAAAGAATTCTCTGGAAATCTGTCGGTGCTTCCTGAGGCGAGAATTGCCTGTTCCCATGGAGTGAGCGCCATGCATGATATCACAGAGGGCGGTATTTTTGGAGCGCTCTGGGAGATGGCAAGCGGAGC
>HF995396.1:11716-13124 GCA_000432335.1 Firmicutes bacterium CAG:646
GGGCTGGAAGTGGATCTGAAGAAAATCCCGATCCGACAGGAGACAGTGGAAATCTGTGAATATTTTGGAGTGAATCCTTATCAGATCATGTCCAGCGGTTCTATGCTGATCGCGGTGGATGACGGTTATGAACTGGTGAGAAAGCTGGAGCAGGCAGGAATCCACAGCGCAGTGGTGGGACGGACAGTTCGGGGAAACGACAGGATTTTGCGAAACGGCGAGGACGTGCGCTATCTGGATAAACCGCAGCAGGATGAATTGTACAAGATAAAAGGATAGGAAAAAAGATGGCAAAGTTAAATATTGTGTTATATGAACCGGAAATTCCGGCAAATACAGGGAATATAGGAAGAACCTGTGTGGCTACGGGAACGAGGCTTCATTTGATTGAGCCTTTGGGATTTCGTCTGAATGAAAAATCTATTAAAAGAGCGGGAATGGATTACTGGGATAAGCTGGATGTGACCCGGTATATTGATTATCAGGATTTTCTCGAAAAAAATCCGGGAGCAAAGATCTATATGGCTTCCACAAAAGCGCCGAAAACGTATACGGAAGTGGAATATGAGGATGATTGCTATATCATGTTTGGGAAAGAGAGCGCCGGAATTCCGGAAGAAATTTTGCTGGAAAACCAGGAAACAGCGATCCGAATCCCTATGATCGGAGATATCCGGTCACTGAATCTGGGGAATTCTGTGGCTATTGTTTTATATGAAGCGCTTCGGCAGCATCATTTTGATCATATGCAGCTGGAAGGGCATCTTACAAAATACGAGTGGAAATAAGTATTTATTTCCACTCGTATTTATTTTGCCTTTTCCAGGGTGAAGATAAATTCTGTTCCCACGTCTTCCGTACTGATTACGTTGATATTCTGATGGTGTGCCAAGATGATTTCCTTTACGATGGAGAGACCGAGTCCAGTCCCTTTTCGATCTTTTCCACGGGAAGAATCGATTTTATAGAAACGTTCCCAGATCTTGTTCAGGCTGTCTTTGGGAATGCCCACACCCGTATCTTTTACGGAGACGAAAACAGTTCCGTGACGTTCATACGTTTCCACCTTGATGATGGAATTATCTTTGCTGAACTTGATGGCATTGTCGATCAAGTTATAGAGTACCTGCTGAATCTGTTCCAGATCGGCGGTGACGAAAAGTGTTTCTGACTCCAGATGAATTTCGATAGTGATCATTTTTTTGCGGCAGATGCCTTCAAAGGTGGCTGCCGTATTTTTTATGGTGCGATTGATATCAAAATCCGACATATGTATGGGGCGTCCGTGGGCGTCCAGTTTGTCCAGAGTCAGAAGACTTTGCGTGAGTTTGTTCAGCCGTTCCGTTTCTCCAATGACGATTTTCAGGTATTTTTCCTGCATTTCCGGCGGGATCGTTCCGTCGATAAT
>HF995396.1:13168-55075 GCA_000432335.1 Firmicutes bacterium CAG:646
GAGGTGAGGGGAGAACGAAAATCGTGGGAGACGTTGGCAACAAATTTGTGCTGATATTCCCCCAGTTTGTTCAGCTCATCCGACATATAATTCAGGGTAGTGGCAAGATAGCCCATTTCATCATCGGTATGTACCGGGATGTTGTAGCCCAGATTACCGCTGGCATATTCGCCTGCCCCGATGGTAATCTTCTTTAACGGGCGGTAGACACTGAAGGAAAACAGTCCCAGAATCGCCAGTGAAAGAAGAAAAAGAAGCAGAAAAATGAGATACACAGGAAGGAGGATCTTTTCACGCTTAAGAATAATTTCGTCCATGGACATATGGAGGGAAACATAGCCTTTCAGAGAAAGGCTTTTTGTAATAGGCACCATGGAATTGACCATGTCTTCCTGAAAATAGCCGTAAAATGTTCCAATCTGGTAATAAGCGGTTCCCATGGCAGCCGGATCAAAGCCTGTCAGCGCGCGATAAGGCTCTGTCGTATAGGGACGGGCAGTGTCAAGCAAAGGTTCTCCCGCGGAATTCAGAACCAGAATACGAGCATTTTGATATTCGGAAAGAAGTTTCAGATTGTTGTAAGAAACTTCCGCATCGTAGGGATCGCTGTAATCCGCATCTGCCTGATCGGAGGCAATGGAGATGGCTTCTTTGTAGAGAGTTTCTCCGGTATCTTCCAGAATCTTATCCTGGATAATGAAAGAACCCAGCGTGGAAATCATCAGGAAACCTGCCACACCCAGAAAAATGTAAGCCATGATAAATTTGAAATAAAGAGCATTTTTCATCAGGACTTAACCTCAAATTTGTATCCGATCCCCCAGACGGTGCTCAAAGCCCAGGAGGCATGATCTTTGATCTTCTCTCGCAGACGTTTGATATGAACGTCTACAGTGCGGGTGTCACCGATATATTCGTAACCCCAGATATGATCCAAAAGCTGTTCTCGGGTAAACACCTGATTGGGTGAGGAAGCCAGGAAATATAAAAGTTCCAGCTCTTTTGGGGGCATATCGATGGTTTCGCCGTTATAGACAACGGAATAATTGGTCAGATTAATGATCAGATCGGGATACTCCACATATTTTCCGTTAGTCTGAGAGGAGGCAGGCTGCGTGGGCTGAAAACGGCGGAGAACCGCTTTTACCCGAGCAACCAGTTCTTTGGAATCGAAAGGCTTGATGATGTAATCATCAGCGCCCAGTTCCAGTCCCAGAACCTTATCAAAAATCTCCCCTTTTGCAGAGAGCATGATAATGGGAACGTTGGATTTGTGACGGATCTCCCGACATACCTGATAACCGTCAATGCCCGGAAGCATCAGATCCAGAAGGATCAGATTCGGGTGAAAGGAGGGGAAAGCATGTAAAGCTTCCTCTCCGTCATTTACAATCTTACATTCAAAACATTCTTTTGTAAGGTATAGAGAAATCAGTTCTGCAATATTGTTATCGTCGTCGACGATGAGAATTTTCTGTTTTGCTACCATAATTACTCCCCTTTATTTTTTAAATTCAACAATAGTAACGCCGGCGTCTCCCTCTCCAAATTCCCCAAGACGGAAGGAGGAGACGTATTTTACTTTGCGCAGATAGTTGTGAACCCCTTTGCGTAAAGCGCCGGTTCCTTTTCCGTGGACAATGCGCACGCTGGGCATATGAGCCAGATAGGCGTCATCCAGATATTTGTCCAGCTCGGCGATGGCCTCGTCCACAGTCTTGCCCAGAAGGTTGATCTCGATTCCAATAGAAGCGGATTTGGACATACGAATCTTTCCGGAGCTGGTTTTCTGCATATGGGGCGCAGTGATAACCGCTTCCTCTTTCAGCAGAGCCAGATCGGAAATATGGATCTTGGAACGCATGATTCCCATCTGTACAAAGAGGAATCCTTTGGAATCAGGCAGTGTACTCACCGTACCCTTTAAATTCAGGCTGAGAACCTTTACGCCGTCTCCCAGATGGAGATCGGAAGGTTTTAAGGTACCGGTAGTTTTCGTCTCCTTGATAGAAATATTTTTCTCTACCTTTGTCATTTTCTGACGAAGACGCTGGCGTTCTGCCTCCATTTCCTTTACGGAGATATTATTCTTTCCGAACTTGTGAAAATTTTTCATAGTCTGATCTGCGTATTCCTTTGCTTCCCGGAGAATCGCATGGGCTTCTTCGTTGGCCTCCTGTAAAATCCGGGCTTTCTGCTGATCCAGTTTTTCCTGTTTGCTTTCCAGCTTTTCTTTTAAAGCGCCGATCTCTTTTTTGTATTTTGCAATTTCCATCCGTTCTTTTTCGATGGTAATGCGATTTTCTTCCAGAGTGGAGATAACGTCCTCGAAAGATTCGTCTTTTGCGCTGATCTGTTTTTTAGCTTCTTCTATAATGTAGGAAGGCAGACCTAACTTACTGGAAATGGCGAACGCATTACTTTTTCCCGGAATACCGATCAGAAGGCGGTAGGTGGGACGAAGGGTCTCCACGTTAAATTCGCAGGAGGCATTCTCAACGCCCGGGGTAGAAAGGGCGTAAACCTTCAATTCACTGTAATGGGTAGTCGCCATGGTACGGATGCCCTGCGCCTGCAAATGATTTAAAATGGCGATGGCAAGGGCGGCTCCCTCGGTAGGGTCGGTTCCGGCGCCCAATTCATCAAAAAGAACGAGAGAATGGGGGTCGGCTTTTTCGATAAAAGACACTACGTTTGTCATATGGGAAGAGAAGGTACTGAGAGATTGCTCAATACTCTGTTCATCGCCGATATCCGCATAGACTTCGCTGAAGACAGCCAGTTCCGAACGATCCAGAGCGGGAATATGAAGACCAGCCTGTCCCATAAGCGTCAAAAGTCCTACCGTCTTTAAAGAGACTGTTTTACCGCCGGTGTTTGGACCGGTAACGATGAGCAGATGAAAATCTTTTCCCAGATGGATATCGATGGGAACTACTTTCTGCTTGTCGATCAGGGGATGGCGTCCTTTGCGGATATTGATCCAGCCCTTGGTGTTAAAAAGAGGGCGGGTGGCATTTTGCTCCATGGCAAGAGAAGCACGGGCAAAAATAAAGTCCAGCTCCACCATATTTTCCAGATCATACTGAATCTCTTCCCGATGCTGGGCGGTAAGTTCGCTTAAAGCTGCCAAAATCTTTTCGATCTCCGCAGCCTCTTTCAGCTCCAGATCACGAATTTCGTTATTCAGTTTTACAATCGCCATAGGCTCGATAAAAAGCGTGGAGCCGGTAGAGGATTGATCGTGGATCATACCAGGCACCTGACTTTTGTATTCTGCCTTTACCGGGACACAGTAGCGACCGTTTCGCATGGTGATCACTGCATCCTGCAGATAACTGCGGGCAGAACCGTTTACCATGCCAGCCAGTTGTGTGTGTACCTTTTCTCCGGTGATCTTCATGGAGCGGCGAATTTGCTTTAAGCCGGCGCTGGCATCGTCGCTGATCTCATCTTCCGACAGGATGCAGCGGCGGATCTCGCCGGATAACTGGGGCAATGGCTCCAGAGCGTCAAATAAATCATCCAGAGAATCTTTCTCCCCATTGTCCCGTTCTCTGCGGCCATAAGATTTGATTCGGGAGGTATTTTCCAGAAGAGCGCAAATCTGGAGCAGCTCGCTGATTCCCAGAGTACTTCCGATCTCCAGACGCTTCAGAGAGCCGCGAATATCTTTTACACTTCCAAAAGAAATATTTCCCTTTTGAAACAGCCGGGTGAGGGCGTCCTGCGTCTGCTCCTGTTTGTACTCGATCTCGGCAATGGAGTCGGAGGGGAGGAGGTCTTCGCAGCGGATCTTACCCAGTGGGGAAGAGGCGTGAGAGACCAACATTTCTATTATTTTATCGTATTCCAAAGTGGATAATGCTTTTTTATTCATACTTTTAATCCTTTATACTTTTTGTTTGTTTGCAACACGAAACCTTACACTCATTTTAACCCATATGAAGGGGAAAGAAAAGGTATAAATTCTAAAGAATTTCTGATTCTTGTCATAGAATGTTCATATGTTTTTGATAAAATAGTGAAAGACTTCAAGGAGATGACTTTCACAAAAAGCAATAGAAAAGTTACAGGAGATTACGGTATGGATGAAAAGAAAGATCGCAATCTGAAGGGAGAGCATCAGGGACGAAAGACGGGGAAGGGAGAAAAAGAGGAATATCGCTTTCTGCGGGAAGTGATCAAGAAAAAGCCTCTGGATAAGAGGCTGGTCTTATATAGGATCGCATGGCTTCTTGGCGGAGCGTCAGTGTTTGGATTGGTAGCAGCATTGGTATTTTATGCGGCTTTATCCTGCCTGGAGCCGGAAGAAAAGGAAAAGGTTAAGTTTCAGGAAAATACGGAACATGTGCAGAAGGATCCAGAGAAAGAGTCGGGGCAGACGGAGAGAGAGAGTAAGCAGGAAGTAACGCCCACACCGGAGCAGCAGAAAGAAGAGGAAGAAAAAAATATAACGAAAGAAGAATTTAAGAATCTTTATCATGAGATTCTTCAGGTGGCGGAGGAACCGGAGCGTTCCATTGTGACGGTACAGGGAATCACCAGCGATGTGGATTGGATGAATAATTCTTATGAAGATTCCAGTCAGGTTTCCGGACTTTTAGTGGCGGACAGCGGAAAAGAATATTTTGTGCTGACAGAATATCGGGCAGTGGATCAGGTGGATCGGATTCTGGTCACCTTTGAAGATAATGCGACAGTGGACGCGCATTTTTTAAAACGGGACTGCGCTACTGGTCTGGCGGTTTTGAAAATAGACAAGGAAGAAGTGACGGAAGAGACACGGAAAGTGATTTCTTTGGCAAAACTGGGATCTTCGGCAACGATACAGCGGGGCGATACCGTGCTGGCGATTGGAAGTCCTGCCGGATACAGAGATTCTATCTCGGTGGGTATGATAACGTCCGTGAGCAATACGAAAAATACGCTGGATAATGAATATCATCTGTTGACCACAGATATTATGGGCAATAATGAGGGAAGCGGTGTGTTAGTGGGAACGGACGGCAGTATTGTGGGAATTATTGCGCAGCCATTTTGTACTGCAAAGGATAAAAATGTGGTTACAGCGCTTCCCATCACAGAATTGCGAAAGACCATCGAACAGCTTTCCAATAATGAAAGTATTATGTATCTCGGTATTCGCGGGCAAAATATAGAAAGCGATCTGTCTCAGAAAACGGGAATGCCTAAAGGAATCTATGTGAATGCGGTGGAGGAGGATTCCCCTGCGATGGAGGGCGGCATCCAGAATGGAGACGTGATCATAAAAATGCAGGATGTTAATGTGGAGACGTTAAGTGATCTGAGAAAAGAGTTGGATAAATGTGAAGAGAAACAGAAGATTCAGGTTACGGCGATGCGAAAAGGCGCAGAAGGATATGTGGAAATAGTATTTGACGTAACGGTTGGAGCGTTATAAAATAAAGTGATGCTGACATCATATGAAACCAGACTGAACGGCAGGAGCAAGATTCAGCCTGGTTTTTTCCTGCAAAGACGGGGAATGGATGGGGCAGTGAATGGTAATAGAAAGAAGGAATGGAGAACGCTATGAAATATATTAATGAATTTTTTGAGGGATGCAGAGTAAGTGGAATTTATCTTTGTAAGCACAGACAGTCGGCGGTTACGAAAAATGGGAAACCGTATGAAAATGTGATTTTGCAGGACAAAACGGGAACGATTGATGGAAAAATATGGGACCCCAATTCTCAGGGAATCGAAGATTTTGATTCTCTGGATTACATAGAGATTATGGGAGATGTGAATAGTTTTGCGGGAGCGCTGCAGATCAGTATCAAGCGGGTGAGAAAAGCGCAGGAGGGAGAATACAATCCTTCTGATTATCTGCCGGTGAGCAAAAGAAATATAGAAGAAATGTATCAGGAACTACTGCAGTTTATTCAGTCGGTAAAGAATCCATATCTCAAACAGCTGCTGCAGTTGTATTACGTAAATAATGCAGGATTTATCAAACGGTTCCGGTTCAGTTCGGCGGCTAAAAGCGTACATCACGGCTTTGTGGGAGGATTGTTGGAGCATACGGTCAGCGTAACCCGGCTGTGCGATTATTATTGTGGGGCTTATCCCATTTTGAACAGAGATCTTCTGATAACAGCGGCTATTTTTCATGATATCGGAAAGACCCAGGAACTTTCTGCATTTCCGGTAAATGATTATACGGATGACGGTCAACTTCTGGGTCATATTATGATCGGAGCGGAGATGGTCCATGATGGAGCACGTCAGATTCCGGGATTTCCGGCAAAGCTGGAGAGTGAGCTGAAGCACTGTATTCTGGCGCATCATGGAGAGTTGGAATACGGTTCTCCAAAGAAACCTGCCCTGATGGAAGCGGCGGCGCTGAATCTGGCAGATAATACGGATGCAAGAATGGAAACTTTCCGGGAACTTTTTGAAAATGCGGGTGAACAGAATGAATGGCTGGGATATAACCGACTGTTTGAATCGAATATCAGAAAGACGAGTAAGTGAGATCGACAGATCGTGAGTGTGTAAAGCGCGAAACGGTCTGTCTTAACATTATCAAAAATAGAAAAGGATGGAGCTATGGAATATAAGAAAAATGATATGCTGACAGTGACCATAGAGGACATGGGACATGAAGGAGAGGGTATCGGGAAGGTAGAGGGCTATACTGTATTTGTGAAAGATGCTCTGATCGGAGATACGGTGAAAGCGAAGATTATGAAAGCAAAAAAGAATTATGGTTATGCCCGGCTGATGGAGATTGTGGAAGCTTCTTTGGATCGGGTGGAGCCTTTATGCCCCTGTGCCCGCCAGTGCGGCGGATGCCAGATTCAGGCTCTCTCCTATGAAAAACAGCTGGAATATAAAGAAAACAAGATCAGAAATAATCTGCAGCGGATTGGCGGTTTTTCTTTAGAAGAACTTTCGATGGAACCCATCATAGGAATGGAGGAACCATTCTATTACCGGAATAAGGCGCAATTTCCGGTAGGAACGGATAAAGAGGGGCATCTGGTAACGGGATTTTATGCGGGGCGTACTCATTCCATTATTCAGAATCGGAAATGTTATCTGGGGGTGGAAGTGAATGAAAAAATTCTGGATGCAGTGATGGATTATATGGAAGAAAATCATATTTCCGCTTACGATGAGACCAGCGGAAAAGGTCTGGTCCGTCATATTTTGATCCGGTATGGATTTACCAGCAAGGAAATTATGGTCTGTCTGGTTGTGAACGGAACAAAGCTTCCTAAAGTGGAAAGACTGATTGAGAAGTTGGAAAGAATCCCCGGAATGACCAGTATTTCCCTGAATGTGAATCGGGAAAAGACAAATGTAATCCTTGGGCGGGAAGTAAAGACTTTGTGGGGACAAGAGTACATCACGGATAAGATCGGAAATGTTTCTTATCAGATATCGCCGCTTTCTTTTTATCAGGTGAATCCGGTGCAGACGAAAAAACTGTATGAGAAGGCGTTGGAATATGCAGATCTTAAGGGAAATGAGACGGTCTGGGATCTGTACTGCGGGATTGGAACTATTTCTCTGTTTTTGGCGCAGAAGGCGAAACAGGTGTATGGCGTGGAAATCGTGCCGGCAGCGATCGAGGATGCTCAGAAAAATGCCCGGTTAAACGGAATGGAAAATGTGGAGTTCTTTGTGGGAAAAGCAGAGGAAGTACTGCCTGGATTTTATGAAGATTATGCCAGAAGGTATCCCGGGGAACACGCCCGGGCGGATGTGATCGTGGTGGACCCACCTAGGAAAGGATGCGAGCCCAGCGTGCTTGATACCATGGTGAAAATGCAGCCGGAGAGAATCGTATATGTGAGCTGCGATTCGGCTACGCTGGCAAGAGATCTGAAGATACTGTGCGAGAGAGGATACCGGGTGGAGCGGTGCGTGGGGTGCGATATGTTTCCGCAGACGGTGCACACAGAAACAATTTGCAAATTAGTGCGGAAATAAGGGGAACGGTTTAGAGCTTTTGTTTCATCTAAAAAATTCTCTATAATCAGGGAGCAATAAAAATAAAGATAGGAAGTAGAATACAAGGAGGAATGGATATATGGTAAATTTGAGCAGACTTGAAGAAATAAAGGATTTGAGGGCAGTATGGCCACATGAAGCCTTGGATTTTACTCCGTGGCTTGCGCAAGATGATAATATCACTCTTCTTGCCGATGCAGTTGGGATAGATATCACGGTAGATGAAACAGAATCTTCAGTGGGGGATTTTAATGTAGATATTTTGGCGTCCGAAACTGGAACCGATCGGAAAATCATTATTGAGAATCAGTTGGAGGATACAAACCATGACCATCTTGGCAAGTTGATTACTTATGCATCAGGAAAGATGGCGGATGTGATCATCTGGGTTGTAAAACATGCGCGTGAGGAACATAAGGCGGCAATCGAATGGCTGAACAATCATACAGATGAAAAGATAGGTTTTTTTCTATGTGAGATAAAACTGTATCGTATTGGGGATTCTGAACCTGCGGTGAAATTTGAAGTGATTGAGAAGCCTAATGATTGGACAAAGGAAGTGAAGAAGAGTGAATCCGCAAATGGAACGCAGCAGCAGCGTTACGACTATTGGGTAGCATTTCAAGATTATGCATTTCAAAATGAACAATTTGCAAAGAATTTTAACCGTCGGAAACCGTCTATGGATCATTGGATGAATTTTAGCATAGGTTCTTCTGCCTGTCATGTTGCGGTATCTCAGATTCAGACGAGGAATGAACTGGATGTAGAATTGTACATCAGTGAAGATAAAGAATTGTTTCATTCTCTTTTCAAGAATAAAGACGCCATTGAATCAGATGCCGGATTGATCTTTGACTGGCGGGAGTTGCCGGAACGTAAAGCAAGTCGTATTGTTATTGAGAAGAATGTGGATTTTGGAGATAGAGATCAATGGAGTATACAGTTTGATTGGCTGATAGAGGTCATGATAAAAATGAAGAAAGCGTTTAGAAAATATTTATAGTGTTTGCTAAAGGAGATTTGGAGGTGCTGTTATGCCCGATTTTGGTGATGCTGAAAGATGTGTTTTAAGTTATTTTACACAGGGGACAAGGATATCTTTTAAAAATAGAATTTTGGAAATTAAAGAAGCAGGTAAGCCAACATGCCCGTATGGAGAGCCTAAAACGGATATTTATATTCTTGCTGCTGATGATTTGGGGGAGGAAGAAATAAAAATATCATATAAGAAAAAGAATGCAGATTTCCTTGAAAATAAGACAAATGCAGAAAGGGCAGAACAACTATTTGGAGCGGATTGGCGGGAGATAATAGAAAATTCTACAACTGATATTCGAGATAAGTTTGAAAAAAGAATGCGTATTTATAAAGAGAAATTTGCCAGAACTGAAAAGGGAGCAATCACATTAGGATGGAAATTTGAACTTATGAATAAACTTAGCGGGGAGCTTTCAGGGCAAATGAAATTGGACGTTAGCCAGGTATATGATGTGTATGCAGGAACAAACCTTCCAGATAGGAAGCGTAATGCATATGTAAATGGAAAAATTGTTCCGGAATCTGGTATTGCAGAATATATACTGATAACTGATAGCGTTAATTCAGCTCAGGAAATTATTGATAAGATGATTCCAATCAGCGAATATGTACAGATGAATCCCAATATCTATTTTGCTTGTAAAGCGCTTAATTATAGGACTTTTGCAGAAAAATACGATGGGAATCGTCCATTAGCGGTTCAAGTGGAGTGGAGCATTAAAAATGAGAAATTAAAATCAAATTTAGTATTTGATCATCCGCTTGAAATGAATGGAGATGAAATGGCTGCACGGTTAATTCAATGTCTGCAGTATCTGGGAATAAAAAATACCGATGATATTAATTCGGATAATACTGAGATGGAATAACATTGATAAAAAGAAAGATGAGGAAGCATTAATGAACGTAATTAGTTTGTTTTCCGGCTGTGGAGGCTTAGATTTAGGATTTGAAAAGGCTGGATTTCGGATTCCTGTTGCAAATGAATTTGATAAAAGTATCTGGGAAACTTTTAAAATTAATCATCCCAAAAGTCATTTGATTGAAGGAGATATACGGCAGGTAAAAAAAGAAGATTTAGCACGGTATATTGATGGTAATGTTGATGGAATCATTGGGGGACCACCATGCCAATCATGGTCTGAAGCGGGCTCTTTGCGTGGAATTGAAGACGCACGCGGTCAGTTATTTTATGATTATATTAGAATTTTAAAAGAGTTTACCCCACGATTTTTTTTGGCAGAAAATGTAAGTGGAATGTTGGCAAACAGACATTCAGAAGCTGTAAAAAACATAATTTCTCTATTTGATGAAGCCGGGTATGATGTTTCATTAACATTAGTTAATGCGAAAGATTATGGAGTTGCTGAGGAGAGGAAAAGAGTTTTTTACATTGGATTTAGGAAAGATCTTAAGATAGAGTTTTCTTTTCCTAAAGGATCTACAGAAGAAGACGGTAAAAAAATTACATTAAGAGATGTAATATGGGATTTACAGGAAACAGCTGTTCCAGCAGAGGAAAAAAATCATCATAATCCAAAGGCTATTAATAATAATGAATATTTTATAGGGGAATATTCACCTATTTTTATGAGCAGAAATCGTGTAAAGGCATGGGATGAGCAGGCGTATACAGTTCAGGCCAGTGGAAGACAGTGTCAGTTGCATCCTCAGGCGCCTAAAATGGTGAAATATGGAAAGAATGATTGTCGATTTGTTGAGGGAAAGGAACATTTGTATAGAAGAATGACCGTCCGAGAAATAGCGAGAGTACAGGGATTTCCCGATGATTTCAAATTTGTATACGATGGTGTAAATGATGCATACAAAATGATTGGAAATGCAGTGCCGGTTAATCTTGCATATGAGATTGCAGTGGGAATCAAAGATGCTTTGAAAAATAAAAATGATTAGACTAGTAAGGAAATATTATAAAGGGGCAAAAACTTATGCACACAATTTTAATTGTAGAAGATGATGTCAATATCAGTTCTCTATTGCGGGAAACGCTGGAGCGTGAGGGGTATGCCTGTGTTCAGGCGTTTTCCGGGACAGAGGCGAGGATGTTATTATCCGAAAATTCGTATGCGGTGGTGTTGTTGGATCTGATGCTTCCCGGTATCTCCGGGGAAGAGGTGTTAAAGGAGATCCGGCAAAGAGGAAAGACCCCGGTGATCGTGCTGACTGCCAAGGATACCATTGATGATAAGGTGGAGTTTCTTCGCAGCGGTGCGGATGATTATGTGACGAAGCCGTTTGATATTAAGGAGGTAGCTGCCCGGGTGGAGGTGCAGATTCGGCGAATGGGAGGAGAGACGAAGGATAAGGCGCCGAAAGAATTGCAGTATCAGGGATTGGTATTAGATAAAGAAGGATTTCGGGTGATTGTGGAAGGCAGGGAACTGGCGAAGATCACGAAGCAGGAGTTTGCCATTCTTGAACTGCTTTTGAAGCATCCGAAAAAGGTATTTAGCAAAGAAGAGATTTTTGAGTATGCATGGGACGAGCCGTATATGGGGGAGACGAAGACGCTGGATGTGCATATCAGCAATATCCGAAAAAAGATCAAGGAGGTCTCTGAAAAGGAGTATATAGAGACGGTGTGGGGGATTGGCTACCGGCTGCATCCGTAATTTTGGGTACTGTGAATAGAGTGAATGGTAACGAATCTTTACTCTTTTTTTACTTTTTATTTGCGAATGATTAGCTTTTCATTTGTAGAATAAGGTCAGAAAGAAAAAAGGAGAGAAAAATGATGAGTGAGTATTTGTTAAGTACGAGTGGTCTGACGAAGCAGTTCGGGAAGCATAAGGCTGTCAATGACGTTAATCTTCATGTGAAGAAGGGGGCGATTTACGGATTTATCGGCAGAAATGGGGCTGGCAAGACCACATTTTTGAAGATGATCTGCGGACTCTCCAAACCGACTTACGGAGAGATTGAATTGTTTGGCTATAAGAATGAGGGGCTGAAAAATGTTCGTTCCAGAATCAGTTGTCTGATCGAAGCGCCGGGGCTGTATGGAAATATGTCTGCCAGTGAGAATCTGGCGGTTAAGTGTAAGCTTTTTGGCATCAACGATAAGAAGTATATGGATAAGATTCTGGATACGGTGGGGCTTTCTAAGGTGGGAAAAAAGAAAGCAAAGCATTTTTCCCTGGGTATGAAGCAGCGGCTGGGGATTGGGCTTGCCCTTGTGGGAGAGCCGGATCTTCTGGTGCTGGATGAGCCGATCAACGGTTTGGATCCTCAGGGAATTGCAGAAATACGGGATATGATCCTGAGATTGAGGGATGAACAGAATATGACGATTCTGATTTCCAGTCATATTTTGGAGGAATTATCTAAGATTGCTACCCATTACGGAATTATTCATCAGGGGAGTTTGCTGCAGGAGCTTACCCGGGAAGAATTGATGCAGCGATGCAGTGAACGTATGGAAATCACACTGGCAGATCCGAAGCAGGCGCTTCCAGTGCTGGATCGAATGGGATTTACCAATTATCAGGTGATAGATAAGAATACGATCCATATTTATGAGCGGTTAAATGAGAGCGCGCAGGTAAATATGGAGCTTTCCCAGGCCGGAATTTTGGTGAAGGGAATTGGTATTACCAGTGAAGAACTGGAAAATTATTTCTTAAATCTGACAGGGGGTGCCCGAAATGCTTAATGTGATCAAAATGGAATTATATCGGATGTTCCGAACGAAAAGTCTGTATGTGATTTGGCTGATTCTTGCGGCTGGGATTTTATTTACCACAACCCTGGTAGAGGACGAGATGAATTTTTATACGGCGGAGGAAAGGCAGGAGCAGTATGAGTATGCCACGGGAGAAAAGAGCGGGGAACCGGTAAATATTGGTTTATCGGTAACAACGCCCACAAAACCGGGTGAGGATGTATCGGTATTCGATCTGTTTTATGCCAATATATCGGGAAAGTTTATTGTTCTGTTTATGGTTATTTTTACTGTTCTTTATTCTTCGGCGGATATGAGCAGCGGCTATATCAAGAATGTTGCGGGGCAGCTTAAGGACAGGGGGAGTTTGGTACTTGCAAAAGCGGCGGCATTGTTTGTCTATGTTGTTTTGACAATCCTTATTTTTGCAGGCGTACAGGCAATCAGTAATGCGTTGTTTTTTGATCGGTTCGTTCTGGGTCCATGGAAGGATTTTCTGGCGTACGGCGGCGTACAGGTTGTGCTTCATTTTGCTTTTGTGATGGTGGCTATGTGTTTTACGATTGTGTTTCGCAATCAGGTGCTCAGTATGGTCACGGTTATTTGTATGTGTATGAACGTACTGACGATTTTGTATGGTTTTGTTGATAAGATGATCGCCGATATGGGGATCAAAGGATTTCAGATGATTGATTATACGGTAGGCGGTAAGATGATGGCGCTTCCTATGAAAATAACCGGGCAGGCAGCGGGAAGTTCCTGTGCAGTGGGAGTGGCTTTTGCAGTACTGACCGTAGGAATCGGGTATCTTGTATTTAGAAAGAGAGATATTTAGATGAAGATAGCAGTGGGAGTTTTAGGATGTATTGTCCTTGCGCTTCTTTGGATTTTGATAAGTTACAGGCGGCAGATTAAGAGTATCTGCCGCCAGCTTCAGTTTCTGGAAAAGTATGAAAGTAATATGATTATCACGAGTGAAGTGACGGCAGGAGGTCTTGGAGATCTTACAAGGCTTTTAAATGAGAGTTTGCAGCGGCAGAAAAAAGAGAGAATGCAGAATCTGAAAAGGGAACGGATGATCGCAGAGATTTACACGAATCTGTCTCATGATATCCGCACGCCTCTCACTTCTCTGGATGGGTATTTTCAGCTTTTGGAAGAAGCGGAGCAGGAGAGTGACCGGCAGCGATATCTGAAGGTTATTCAGGAGAGGATAGCCAGTTTAAAGGAAATGTTGGAGGAGCTATTTACCTATACAAAGCTGCAAAGTGATGAATATCAACTGAAAATGGAGCGGCAGAATCTGAATCAGATCGTAAAAGAAACTTTATTTTCTTATTATGACAGTTGGATGGAGCGGGACATTACGCCGGTGATCGACCTGGCGGAGAAGTCTGTATTTGTCAATGGGAATGAACAGGCGATCCGCCGGACGATTCAGAATATCATTAAAAATGGTCTGGATCACGGCAGAAAGGAGATATGGATTTCTCTGAAAGAAGAGGAAGGAGAGGCGGTTCTCGTTTTCAGAAATAAGATGGGGCAGGAGGAAGAAATTGACACGGAGCGGATTTTTGAACGGTTTTATAAGGCGGATGAAGCCAGAAGTAAGAATTCTACAGGACTGGGACTTTCCATTGCCAAAGGTTTTGTGGAGAGAATGAATGGAAGGATTCAGGCAGTGGTGGAGGATGGCTGGTTTTCTATTGTGATTCGATTAAAAGAGGTACAGGAATAAATTTCTATCGTGTAACCAGATTGTAATCTCTCTTTGTTATGATAAAATCAACATAACGAAGGGAGATATTTTTTATGAAGATTCTGGAAACAAAGCATTTGAAAAAATATTATGGCGAGGGGGACAGTCTGGTAAAGGCTGTAGATGATATCAATATTTCCGTGGAAAAGGGGGAATTTGTGGCGATTGTGGGAACCTCAGGTTCCGGAAAAACGTCTCTTTTGAATTTATTGGGGGGCTTAGATTATGCGGACAGCGGAGAGGTGATCATCGGCGGGCAGTCTCTTTTACATATGAAGGATGAAGAGCGAACGGTATTTCGCAGAAGAAATATCGGATTTATTTTTCAGAATTATAACCTGGTGTCTATGTTAAATGTGTATAAGAATGTGGTCTTACCTATTCGACTGGACGGAAATAAACCGGACGAGGAATTTGTCAGTGAGATTTTGAAGTTGTTGGGGCTGACAGAAAAGGTGAAAAACCGTCCCAATCAATTATCGGGAGGACAGCAGCAGAGAGTTGCCATTGCAAGGGCTTTGGCTGCAAAGCCTCAGATTGTTCTTGCTGATGAACCGACGGGAAATCTGGACAGCCGGACCAGCGCGGAGGTGATGGGACTTTTGCAGATGACCAGCCGGGAATTTAATCAGACGATTATCATGATTACGCACAATGAGGAGATTGCTCAGCTGGCAGACCGGATTATCCATCTGGAGGACGGAAAAGTAGTGGGAGGTGACGACCATGTTTCAAAATTCTAATCAGGAAGTGTTGAAGGAGCTGGCGAAGGATAATTATACCTCTCATAAAAGCAGGAATCGGATCGCAATCCTGGTGATCGCCCTCACCACACTTTTAATCACTGCGGTCTGGACGGTGGGAATCAGTTTTATCTCCACGATGAGTAATTATGGGGAATCTTCGCCGGGGCCGGGATGTGAGGGAAATATTAACGGTACGGATGAGACGCGGGAAAAATTGAAAAATCTTCCCCAGATTGAATGGGCAGATATGGCGAGGGAGTGCAGTATGGTAGCGCTTCACAATGAGGAGTTTGCCGGAATGACGGTACGGCTTCTGGCACCGGATCAGGAGTATTTTCAGCACAACTTTGTGGAATTGGTTGAGGGAAGATTTGCTGAAAATGCGCAGGAGATCGTTATTTCTGATACGATGGCGAAGCGACTGGGACTGAAACCGGTTGTGGGAGCCAAGCTTGAGCTTCTGGTGATGCTGGGGGCGGATGACAATATGGCGGAGACGTCCATGGAGTTTACCGTCACAGGATATTATAAGAATCCTCTGATTAATATCAGCGAGATTTATGATGAGATTTATACCGTACCGGAATTTATCGAGACGTATAATCCGGTGATGAAAGAGCGGTCTCAGCCGATCTACGTGAAGCTGAATAACCTGAATCCCCTTTTATTTAAGACAGATATCATGAGTAAACTGCAGGAGGCAAGTGATCTGGCAGGAGGAACGGGCATTGGGACAAAACATACCCAGAGTCTGAGCGATATGATGATCAGTGTGGGTCCGGCGCTGCTGTTTGTGGCATTTATTATTTTGAGCGGTTATTTCCTTATTTATAATATCTTTTATATTTCCACATCTTCTGATATCCGCTGGTTTGGCATGATGAAAACCATTGGAACTACGGCAAAGCAGTTAAAATATATTTTGATGTGTCAGATTCGGCGTCTGGCATTGATCGGTATTGTCTTTGGTATTCTTTTGGGATATCTGGTGGGAAATAAGATCGGTCCGAGAATCATGGAACAGACGATGTACGGGATGTTTTATGAAGCCCCAAGTATTTTGGCAGTGGGCATTCTGGGAGCAGGATTTGCCTGGCTCACCGTATATATCAGTGCGCTGAAATCATTGAAGCTGGCGTGTAATATTTCTCTGGTGGAAGCGGCATGATTTTTCTGGTTTCCTGTAATGCCATGCTGGGGTATTCTGTGGATAATATGGTAGAACGGTATAATATGAACGATGCGAGAATCTTTCACAGTGGGGCATGGTGGTGGTTGGAAGAAGCATATCAGCCGATTTCCAGTGATCTGCCTAAGGAGATCGAAGAACCTCCCTTTGTGACGGATGTGGAGGTTATGTATCGGGCGAGAACGATGCCGGATTATGAGGAAGACGCCTGGGGAAGACAGTATACAGATTCTTCCGCCGAGGTATCTTTGGGCGGCGCATTGAAGGAGGAAATGGAGACTTGTGCTGGAAGCGAAGCCTTTTTGAATACGTATGGAGATCATGGAATCTCGGAACAGGCGGCGAATAATCGCTGGAAAATGAGAATTCTGGGAGTTCCCGCAGGGATGATCGAGCAGGAGATGGCGTACAGCCGGGAGATCAGGTTTCCATCGGATTTTATGATGGAGCAGGAAATTGTGTGGAAAAGGAACTGACAGTTTTGGCAGTGATCGAGAAAGAAAATATGTATAGTACCAATGATTTTGGAACTTCCAATATTATTCTGTCAGACACACTGTTCAAAGAATTGTATCCCGATTATGAACAGAGGATCAGTAATATTGAGATTTGGACAGAAAAAGAGATCACAAAAGAGCAGCATCAGCAGCTGAATACTTTGATGGGAAAAGAACACAGTACCCAGTTAAATCTGGATTCCCGGTATGATACCCGAGAACAGATGAACGGGCAGAAGGAAACATTTTTGTTCATAGGATTTTTCCTGGCAGCGCTTTTGGGGATTATTGGTATTTCTAATTTGATCAATACGATTGCTTCCGATGTATTTTCCAGAAAGATAGAACTGGCGTCCATGCAGTCGATTGGTATGACGAAGAAACAGCTGTGGGCGATGCTTCTGATAGATACGGTAAAATTTACCAGTGTTGCGGTTCTTCTGATGTTGATTGTGGGAGGAGTTTTGTCTTATCTGATTACGCAGTCTTCTCTGTTTACAGGGTTTAATGTCGGGATTTTCCTTCTTTCCGCAGGACTTTTGATCCTCCTGGTGGCGGTGATCTGTGTGCTTATGACATGGTCGCTGGTAAAAGTTTTAAATCAGAAATCGATTGTTGAAAGATTGCGGGAAATTGAGTAAAATGAAGTCATGAATACGAAAATTTTGATTGTAGAAGATGACAGGATGTTAAACGAGGGCATTGCGTATGCCCTCCGTAAAAAAAATATCTGGTGTATAGTGCGGGAACGCTGGAGGAAGCGGAAACGTATCTGAACCAGTCGGTGAATCTGGTGATTTTGGATATTAATCTGCCGGATGGAGATGGAAGAGAGTTTCTGAAGAAGGTGCGCGGGAATAATCCGGTGCCGGTGCTGCTTTGCAGGATAGAGGTACTGCTAAAGCATGTCGGAAATATGGAGGGACAGTTTTATTACTGTGGAACGCTGGCGTATGATTTTAAGGAGAAGCTGCTCAGAAAGGGGGAGAGCTTTGTAAAGCTTACAGCCACGGAGATCCGTCTTTTGGAGGTTTTTTTGAAACATCGGAATCAGGTGCTCACCAGGGAGCAGCTTTTGGGTCTGGTATGGGATGCCTACGAGAATTATGTGGATGAGAAAACACTGAATGTAAATATCCGACGGCTGAGAGAAAAAATCGAAGATGATCCCAAAGAACCTGTATATATTAAAACGGTTTTCGGTATTGGCTATAAATGGAGCGATAAAGTATGAATCAGGGAAAAATGATCCTGTGGATGGCTGTACCAGGTCTGCTGCTGGCGGCTTTTGGGGTGGCAGTTTATAAGTATTATAAGCTGAAAAAATATGCCAACCGCACGATGGAGCTGGTGGACGATACGTTGGAGCAGTTGATCGCGGGACGGGAGGTTATACATTTTCAGAAAAATGAAGATTCTCTGCTGGGAAAGTTCCAGACACAGATGGGGCGTCTCTATGATATTCAGAAAGCTCATGAGCGAAGGGAGAAGGAGCTGAGAGAACAGATGAGCCGTTCCATCAGTGATCTGGTGCATCAGATTAATACGCCCATTGCCAATATTAAGATGTATAGTGAGTTTTTGAAAGAGGAGGGGCTGACGCCGGAGGAATATGTACATTTCGTAGATAACCTGGAAAAGCAGGCGCAGAAGCTTGGGTGGCTGGGAGAAGGATTTTCCAGAATTTCCCGATTGGAGACGGGGATCATTTCTTTGAAACCGAAAGTGCAGCCTGTTTTGCCGCCGCTTTTGCAGGCGATCGATCAGATTTCTTTGAAGGCAGAAAAACATGGGAATGACTTGCAGATGCGGGGAGACCAGAATCTGGAGGCATGGCTGGACAGAAAGTGGACGGAGGAAGTGTTTTTTAATCTGCTGGATAATGCGGTCAAATACAGTGATCCCCACAGTACGATTCTGGTGGAACTTTTGGAATATGAGATGTATGTGCGGATTGCAGTGTGCAGCCAGGGAAGAAAAATAGAGAGGGAAGAATTTCCAGCGTTGTTCCAGCGGTTTTATCGGGGAAAAGCGGTGAAAGAGCAGGAGGGCGTGGGGCTTGGTCTGTACCTGGCGCGGGAGATTGTAAAAGATGAACGGGGGTATATGAAGGGAGAATACGATCCGGTGCGGGGAAATATATTCAGCGTATTCCTGCAGAAGGATGGTATATCCAAAGCGGAACGATAGGAAAAATCTGTTATTTAAATACATGGAGCGGTTGTTTTCAACGTACTCCAGAATAGTTATACATTTTTAGCGAATTTGTCGAACACATCTTTGAGACTTCAGGCTCAAAGTGAGCGCAGAATGAGCGTAAAATGTATAACTATTCTGGATATGCACGTAAAGCAACAGCTCCAATGTTTAAGTAACAGATTTTTTCTTTTTTGGTTTATGGAATCTTAACGGTATGTTTCACCTGTTAATCCCATTTTAATGATGCTCCTGTTAGAATCCTAATGCAAAGGAGGAAAGAAATTATGATGGATGTGATTATGGCAGTTGTTTTGCTGGCAAGTTTTGGTCTGGTAAAATTATTTGCAGATTTTTGCGAGCATCAGGTAGAAGGAAAGGATACGGGAGGTAAAAAGTCATGATTGTACTGGGTGTAGTGATAGCGGCAGTTGGAGCTTATCTTGTATATGCATTAATAAACCCGGAAAAATTATAGATTTGTGAGGGGAACTAACAGGAGGAAGAAGTATGTTACAGATTGTTCTTACGCTGGCGATTTTTTTGGTACTGGTAATTCCTATGGGAAGGTATATGTATCATATCGCTACGAATCAGAAAACCTTTGCCGATGTGGTGTTTAATCCCATTGACAAGGGAATTTATAAGGTCTGTGGTATCAAAGGCGAGGATATGGGATGGAAAAAATATGCCTTGTCTTTGTTGATGGCAAATGGTGTGATGGTGCTGGTGGGATATCTGATTCTGAGAATCCAGGGGATTCTTTTTCTGAATCCCAATGGTATTGAGGGCATGGAGCCAAGCTTAAGCTTCAACACGATCATCAGCTTTATGACAAACACGAACCTGCAGCATTATTCAGGGGAGAGCGGTCTTGCCTATGTAAGTCAGATGTGCGTTATTATTTTTATGATGTTTACTTCAGCAGCCAGCGGTTATGCAGCTTGTATGGCATTTTGCAGAGGGCTGTCAGGAAGAAAGCTGGGAAATTTTTATCAGGATATGGTGAGGATCACTACCCGTATTTTAGTTCCGGCGGCTTTTCTGGTTGGATTACTTTTGGTAAGTCAGGGAACGCCGCAGACGTTGGATGGGAACTTTACCGTTGAAACGGTAGAGGGAAAGTATCAGGATATTGCCATGGGACCCGTGGCAGCTTTGGAATCCATCAAGCATCTGGGAACGAACGGAGGTGGTTTCTTCGGTGCAAACTCTACCACCCCTTTTGAGAATCCTACGGTGATCTCCAATATCGCGGAGATGATTTCCATGATGATTCTTCCTGGAGCTTGTGTGGTGACCTTTGGGCTGATGCTCCATGAGAGAAAGAAAGAGAAGAAAAAGGAACAGAAAAAAGTTCTGATGGGCAGACAGGGAGCGGTAGTTTTCGGAGCTATGGGGATCCTTTTTCTGGTAGGACTTCTGATTTGCTTTAATGCTGAAAAAGCAGGAAATCCTGTGATCGGCGAAATGGGGATCAATCAGGATATGGGAAGTATGGAAGGAAAAGAGGTACGTTTTGGTATCGCCCAATCCTCTTTGTTCACAACAGTGACGACCTCATTTACCACCGGTACCGTCAACAATATGCATGATACGCTGACGCCGCTGGGCGGAATGGTGCCGATGCTGCATATGATGCTTAATTGCGTATTCGGAGGAAAAGGCGTAGGTCTGATGAATATGGTTATGTATGTGATTCTGGCAGTATTTATCTGTGGACTGATGGTAGGTCGGACGCCTGAATATCTGAATAAGAAGATTGAAGGAAAGGAAATGAAGCTGGTAGCTATCGTGATTCTGATCCATCCTCTTTTGATTCTGGGATTTTCTGCGCTGGCAGTGACTATGCAGGCAGGATTGGATGGAATCACCAATCCGGGATTTCACGGGCTTAGTCAGGTACTTTATGAATATGCGTCATCGGCAGCAAATAATGGTTCCGGTTTTGAGGGGCTGGCAGATAACAGTGTATTCTGGAATGTGACTACGGGGCTGGCGATGTTCTTTGGAAGATATCTGGCGATTGTTGCTCAGCTGGCTATCGCAGGTTCCCTTTTGAGGAAAAAACGGGTGAATGAATCCATAGGTACGCTGCGTACGGATAACGTGGTCTTTATGATTATACTGGTATTTATCGTATACATTTTTGCAGCCCTGACATTTTTCCCGGCTCTGGCTCTTGGTCCCATTGCGGAACATCTGTCCTTGTGGCTTTAGAATATGAGACAGAAAGGAGAATTGGAATGTCTGAAAAGAAAAATACAAAATTTGTCACAGGTGATATTTTAAAATCATCGATTCTTGGATCTTTTCAAAAACTGGACCCTCGCTATATGATTAAAAATCCGGTGATGTTTGTGGTGGAATTGGGGTGTCTGATCACGCTGATTCTTACCTTTTTTCCCACTCTGTTTGGAGGAAATGCGGAATATCGGCTGTATAACGGAATTGTGACAGTGATTTTATTTGTGACGGTATTGTTCGCCAATTTTGCTGAATCAGTGGCAGAGGGAAGAGGAAAGGCTCAGGCGGATTCCCTGAAAAAGACAAAACAGGATACAAAAGCCCGTCTGCTTCTGGCAGACGGAACAGAGAAAACAATAAATGCTTCCCAGCTGAAAAAAGATGATATCGTTCTGGTGAAGATGGGGGAAGTAATTCCCAATGACGGCGAAGTGATCGAAGGTATCGCCTCGGTGGATGAATCTGCTATTACAGGAGAATCAGCGCCGGTTACCCGGGAAGCGGGAGGAGATTTTTCTTCTGTAACCGGAGGTACAACGGTGGTCTCCGATTGGTTAAAAATCAGAATCGTGGCGGAACCCGGGCATTCGTTTCTGGATAAGATGATTTCTCTGGTGGAGGGGGCTTCCCGGCAGAAAACGCCAAATGAAATTGCACTGAATACTCTTTTGATCGTACTGACGCTGATCTTTCTGATCGTGGTGGTGACCTTGTATCCTTTTGCCGGATACCTGGGGGTGGAGATTCCTGTTTCCTGGGCGATTGCTCTGATGGTATGTCTGATCCCCACTACCATCGGCGGTCTGCTCTCTGCTATCGGTATTGCAGGTATGGATCGTGTTACGAGATTTAATGTGATCGCCATGTCTGGAAAAGCAGTAGAAGCTTGCGGAGATGTAGATACGATGATTTTGGATAAAACAGGAACGATTACGTATGGAAATCGTCTGGCCGCAGAATTTTACCCGGTAAAAGGGATTGCCAAGACGGATTTGATTGATTACAGTGTGATGAGTTCTCTGATGGATACTACACCGGAAGGAAAATCCACAGTGGATCTGGGGCAGCAGATGGGCTGTGTCCTGAATGAGAGTATTACGGATCAGATGTCTTTTGTAGAATTTACCGCTCAGTCCAAGATGAGCGGTGTGGATTTGAAAGATGGAACGATTGTAAGAAAAGGCGCTTCTCAGGCAATTCAGGAGTTTGTAAAGAAACAAGGAGGGAAGATTCCTGAAGATCTGGAAGAAATTGTGACTCGAGTGTCCAATCTGGGCGGAACGCCTCTGGTCGTGGCAGTGAACACAAAAATCTATGGTGTGATCTATCTGAAAGATACGGTAAAGCCAGGACTTACGGAGCGTTTTGCAAGGCTGCGGGAAATCGGTATCAAAACGATTATGTGTACCGGCGATAATCCGCTGACGGCGGCAACGATTGCAAAAGAAGCTGGTGTAGATGGTTTTATTGCAGAGTGCAAACCGGAAGATAAGATCGAGGCAATCAAGAAGGAGCAGGCGGAAGGAAAACTGGTGGCTATGACGGGAGACGGAACGAACGATGCGCCGGCTCTGGCACAGGCAGATGTAGGACTGGCAATGAATTCGGGAACCCAGGCGGCGAAAGAGGCTGCCAATATGGTAGATCTGGATTCTGATCCCACAAAGATTCTGGAAGTGGTGGAAATCGGAAAACAGCTTCTGATCACTAGAGGTTCTTTGACCACCTTTAGTATTGCCAATGATATCGCCAAGTATTTTGCGATTATTCCAGCGATGTTTACCATGGTTTTGCCCCAGATGCAGATTTTAAATATTATGAGCCTGGCAACACCGGCAAGCGCAATCTTGTCAGCGCTGATCTTTAACGCGCTGATTATTCCGGGATTGATTCCTATTGCAATGCGCGGAGTAAAATATAAACCTATGAAAGCGGAGAGACTGTTGCTGAGAAATATGGGAATCTACGGACTGGGAGGAATCCTTGTTCCATTTGTGGGAATTAAGCTGATTGATCTTGTGGTATCACCATTACTGGCAATGATAGGAATGTGAGGAGAGATATTATGAAAACCTTTTGTAAAATGTTGAAAACAGCGATAGTATTTTGTATCGTGATGATGGTGATCTGTTCATTCCTTTATCCGCTGGCACTTACGGGGGTCAGCCAGGCAACAATGAAGGAAAAGGCAAATGGAAGTCTGGTGGACGCAGGGGGAAATCTTACCGCAGACAGAGAAGAGGCGGTGGGGTCTGAACTTCTGGGACAGGATTTTTCAGAGGATTACTATTTTAAGGGACGGGTATCTTCTGTAAATTATAATACATATACCCAGGAACAAAAAGAGAGCGGAGAGTACGGCGGCGTATCTTCTGGAACTTTTAATTATGGAAACTCTAATCCAGAACTGAAAGAGAGAATACAGAACGATCTGGATGCATTTTTGGCATCACATCCGGGGGTGAAACCGGAGGATATTCCAGCTGATCTTCTGACAGCTTCCGGTTCCGGTCTGGATCCTCACATTAGTCCTGAAGCGGCCAAGGTACAAGTAGAGGCAGTCGCAGAGCATTCAGGATTGTCAGAGGATGAGGTGCGCAAGATCGTAGAAAATAATACGGAGCATAAATTTTTAGGTGTATTCGGGGAAGAGCGGGTTAATGTATTGAAATGCAATCTGGATGTGGCGGCAGCCATGGGAATCTTGTAAAACTGCAGGCTTGTAAGGAGTAGGAGATGGAAGAAAACAGACCGGATTCAGAACAGCTTTTAAAAAGACTACAGTATGAAGAAAGAGAAAAACAGAAAAAGAATAAAGGAAAACTAAAGATTTTTCTGGGATATGCGGCAGGTTCAGGAAAGACGTATGCGATGCTGGAGGCAGCTCATGAAGCGCAAAAAAATGGAGTGGATGTGGTGGCTGGTTACATAGAACCCCATGCCCGACCGGATACGCAGGCGCTTGTAAAGGGGTTGGAAGTGATTCCGCCCCTTTTTGTGAAATATAAAGGGGTAAGATTGCGAGAGTTCAATCTGGATGCTGCGCTGGAGCGAAAACCTCGTCTGCTTCTGGTGGATGAACTGGCGCATACGAATGCCCGGGGCTGCAGGAATGAAAAGCGGTATCAGGATGTGAAGGAACTTTTGCGGGCTGGGATTGATGTTTACACGACTATCAACATTCAGCATTTGGAAAGCCTGAATGATCTGGTGGGAAATATTACTCGCATCGAGGTGCGGGAGCGAATTCCAGATACGATTTTTGATCATGCAGATCAGGTGGAAGTAATCGATATCGAACCGGATGAACTGATCCAGCGCATGAAGGATGGAAAAATCTATAAAGAGCAGCAGGCCGAGAGAGCTTTACAGAATTTTTTTAGGAAAGAAAAACTGGCAGCTTTGCGGGAAATTGCTTTGCGAAGAACCGCAGACAGAGTAAACCGCATAGCGCAGGAAGAACGAAGTCTACAGGAAAATCAAGATTATCACACCGGAGAGCATATACTGGTGTGTATCAGCGCAGCCCCCTCTAGCGCCAGGGTGATTCGAACCGCCGCCCGGCTGGCAGGGGCTTTTCACGGTGAATTGACTGCCCTTTGCGTGGAAACGCCGGGGATGCAGGAAGCAGATGAAAAAACGAAGACAGCCCTGCGCAGACATATGGAGCTGGCAAGGTTGTTTGGGGCAAAAGTGGTGACGGTATTTGGTTCCGATGTGGCGGCTCAGATCGCCCAGTATGCCGTTGTGGGAAATGTGTCTAAAATCGTACTGGGAAAGACGAATCATTTTTCGGTCCGCCCTTGGAGGCGGTCGGAATTTCTGGAAAAACTGACGTATTTGGCGCCCAATATTGATGTTTACATTATTCCCGATATGAAGCAGACAGGAAAATATCGTCCAGAAAAAAAACGGAGGAGAACTCCTGGCGATACCTGGAAGAAAATCATCAGAGATCTTTTTATGATTACCGGAGTGATGGGCGGGGCAACTTTACTGGCCTTGGGATTTCGCCAGATGGAATTTTCAGAGGCAAATACAATCATGATTTATTTGTTGGCGGTTCTTTTGTCCTCTTATATTGCTAATAGGAAGATTTATGCCCTGTATTCTTCTATGCTCAGTGTATTGCTGTTCAATTTTTTCTTTACAGAACCATATTACAGTCTGAAAGCTTATGACAAGGGATATCCTACTACATTTCTGATGTTATTTATCGTTGGTCTGTTTACGGGAACTATGACGAGAAAGTTAAAGCAGCAGAATCAGGAGAGTGCAAAGACTGCTTATCGCACCGAGATTCTTCTGGAAAATAGTCAGAAATTAAGACGCTGCAAATCCCGAAGAGCAGTGTGGGATCAGGTGGCGGTGCAGGTAGGGAAGCTTTTGAATCTCGCGATTCTCATCTATCCAGTCAGTGAAAGTGGTCTGGTGGATCAGCCGCTGCTGTTTCCAAGAAAGGGGATGACGGTGGAAGAACTGGAAAAATGTGTGAATTTCCGGGAAAAGGGAGTGGTGCAATGGGTGGTGGCGAATCATCATCGGGCGGGAGCCTGCACCCACACGTTACCGGATGCCATGGCCATGTATCTGCCGGTACAGAGTGAAAAGGAAGTAAAGGGAGTCATGGGGATTTTATTAGAGGAGAGGCGGCCGGTGGATGAATTTGAGTACGGTCTTCTGATTGCCATGCTAAATGAAACAGGGGTAAAATTGCAGGACCCCTTTGTTGCGGAAGAATCGAAAACTTCATAAAATATTAATTTTGGTAAGCCATTGCTTTTCCCATCTTAATTTTCTGCATGCTAGGATCATCTTATGACCCGCCCCAATATGAGAATAAAAGTGGGGCGCATGCCCCGCGATATTCGAATTTGAGGCAGAATTGTGAAAGTGCGAAGCACAAAACAATTCGTCAGGCAACTTTAGACCACAACATCATTTTATAAGGAGGGAAAAAACAATGGCTTCTATTATAAAAACAATGCATCAATTTGGATATAAATTTGACAGGAAAGCGGAACGCTTTGCATTTCGTCATCCCTGCGCCGCATTTTTGATTATGTTTATCGGGATGCCGCTGTTGATTCTGGCGGCAGTTATAGTGCTGACCTTATTGCTTTTTGCGCCGGTATCTTTGATTTTTTGATAATCAAAATCTTTATACAACCTTAATACGAATGAGATTTTACTTATACCTGTTTAATGCGGATTAAGATATGATAAAGAAACTATAAAGATAATGAAAGACGCAATAAAGGGGTATAAAAAGATGCAGGCTACAGGAAAAAAGAGACACAGACATATTACTTCTTTTCAGGTGATTATTTTTGGCTTTTTTTCAGTGATTCTTTTGGGCAGTTTCCTTTTAATGCTTCCATGGGCTACGCAGGATGGTCAGGGAGCATCTTTTGGAGATGCCCTTTTTACTGCCACTTCTGCAGTATGCGTAACGGGATTGGTTCTTCATGACACTGCTACATACTGGACCGTGTTTGGACAGGCAATCATTTTGTTTTTGATACAGATTGGAGGTATGGGAGTTGTGACTGTGGCAGTGGCTATCGTATCGGCTTCCGGCAGAAAGATTGGTCTGATGCAAAGAAGTACCATGCAGGAATCCATTTCCGCTCACCAGGTGGGAGGGATTGTCCGTCTGACAAAATTTATCTTAAAGACGGGGATTGTCATTGAAATGACGGGGGCAATTCTTCTGGCATTTGTATTTTGTAAAGATTTTGGCGTTGGAAAGGGAATCTGGTATGCCATTTTCCATTCCATCTCTGCTTTTTGTAACGCGGGATTTGACCTGATTGGGATTCGGGAGCCATTTTCGTCATTAACCACGTATGTTGCTCAGCCGATTGTCAATGTTACCATTATGGCGCTGATCGTGACGGGCGGTATCGGATTTGTAACCTGGGCGGATATTAAGAAAAATAAATGGCATCTGAAGAAATATCGGATGCAGAGTAAGGTGATTCTTTCCGTAACGGCAGGTCTGATCCTTATTCCAGCAGTTTACTTTTTCTTTTGCGAATTTTCCTCTCTGCCGTTGGGGGAGAGAATTTGGAGTTCGCTGTTTCAGTCGGTAACGCCAAGAACGGCAGGATTTAATACCGCAGATCTCACCTTGCTGACAGAGACGGGACTGATGATTATGATTCTTTTAATGTTGATTGGCGGTTCTCCCGGTTCCACCGCAGGCGGTATGAAAACGACAACCATTGCGGTGCTGGTGTCTTCGGCGCTGGCAGTATTCAAGAAAAAGGAATCCGCACATTTTTATGGAAGAAGAATTCCCGATGAAACGGTAAAACATGCGGTTACGATTCTTTTGATGTACTTGATCTTATTTTTAGGCGGCGGGATGGTTATCAGCTCCCTGGAGGATATTCCTTTGTTGTCCGCTTTGTTTGAAACCAGCTCCGCCATCGGTACGGTAGGGCTTTCTTTGGGAATAACACCTACGCTGGGCAGGGTTTCCCAGGCAATTTTAATCGGACTTATGTTCTTTGGAAGAGTGGGTGGGCTGACATTGATTTTTGCAGCTCTTTCCGAACGAAAAATTACAAATGCGAGACTGCCTCAGGAAAAAATAACTGTAGGCTGACAGGAGGAGAAAGATATGATGAAATCTGTTTTATTGATCGGACTGGGAAGATTCGGGAGACACGTAGCGGAAAAATTGGATGAACTCCATCATCAGGTGATGGCAGTGGATATGGATGAAAAAAGGGTAGAGAAGATACTGCCATACGTAACCAATGCACAGATTGGGGACAGTACGGACGAGGAATTTATGGAATCGCTGGGGATTCGAAACTTTGACGTATGTATTGTAGCGATTGGAGAGAATTTCCAGAGTTCTTTGGAAACCACTTCTCTTTTGAAAGAATTGGGAGCAAAGCTTGTGGTTGCCCGGGCAGGAAGAGATGTACATGCAAAATTTCTTCTGAAAAACGGAGCCGATGAAGTGGTTTATCCAGAAAAACAGTTGGCTGCCTGGTCTGCAATCCGGTATACGGCAGATCATATTCTGGATTATGTGGAGCTGGATGAGGAACATGCGATTTTTGAAATCTCTATTCCCACGGGCTGGATCGGAAAGACCGTGGGACAACTGGATATCCGTAACCGTCACAATATCAATATTATGGCATTTAAATATGACGGTGTGATGAATATGAATATACGCTCCGACACAAGGATTCCGGAAAATAATACGATGCTAGTATTGGGAAATATCAAAGATATCCAGAAATGTTTTCACATCTGATTTTGTCTGGAAGATTTGTCTGAAATACGGTATCATACCGATAAGCACGCAGTGCGGTTTTACGAATGGCGCGGGCTAAACTGTTACGATTTGGGCAAATGAAAGGGAAGATGGTTATGAAGAAAATAAAAGAAAACAGAGAAGATGGAGAAGAATTTTCCTTAGGCATCAGAAAAAAAGAACTGGTATTTTCCCTGGCAGATGTTTTGAAAAGTGTGGCGATCCTTGCAGCGGCAAGCTGTCTGGGGTGTATATTTCAGAAGGTGGGATTCGCGGAAGCGAATATTATTACCGTATATGTGCTGGCAGTGCTGATCATTTCCGTGGTGACGGTGAATCGAGTGTACAGTTTGATTTCTTCTTTGGTGAGTGTGCTGGTATTTAACTTTCTGTTTACGGAGCCACGATTTACTTTTCAGGCTTATGATAAGGAATATCCAATTACATTTCTGATTATGTTTACGTCGGCGCTTCTCACCAGCAGTCTAGCGGCAAAGCTGAAAAACAGTGCGAAAGAATCGGCGCAGGCGGCATTTCGTACCAAGGTACTGTTTGATACCAGTCAGCTTCTTCAGAGGGCGAAAAACGAGGAAGAGATTTTGTCTGGAACGGCGGATCAGCTTGTGAAACTGTTAAACAGGGATATTGTGGTGTACCCTTCGGAAAAAGGAAAATTGAAGGAGCCCATGGTATTTCCGGCAGAAGAGACGAAGGATAGAGATTTACTTTTATCCGCAAGAGAAAAGGAGACGGCGCAGTGGGTGCTGGAGCATAACCGCCATGGGGGAGCAACTACTCCAAATATGCCGGATGCCGATGGACTGTACCTGGCAATCAGAGTAAAGGACGCTGTTTATGGAGTTGTAGGAATCGCAGTAGGCGAGCATCATATGGATGTGTACGAAAACAGTATCCTTCTTTCGATACTGGGTGAGTGTGCGCTGGCGCTGGAAAATCAGAAAAATGCCCGGGAGAAGGAAGAGGCGGCGATTCTGGCAAAGAATGAACAGTTGCGGGCAAATCTTCTGCGGACGATATCTCACGATCTTCGGACACCGCTGACCTCCATATCCGGGAATGCCAGCAACCTTCTGTCGAACGGGACTTCTTTTGATGAAAATACAAAAAAAGAGCTGTATCAGGATATTTATGATGATTCCATGTGGCTGATTAATTTGGTGGAAAATTTGCTTTCCGTAACTAGATTGGAGGAAGGGCGGCTGAATCTTCATATTTCCGCAGAGCTGGTAGACGAGGTTATCGAGGAAGCGCTGCGTCATGTGAACAGGAAGCGCTCGGAGCATGAGATTACTGTGGAAAATCAGGACGATCTTCTGCTGGCTCGGATGGATGCGAAGCTGATCGTGCAGGTGCTGATTAATCTGGTGGATAATGCCATCAAATATACGCCTGTAGGTTCCAAAATTCAGGTAATGTCCAGAAGAGAGGGCGAATGGGTGGTGATTTCCGTGGCGGATGATGGTCCGGGAATTTCTGATGAAAAGAAAAAGAATGTTTTTGATATGTTTTACAGTGGAGCAAATCTGGTGGCAGACAGCAGAAGAAGTATGGGACTGGGGCTGTCTCTTTGCAAATCCATAGTGGCTGCCCATGGGGGTACAATCCGGGTTACGGATCATGTGCCCCATGGGGCAGAATTTACGTTTACATTACCGGTTGAGGAGGTAGAATTGCATGAATAAACCGTTAATTTTGGTGGTAGAGGATGACTCTTCCGTAAAAAATCTGATTACAACAACACTGAAAGCCCATGATTATCGTTTCCTGGCAGCGGGAAATGGTGAGACGGCGATTCTGGACGCATCTTCTCATAATCCGGATATCGTACTTCTGGATCTGGGGCTGCCGGATATGGATGGAATTGAAGTAATCCGAAAAATCCGCTCCTGGTCCAATATGCCGATTATCGTAATCAGCGCCCGCAGTGAAGATACGGATAAGATCGATGCGCTTGACGCGGGGGCGGACGATTATCTCACAAAGCCTTTCTCCGTGGAGGAACTGTTGGCAAGGCTCCGGGTGACCCAGAGGAGACTGCTGATGATGAGAAATGATTCTCTGGCGGAAACTTCCGTATTTATCAACGGCGCACTTCGTATTGATTACGCCGCCGGATGTGCATTTTTGGGTGGAGAAGAGCTGCATCTTACCCCGATTGAATATAAGCTGCTCTGCTTGCTGTCAAGAAATGTTGGAAAGGTACTCACTCATACTTACATCACCCAGAATATCTGGGGGAGCAGTTGGGAAAACGATATCGCATCTTTGCGAGTATTTATGGCGACACTCAGAAAAAAACTGGAAAAAGGGGCGGATGCTCCCCAGTACATCCAGACACACATCGGAGTGGGTTATCGCATGGTAAAAGTGGAAAATATAGAATAGAAGTAATTGTCCCGGTGGATAACATTGCGAAAATCCCCGGGGCAGTTTTTTTGCTTGGGTACAGGACATGGGTTTGAAAAATTTATCTTAAAAAATGAGCTCTGTTTTTCCAGATATGCTATAATGTATCAGGATAGAAAACGAAAGAAGAGGATATGTGAAAGGAAATGAAGAGAATCGTAACATATTTAAAACGGGAAATGGTACTTTGTGCAGCGGCGTTTCTTGCGCTGCTGTCTATGTTTTTTGTAAAACCGGATCGAGGTTACGTTGATTATCTGGATGCAAGAGTACTGGCACTGTTGTTTTGCCTGATGACAGTCATGGAAGGGTTCAAAAAAACAGGTCTTTTTGAACAGATGGCGAATCGTCTGCTGAAAAAAGTAAAAACGTTTCGGCAGCTGATGATAGTTTTGGTAGGACTTTGTTTTTTCAGTTCCATGTGGATCACCAATGATGTAGCTTTGCTTACTTTCGTGCCGTTCACGATTTTAGTGCTTCGCATGGCACAGATGGAGCGAAGAATGATCGCGGTGGTTACCATGGAGACGATTGCTGCGAATCTGGGAAGTATGGCTACACCGGTGGGAAATCCTCAGAATTTGTATTTATATTCAGTATCTGGTATGTCCCTCGGGGGGTTTATAAAAGTAATGGGACCTTTATCGGTGCTTTCTCTGTTCTTGATTCTCATGGGCTGCCTGCTACAGAAAAATCAGGAGCTACAGATTACTGTGGTACCGCAGGGAAAAAAGGAACCAAAGATAGAAGAAAATCTCCTGTTATGTGCTTTATTTGTGGTAAGTTTACTTGCCGTTTTGCGGATTTTATCATGGCAGATGCTGCTGGGGATTACGATTCTGGCATGTTTGTTGTTGTATGCAACAGGAAAAGAAGAATTTTTACCCGGAAAGGTTGATTACGGTCTGCTCTTTACTTTTGTGGCATTTTTCATATTTATTGGAAATATGGGAAGAATTGGCTGGGTAAAGGAATTGTTGGAGAAAGCGCTTGGGGGAAACGAACTGCTTTTGGGATTTGCCGGCAGTCAGGTAATCAGCAATGTGCCAGCGGCGATTCTGCTGTCGGGATTTACAAAGAATTATGCAGCGTTGTTACAGGGGGTTAATATCGGCGGACTGGGGACGCTGATCGCATCTTTGGCAAGTTTGATTTCTTATAAATTTTATGCGGAGGAGAGCGAAAAGAATAAAAATGTAGGTACAAAGGGAAAGTATTTTTGGTACTTTACGGGATGGAATTTGGTGTTTGCGGCGGTATTGCTGGCAGCGGCGGTGATAGGACAGGGAATGAAATGATATTCCTTTGGGAACAATAGAACGGTACTTCAAAGTAAATTGAAGTTTGTTCGAAGTGACATTGAAGTTGGCTTTGAAGCGATATTGAAGTAAGATTGAAGTAATTTGAAGAATAGTCTGGGGTGATTTTTTGTATCCGGTCATTTTGAAATATAAAAACATTCCTTCTATATTTATGAGAAGAGATGGATTTACAAACGGCGCAACGTATGAGGAAATTATAGAGATGAGTGTAAAAAGTAAAAACACGCAGTATGACATTCTGACCTCAGATAAGGAATACGAAGCGTCAAATTTTAAAATTCTTCGTGAATTTTATGCATCTCATAATAATGGTAAAGTATTGACAGAAAAAGCTTTACAATCCATGGGATTCTACAAGGAGGAAGGACTGCTTGTAAATGGAGCAGTGCTGTTCGAGGATCACTATCACGGGAAAAAGACGGAGGTGCAGTGTTCCGTGTTTTCGGGATTTCATACGGGAAGCGAGAGATATGGTGATGGTTAATTAAAAATAGAAAGATATTAAGGGGCTTCTTTGGAGGTCCTTTTCTTGAAGAAAATTTTAAATTTTAGCACTCACTACTTGACTTGGCTAACAACAAGTGTTATATTACATATAGAACAAGAGATAACATAAGTTTTTATATAGATCACAACGATCAGAAAGGAGTATCTATGAATATCAGTAAATTCACACAGAAATCTGTGCAGGCAGTTCAGGATCTGGAAAAGGCTGCGTATGAATTTGGTAATCAGGAGATTGAGCAGGAACATTTGTTATATAATCTGGTCCATCAGGAAGACAGTCTGATCCTGAAGATGATAGAGAAGATGGAGATCAATAAGGAACATTTTCTGAATAATCTGGAGAGTGTTCTAAATGCCCGGGTGAAGGTTTCCGGCGGTCAGGTGTATATTGGTCAGTATCTGAATAAAGCTCTGGTAAGCGCAGAAGATGAGGCGAAAGCGATGGGCGACGAGTATGTTTCGGTGGAACATCTCTTTTTGGCGCTTTTGCGTTACGCCAGTCCTTCTATGAAGAAGTTCTTTCAGGAGTATGGCATCACCAGAGAGCGTTTTTTGCAGGCTTTAAGTACTGTTCGGGGAAATCAGCGGGTGACAACGGATAATCCGGAGGCAACCTATGATACCCTGAATAAATATGGGCAGGATCTGGTAGAAAAAGCCAGAGATCAGAAGCTTGATCCGGTGATCGGCAGAGATAGTGAGATCCGTAATGTGATCCGTATCCTGTCCAGAAAAACTAAGAATAATCCGGTGCTGATCGGTGAACCTGGTGTGGGTAAAACGGCAGCCGTGGAAGGTCTGGCTCAGAGAATTGTCCGGGGAGATGTGCCCGAAGGCTTGAAGGACAAGAAGATTTTTGCCCTGGATATGGGAGCGCTGGTGGCAGGAGCCAAATATCGGGGAGAATTTGAAGAGAGGCTGAAAGCGGTTCTGGAAGAGGTAAGAAAGAGTGAAGGAAATATCATTCTGTTTATTGATGAGCTTCACTTGATCGTGGGCGCAGGTAAGACAGACGGCGCCATGGATGCAGGCAATATGCTGAAACCTATGCTGGCGCGAGGAGAACTGCACTGTATCGGCGCAACGACACTGGATGAATATCGCCAGTATATTGAGAAGGATGCGGCGCTGGAGAGAAGATTCCAGCCGGTTATGGTGGATGAACCTTCCGTGGAGGATACCATTTCTATTTTGCGAGGTCTGAAAGAGCGGTATGAGGTATTTCATGGGGTGAAGATCACGGACAGCGCTTTAGTAGCAGCAGCAACCCTTTCCAATCGCTACATTTCCGACAGATTTTTGCCGGATAAAGCGATCGATTTGGTGGATGAGGCTTGTGCTTTGATTAAGACAGAGCTGGATTCACTGCCTACAGAATTGGATGAACAGCAGAGAAAGATCATGCAGATGGAGATTGAAGAGGCTGCGTTAAAGAAAGAGACGGATAAGCTCAGTCAGGAGCGGCTGGCAGATCTGCAAAGAGAGATGGCAGAATACAAGGACGTTTTTGCTGTTCAGAAAGCACAATGGGAAAATGAAAAGCATTCCGTAGAGAAGCTTTCCACTCTCAGAGAACAGATTGAGGATATGAATCGTCAGATTCAGCTTGCGCAGCAAAATTATGACTTAAATAAAGCGGCAGAATTGCAGTATGGAGAGTTGCCGAAGCTGCAGAAACAGTTGGAAATAGAGGAAGAACGGGTAAAGAATCAGGATCTTTCGCTGGTTCATGAAAGTGTGACTGATGAAGAAATTGCCCGCATTATTTCTCGCTGGACAGGGATTCCGGTGGCAAAACTTACCGAGGGAGAAAAAACGAAGATTCTTGGTTTGGAGGATGTGCTCCATAGAAGAGTGATCGGTCAGGATGAGGCTGTCACAAAAGTGACGGATGCGATTATTCGATCGAAAGCAGGGATCAAAGATCCAACAAAGCCAATCGGTTCCTTCCTGTTTCTGGGACCTACCGGTGTGGGTAAGACAGAGTTGGCAAAGACATTGGCGCAGACGTTGTTTGATGATGAAAATAATATGGTGCGTATCGATATGAGTGAATACATGGAGAAATACTCTGTGTCCCGTCTGATCGGAGCGCCTCCGGGATATGTGGGATATGAGGAAGGCGGACAGCTTACAGAAGCGGTTCGGCGGAAACCGTATTCCGTGGTACTGTTCGATGAGATTGAAAAAGCCCATCCTGACGTATTTAACGTGCTTTTACAGGTGCTGGATGACGGGCGGATCACAGACTCTCAGGGAAGAACCGTAGACTTTAAAAACACGATTCTGATTATGACTTCCAATATTGGTTCTTCCTATTTATTGGATGGTATTCAGGAGGACGGCAGTATTCGTCCGGAAAATATTGAGATGGTGCATAATGAACTGCGGGCTCATTTCCGTCCGGAATTTTTGAATCGTCTGGACGAAATGATCATGTTTAAGCCATTGACGAAAGAAAATATCGGAGGTATTATCGAATTGCTGATAGAAGAACTGAACCGCCGTCTGGCAGATCAGGAAATTTCTATTCGCCTGACTCCGGCAGCAAAAGATTTTGTGATCGAAGGAGGCTACGATCCGGTATATGGCGCCCGTCCTCTGAAACGTTATCTGCAGAAAAATGTGGAAACATTGGCGGCAAAAATGATTTTGGGTGGAAAAGTTCATACAGAGGATTGTATCGTTCTGGATGTGCAAAATGGAGAATTGACAGCCGAGACAGAACAGTAATAAGGAATAAGATATAAGAACAGGAGAGAATTATGCCAAAAGATCCCGTGATACTTTTAAGCTACATTAATACACAGCTCAGGGATTTTTACCCTACGCTGGCGGATTTTTGTGAGGATAAGGCGGTCAGCCAGAACGAGATAGAACAAAAGCTCAGTAGGATTGATTATGTGTATGATCCGGTAGTGAATCAGTTTATTTGACAGAAACGAAAGAATTTATGAAAGATAATCTTCATAAATTCTTTCGTTTTCCTTTCTTTAAAATCAAGGACTTTCGGTTATTCTATAGATAACGGAAAGGCTTTGACAGCGAGGAGGGATTTTTATGAGAAAAACAGTGCAAAAAGTATATCCGATCACGACTTTGATTCTTCTGTTTTTCCTTTTTTCCTTTACAGGATGGGTTTGGGAGGTTATCTGTCATTTGGTGGAGGACAGAATGTTTATTAATCGAGGGGTTCTTTTCGGACCCTGGCTTCCCATTTACGGTACGGGTGGGATTTTAATTCTTGTGCTTTTGAAACGCTTTTTTGACCGTCCGGGTCTGTTGTTTGTTATGATCATGACTGTCTGCGGTGTTGTGGAGTATGTGACCGGTTGGTGGCTGGAGACGTTTTTTCATACCCGTTGGTGGGACTATCGGGATTTTGTGTTTCAGATTCAGGGAAGGGTTTGCCTGATCGGGTTGCTGGTGTTTGGGCTTGGCGGACTGGCCTTTGTGTATGAGATTGCGCCTCGGCTGAACAAACTGATTATGAAAATGAACGTGTCTATACGCAAGCTGCTCTGTGCAGTACTGATTACCGTATTCGTGATCGATCTTTTGTATTCGCTGGCGAACCCTAACACCGGATTTGGGATTACCAGCGGGATTTAAAAAGGGGTTGACGAACAGGCAGAGAGCTGTTATGATAAGACTTGTATAAATTCCATAGACATATATAAAGTGCATCTGCGGATCTGATCCGTTGGTGAGAGAGGGAATCAGGTGAGAAGCCTGAGCGATCCGGTCACTGTAATCAGGGAGGAAAGCCCAGAAAGTCCATTGTATCGAAGGATATGAGAAGGAGGGCGGACCGATGATCTGTAAGCCAGGAAACCTGCTTGTATATGATAAGGTTAAAACTTCCGAGTAAAGTTTTACATCCTGTTTTCAATAAATCGACATCTGATTTTATGGAATTGAATGGTCAGAATGGGAGCGAAACGTTCTGAAGCCTTAGATGAATTTATGCATTCGATTAAACGGCAGGGTGAAAAGCTCCGAACTGACAGATTTACCATTTTATTTACCTCCGCAACAAATATTATGGATTCCTCTTAAATCGTCGTCGGAGCAGCTTTCATCCAAATTCTAAAAAAATTCTAAAGACCTTGCGGGGTCTTTTTTTTGTTTTATTTTCCTGTTATACTTTTTTTGATCGACTTTTGTAAGAAAAGAGCGTAGGAGGAGAAGAGAGCATGCTATCGAAGTTTAGCGTAAAGAAGCCGTATACCGTTATGGTGGGAATTATTCTGGTGCTGATTCTGGGTGTGGTGTCATTTTCCAATATGACAGCGGATCTTCTGCCAGATATTAACCTGCCCTATGCTATGGTCATGACCACATATCCGGGGGCGAGCCCGGAAGAAGTGGAGACGATGGTGAGTAAACCGGTAGAACAGGCTATGGCAACAGTAAGTAATATTGAAAATATTCAATCCGTTTCCAGTGAGAATATGTCCATGGTGATTTTGCAGTTTGCTCAGACGACGGATATGGATTCTGCCAGTCTGGAAATGCGGGAGAATCTGGATCAGATCCGTTCTTATTGGGATGACAGTGTGGGAAATCCGGTGATCATGAAAATGAATCCCGAGATGATGCCGATCATGGTGGCGGCGCTGGAAAAGGATGATCTGGACAGTGTGGGAATTACCAATCTGGCAGAGGAAGAACTGTTATCTGAGTTGGAAAGCCTGGAGGGAGTAGCGTCTGTAAGTACCTCAGGGGAGGTAGAGGAGAGTGTGCAGGTGTTACTTCGTCAGGATAAAATTGATGAGGTAAATAAGAAAATAGAGAAGGCTTTGGGAAAGTCTTTTGATGAGGCGAATCAGGAACTGGAGGATGCAGAGAAAGAACTGGATCAGGCGCAGAGTCAGTTGGACAGTGGGAAATCCCAGTTAAACAGCGGTCAGAGAGAGTTGACAGACCGGCTTTCTCAGGCGGCAGGAGCCGAGGCGCAGCTTCTGGAGGGAGAATCTCAGTTAAATGCGGGTGAAAAACAGTTGGAGGTAGCAGAGGCGGAGCTGGCAGAGAAGAGAAATGCCTTGAGTGCGCAGATCAATCAGCTCAAGGCGGGAAATCCGGTGAAGGATGAGACGTATCAGAAGGCGTATGATCAGGCGTATGAAGGTGCTCTGGCGCAGGCGTATGCCGAGGCAGATGCGCAGGTGGAACAGCAGATTGCCAGCCAGATTGCCCTTGTGCAGCAAAGAATTGCAGAGTTGGAAGCACAAGCGCAGCCGGAGGGGCAGGAAGAGACGGGAAATCTGGGAGAAACACCGCAGATTTCGTCTGCATCAGCTTTGAATCTGGGAGATATCCCGGGAATTGAACTTCCGGATATAACGCCGGGAGACGCAAATGAGTTGGAAACACTGCGGCTGTATCTTGGGGTGCTTCAGGCGCCGGAGACGATGGACACTGCAAAAAAAGCGGCACAGGCTGCGGCAAAGGCAGCGTTAGATCAGCAGTTTCCTGCCTCTTTTAATGAGCAGTACTGCAGTCAGGCGTTGGAGACGCTGCAGGGATATCTGGGAGAACTGGATGCGGCCGAGGCGCAGATCGATGCTAAAAAAGGAGAATTGAATACGATCCGTCAGCAGTTGGAGACAGGAAAAATTTCTCTGGCGCAGGCGCAGGCTCAGATTGAAAATGCAAAGATTGCGGCTACCATTGAGATGGCTTCCGCACAGTCCCAGCTGGCGGCAGGTCAGGAAAAGGTGAAGGAAGGAAAGGAACAGTTAAAAGAAGGGAAAAAGCAGTTGAAAGAATCTCAGGAAGAAGCGCTGGAAAGCGCAAAGCTGGAAGGAAAAGTAACGCCTGAGATGATCACCCAGATTCTCACAGCCCAGAATTTCAGTATGCCGGCGGGTTATGTGACGGAGGATGGAATTTCCTATTTGGTGCGTGTGGGAGATAAATTTGAAGATACGGAAAATATGGAAGACTTAGTGTTATTTGATCTGGGACTGGAAGGGCTGGAGCCTGTTCGCCTGTCGGATGTAGCCGATGTGGCGGTGACAAATAATGCGTCGGAGGTATATGCGAAGATCAATGGGAAACCAGGTATTGTACTGACGATGCAGAAACAGACGGGATATTCTACCGGAGAGGTTTCCGATCGGATCAAAGAAAAATTTGATGATCTGATGAAAACTCATGAGGGCTTACATATCACACCGCTGATGGATCAGGGAATCTACATCGATATGGTGGTAAATTCCGTATTGGATAATCTGATTTCCGGAGCCATTCTGGCTATCTTGATTTTATTTGTATTTTTGAAGGATATCAGACCGACGGCTATCGTGGCATGCTCCATACCGATCAGTGTTTTGGGAGCAGTGGTGCTGATGTATTTCAGCGGTATCACGCTGAATATTATTTCCCTGTCCGGTCTTGCCCTGGGTGTTGGTATGCTGGTGGATAACTCCATTGTGGTAATTGAAAATATTTACCGGCTCAGAAGTCTGGGAGTGCCAGCCCGGAAAGCGGCAGTGCAGGGGGCAAGACAGGTGGCAGCGGCGATTACGGCATCTACCCTTACCACTGTCTGCGTATTTCTGCCGATTGTATTTACGAAAGGAATTACCCGACAGCTTTTTGTGGACATGGGACTGACTATCGGTTATTCGTTGCTGGCGAGCCTGGTGATCGCGTTATCGCTGGTTCCGGCTATGTCAGGAGGAATGCTGAAAAAAACTACGGAAAAACCACATGCATTGCTGGATAAGATGAATGGTCTTTACGGAAAATGGATGGAAAAGGTACTTCATAAGAAGGCGTTCGTTCTGATTGGCGTGGTAGTTTTGCTGGTAGTCAGCGGTCTTTTGGCGCTGCGAAAGGGAACGGCGTTTATCCCTGCGATGGAGAGTACGCAGGCTTCTATTTCTCTGACGATGCCGGAAGGCTCCAGCGTGGAAGAGACGGGAGCTATGGCAGATGAAGTGATGGCGCGGCTGGAAGATCTGAAAGATATCGAGCAAATGGGCGCCATGGCGGGAGGAAGCTCCAGCATGGGAAGCAGTTCAGATGCTGCCACGGCTTCCATTTATCTTCTGCTTTCCGAGGATAAGGAAATGACCGGTCAGGAGCTTTCAGATGTAATCGTGGAGCGGACAAAGGATTTGGACTGTGAGATTGTTGTCAGCGCGAACAATATGGATATGTCAGCCCTGGGAGGAAGCGGTATTCAGATTCAGATCAAAGGAAAAGAACTGGATACCATTCAAAAAATTGCCGGAGATGTGGCAAAGCTTTTGGAGGAGACAGAAGGTCTGGAGCAGATTTCTGACGGTATGGAGGAAGCCACAGAGGAATTGCGTCTGGCAGTGAAAAAGGAGGCGGCGGCAAAGTATAATCTGACTACCGCTCAGATTTTCCAGCAGATACAAAAGCAGCTTGCCGAACAGGAAACAGCCACTACCCTCTCTACCGAGAGTAAAGATTATGATATTGTGGTAAAAGATGAAAAACAGGCCGCTTATACCAGAGAAGATGTGAAAGATTTTACCATTCAGGCAACGGATCAGGAAGGAAAGACGGAAGAGGTGCCATTAGAAGAACTGGCAGAATTTGTGGATGCCAAGAGTCCGGATTCTATCCAAAGATCGAATCAGATGCGGTATCTGACGGTATCTGCGGCGGTAAGTGATGGATATAATGTGGGGATTGTGGGAAAAGAGGTAAAGGAAAAGCTGAAAGATTATCAGATGCCGGAGGGATACTCGGCAGAGATGGCAGGAGAGGATGAAACCATTCAGGAGGCGATGACAGAGGTCCTGAAAATGCTGGGTCTTGCCGTGGTGTTCATTTATCTCATTATGGTAGCGCAGTTCCAGTCGTTACTGTCACCGTTTATCGTAATGTTTACTATGCCGCTGGCATTTACCGGAGGATTTTTAGGTCTGGCGGTTGCCGGAGAAGAAGTCAGTGTGATCGCGATGATCGGATTTGTAATGCTCAGTGGAATTATTGTAAATAACGGAATTGTTCTGGTGGATTACATCAATCAGCTTCGGGCAGAGGGCATGGAGAAACAGCAGGCGATCATTCAGGCGGGTAAGACCAGAATGCGCCCGATCCTGATGACTGCGCTTACGACGATACTGGGACTATTTACCATGGCTCTGGGAATAGGAATGGGAGCGGACATGGTACAGCCCATGGCGGTTGTCGTGATTGGAGGATTGGCGTATGGAACCATCCTCACCCTGTTTGTGGTACCGTGTATCTATGATATTCTGAATCGTAGGAATTATCATCGGGAGGAAGAGTCAGAGTTGGATGATACGGATTACATACCTGAGACTGTAGAGAAGTAAAAAAATTCTTGACAAAAGAAAAAAAGCCTACTATAGTATAGAGCAAACCAGATGTTAAAGGTTATGACAAAGAGGAGTACGCATGTTGCGCCCACAGAGAGGGATATTCAGAGGCTGAAAGGTATCCCGGGAAGGTGTATGCGGAAGGTAGCTTTGGAACTGGAGAGCTGAACTCTCGGAAAGCGGAGAAAAGTAGGTTTTCACGATTCGTCCCCGTTACAGGACTCAGAGAAGTATGGACGCAGAGAGTTTTAGGAGTTCATATAAGCAAGGTGGTACCGCGAGATATTCGCCCTTCTTATCCGTTTGGATAAGGAGGGCTTTTTTAGTGTGTGGGAGCGCCAGAGAAGAGTATTTGCAATATAGTTTTTATAACAGGAGGTAATCATGAGTAAAGAATTAGCTAAAACGTACGACCCGAAGGGGTTGGAAGATCGTCTTTATCAGAAATGGCTGGATAACGGCTATTTTCATGCGCAGGTAAACAGAGATAAGAAACCGTTTACGATTGTAATGCCCCCGCCAAATGTAACGGGACAGCTTCATATGGGTCATGCGCTGGATGAGACCATGCAGGATATCCTGATCCGTTTTAAGAGAATGCAGGGATATGAAGCTTTATGGCAGCCGGGAACGGACCATGCAGCTATCGCTACGGAAGTAAAGGTTATTGAAAAGTTAAAATCTATGGGCATTGATAAAAAT
>HF995396.1:55193-69624 GCA_000432335.1 Firmicutes bacterium CAG:646
TGGGAGCGGGAACGTTTCACTATGGATGAGGGATGTTCCAAGGCGGTTCAGGAAGTATTTATCAAATTATATGAAAAAGGATATATTTACAAAGGTTCCCGGATCATCAACTGGTGTCCGGTATGTCAGACCTCTATTTCCGATGCAGAGGTAGAGCATGAGGATCAGGATGGATTTTTCTGGCACATCAATTATCCGGTAGTGGGAGAAGAAGGTCAGTTTGTAGAGATCGCCACCACCCGTCCGGAAACTTTACTGGGCGATACCGCCGTTGCAGTAAATCCGGAGGATGAGAGATATCAGCATCTGATCGGTAAGATGCTGAAACTGCCGCTTACTGACAGAGAGATTCCGGTGATCGCGGATGAATATGTAGATAAAGAATTTGGAACGGGATGTGTGAAGATCACACCGGCTCACGATCCTAACGATTTTGAGGTGGGAAAACGTCATAATCTGGAAGAAATCAATATCATGAATGATGACGCCACGATCAACGAGCTGGGCGGAAAATACGCAGGTATGGATCGCTATGAGGCGAGAAAAGCTATGGTGGCAGATCTTGAAGAACAGGGACTTTTAGTAAAAGTGGTTCCGCACTCTCATAATGTAGGAACTCATGACAGATGTAAAACAACGGTAGAGCCCATGATCAAGCCTCAGTGGTTTGTAAAGATGGATGAGATGGCAAAGGCGGCGATTGAAGCGCTTGAGGAGGGGGAACTGAAATTTGTTCCCGAGCGTTTTGACAAGACGTATCTGCACTGGCTGGAAAATATCCGTGACTGGTGTATTTCCCGTCAGTTATGGTGGGGGCATCGGATTCCGGCATATTACTGTGACGAATGCGGAGAGACTGTAGTGGCTGCCGAGATGCCGGCTGTCTGCCCGAAATGTGGCTGTACGCACCTGCATCAGGATGAAGATACGCTAGATACCTGGTTCTCTTCCGCTCTGTGGCCATTTTCCACACTGGGCTGGCCGGAAAAAACAGAGGAGATGGAATATTTCTATCCTACAGATGTGCTGGTAACCGGTTATGATATTATCTTCTTCTGGGTAATCCGTATGGTATTTTCAGCGCTGGAGCAGACGGGAAAAACTCCGTTCCACCATGTGCTGATCCACGGACTGGTTCGTGATTCTCAGGGAAGAAAGATGAGTAAATCTCTTGGAAATGGTATCGATCCTCTGGAGGTTATTGACAAATACGGTGCGGATGCCCTGCGTCTTACCCTGATGACCGGTAATGCTCCGGGAAATGATATGCGTTTCTACTGGGAGAGAGTGGAAGCAAGCAGAAACTTCGCAAACAAGGTATGGAATGCGTCCCGATTTATTATGATGAACCTGGAAAAGGCGGAAGTACCTGCAAAGATCGGCGCAGAGATGCTCACGGCGGCAGATCGTTGGATTCTGTCAAGATTCAACCGCGTGGCAAAAGATGTTACCGACAATATGGAAAAATATGAACTGGGAATTGCCGTACAGAAGGTATACGACTTTATCTGGGAGGAATTCTGCGACTGGTATATCGAGATGGTAAAACCACGTCTGTACAGCGATGAGGACACCACAAAAGCGGCAGCTCTGTGGACGTTGAAGACGGTATTGGGCGAGGCTCTGAAACTTCTGCATCCGTATATGCCGTTTATCACGGAGGAAATCTACTGTACTTTGAATGCGCAGGAGGAGACCATCATGACGGCAGCATGGCCGGAGTGGAAAGAAGAATGGAACTTCGCGCAGGAAGAAAAAGAAGTGGAAATGATGAAGGAAGCGGTAAGAAGCATCCGCGGCGTACGTACAGAAATGAACGTGCCGCCAAGCAAGAAGGCTACCGTATATGTGGTATCTGAGGACGCTGAGGTGAGAGCGGGATTTGAGAAGGGCAAAGTATTCTTCGGTTCTCTGGCTTTTGCCAGCGAAGTGCTTGTACAGGCAGATAAGACAGGTATTTCGGAGGATGCGGTATCAGCTGTGATCCCGCAGGCAGTGATTTATATTCCATTCGCAGAGCTGGTGGATATTGAAAAAGAAATTCAGCGACTGGAAAAAGAGGAAGCAAGACTGGAAAAAGAACTTGCTCGTGTAAACGGCATGCTGGGAAATGAGCGTTTTGTGAGCAAGGCGCCCCAGGCAAAGATCGATGAGGAAAAAGGGAAATTGGAAAAATATACACAGATGATGGAACAAGTGAAAGAGCGATTGGCGCAGCTGCGGAAATAAATTTTTTGCCGGCTGCAGATAGGAGCTGAAAATCAAAATGAAAAAAATCAATCTGAAAAAAATCCAATGGAAAAAAACGGATAAAAAGCAGGTGATCCGGGTCTGCAACTGGTTTTCTGTACCGTTACAGTTTCTGGGCTGCTGCGTATTGTATCTGATCATAGAAGCGCTGTCCCGGCATTCGCTGGGATTGGCGTGGACGTATATGGTAGAAAGCCCATGGATCTTTCTGTATAATGCATTTTTAATTTTTACGACTAGTTTGGTGGTATATTTATTTAAAAGGAGAATCCTTGCCAGAATGATTGTGGGATGGTTCTGGTTTATCTTAGGCTGTGTGAATGGATTTTTGCTTACCAGCCGGGTAACTCCTTTTACCGGACCGGATTTGAAGCTGATCACGGATGCTCTGCGCGTTTTGAATAAGTATCTCTCTCCTGTCATGGTAGTTGTGGTTCTGGTGGCGGTGGCCTGTCTTTTGCTGAGCTTTGTATGGATGTTTCGGAAAGGCTGGAAATTCCAGGGCAAGCTTCGTTACTGGGTAAATATTCCTCTGATTCTGGTCGGAGTTCTGGCTTTTGCGGGAACAACAAAGCTGGCTTTGGATAAGCGTCTGCTTTCCAATTATTTTGGAAATATTGCTTATGCCTATCAGGATTACGGTTATCCCTACTGTCTGGCGGTTACGTTGTTTGATACGGGAATTAATGAGCCAAATGGCTATTCCGAAGAACTGATGGATGAGATCGTGGAAAGTGAAGGAAAAATCAAAAAGACCAAGGAAAAAAATCTGGATGTAAATATTCTGTTTTTGCAGTTGGAAACCTTCATTGATCCCACGGAAATCAATTTCCTGAAATTTTCAGAAGATCCCATTCCCAATTTTCGGAAACTGATGGATGAATATTCTTCTGGATATTATAAGGTTCCGGCGGTGGGCGCCGGTACCGCCAATACGGAATTTGAATCTATCACAGGTATGAGTCTCCGGTATTTTGGAGCGGGAGAATATCCTTACAAGTCCATCTTGAAGGAGGAAACCTGTGAAAGCGCCGCTTATGTGTTGAAAAATCTGGGATACGGCACCCATGCCATTCATAATAATGAGGCGAATTTCTATGGAAGGCGAAGCGTGTTTTCCCGATTGGGATTCGATACCTTCACTTCGGAAGAGTATATGCCGGATATCAGCGATACCACGCCTATGGGCTGGGTGAAAGATCATATTCTTACGGATGAGATCTTTAAGGCTATGGAATCTACGGAAGGACCGGATTATGTGTATACGATCTCTGTACAGGGACATGGGGATTATCCCACCGAACCGGTACTGTCCAATCCGACGATCAAAGTTACGGGAGCAGAAAATCAGGAGCGAAATTATGCATGGGAATACTATGTGAATCAGCTGTACGAGATGGATCAGTTTATCAAAGAACTGACAGATCGTCTTGAGGAGTTTGATGAGCGGGTGGTATTGGTGATGTATGGCGATCATCTTCCTACGATGGACCTGAAAGTAGAAGATATGAAGAACCGTTATCTGTTCCAGACGAAGTACGTGATGTGGAGCAATTTTAAGATGAAGGAAAAGGATAAGAACCTGGCAGCTTATCAGATGGTGGCAGAGGTCTTTAACCGTCTGGGCATCCATGAGGGAACGGTGTTTAATTACCATCAGACCAGAAAGGGAACCAGAAATTATCAGTTGGATCTGCAGTCTTTGCAGTATGATATTTTGTATGGAGACCGATATGTGTATAATCGGGAGAATCCGTTTGAGGCTACCAAACTTCAGTTGGGCGTATATCCTTCCGTCTTTACCTCTATTGAACCGGCAGGAGAAAACAGCTATTTTGTCAATGGAGAGAATTTTACAGCTTCCAGCCGTCTGGAAGTGAATAAAGAACTGATGGAGACACGATTTATCAGTCCTACCCAGCTTTTGGTGCAGAATCTGGAGCTGGAGGATGGGGACGTACTGGATGTGGCGACCCAGAGTAACAGTTCCACAAAGAAAGTGCTGTCCCGGACAGAGACGCAGGTGTATGATGCGCCGGAGGCAACGCCGACTCCGGAACCGGCAGGAACACCGAACCCTGCGGCTGATGGGAAAATCACAGAGGAAACGGAAAATTCTGTTACTCCAGAGCCGGAAGGAGAACCGGACACCACAAAGAAATAAAATGGAAAATCTGACGGCAAAAGACAGGAATTTTTTCCTATAAAGTCAGATTCTACGGAAAAACAGAAAAGTTTCCCATAAAAACAAGTTAAAAAACATACGTTTAGGGCTGGACAACTTCCACCACTATTATATAATGTAAAAGTACCGGTGAACGGTACAAATACATTAGATAAAGTGGTGGTAGTTTTGAATTATAAGGAAATTGTTGACTATATCGAGGAAATACCAAAATTTACAACAAAGAATCCACTGGATCACACGAAGGAGCTTTTGGCAAGACTGGGCAATCCGCAGAATCAGCAGAAGGTGATCCATGTGGCGGGAACTAACGGAAAGGGCAGCGTGTGCGCGTATCTGGACTCTATGCTGCGGGCAGGTGGATACCGTGTGGGATTGTTCACCTCTCCCCATCTGGTGAAGATTAATGAACGTTTTAAGATCAATGGACAGATGATCTCGGATGATACCTTTGTACAGGCTTTTGAACAGATTAAAAGAATCATTGATGAGGCAGTGGCAGAAGGGCTGGATCATCCCAGCTACTTTGAGACCTTGTTTCTCATGGGAATGGTGATCTTTCAGAAGGCAGGTGTGGATTACGTGGTTCTGGAAACAGGACTGGGAGGAAGGCTGGATGCTACGAATACGGTGGATCAGCCGCTGGCGTGTATTATCACTTCCATCAGCTTGGATCATGTGGAGTATCTGGGCGACACCATCGAGAAGATTGCAGGAGAAAAAGCCGGTATTATTAAGCCGAAGGTTCCGGTAATCTATGATGGACATAATGCGGAGGCTGCCAGAGTGATAAAAGCGAGAGCAAAAGCTCTGGATTCCCCATCGTATGCTTTGACGGAAGAGATGTATGAGATGCAGAAAAATACAGCGCAGGGCATTGAGTTTCTTTTCCGCTGCGGATTGGAGGACGATACTTCCGAAGAGGTGAAACTGTCGATTCCTTATATTGCGGCGTACCAGATGATGAATGCGTCACTGGCATTTTTCACCATGGAGATGTTGAGAAAGGATCACGGGATTTCCCGGGAAACACTGATCCAGGGTCTTGCCGCTACCCACTGGGAGGGCAGAATGGAAACGATACTTCCGGGAGTGATCGTAGATGGCGCACACAATGCAGACGGAGTAAAACGATTTATGGAAACTGCCTGTCATTTTGGAAAGGAGTATCCCATTACGCTGTTGTTTTCTGCCGTGTGCGATAAGGATTATCAGGAAATGATCCGTACCGTGTGTGAAAACATCCGTCCGGCGGGGGTGGTTGCCACTCAGATCTGGGGAAGCCGCGTAGTGCCGGCAGAGGAGCTGGCACACCTTTTCCGGGAAAATGGATGTGAGCATGTGGCGGCGGAACCGGACGTGGGAAAGGCTTTTGAAAAGGCCTGCGCCATGAAAGGCGACGGTATGCTGTTTTGTGTGGGCTCCCTGTACCTGGTAGGCGAGATCAAAGCGTATCTGGCGCAGAAGAGCGATAAGGAGAAAAAACATGATTAATTACGAAGAAGAACTGAAGAAATTCAAACCCTGTCTGGATGTAGATGAGGTGGAAAATGCGATTTATACCAGAGATCTGACAGATATTGTGGATATTCTGAAGGAAATGCAGACAACAGACGGACAGAAACGAAAAGAATAAGGGGAACCAGATGAATTGTATGAATTGTGGCGCTCCGCTGAACAAATCACCGTATTGTCCAAGCTGCGGATTTCATGTGGAGATACAGAAGAAGGTGTGGTATCTTTCCAACATATACTATAATCAGGGGCTTGATAAGGCGCAGATCCGGGATCTTTCCGGGGCCATCGATTTGTTGAAACGGAGTCTCAAATATAACAAACTGAATATTCAGGCCAGAAATCTTCTGGGGCTGGTATATTTTGAAACTGGAGAGGCAGTAGCGGCATTAAGCGAGTGGGTCATCAGCAAGAATATCATGCCGGAAAATAACATTGCCTCGGAATATATTGATCGGCTTCAGGAAAATGCAAATAAACTGGATGTGATCAACCAGACAATAAAAAAATACAACGATTGTCTGCAGTGCTGCCGGAGAGGCAGTGAAGATGTGGCAGTGATACAGTTGAAAAAGATTCTGAATCAGAATCCAAAACTGATCAAGGGGTATCATCTTCTGGCTTTGATCTATCTGAAACAGGAAGAATATGAAAAGGCAAGAAAAATACTGAAAAAAGCTGCTAAGATCGACAAAACGAATTCCACTACGCTGCGTTTTCTGAAAGAGGTGGATGAGCAGACCGGAACCATGACCAATTTGGAACCGAGAAAATGGGGCTTCGGGGGCAGAGACCGGGTAAAGGTAGAAAAAGGTCAGTCGGTGGCTTATCAGTCGGATAATGATCTGGTGATCCAGCCGCCTACTTTCCGGGAAAGTTCTATGGCGGCAACTTTGTTGAATCTGGGTTTTGGATTTTTGGTGGGAGCGTGTCTGGTATGGTTCCTGATGGTGCCGGCGAATACCCAGAAGATTAACCGGGAAGCCAATGAAAAGGTGGTAAGTTACAGTAACACCATGGCAACACAGTCGGCAGAGCTAAAGAAGATGGAGGAAGAGATTGCCCAGTCTCAGGAGACAGTTTCTTCTGCTCAGGAGCAGATTCAGCAGGCGGATGATAAGGTGACCACTTATGAAAATCTGATCAAAGCGTATGCGGCTTTCCAGAGTGGAAATTTCACATCGGCGGCCAATGTGCTGAAAAATGTAAATTCCGACCTTCTTTCGGTGGATGCAAAAGAAATCTATGATTCCATCTATGCCAATGTCAAATCCACCATGAAGAAAGAAATGAAAACGGAGGGAGAAGTGGCATTTTACCAGAAAGACTATGCGGCAGCTATTGAAGCCTTCCAGAAAGCGCTGGAGTTGGATGATTCGGATGGAGAGGTGTGGAATCTGCTTGCTCATTCTTACAGGATGAGCGGGGATTTTGAGAAAGCAAAAGAAACATTCCAGTCCATCGTAGACAAATTCCCGGGAACGAAGAAGGCGTCCACAGCGAAAAAATATATTGATAACGAAGCTTTGATGAAATCTGGTGTGACTGCAGATACCACGTCCTCTAGTTCAACGGAGGCGGGAGATACGACTGGGGGGACAACAGGTGCAGATAACAGTCAGCCCCAGGAAGGGCAGGATAACAGCCAGCCTGACAGTAGTAGCCCGACAGGGGACAATACACCGGCGGAAGATCCGGGCGCTGGCGAAGGAGCATAGGAATAATTAGGGAGAAACCTCTGAAGCGGGGATATGTGAAAGCATATCTCCGTTTTTTTAAAAAGATCTTTGAACCTTAAAATCATGTGTAAAGGAGAGCGGTTATGAATCAATTTCAGATCAAACAGAAGATTCTCGTTATCAGGATGCCACGGGAGCTGGATCATCACAGTGCAGAATTGATCCGTATGGAAGCGGACCGACTGGTGGCGCAGAAGAATATTCAGCAGGTAGAATTTGATTTTCGGGATACAGATTTTATGGATAGTTCCGGGATCGGGGTGATCATGGGAAGGTATCAGAATGTGCGCTTGCTGGGAGGAAGCGTGGTGGCCACTCATGTAAACGACAGAATTTATAAAGTACTGAATCTGGCAGGGCTTACCAAAGTGATTGCCGTGGACAGAGAACACTTTTGGAATCAGGGAGAATAGGGGGGAGAGGAAGATGGAGCAAAAAAATGAGATGACCATTACTTTTGACAGCCGTTCCTGCAATGAAGGATTTGTGCGGGTGGCGGTGGCGGCTTTCTGTACGCAGTTAAATCCCACACTGGAGGAAGTGGCGGATATCAAGACGGCAGTATCGGAAGCAATCACCAATTCGATCATCCATGGGTACGACGGCGAGGTGAAAAAGATCCGGGTGGACTGCTATACCAGGGAACGGACCATTTATGTGACGGTGACGGATGAGGGAAAAGGAATTGAGGATGTTGCAAAAGCGATGGAACCTCTGTTTACGACCCGGCCGGAGCTGGATCGTTCCGGGATGGGGTTTGCCTTTATGGAAGCTTTTATGGATGAGGTGCAGGTGGAATCTCAGGTGGGAAAAGGGACGGTTGTCCGTATGAAAAAGACTATTGGGAATCACCGGGAGTCATTTGCGTAAAAGGAGGTCATATGGGAGATACCCTTGCTTTGCTGAAAATGGCACACGAAGGGGATAAACATGCAAGGGATACATTGATAGAGGAGAATATTGGTCTGGTATGGAGTATTGTCAGAAGATTTCAAAACCGGGGCGTGGAGATGGAGGATCTTTTTCAGATTGGAAGTATCGGGCTTATTAAGGCGGTAGATAAATTCAATACGGAGTATGAAGTGCAGTTTTCTACATACGCAGTTCCCATGATCGCAGGGGAGATTAAAAGATTTTTGCGGGATGATGGGATTTTGAAGGTGAGTAGATCGTTAAAGGAGAATGCAGGAAAGGCATATCATATCCGGGAAAAGATGGAAAAAGAAAAAGGCCGAGAACCCACCATGGAGGAAATCGCCCGGGAATTGGAAATGCCGGTGGAGGAACTGGTGCTGGCTTTGGAGGCGGGAACCCAGGTGGAATCTTTGCAGCAGGTTATCTATCAGGGGGAGGGAGGAGATATCTCTCTGATGGACAAACTGGAGGAAAAAGAGAATGTGAATGAACGGGTGGTGGATAAATTGTTTCTGGAAGAAATGCTGGGAACGCTGGAAGGAAAAGATCGGGAACTGATTTTTAAACGATATTTTCAGGAAAAAACCCAGACCGAGATCGCCCGGGAGATGGGAATTTCTCAGGTACAGGTTTCACGACTGGAAAAGAGGATATTAAAAAATATGCGGCAACATTGTCACAGTTGAGAATGTTTTGGGGCAACAGCGGAATTGCAATCATTCCGCTGTATTTTTTTGCGTATTTGGCACATACTACCTTCAGAGAAAAGGAGTAAAGCATATGACACAGAGAAAAAAATGGATGTGGATTTCAGCAGTGATTTTTGCGGGGGCGCTGGTGCTCAGTCTGATCTGCTACAGTCAGAGAGAAGAAAAAGAACCGGGCGGCACTTTGGTGAGGGCGGAGGTAGAGATGGATGAGTGATATGCTGTATATCCAGACGGATAAAAACATGAAGGTACTGTCAGAACAGGTGCAGCTTCAGGATATCGCCCAACTTACCAGCAATAATCCGGCGGTATTAAACCGCTGTAAGGTACTCCGGGTGATCACGCTGCCAAAAGGAAAGTATGGAAGATATACGGTGTCCGCTATAGAATTGGTGGATCTGATACAGAAAAAAGAGGAAAAGGTGGAAGTAACTCATATGGGAGAGCCGGAGTTCATTCTCACCTATGAGGATCCGGGCAGGAAAAAGGAGTGGATTGGCTGGTGCAAAACCGTGTTCGTATGCCTTCTGACCTTTTTCGGTACCATGTTTTCTATTATGACTTTCAATACGGATGTGGATATTCCCACCCTGTTTCAGAATATTTACCGCCAGTTTATGGGAGAATCCTCCGATGGATTTACCGTTCTGGAGATCGGGTATTCACTGGGAATCGGGATCGGCGTTATCTTTTTCTTTAATCATTTTGGTCGATGGAAGATCACGCAGGATCCTACGCCTATCGAGGTGGAGATGAGGACGTATGAGGATGAGGTGGATAATACCATTCTGGAAATGGAAAATCGAAAGGAGAATTGACCGATGGGGATGCAGATTTTTCTTGGTTTTCTGGGAGTGTGCATTGGCATGGTGATCGCCAGCGGGGTGGTAGCGTTTATTATTACACTGGGAATCGTTCCCAGATATGCGGGTATTACAAGAACTGCCCGCCAGGTAAGACTTTATGAAAATTGCTCCATGCTGGGAGCGTTTTTGGGAAATATCTTTTTCCTTTATCAGGGCAGTTTTCCTCTAGGAATACCAGGGCTGTTGGTATTTGGAGTTTTCTCAGGGATCTTTCTGGGAAGCTGGATCATTGCTCTGGGAGAAGTGGTAAATATCTTTTCCATTATGCTGCGAAGAACTGGAATAACGAAAGGGATCGGCTGGATCATCATAGCTATGGCTTTGGGAAAGACACTGGGGTCCCTGCTTTATTTTGAGAAAGGATGGTGGATGTAATGAGTAAATTGCAGACGGAAGAAAAGAAAAAGCAGTACGAAACGTATGTGAAAGAAGTAACGCCCGTTCATAATCTGTGGATGAATATGGCGAAGGCTTTTTTGGTAGGAGGGCTGATCTGTACGCTGGGGCAGTTTCTGTTAAATTGGTGCCAGAATATGGGGATGGACGAAAAGACGGCGGGAACCTGGTGCTCTGTGATTCTGGTCTTTTTAAGTGCGCTGACTACGGGGCTTGGACTTTATCCCCGATTGGCAAAATGGGCGGGGGCGGGAACGCTGGTGCCGATCACCGGATTTGCTAATTCTGTGGCGGCTCCGGCGGTGGAATTTCAGAAGGAAGGTCAGGTTTTTGGTATCGGATGTAAAATTTTTACCATTGCCGGTCCGGTGATCCTGTATGGAATTTTATCTTCCTGGATTCTGGGGATTCTTTATTATCTGATAGGGAGGTTGTAAGAGATGGAACAGCAGTTTTTAGGAAAACAAAGTATATCTTTTAAAGAACCGGTGTATATTCAGGGATTTGCCTCCGTGGTGGGGAAAAAAGAGGGAGAAGGACCTTTGGGGGAGTGTTTCGATCAGGTGGAGGAAGATGAAAAGTTTGGGAAGAAAACCTGGGAGGAAGCGGAAAGTATGCTGCAGCAGAGGACGGCGCGGCTGGCAGTGGAGAAAACCGGAATCCAGACGGAAGAGATTCGGATGATTTTTGCGGGGGATCTTCTGGCGCAGTCGATAGCCTCTTCTTTTGGTATTGGGGAGCTGGATCGTCCGCTCTATGGACTTTTTGGAGCCTGTTCCACGATGGGAGAAGCGTTAAGCCTCAGTTCTATGATGGTGGCGGGTGGCTATGGCGACCGAGTGCTGGCAGTTACCTCCAGTCACTTTGCTACAGCAGAAAAAGAATTCCGCTTCCCGCTGGGGTATGGAAGCCAGAGACCGCTTTCCGCCAGTTGGACAGTGACCGGCAGCGGAGCTTGTGTGGTGGGAAAAGATAGAGGTTTGGTGAAGATTACAGGACTTACCACAGGAAAGGTTACGGATTATGGATTGAAAGATTCCCAGAATATGGGAGCCTGTATGGCTCCCGCAGCCTGTAGTACAATTGCGCAGCATTTGATGGATTTTGGAAGGGAGCCGGAAGATTATGATAAGATTATTACGGGAGATCTGGGATATGTGGGACAGCAGATTTTGCTGGATATGATGGAACAGCAGGGGTATCGGATGGGAAATGTCCATGAAGATTGTGGAATTCTTATTTATGACCGGGAGACGCAGGATACCCATTCCGGCGGAAGCGGCTGCGGTTGTTCGGCTTCGGTTCTTGCCGGATATATTCTTCCGAAAATCATCCGTGGAGAATGGAAAAAGGTTTTGTTTGTGCCGACGGGAGCGCTGATGTCGAAAGTGAGTTTCTATGAGGGAAGCAGTGTTCCGGGGATTGCTCAGGCGGTGATTCTGGAAGGTTTGGATAAGGAGGGAAACTGATGGAGTATATCAATGCATTTTGGGTGGGAGGTCTGATCTGTGCGCTGGTGCAGATCCTTTTGGACAGAACAAAGCTGATGCCGGGCAGGATTATGGTTCTTCTGGTATGTTCGGGGGCGCTTTTGAGTGCGGTAGGATTTTATCAGCCGCTGGTGGATTATGCCCATGGCGGAGTTACGGTACCGCTCATAGGATTTGGGCATCTGCTGTTTCAGGGAGTGAAGGAAGCAGTGGATAAGGAAGGGATTCTGGGGATTTTTACCGGAGGTTTTACCGCCAGTGCAGGAGGAATCAGCGCAGCTTTGATCTTCGGATATCTGGCAAGTGTTGTTTTTCAGCCTAAGATGAAAAAATAGAGGCGGGGGGAATCCTCACAAAAAATGGTTAGAATGCTTGCGGGGGATGGGAAGTATATAGTATAATAGGAAAATCAATGATAACCGTAAGAGAAAGGCAGGACAGATATGCTGCATGAGTATTCGAGAATGGAACTTCTGATCGGAGAAGAGGCGATGGAATTTCTGGAAAAATCCAGAGTGGCAGTTTTTGGTATAGGCGGCGTGGGCTCCTATGTGGCGGAGGCGCTGGCGCGCTGTGGTGTCGGCGGTTTGACGTTGGTGGATAATGATGTGGTGTCTCTGACGAACATTAACCGCCAGCTGCTTGCGCTGCATTCCACTGTGGGGAAAGCCAAGACTCAGGTGATGAAAGAAAGGATTAAGGATATTGATCCGAATATTATCGTGAATACCTATGAGACGTTTTTTAATCAGGATACCCAGCATTTGTTTGATTTTCAGTCATATGATTATGTAGTGGATGCAATCGATACCGTTTCTTCCAAATTACTTCTGATCGAGAAGGCGAAGGAAGCAAAAACAGAGATTATATGCTGTATGGGGACGGGAAATAAGCTGGATCCATCCAGATTTGAGATTACCGATATTTCAAAAACCAGTGTCTGTCCTCTGGCAAAGGTGATCCGCACAGAGCTAAAAAAGCGGAGAATCAAGAAGGTAAAGGTCTTATATTCAAAAGAAGTTCCCATAAAGCCGGCTCATTCGGAGGAGGTAAAGGGAACAGCCAAAAGACCGGTTCCCGGGAGTATTTCTTTTGTGCCGGGAACGGCAGGACTGATGATCGCCGGGGAAGTAGTCAGAGATCTCATAAAAAAATCCGGCAAAAAATAAGATAGAACAGGGGAATGTTCCGTGAGAGAAGATAGTATAAGAAAAATGGAAAAGATTCTGGAAGAACACCAGATTTTGAAAGATGAACCTATGAAAAACCATACCACTTTCCGGCTGGGAGGACCGGCAGACCTGTATCTTTGCCCTGATCGTGTGGAGCAGGTACAGAAAATATTGGAAGTCTGCAAGGAAGAGGAGCTGCCGTATTTTATTTTGGGAAATGGAAGTAATCTTCTGGTGAGCGATGAAGGGTTTCGCGGCGTTGTGATCCAGATATATAAAAATATGAATCAGATTCAGGTGGAAGGAGAGCGGATTCGGGCGCAGGCGGGCGCTTTGCTGTCTTCCATCGCGAAGAAGGCGGCGCAGGCGGAGCTTACGGGCATGGAATTTGCTTCCGGTATACCGGGGACCCTGGGCGGCGCTTCTATGATGAATGCAGGAGCGTACGGGGGAGAAATGAAAGATATTCTGGCGTCGGTGACGGTGCTGACTCCTCAGGGAGAGGTTCTGGTGTTGGATTCCTCTCAGTTACATATGGGTTATAGAAGCAGCGTGATCCGGGAAAAGGGCTATATTGTGCTGGAAGCGCAGTTAAGTCTGGAAAAGGGAGATCAGGAGCAGATTCAGGCGAAGATGGATGATCTGAAGGAACGCAGAGTGTCGAAACAGCCACTGGAATATCCCAGCGCAGGAAGTACCTTTAAACGCCCGGAAGGGTATTTTGCAGGAAAACTGATAGAAGATACCGGGCTCAGAGGATATCAGGTGGGAGGCGCCAAAATTTCAGATAAACACTGTGGTTTTGTGATCAATACAGGAGACGCCACTGCGGCGGATGTGGTGCAGCTGATTCGTGACGTGCAGGATAAGGTATATGAAAAGTTTCAGGTGAGATTAGAGACGGAAGTAAGATTTCTGGGAGAATTTCAATAAAAGGAGAAAACGGGGAGAATATGAGATTTGTTATAGTTACGGGAATGTCCGGAGCGGGGAAGTCTTCGGCTTTGAAAATGTTGGAGGATGCAGGGTATTTTTGCGTGGATAATTTGCCGATTCCTCTGCTGGAAAAGTTTGCTCAGTTTATTACGGAAGGAAATTCTGACAGTATCCACAAGGTGGCTTTGGGCGTAGATATACGAAGCGCCGATTCGAAAGGTACGGTATGGGTAGGCACACAGGTCGGTTTATCCCGT
>HF995396.1:69634-79081 GCA_000432335.1 Firmicutes bacterium CAG:646
GGACATTGGAAGAGATCTCCATGACGGGTCTGGAATATGAGATTCTTTTTTTAGATGCCAATGACGAGGTACTGGTTAAACGGTATAAGGAAACAAGAAGAACACACCCTCTTTCCAGAACGGGGAGAGTGGAGAATGGAATCAGTGAAGAGCGGAAAAAGCTGGGATTTCTGAGAAAGCATGCAGACTATATTATTGATACCAGTCAGCTCCTTACCAGAGAGCTGAAAAGCGAGCTGGACAAGATTTTTGTGAAAAATCAGGGATTTAAAAGTCTGATGATCACGATCCTTTCTTTTGGATTCAAATATGGCATCCCGTCGGATTCGGATTTGGTTTTTGATGTGCGCTTTTTGCCAAATCCCTATTATTTGGATGAGCTGCGGCCGTTAAGCGGAAATGATGCGCCGGTGAGCGATTATGTGATGGGGTTTGAAGCATCCCAGATATTTTTAAATAAACTGGAAGACATGATTCATTTTCTGATTCCCAATTATATTTTGGAGGGGAAAAACCAGTTGGTGGTGAGTATCGGATGCACCGGAGGAAAACATCGGTCGGTGACTCTGGCAAACGGTCTGTATCAGAGACTGGCAAAATCCGAGGAATATGGATTGCGGATCGAACATAGAGATATTGGAAAAGACGCGATTCGAAAGAAAATAGAGGAAACGAGGTAGGGCATATGTCATTTTCCGGTGAGGTGAAAGAAGAGCTTTCCCGTCAGTGTTCCGATGCCCGTCATTGCCAGATTGCAGAAATTGCGGCGATTTTAAGCGTATGCGGTCATGTATCTATTTCGCCAGAGGATGAATTTCAGGTGAATATTCAGACGGAAAATATTTCTGTGGCAAGAAAGTACTTTACATTATTGAAAAAAACATTTAATATAGAAGCAGAAATTCGTATTCGAAAGAATATTTACTTGAAAAAATCCGATGTCTATCGGGTGCAGGTAAATTCTCATGAAGATACAGTTCGAATTCTTCAGGCGGCGAAGTATATGTCGCCGTCCTTGGAGATCGCAGAGGACCTGTCGAAGATGAATCATCTGGTCATTCAGAGGGACTGTTGCAAGAGGGCTTTTTTAAGAGGAATCTTTTTGGCAGCAGGTTCAATCAGTGATCCGGAAAAGTCATATCATTTGGAGATTGTGTGCAGCACCATGGAGCGGGCGCTTCAGGTACAGGCAATCCTTAAGGATTTCCAGCTGGATGGACGGATCATTAACAGAAAGAAGAATCAGGTGGTATATCTGAAAGAAGGATCACAGATTGTTGAGCTTCTGGGATTGATGGAAGCGAGTATTTCTCTTATGAATCTGGAGAATATCCGGATACGGAAAGAGATTAGCAATAATGTGAACCGAAAGGTGAACTGTGAAACTGCCAATATCACAAAAACAGTATCGGCAGCGGTAAAACAAATAGAGGACATCAGGTATATTGAAACACACATGGGTTTTTCTCAGCTCTCGGAAGGGCTGGAGGAAATGGCAGTTCTGAGGCTTAAACATCAGGATGCGACCCTGAAAGAGCTGGGGGAGATGTTGACTCCGCCGGTGGGAAAGTCGGGGGTGAATCATCGTCTGCGCAAGCTGAGCAGGATTGCAGAAGAACTGCGAGGAAATAAGGAGGATTATTATGATTAAGAAGCCGATGACAATTCAGATTTCCAATGGATTAGAAGCCCGCCCAGTGGCAATGCTGGTACAGGTTGCAAGCCAGTACGAAAGTAAGATTCAGGTGGAAAACGGGGACAGACGGGTAAATGCCAAGAGCATTATGGGTATGATGACCCTGGGACTGAATGTTGGTGAGAGCGTTACCATCAGCGCAGAAGGCGCAGACGAGGAAGCGGCGATTGCTGGAATCGAGAAATATCTTACAAATAAATAAGATGATTCCTGGAGCGGATGCAAGATCCGTTCTATCATAAATAAATGGATGAAAAAAGAGCTGCGCGTGTCAGCTCTTTTTTCTTTTCTCCCGGTAACAGAATACAGCGGGATAACCGGCAACGATCCAGAGGATCAGAAGAAAGTATGAAAGTACGCTTCCCCAGAGGGTGCGCTTTAGAGTAAATTCAAAGATTCCCATGAACAGGATAACAGAAAGTATTCCAACAGTAAAACGCAGGGCTTTTTCTTTTCCTGTTTTGGGAAGAGAAAAGCGAATACAGCGTCCTTCCAGATAGTAACCGATGGCAAATCCCAGTCCTGCGCCGCAGGCTTTTAAAGCGTCCTCTGCCATTTCCGGGTCTGCGATCCGGGTGATATAGAGAACGGTGGTGTAGATGCCTAAAAGGACACAGACAGTGAAAAGTCCCAGAGCAATCTTTCCGGTATGTTCCGGTTTTGTCAGTCGGGGACCTGCCCAGTACCAGACAACAGCCGACAGAAGAAACGTTAGGATCATGGATATCGCCACGTCCCAGGGAGTGTGCACGCCCAGATACATCCGGGAGAATCCAATGAGCAGGATGAGAAAGAAGAAGAGAAACTTCCAACTTTTTTTCTTCGCTGCGAATCCCAGAGTGGAAAAAAGAGCAGTGCCGCTTTGGGTATGTCCGCTGGGGCAGGAGTAACCGGTAGCGCCTGCCAGAGCGGAAGGGACGGCGTGAAAATCAGGGTCCAGAATCCAGGGACGGGGGATGCGGAATGTGATCTTTAATCCCTGAACGAGGAGACCGGAAAGAAAATAGGTGAGTCCCAGAATATAGGCTTTTTGCTTATCTAGACACCAGTAAAACCAGCAGATAATCACTACTACCACGGTTTCCTGGGCCAGCCAGGTGACAGTCTGGAAGAAAGAATCAAAAAATGGCGAACGATATTGTGCGATAAAATGTAAAAGTTCCAAGATAACCTCCTTTAAAATAACTCTCGTACACGAAACCAATATGTATAAAAGTCCCGGAAACCGAGAGAAGTGTATAGGGCTTTTGCAGGGGTATTTCCCTGAACGACTTGAAGATAGGCGCCTGCCAGACCGGATTCCTTTCCGAGATTTAGCAAGGCGGTGCAAATGGATCGGGCATAGCCGAGCTTTCTGTAATGGGGATGAACGTGAATGGCATAGATCCCCATATAAGAACGATCCAGAATGCCGAGACCGATGGCGACGATCTGTCCTTTTTCATTGGTGATACAGGCAGCCAGCGTATCCTTGGGAATGGCCTGATACATGGAAGGAACAATCTGACGGTGGACGGCGTTGGTGGTTCCTTTTAAAGAAAAGAGACCGTTGATCCACCGGGGTTGTATTGTTTTGGCGATTTGCACCGGGACGGCGGGCGTTTTTTCACAGTAAGCATCAAAAGAAAGAATCATGACCTCCGTAGTATGTTCTGTAAGGTATCCTCTCTGGATCAGCAAGGGTTCAAAAGAACGGTCCACCAAAGGAGAAATTTTGAAAATCGCAGGGGTTCCCCAATGCCTGTAGGAATCCTCGCAGAAGTCAATTTTTTCTTCCAGAGGGATGCTGGAGCTCCCGATCTGTTCCACACTGTTGGTACGGTGGGTGTAAAAATAAGAGAAGCGCAGAAGCCAGCCATCGTAAAGCTGAATCTGATGGGAAGGCCAGGCGTTCAGTGAAAAATCTTCAATCATTTTAACTGTAGGCTGCATAAAACTTACCTCCATTGGGAATGAACCCATTATAATAAAGTGAAAACAGATATTCAACGAAAAAATGAAAAAACCTTACATTTTTTAAAACAGGTTGCAGAAGAAAGGGAAACGGGATATAATAGTTGCAGTTAAAGTTAAATTTCAGGTAATAGCACAGCGGATAAAAGGAAGAAGCGGTGCGGTTACAATTCCAGTAAAATGAGGAGAGTGGGTATGTCGAAGTTTTTGAAAGTACTTGTTAATAGCTTGCTGATCCTGGCTATTGTAGTAGCGGGAGGGCTTTTGATACCGCCGTTTGCAGGTGTGACTACAGTGATCGTGGATGATGGGACGATGGATACGAACCTGTCTATGGGATCGGTGACTTATGCAGTTTCTTTGAAGGAAATGCCAAAAGAAGGAAGTAAAGTTCTGGTGAGCGAAGGCGGAAGCCAGTATGTGTACCGGGTACAAAGTGTGGAGGGTGACAAGTGTGTTCTGGAGGATAAACTGAGTACCGACGGAGGAACGATGGAACATACGGTCAGCAGTACCATGAAGAAGGCGATCCTTACCGTACCTCTGATCGGTTATGTATCAGCGGCGCTGAGAACTCCAGAAGGACTGATCGTGGTAGGACTTTCCGTGGTATTTATTATTGTTCTGTTCATTCTGGCGGAGATCTGGAAAAAAGATGACGAAGATGATGAAGAAGACGGCGATGACGAATCCTATGAAGAGGAAGAAGAGCCGGAACTGAGCAGAAAAGAACGGAAAGCTTTGAAAAAAGCGGAGAAAAAGAAGAAAAAGGCAGGAAAAGATCAGGAGATCCCGGAAGAAGTCCCTCTGACAAAGATTTCCGAAGTTTCTGATGAAAAGAAAGAGCAGATCACCAGAGAAGATCAGAACCTGTTTGAAGAGACCGGAAGTATTCTGGCGGCAGATATCGCCAGGATGATGGGAGCGGAAGGCGCGCCGCAGGAAGAACAGACGGATCCGGGAATGACGCAGGAGATTTGGAAGCCGGAGCAGGAAAGCCCGGCAGTTGAAGAAGCTGCGATTGCTCAGGAGATGGAGCAGGAAGAAAACATCCATTTGGCAATTCCTTCCTATACAAAAGAGGAACTGATCAACAAAGCCCGGGAAGCAGGGGATGAGCCGGATGTGGTGGAGGACGAAGTGAGCGGTATCACTCTTTTGGATTATTCCGATATCCTGTAAAAAAAAATGAATTTTTTTTCAGAAACCCCTTGCTTTTGCCAGGGGTTTCGTTTATAATAACTCATGTTGTGACATTGATAGCGATGAAGCGTGAGGTTGCTGCAGAGATTGCAGGTTTTCCGTGGAGCGAATGTCAAGTTAAGAAACTGGCGACAAGTCACTGTATACAAGTCAAGGAAGTCCGCTGAAAAGAGCGGAGCCGTGTGAAGATCAGCAAGACACACACGGGTAAGTGTACAGTCACCGCTTGTCGTACTCGTAAAGTGCGAAAAGGAGGCGACTTTTTTTATGGCAAGTCAAGTAATGAGAATCACATTAAAAGCTTACGATCATCAGCTGGTTGATGCATCTGCAAGCAAAATCATCGAAACTGTAAAAAAGAACGGATCTGTAGTGAGTGGACCTGTACCACTTCCCACTAAGAAAGAAGTAGTAACTATCTTACGTGCGGTTCATAAATACAAAGATTCCAGAGAACAGTTTGAGCAGAGAACTCATAAAAGACTGATCGATATCATCGCGCCGACGCAGAAAACTGTGGATGCTCTGGCTAGACTGGAGATGCCGGCTGGTGTTTACATCGATATCAAGATGAAAAACAAATAATTTCATCGAACAAAGCTAATTATCCAGAAGGGTTTGATATAGAAGTAATGTAGCACATTCCAGTTATATCGGCTGTTCTAGGATGAACACCTCAGGGTGTTCCGCTGTAGATTAAGCAGGAGGTAAAAAGAATGAAGAAAGCAATCTTAGCTACAAAAGTTGGAATGACTCAGATTTTCAACGAAGATGGAGTTTTGACTCCGGTAACTGTATTGCAGGCAGGACCTTGCGTAGTAACTCAGGTTAAGACAGTTGAGAACGACGGTTACAGTGCAGTACAGGTTGGTTTTGTTGACAAGAGAGAAAAACTGGTTAACAAACCAATGAAAGGACAGTTCGACAAAGCAGGCGTTTCTTATAAGAGATTCGTTCGCGAATTCCGTTTTGAGGACGCTGAAAGCTATGAAGTTGCTCAGGAGATCAAAGCTGACATCTTCACAGCAGGAGAAAAAGTAGATGCTACTGCAATCTCCAAAGGAAAAGGATTCCAGGGCGCAATCAAGAGACATGGTCAGTCCAGAGGACCTATGGCACACGGTTCCAAATATCACCGTCATGCAGGTTCCAACGGTGCTGCATCTGATCCAAGCCGTGTATTCAAAGGAAAGAAAATGGCTGGTCACATGGGCAACAAGAAAGTAACAGTTCAGAATCTGGAGATCATCAAAGTTGATACAGAGAACAATCTGTTGCTGGTAAAAGGCGCTGTACCAGGTCCTAAGAAATCTTTAGTAACAATCAAAGAGACCGTTAAATCTGGTAAATAATTTAACGGAACATAAGTGGACCCGATGCCGTAAGGCATGAATCTTGAAAGGAGGATCACACAGATGTCAAACGTATCTGTTTATAATATGGAAGGCAAAGAAGTTGGCACACTGGAACTGAACGACGCAGTGTTCGGTGTTGAAGTGAACGAGCATCTTGTTCACCTGGCAGTGGTTCGTCAGCTTGCAAACAATCGTCAGGGAACTCAGAAAGCAAAAACCCGCTCTGAAGTAAGCGGAGGCGGAAGAAAACCTTGGAGACAGAAAGGAACCGGTCATGCCAGACAGGGTTCAACAAGAGCTCCACAGTGGACAGGCGGCGGAGTTGTATTTGCTCCAACACCAAGAGACTACTCTCTCAAAATGAATAAGAAAGAAAGAAGACTGGCTCTGAAATCCGCTCTGACAAGCAGAGTACAGGAAAGCAAACTGGTAGTTCTGGATGAACTGAAATTAGACGCTATCAAAACAAAGGATATGCAGAATGTACTGAACAACCTGAACGTAGCAAAAGCTATGGTTGTAACAGACAACGAAAACGTAATCGTATCTGCAAGAAACATTCCGAATGTAATCACAGCTTCTGTAGATACTCTGAATGTATTCGATATCCTGAAATACAACACAGTTGTTCTGGATAAGGCGACTGTTGCTAAAGTTGAGGAGGTATACGCATAATGGCTAACGTAAAATATTATGATGTCATCCTTAAACCGATCGTAACAGAGAAAAGTATGAATGCTATGGCAGAAAAAAAATATACTTTCCTGGTACATCCGGAAGCAAATAAAAGCATGATCAAAGAAGCTGTTGAAAAAATGTTCGAAGGAACAGAAGTAAAGAGCGTAAACACCATGAACATGGATGGAAAGAAAAAACGCCGTGGATATACAGTAGGAACAACAGCTAAGACAAAGAAAGCAATCGTAACACTGACTGAAAACAGCAAAGATATCGAGATCTTTGAGGGTCTGTAAGATTGTGAAGCGGAAAAAGTCATAAGACTTGAGCGGATATCCGATTCGCTCTTACTATCGCTAAATGAAAGGAGATATTACAATGGGAATTAAAGTATACAGCCCATATACACCGTCCAGAAGAAATATGACAAACCTGGATTTTGCAGAAATTACAAAATCTACACCGGAAAAATCTCTGGTAGTTTCTCTGAAGAAAAACGCTGGACGTAATAATCAGGGTAAGATCACAGTTAGACATCGCGGAGGCGGAAGTAGAAGAAAATACAGAATTATCGACTTCAAGAGAAGAAAAGACGATATTCCTGCAACTGTAAAGTCTATCGAGTATGATCCAAACAGAACAGCTAACATCGCTCTGATCTGCTACGCAGACGGTGAGAAAGCTTACATTCTGGCTCCAGAAGGACTGAAAGTAGGCATGAAAGTTATGAGCGGATCTAACGCAGAAGTTAGACCGGGTAACTGCCTGGCTCTGACAGATATCCCTGTTGGTACTATGATTCACAATGTAGAACTTCATCCTGGAAAGGGCGGACAGCTGGTTCGTTCTGCTGGTAATGGAGCTCAGTTGATGGCAAAAGAAGGCAAATACGCGACCTTGAGACTGCCTTCAGGTGAAATGAGAATGGTTCCGATCAACTGCCGCGCAACAGTTGGCGTTGTAGGAAACGGTGAGCACAGCCTGGTAAATATCGGTAAAGCCGGAAGAAAACGTCACATGGGTATCCGCCCGACAGTACGTGGTTCCGTAATGAACCCGAATGACCATCCGCACGGTGGTGGTGAAGGTAAGACCGGTATCGGACGTCCAGGTCCATGTACACCATGGGGCAAACCGGCTCTTGGCTTGAAGACAAGAAAGAAAAACAAACAGTCTAACAAGTTAATTGTAAGAAGAAGAGATGGTAAATCATTTCGGACGTCCGGGTCCATGTACACCATGGGGCAAACCTGCTCTTGGCCTGAAGACCAGAAAGAAAAACAAACAGTCCAATAAATATATTGTAAGAAGAAGAGACGGTAAAACGTTAGCGAAATAAAGGAGGTTACGCGAATGGCTCGTTCATTGAAAAAAGGACCTTTTGCAGATCAGAGCTTATTGAAAAAAGTTGATGCTATGAATGCAGCAGGAGATAAATCAGTTATTAAAACCTGGTCACGTCGTTCCACAATTTTCCCATCCTTCGTTGGACATACAATCGCTGTTCACGACGGAAGAAAACATGTTCCGGTATATGTTACAGAAGATATGGTTGGACATAAACTGGGTGAGTTCGTTGCTACAAGAACTTACAGAGGACATGGAAAAGACGAGAAAAAATCAGGTGTTCGTAAATAAGGGTTCGTCCCTATCTTGAAAGGAGGATTTTAGTCATGGCAAAAGGACATAGAAGCCAGATTAAAAGAGCAAGAAATGCTAATAAAGATACAAGACCATCTGCTAAATTATCCTACGCAAGAATGTCCGTACAGAAAGCTTGTTATGTACTGGATGTAATTCGTGGAAAAGATGTGCAGACCGCTCTGGGTATCCTGACATATAACCCACGTTACGCTTCCAGCGTGATCAAAAAATTACTGGAGTCTGCAATCGCAAACGCTGAAGTCAACAATGGAATGAGCGTTGAGAATCTTTACATTGCAGAGTGCTACGCAAACAAAGCGCCTACAATGAAGAGAATCAGACCGAGAGCTCAGGGTAGAGCATATAGAATTGAGAAAAGAACAAGTCATATCTCTATCGTGTTAGATGAAAGATAATAAGGAGGGTAATCATGGGACAGAAAGTTAACCCACACGGCCTTAGAGTCGGTGTTATCAAAGACTGGGATTCCAAATGGTATGCAGAAAAAGATTTTGCAGATAACCTGGTGGAAGACTATAACATCAGAACATTTCTGAAAAAGAAACTGTACAGTGCAGGCGTTTCCAAGATCGAGATCGAAAGAGCTTCCGAGCGTGTGAAAGTTATTATCTACACAGCAAAACCTGGTGTTGTTATCGGTAAAGGCGGCGCAGAGATCGAGAAAGTGAAAAAAGAGCTGCAGAAATACACAGCAAAGAAACTGATCGTAGATATCAAAGAAGTAAAGAGACCAGACAGAGATGCTCAGCTGGTAGCAGAGAACATCGCACTGCAGTTGGAAAACCGTATTTCTTTCCGTCGTGCTATGAAATCTACAATGCAGAGAACTATGAAAGCCGGAGCAAAGGGTATCAAAACATCCGTATCCGGACGTCTTGGTGGAGCAGATATGGCTCC
>HF995396.1:79188-79442 GCA_000432335.1 Firmicutes bacterium CAG:646
TTATGGAAAAGTTGGTGTTAAAGCTTGGGTTTATAATGGCGAAGTTCTTCCAACCAAAGGAACTAAGGAAGGGAGCGATAAATAATTATGTTAATGCCTAAGAGAGTTAAACGTCGTAAACAATTCCGCGGATCCATGAGAGGAAAAGCATTAAGAGGAAATAAAATCAACTATGGTGAATTTGGTCTGGTGGCTATGGAGCCATGCTGGATCAGATCCAATCAGATCGAGGCAGCCCGTGTTGCCATGACCCG
>HF995397.1:0-6335 GCA_000432335.1 Firmicutes bacterium CAG:646
TATTACAAAGCGCTGAATACTGCTTTGCTTCTGGGAGTCTTTGGAGTGGCCACTGTGATGATTGCATTGGTGATTCTGTGGAATATTCACATGTCGGCATTTGACCAGGAAAGAGGGCGTCTTGGCGTATTACAGGCTTTAGGTGTAACAAACAGGGAGATTGCTCTGCGGTATCTGGGAAAAGGGATAAAGACCGGAGTGATTTCTCTTCTGCTCGCACATCTTTGTCTGGGAGCAGTCATCCTTCTTACTGCAGGGGGCTTTCGTGGGCTGTCGGGATATCCCTGGGGGCTTCATGTGTTGGTATGTTTGGGATATTTTATACTGGTGGCGGCAGTGGGCTGCGGACCGATATGGGAACTTAAGAAATATACACCGAATGAAAACATAAATGTTTAACCGGAAAAACGGGGAGGGAACAGATGTTATGGAAATTGTGTTAAAGGCAGAAAAACTGGAAAAGACTTATGGGATGGGAGCTTTGAGCGTCCATGCGCTGAAAGGTATCGATCTTGAGATTGAAAAAGGCATATTTTATGCGATCATCGGAAAAAGCGGTTCAGGAAAATCTACATTGCTGCACCTTTTAGGCGGGCTGGATAAAAGTACCGGCGGACATATTTATCTGGAAGGGAAAAATATGTCCGAGCTTAAGGAACGGGATCTGGCTCTTATGCGCAGGAGAAGGATTGGATTTGTGTTCCAGTCCTACAATCTTTTGGAAGAACATACGGTTTTGGAAAATATTTTGCTGCCTGTGGATCTGGACGGAAAGAAGCCGGATATGGAATATATCGATCAGGTGATCGATGCCCTGGAGATTCGGGAGAAGCTTGACTACTATCCGGATGAGCTTTCCGGAGGACAGAGGCAGAGGGTGGCGATCGCCCGGGCGCTTGCCCCAAAGCCGGCGATCATTTTGGCCGATGAGCCCACAGGAAATCTGGACGATAAAACAACAGGGGAAGTCATTGCGCTGCTGAAAAAATCAGCTCGGGCATTTCACCAGACGATTGTTTTGATTACCCATGATCTTGAACTGGCGAAACAGGCAGATGTGGTGATTACGATTGCTGATGGGCGGATCGTGTCGATTGATAGTGATAAATGATTATTTGGTTTTTATAAAACTATCATTAGACAAATTGTTTTAAGAGATATTGTTGGTTCGATAGATAAGAGGGTAAATGCAAAAGATTAAATTATATATAAAAAAAAGTAGGGATATATTTAAAAATATTAAATACTGTTTATATCTTTCAACACAGGCATCTATTTACTTTACGATAGTTCGTTTACTAGCAAAGATTTTACTTGCATTTTTTCCATTAGGAATAACGTGGTGTACTAAATATTTAATTGATACTATTTCTCAAAATCACAGTATAAATATTAATATGGTATGCACAGGGATTGGGGGATATGGTTTATTTTCAATAGCTACTTTATTAATGCAAAAAATAAACAGTTATGTAACGGCATTGCATACGGATAAATTAAATCATTTATTAGAAAAAGTAATGATGAATAAAGCGATTCTTGCGGAAATAGAGTTATTTGACAATCCGGAATATTATAATCGATTTCAAAACACAAAAAAAGATATCTATACTATAGGGGATGCAATATGGAATATAATTGATTTGTTTAGTATGATTATTTCTGTTTGCGGAAGTGGCTGGATTTTATGGAAATTAAATCCTTTGGTCAGCATATTGATTTGTGTATTATCGATTCCAGCGGTGTGTCAAGATTATCATTACACACGCATTTTATATGATTGGGAATGTGGAAATGTAGATAATGAGAGGAAAAGAAATTATTTATATACTTTAGCAACAGAGAAAACTTATGCACAAGAGTTACGATTATATAACATAGGAGAAGGTATAACAGAAAGATATCAGCAGTTATGGAACAAATATATTGGAAATAAGGTGTCTATTATAAAAAGTAATACGTGGAAAAACCTAATACTTTTATTCCCGATAGAAATTTGCAAATTAGGCATTATAGCATATATAGTATACGAGATTCTAAAAGGGAAATGTACACTTGGAGACTTTTCGTTATATATTGGTGCAATGGGACAAATGGTTAATAGTATGTATGTTATGATTAATTCATTGGCATTGGTTGGCGAAAATCAAATGAAAATTGAAAATGTGGAAGGTTTTTATCGCTTTTGTTCTAAAAAGATGTATGAGGGGAATAGAACACTGAATGGGGATGTTGAGATACGCTTTGAGCATGTTTATTTTTCGTATCCTGGAACAGAAAAAAATATATTAAATGATGTGAATTTTATAATTCATTCAGGTGAACGTGTTGCATTAGTAGGCACAAATGGTTCGGGAAAATCCACAATTATCAAGTTATTACTCCGATTTTATGATGTAACAGATGGAAGAATTTTGTTAAATAATATCCCTATTAAAGAATATAGCCGTACGGAAATTAGAAGACATTTTAGTGTGTTGTTTCAAGAATTTGTAACATATGCATTTACATTAGAAGAAAACATAAAGATAGAAGAAGCAATGGGGAGAAAAAAAGAAAGTTGTAAAAATATAAAAGAGGAAAAAAATGAATATAAAAAAGTAATAAAAGAGAGTGGCATAAGGGAAATATTGAATAAGTTGCCTGAAAAAGATAAAACTTACATAACACGTAGGTTTAATGAGCGAGGAGCAGAACTCTCAAGGGGACAATATCAGAAACTTGCTCTTGCTAGAGCGTTATACCGAAAAGGGGATATAGTTTTGTTGGATGAACCGTCTTCTGCTTTGGATCCTAATGCAGAATATGAGATTTTTCGAGCAATGGATAAATATTGTCGAAAAAAGATGATGCTATTTGTTACGCACCGTTTAGATAATGTGAGATTTGCAGATAAAATTATTTATTTAGAAGATGGTAAAGTAGAAAGTATAGGAACAGAGGAGGAGCTTTTGCGAAATGGAAGTGGCTATGCAAAACTTTGGAAAATTTCTCATTTATAGTACAAAAAAATGGTATATGACCTTGTTAATTGCAGTAAGCCAATGATATGTAGATCGTAGATATATTTAGTCTTACAGTTTTTCTTGTGTTTGCTAATTTTACACCATATTGCAATTCTACTACAAATTTGAATATCGTGGTGTATACATCACAAAAAACCATAGCATTTCCCTCCCCAGTCTGTTAAGATGGAAGAAAGTAAATCTGCAAACAGGTCATTTTTCAGAAGGGGGATGAAGATTATTTTTTGCTCAAAATGTGGAAACAAATTAGATGAGGATGTAAAGTTTTGTCCGGTTTGTGGCGAGCCCACAGGAAAGGAAGGCGAAACCGGCCAGGAACCGCCGATATACGGAAGCGGCAGTTATGGGACGCCCACACCGCAGCCGCCCCGGAAGCCGAAGAAGAGGGGTATTCTGGCGTTAGGTATCGCAGCCGGATGTCTGTCGGTGGTTCTGGTGGGCGTGATCGGTATGATCGTGCTGGGAGTTACAAAGAAAGAGGACTCTTCCGGGGAGTATGCAGATGCCGTGGAATATCAGGAGGAGACGAAAGAGGAGAGGGCGGAGGACGCTTCTGCCGAAGGGGCGGAGAATGAAGAGAAGGATTCCAAGGTTCCTGAAGTTACTCCGTTGAAGCGACCATCGTTTATGAGTTTTTCAGAGGAAATTACTGCGGAGGCGATGTCTGCAAAAGTGAAAGAGTATTCCGTAGAGAAGGATCTGGCGAATGTGTATAACAGGAAGCAGCTTTTTCCGAATGAAGAGGATGAGAGGATTAAACTGCTTGCCAAAAATCTGTTTTTGGTAGAGCCCGGGTATAACAAAGAGTTTTATGAAACGTACGAGCATAACCGTTATTCCGTGTATCCCAGTTTTGTGACAGTGGATTCCATGATGCACACATATCATCTGTATTTTAGCTATCTGATGAAAAAAACGGAACGGGATTATCTTTCTGAGACTTTGGCGGAATTAAGCGAAGCTATGCTGGAAAATAGTGTGGAGCAGTACGAAGAGCTGCGGGGCAGCGAATGGGAAGAGGCTGCCATGAGAAATGTGGCTTTTTTCAGTGTGGGAGCATATCTTCAGAATGAAAAAGTGAAGATACCGGAGGAAGTTTCCGGGATGGTGTCTCAGGAGCTGCAGAATATTATGGATGCATCCGGCATTATTGAATCAGCGCTGATGAATACCAGGGTTGATTATTCTCAGTTTAAGCCCCGGGGTTACTATGAAGGGGACGAGCGGCTGGAACAGTATTTCCGGGCGATGATGTGGTATGGACAGATTGGATTTAAGCAGTCGGAAGAGGAAATGGATCGAAGCGCTTTGCTGATCACACTGGCGTTGGAAGATGAAGCTTTTAATCAGTGGGAGGCTATTTATTCGGTAACTTCTTTCTTCGCAGGAGCCAGCGACGATCTCACTTATTATGAGTATTTTCCGGCTGTTGAGGCAGCTTATGGGAAAGATCCTGAGGCGGAAGCCCTTGTGGGAAATACGGAAGGATGGGAGACATTTCGAGAGCTTACTGCCCGTATGGAAGCTCCGGCGATCAATTCTCTCCCGGTAATGGATGATGAAGATCCCGGTACGCAGGCAACAGAGGAAAATAAAGGATTCCGGTTTATGGGTCAGCGTTTTACTATTGATGCGGCGATTTTTCAGCAGTTGATCTATGAAAATGTGCAGGAAAACAGCCAGGGCGGCAAACGGATGCTTCCTGATGTGCTGGATGTGGCTGCGGCGCTTGGTTCTGATGCTGCGTACTCCATTTTGGAAGAGCAGGGAGATACAGATTATGAAAATTACCCGGAACAGATGGAAGTTCTGCGGGAAGGATTTGAAAATGCCCCGGAAACTATCTGGAGCGCCAGTCTTTATTCCGGCTGGCTGCATACGCTGACGCCGCTTCTGGAAGAAAAGGGAGAAGGTTATCCGGCGTTCATGCAGAGTGAACAGTGGGCGAAGAAGAATCTGGAAAGTTTTGCAGGAAGTTATACGGAATTGAAGCATGATACTGTTTTGTACGCAAAACAGGTAATGGCGGAAATGGGAGGCGGAGAGATTCCAGACTGAGATGACAGAGGCTATGTGGAGCCTGAAGTAGAAGTCTGGTCCAGATTTGCGCAGCTTGCTTCCAAAACGATGCAGGGACTGAAGACGTACGGGCTTTTAAGTGAAGAGGATGAAACGAATCTGAAACGGCTGCAGGAGATGGCGGAACAGTTTCTTACTATGTCCCAGAAAGAATTAAAAAATGAACTTCTGACAGATGAGGAATATGAGTTGATCCGCAATTATGGCGGTAATCTGGAACATTTCTGGCTGGAAGCCTTTCAAGATGAAGGAGAAGATATCCGAAGCGGTGATTTTCCGGCGGCAATCGTGACAGATATCGCCACAGATCCGAATGGAAGCTGTCTGGAAGTGGGAACAGGCAATCCATCGACGATTTATGTGGTTGTTCCCATCGATGGGGAATTACATATTTGTGTGGGAGCGGTGTATTCTTTCTATCAGTTTGAGCAGCCATTGGCTGAGCGTCTCACAGACAGTGAATGGAGGCAGATGATGGGAATTGCCGTGAAAGAAGATGGAACTTATAATTTTGATGCGCCGGTGGATGCTCCGGAATGGACCCGGTCTTATCGTTATGAATATGAGTATTAGGAAACGTATCTGGTGGAAAATACTGGCTTTTATCCTGGCGGCAGCTTTGGCTGCCGCCGTTGGCATATATGGCTGGCAAAAAGGTGCTTTTCTTCCTGACTGGATTGTATGGCAGGAAAAGAGGCAGACGGTGGAAGAAGAGAGTGGAGAGATTCTTTTGAAGGAGCGGAATCTGACCTTGAAAAAGGACGGAAAGGCAGTCTGGAAATCGCCGAAAGAGATTCTTGTACAGGATTTTTTGTGGTGCGATATCAATCATGACACAAAAGAAGAATTGATACTTTTGTGTTGGAGAATCGGAAGGTATGGAGATGCAAAGCCATTTTGGATAGAAGAGGATGAGAAACAGTGGAGTCAGCATATCTATATTTATCAGTGGGCAGCAGAAGAGGTTCATCCTCTTTGGATGGCATCGGATATTGGTATGGAGGCAGCAGGATTTTCCTTCGATGAAAAGAAGCGGCTGGAAATTACAGAAACGAATGGCAGGGTTACTTATTGGGATTGGATGAGCTGGGGGCTGACGTTGATCGGAGAAGAGGATTCAGAAAATACGCTGCAAGGAAGAGCGAGCAGTAACGATAATATTACATGACACGGGGAAGGACCGTGTGCTATACTGGAAAAAGTATAAGACTCGCGTGGGATTTCCAAAAG